>NZ_JBVKAK010000001.1:778252-1135190 GCF_055639435.1 Streptomyces sp. NPDC039430 | reverse complement strand
GGTTGATAGGCCGGATATGGAAGCCAGGTGACTGGTGGAGTTGACCGGTACTAATAGGCCGAGGGCTTGTCCTCAGTTGCTCGCGTCCACTGTGTTAGTTCTGAAGTAACGAACGGCCGTGTTGTCATCCAGCGGTTCGATATTTTCATAGTGTTTCGGTGGTCATTGCGTGAGGGAAACGCCCGGTTACATTCCGAACCCGGAAGCTAAGCCTCACAGCGCCGATGGTACTGCAGGGGGGACCCTGTGGGAGAGTAGGACGCCGCCGAACAATCTTTAGGGGAATGCCCCGTGCCGAAAGGCACGGGGCATTTCTGCGTTATGGGTCCATATTTTGATGCAGCAGCCTGCAATGGTCGCCGGTTACAGCCAGGCGCCCATCGCGGACTGTGGCTACCGCACCTTCGCTCTCAGAGACGTCCAGCGGCCTTCAGCGCCACATAGGCGTCCGCGAGGGCCGGCGCGAGGTTCTCCGGGGTGGCATCCACGACAGTGACGCCGTAGCGCTGCAAGTGTTCTGCCGTACGACGTCGCTGAGCCTGTGCCTGTGTGCCGGCGGCCGCTTCGTAGACCGCGTCCACTGTGCCCCGCCCCCGGCTCATCTCCTCGACGTGAGGATCCGCGACGGACGCCACCAAGACCGTATGGCGTCGGGTCAATTGAGGGAGGACCGGGAGGAGGCCCTCCTCGATGGGGGCGGCGTCGAGGGTGGTGAGCAGCACGATGAGGGATCGACGCGCGGCGTTCTTGAGCGTAGCCGCGGCGAGGCCGCGCGCGTCCGTCTCCACGAGCTCCGGTTCGAGAGGGGCCAGCGCGTTCACCAGTGCGGGCAGAACATCGCCCGCCGCGTGACCCCTGACCTGGGCGCGGGTACGACGGTCGTAGGCGAGGAGGTCCAGCCGATCGCCTGCTCGCGAGGCGAGCGCGGCGAGAAGCAGCGTGGCGTCCATGGCCGCGTCGAGACGGGGGACATCGCCGACCCGGCCGGCCGAGGTGCGGCCGGTGTCGAGGACGACGAGGATGTGCCGGTCCCGTTCAGGACGCCAGGTCCGTACAGCCACGGCGGATTGGCGCGCGGTGGCCCGCCAGTCGATGGACCGGGTGTCGTCCCCGGGCACGTACGCGCGGAGACTGTCGAACTCGGTGCCCTCGCCACGGGTGAGCAGGCTCGCGCGGCCGTCGAGTTCCCGTAGGCGGGCAAGCCGCGACGGCAGGTGCTTGCGGCTGTGGAAAGGGGGCAGTACGCGCACGGTCCAAGGGACTTCGTGGTGGCCCTGGCGCGCTGCCAGACCCATGGGCCCGAATGAGCGCACCGTCACCCGTTCCGCCTGTCGGTCGCCGCGGCGGGTGGGGCGGAGCACCGTGGTCAGCCGTCGGCGCTCGCCCGCGGGCACGGTCACCTCGTGGCGTGATGCCCCCTGTTCCGTGCCGGGGAGCCAGCTGCTGGGCGGCCAGGCATCGCGGAGCTGGGCGCGCAGGCCCCGGCCCGAGGGGTTTGTGACGGTGAGATGGACCTCGGCGACGTCACCGAGTCGAACTGATGTATCACCACTTCGGGTGAATCGGAGCGTTCGCACTGGTGCGGCGAGGGCGTAGTCGCACAGAATTGCTAGCGAGAGCGGGGCGTTGACGGCAAGGATGCCCGCCCAGCTGGGGGCGAAGAGGCCGACGGGGAGTGAGCCGAGGGCCGCGAGCAGCGCGGTTCGTCCGGTGAGGGCCATGGGAGTTCACCGTCTCATCGGGGGACGGGGACATGGGCGAGTATCGCGGTGATGACGGAGTCGGTCGTGACGCCCTCCATCTCGGCCTCGGGCCGGAGCTGGACGCGATGGCGGAGTGTGGGGAGGGCCAGGGCTTTCACATCGTCGGGGGTGACGTAGTCCCGGCCGGTGAGCCAGGCCCAGGCGCGAGCGGTGGAGAGCAGGGCGGTGGTGCCTCGTGGGGAGACGCCGAGTGCGAGTGAGGGGGATTCACGAGTGGCACGACAGATATCGACGACATAGCCCGCGATCTCGGGGGTGACGGTTGTTCTCGCGACCGCGGCGCGTGCCGCTTCCAGGTCGGCGGGCCCGGCGACGGGTCGTACCCCCGCGGCCTGGAGGTCACGTGGATTGAAGCCCTGGGCATGGCGAGTCAGGACACTGACCTCGTCATCGCGGGACGGCAGCGGGACGGTCAGTTTGAGGAGGAATCGGTCGAGCTGGGCCTCGGGAAGGGGGTAAGTGCCTTCGTACTCGACCGGGTTCTGGGTGGCGGCCACCAGGAACGGATCGGGCAGGGGCCGCGGGGTGCCGTCGACCGTGACCTGCCGCTCCTCCATCGCCTCCAGCAGCGCCGACTGGGTCTTGGGCGGCGTGCGGTTGATCTCGTCGGCCAGGAGCAGATTGGTGAAGACAGGACCCGGCTGGAAGGAGAACTCCGCGGTCCTCGCGTCGTAGACGAGCGAGCCGGTGATGTCACTCGGCATCAGGTCGGGGGTGAACTGGACGCGCTTGGTGTCGAGTTCGAGGGACGCGGCGAGTGCCCGTACGAGGAGGGTTTTCGCGACGCCGGGGACTCCTTCGAGGAGCACGTGCCCCCTGCAGAGCAGGGCGACCACCAGCCCGGTGACGGCGGGGTCCTGGCCGACCACCGCCTTCGCGATCTCCGTGCGCAGGGCCTCCAGGGAGGCGCGGGCGCTGTCGGGGTTCCCGGCGCCGTCGGTGGTCGCGGCGTTCTGTGCGGTCGGGGCACTCATGAGGTGCGTACCTCTCTTTCGAGGGCGTCGAGTTGGTCCGCGAGGCGGACAAGAGCGGCATCATCGGCCGGCGCCGGACCGAAGAGCAGGGTGCGCGGATCCAGGGTGGTGTCCGGGAGCCGTGCGAAGACGGCGGGGATCAGGACGTCGGGGGAGTGGGCGTCGGCGGGCGGTACGCCGAGGAGGGGTGCGAGACGGTCGCGGGTCGCCGAGCGCAGGGACGCGGCGGCGTGGTCCCTGGCGTTCGCCTTGCGGTAGAGGCGGGCACGGCCCTCGGTGGACTCCGAGGCCCGAATGGCTACGGGGAGTCGTTCGGCCACGAGCGGGCCCAGCCTGCGGGCACGCCAGACGGCGGCGAGCACCGCGGCCAGGAAGAGCTGGAAGGCGCCCCAGAGCCAGCCGGAGGGGATGAGGCCGAGGAAGTCACTGTCGCCGCCGGTCTCGGCGGCGGATCCATCATCGAGCGAGGGGAGGTACCAGACGAGATGAGGCCGGGAGCCAAGAAGCTGAAGGGCCAGCGACGCGTTGCCGCGTTGGTCGAGGCGGTCGTTGTACAGGATGTCGGGCGAGCCGAGGAGAACGGTGTCACCGGCTTCGCTGCCGGTGTCCCTGATCCTGACCAGGGTCGGCAGGCCATCGCTCATGTAGCAGGCGTCGACGTCGGCGGTGTCGGTGGCGTAGCGCTCGCCGCCGATGTCGGCGGTGCCCGCGCGGTCGGCGGCGGGAAGCGAGCAGCGCGGGGCCCGTGCCGAGACCGGCGCGGGGGTGTTCGTACGGACGCCGGGCACCAGGGTGCCGACGGAGGGCGGGCCGGCGCCGAGCAGAACGGTGCGGCCTCCCGAGGACGCCATCGCGGTGCGCAGGGAGCGCTGCTGGTGTTCTGTCAGCAGGTCGGGGTTGGTGACGAGGAGTGTGGTGTCGGGGCCGGCCGCTGCGGTGGCGTCGTTCAGCGTGGTGACGGGTTCGACGGAGACTCCCCGGTCCTTGAGGAGTTCGGCCACGGCGCGGCTGCCGAACCGGTCGGCGGAGCGTGGGTCGAGCCGGCCGTGCTGGTCACCGGAGCTGAGGGCGGCCATGGTGATTCCGGCCGCGAGCAGAAGGACGAGGGCGAGGACCACTCCGCGACTGCGGGTCCAGACCTGTCGGGTGGTGGGGGCGAGCGAGGAGGAGCTGATCGTGGAGGTCACTCGGCCGTTCCTCCGGAGGCGAGGCTCAGCTGGGGCTTCGCGCTTTCCAGATCGAGATCGAGAGCGCTCAGCCGCCGGTATGTGTCCTCGTCGGCGGTGCGGCCTCCGTATGTGATGTCGTCGAATTCCCTGGCGGCGGTGCGCAGCCGGGTCGCGTGGCCGGGGAGGGGGCGGCCGGCTTCGGAGGCGGCCTCGTCGGCGGTGCGGCCGGGACGGGGATCGAGCAGGGCGCGTTCCTCCAGGGAGCGGACGATGGCGCGCATGCGTTCCTGGGCGGCCTGGTTCCAGCGTCCGGCGGCGGCGTGTGTTTCCGCGGTGGCGCGGTGTTCCGCCGCGCTGCGGGGGCTCTCGTCGAAGAGCGTGCGTGCCGTCCCGGGTATGCGTCGCGGTGCGCCCAGTCGCCACCAGAGGGCGGCGAGGAGCGCGACCACGATCAGCACGATGACGACGAGACCGAGCGGGCCGCCCGGGGCCACGCCGGAGGCGGAGTCGAAGAGGTCACCGACCCATTCCCAGAAGCGGTTGAGCGCCCGCTGGAGGAGGTTCGGGTCGTTCTCGTGGTACATCGGCCTGGACAGCTCCCGCTCCGCCGCTTCGCGGGCGGGAACACGCGGGGTGTCCACCGGTATGCCGTCGTCCGCGCGGATCACCTGCCGTGCGATTGCCGTTGCCCCCGTGGTGGACACCGCGTCAGTTCCCCGGGGAGCCGCGGCCCGGCGGCTGTGTGCCGTAGCCCGCCACGCCCGCGGCCCGCGCCAGTTCGAGGTCGAGGGCCTCGCGCCGGATGCGCTGGTCGATGTAGAGGAGCACGGTCACGCCGGCGGAGATCGGATAGGTGATGGTGGAGGCGATCACCGAGCCGATACCGGTGACGATCAGGTACGGCCAGCCGTAGTCCGGAGCGTTGCCGGAGTACAGGCCGGCGAGACCCTCGCTGTCCACCGCGGTGGCGATGAGGACGAACGGGATGGCGATGATCAGAGAGATCAGGAAGGAGATCAGCAGCGTGAGAAGCAGTACGCCGAAGGTGCGCCACCAGGCGCCCGTGACGAGCTTGGCGGAGCGGCGCATGGCGGACAGCACGCTCTGACGTTCCAGCATGAGCGCCGGGGACGCGAGGCTGAAGCGGACCATCAGCCACACGATGACGACGAGGCCGGCCATTCCGCCGAGCGCGGTGAGCGCGGCCCCTCCGACGGAGCCCATCAGCAGGCCGGGGAGGATCGCCGCGGTCATGATGGCGGCGCTTATCAGCGGCAGCAGCAGGGTCAGGCCCAGCAGTTGCGGGAGCCGGGGACGGGCCTCGTTCCACGCTTCCGACAGCGTGACGGAGCGCCCCAGTACGGACCGGCTGATCACTACGGTGAGCACGGCCGTGGTGAACAGGGTGCCGATCACCAGGATGGCGAGCGACGGGAGCTCGGACACGAGGGTGGACGAGAGCGAGTCGGCGGTCTGGCTGAGGAGTTCCGACGGGCTCGCGTTCGGGTCGAGTTCGACCGGCTCCGGGAGCAGGTAGCGGCGGAAGAGGATGTCGCTGATCTGGGAGACCACGGCGACGGCGAGGGCGACGCTGAGCACCACCCGCCAGTGGGTGCGCATGGTGGAGACGGCGCCGTCGAGGATCTCGCCGACCCCGAGAGGCCGGAGCGGGATGACACCCGGCTTGGCGGCGGGCGGCGGGCCCCAGCCGTGACCGGGACCGCCACCGCGGGGGGGCCCGCCCCAGGCCTGCGTGGGGCGGGGAATGGCGGGTCCTGTGCCGGGGGCGCTCGGCGGGGACCACTGGCCTGGCGGCGGCTGGGCCGCGGACCACTTCGAGGAGGAGCCGGTGTCGTCGGCGGGCGCGGCGGGCCCGGGCACACCGGAGTCCTGGCCGTCGGACGGGGCGGATCCGGGCGAGGCCCAGCCCGGAGTGTCGTTCACGGTCGTCCACCTCGTGTTGTGGTTGCGGGGCCTGCTCGGCGAGCCGGCGCTTCGACAGCGCCTGTCCGCGGAGCGGGGCGGCGGGCTGGCAGCCATCGTGCCACGCGCCGTGCCCCGGCGGACCAGGGGCTGTATCTCCTTCTCGGCTCCGTTCTCGCCTTCATTGTCCGTGCCGTAGCGGGCAGACTGAGCGGATGGCTGATCAGTACGCACGAACCCCGGCCGGCTCAGGGCCGCCGATGCTTCCCTCGATCCGCTGGGACGAGCCGCCAGAAGGGCCCGTACTGGTACTTCTCGACCAGACGAGACTTCCGGCCGAGGAGACCGAGCTGGTCTGCACGGACGTACCGGCTCTGGTGCGGGCGATCAGGGCGCTGGCGGTGCGCGGGGCGCCGCTGCTGGGCATCGCGGGCGCGTACGGGGTGGCGCTGGCCGCGGTACGGGGCTTCGACGTGGAGGACGCGGCGGAGCAGCTGGCCGGGGCGCGGCCCACCGCGGTGAACCTCGGCTACGGGGTGCGGCGCGCGCATGACGCGTACCGGGCCGCTGTCGGCGAGGGTGCCGATCAGGAGCGGGCGGGGGCCGCGGCGCTCGCCGAGGCCAGGCGGCTGCACCGCGAAGACGCCGAGGCCAGCTCGCGGATGGCGGCGTTCGGGCTTTCGCTCCTCGACGAACTGCTGCCGGGCGGCGGCCACCGGATCCTGACCCACTGCAACACCGGGGCGCTCGTCTCGGGTGGGGAGGGCACCGCGTTCGCCGTGGCGTTGTCGGCCCACCGGGCCGGCCGGCTGCGGCGCCTGTGGGTGGACGAGACCCGTCCGCTCCTCCAGGGCGCCCGGCTGACGGCGTACGAGGCGGCTCGCAACGGGATGGCGTACACCTTGCTCACGGACAACGCGGCGGGTTCGCTCTTCGCGGCGGGTGAGGTGGACGCCGTCCTGATCGGGGCGGACCGGATCGCGGCCGACGGATCGGTGGCGAACAAGGTGGGCAGTTATCCGCTCGCCGTGCTGGCCGGGTACCACCATGTGCCGTTCGTCGTGGTCGCGCCGACCACGACGATCGATCTCGACACCCCGGACGGGGCGTCGATCGAAGTGGAGCAACGACCGGGGCAGGAAGTGACGGAGTTCATGCCGCCGCGGACAGCGGTGGCGGGAGCGGAGGGGCTGGGGGGGATGCCGGTGGCACCCCTGGGAACGCAGGCGTTCAACCCGGCTTTCGATGTCACCCCTCCGGAACTGGTGACGGCGATCGTCACCGAACACGGCGCGCTGTCCCCGGTGACCGGGGACGGGATCGCGGAGCTGTGTGCCCGGTCCAGGCAGGCGAGCTGAGCGACGGAAACGGCCCCTCGCCCCGTGCTGCCGCGGCGGGGAGGGGCCGTGGCGTCGCGGAGCCGGCGGGTTCGGCAGCCGCGCCGTCGCAGGAATGACGTCACATGACCACAGACGAGAAGGCAGGCCATGGAACCGGATCCGTCGATATGGGAGTTGCTGTTCGCGTTCCTCCTCGCGGGCATCGTCGGCATCGTGAGGATGTCGCTGATCGTGATCCCGGTCATCGGGGCCGGGATCTGGGTGGTGTCGCGAGTGCGTCGCCTGCGTGGGTCGCGCTCCGGTCCGGACACCCTGTGAACCCGTCCACTCCACTACCGTGTGCTGACGACGGGAGACGGTATGGCCGCAGTGGGCACTTTCGGTGGCCGGTCATGGCCGGATCGAGGGGGGACGAGCGTGACATCAGTGGTTGACATCAATGACAGCGGACAGCGACGGTCACTGACGGACATCGGTGCACGTTGCCGCTGCTCAGTGAGGTGGGTCACGCCTGTCTACGCAACGGAAATGAAAATGGGATGATGTCGATATGAAGGGACGTGTCCTTGTCGTCGATGACGACACCGCACTGGCCGAGATGCTCGGCATTGTGCTGCGTGGTGAAGGTTTCGAGCCGTCGTTCGTAGCGGACGGTGACAAGGCACTCGCCGCTTTCCGTGAGGCCAAGCCGGATCTGGTGCTGCTGGATCTGATGCTGCCCGGCCGGGACGGTATCGAGGTGTGCCGGCTGATCAGGGCCGAGTCCGGGGTGCCCATCGTCATGCTCACGGCCAAGAGCGACACGGTCGATGTGGTGGTCGGGCTGGAGTCCGGGGCCGATGACTACATCGTCAAGCCGTTCAAGCCGAAGGAGCTGGTGGCGCGTATCAGGGCGCGGCTGCGCAGGTCCGAGGAGCCGGCGCCGGAGCAGTTGGCCATCGGCGATCTGGTCATCGATGTGGCGGGTCACTCGGTGAAGCGGGAGGGGCAGTCGATCGCCCTGACCCCGCTGGAGTTCGACCTGCTGGTCGCGCTCGCCCGTAAGCCGTGGCAGGTGTTCACCCGTGAGGTGCTTCTTGAGCAGGTGTGGGGCTACCGGCACGCCGCGGACACCCGGCTGGTCAATGTGCATGTGCAGCGGCTGCGCTCCAAGGTCGAGAAGGACCCCGAGCGGCCCGAGATCGTGGTGACCGTCCGCGGGGTCGGTTACAAGGCGGGACCGAGCTGACATGACCGGCGGCAGCGCTGCTCCGAAGCCCGGTGAACCGGGAGTCCGTGCGGGGCGGGCTGCCGGGCCGGGCCATGCGCTGGCGCGGTTCGTCCGGCTGTTCCAGAGCGGCAGGCTGCTGCAGGACGGCTCGCCCGGCGGGCCGGTGCTGCGGCTGCTGGTGCGCTGGGTGCGGCGTCCGCTGCTGCCCGCCGTACGGCTGTGGCGGCGCAATATCCAGCTGCGGGTCGTCGCGGCCACGCTGCTGATGTCGCTCGGCGTGGTGCTGCTGCTGGGGTTCGTGGTCTTCGGCCAGGTCCGCAACGGTCTGCTGGAGGCCAAGGAGAAGGCGGCCCAGAGTCAGGCGGCCGGTGGGTTCACCGTGGCGAAGGAGAAGGCCGACGCTCCGGCGGCGCCCGGGGCCCGGGAGGGTGACGGGACGAACGGCAGGTCGGGGAGGAACTCCGTCAACTGGCGGTCCGACCTTGTCGAACAGCTCGCCAGTGGCGGCCCGGGTGCGTTCAACGTGGTGGCGCTGAGCCCCGACGCGGCGGACGCCGTGTCGACGAGCCGGGCGCCGCGTGTCTCGGGCGGGGTGGACTTCGCCAGCGTTCCCGCGGATCTGCGGGCGGCGGTCGCGCAGGGGACCGGGGCGTTCCAGGCGTACGCGCAGATCAAGTACACCGGGGCGACCGAGGCCAGGGCGCCGGAGCCGGGGCTGATCATCGGCAAGCGGCTGAACGACGTGGACCGTAACGCGTACGAGCTGTACTACATATTTCCGCTGACGCAGGAAGGGCAGTCGCTCAACCTGGTGAAGGGCACGCTCGCCACGGCCGGGCTCTTCGTGGTCGTGCTGCTCGGGGCGATCGCCTGGCTGGTGGTGCGGCAGGTCGTCACACCCGTACGGATGGCCGCGGGGATCGCCGAGCGACTGTCCACCGGCCGTCTCCAGGAGCGGATGAAGGTCACCGGCGAGGACGACATCGCCCGTCTCGGTGAAGCCTTCAACAAGATGGCGCAGAACCTCCAGCTCAAGATCCAGCAGCTGGAGGAGCTCTCCAGGATGCAGCGGCGCTTCGTCTCCGATGTGTCGCACGAGCTGCGCACGCCTCTGACGACGGTGCGGATGGCCGCCGACGTCATCCATGAGGCACGCCGTGACTTCGATCCGGTGACGGCGCGCTCGGCCGAACTGCTCGGTGACCAGCTGGACCGCTTCGAGTCTCTGCTGTCGGATCTGCTGGAGATCAGCCGTTTCGACGCGGGCGCGGCGGCGCTGGAGGCCGAGCCGATAGATCTGCGCGAAGTGGTGCGGCGGGTGATCGGCGGTGCCGAGCCGCTGGCGGAGCGCAAGGGCAGCAGGATCCGGGTCCTCGGGGACGAGCAGCCCGTCGTCGCCGAGGCCGACGCGCGCCGGGTCGAGCGGGTGCTGCGCAACCTCGTCGTCAACGCCGTCGAGCACGGCGAGGGCCGGGATGTCGTCGTACGGCTGGGCGCGGCGGGCGGTGCGGTCGCGATCGCCGTGCGCGACTACGGCGTGGGGCTCAAGCCCGGCGAGGCGACACGGGTGTTCAACCGCTTCTGGCGGGCCGATCCCGCCCGTGCCAGGACGACCGGGGGGACCGGCCTCGGGCTGTCGATCGCCGTCGAGGACGCCCGGCTGCACGGCGGCTGGCTCCAGGCGTGGGGAGAACCGGGCGGCGGTTCCCAGTTCCGGCTGACCCTGCCGCGTACGGCGGACGAGGCGCTGCGCGGCTCGCCCATACCGCTGGAGCCCGAGGACTCCCGGCGCAACCGCGAGCGGGGCGGCGGCCAGGACCTCAAGGAGACCGCGCAGCGGCTGGCCAGTGTGCCGCTCCAGCCGGGTGCGGACCGTTCCGCGCAGGCCGGAGCGCCCGGTGTGCCCGCCCCGCCCCGTACGACCGCGACGGTGGATCCGGCGGCTCTGCCGGGCAGCGGCGCGCGGGTGGTGGCGCGTCCCACGGGGGAGCGGCCGTCCGAGAGCGAATCCGATCGCTCCGATCACTCTGTACGCCGGACTCCGGAGCGGGAGGACACCATTCGTGGGCGCTGATCGCCTTCGCCGTCGGCCGGGAAGCGCGGTCCGGACGCCGGTGCTGCTCGCGGCCGTCGCCACGCTGCTGGCCGGGTGCGCGTCGATCCCCGACAGCGGCGATGTCGAGCCGGTCAAGGCATCGCCGCCCGGTGAGTCCCAGGTGCGGGTCTATGCCGTGCCGCCCCGGGAGAAGGCGGAGCCCGACGAGATCGTCAACGGCTTCCTCGAAGCCATGACCAGCGATGATCCCGACTTCGCGATGGCCAGGAAGTATCTGACGAAGAAGGCGTCGGCGTACTGGCAGCCGGGCGCCGGCACGACGGTGCTGCGGGCCGCTCCCGACCCGGCGGGCCCGAAGGAGCTTTCCGGCAGCGCCTCCTCCGCACTCACCTACCCGCTGTACGGCGACCGGATCGCGGATGTGGACTCCGTACACGCCTATCAGCCGACCGAACCGAGCGAGTACGCCGGAGAGATCAGGCTGGTCCGGCAGAACGTCGGGGGCGCCAAGGAGTGGCGCATCGACAGCCTGCCGCAGGGGCTGGTGCTCGGTGAGTCGGACTTCCAGCGCAACTACCGTTCGGTCAATAAGTATTACTTCGCGTCGGGGGAGAACTGGCTGGTCGCCGACCCCGTCTACATCCGTCAGCGAATAGACCCCACGACCCGGATGGATCCGGTGACCCAGGCGGTCAAGGTGCTGCTCGACGGGCCGACGAACTGGCTGAAGCCGGTGGTCGACTCGCCCTTCCCCGCCGGTACGGCGCTCCAGAAGGGCACCAGATCGCTGGAGTTCGACGACCGCAACGCCCTCAAGGTGCCGCTGAACGACAAGGCGTCCAAGGCGGGCCGCACGCAGTGCCGGAAGATGGCGGCGCAACTGCTGTTCACCCTGCGGGATCTCACGTCCACGCCGGTCGGGCAGGTCGAGCTGCTGGCCGACGGGTCCTCGCTCTGTGTGCTCGGCGGCGACCAGGCCGAGGAGTTCGCGCCCGACCGCACCACCGGCCGGCCCGACAGTCCGTATTTCGTCGACGACCACGGGCGGCTGTCGCTGCTGCAGGCGGGCGCCGACGAGACCGCCGACCGGTCGCATGTCATCGGCCCGTTCGGCAGCGGCGGCGTGAAGCTCGGTTCGGTCGCGGTGGCCCGTGACGAGAAGCGGGCGGCGGGTGTCACGGAGGACGCCAAGTCGCTCTATGTGTCTTCCATACTGTCGGACGGCGAGCTGGCTCCCGCGCTGGTGTCCAGCGACGGTCCGGCGCGCAGCCGGCTGTCTCCGCCGAGCTGGGACGGGCACGGCGATCTGTGGATCGCGGACCGTGACCCCGGCAAGCCGCGGCTGCTGAGGTTCGCGGAGGGTACCGGTACGCCGCTGCCGGTCACGGTCGACGGGCTCGGCGACGGGCGTATCCAGGGGCTCCGGGTGTCGGCGGACGGCGTACGCATCGCGCTGCTGGTGTCCGAGGGCGGACGGACCACACTGCGGATCGGGCGGGTGGAGCGGAGCGGGTCGGCGGCCGATCCGACGGTGTCCGTGGCGCGACTCCAGTCGGTGGCACCGCAGATGGAGACGGTGACCGCGGTGTCCTGGGCAGGGCCGAGCCGGCTGGTGGTGGTCGGCAAGGAGTCCGGCGGTGTGCAGCAGGTGCGCTACATCCAGACCGATGGATCGACCTCGGCCGCGGGCGTGCTGCCCGGTCTGAACCAGGTGACCGCGATCGCGGCGGCGAACGACGACCGGCAGCCGCTGGTGGCCGATTCCGGTGACGCCGGGATCGTCCGGCTGCCTTCCGGGGGGAACTGGCAGACGATGGTCGAGGTGGGCTCGTCGCCCGTCTACCCCGGCTGACCCCGCACGCCCCGGGGCTGCACGGGGCACCGGCCGGGGGAGGCGTACGCGGCCGGTCGTGGCCCTGAGGGAGTGCGCGGGAGCGGGCGCCCGGGGGCGTGCCGGAGCGAACGGGATCTTTGCCTGAACGAGTTGTCCACAGGGGTGGCCGGGCGCCCTCGTCGTTGGCACAGTGGTTGTCATGCGGGCGTGGTGGCGCGAGATCACCGGCCTGGTGCTGCCGGTCGCCTGTGGCGGCTGCGGGAGCCCCAGGACACCTCTGTGCGAGGACTGCGGTCGGGCGCTTTACGGCACCTGGCCGTGCCGGGTACGGCCCGCGCCGGAGCCCGTGGGACTGCCGGCCGTCCACGCCGCGGCGCCGTACGAGGACGCCGTACGGGCCGTGCTGCTGGCGCACAAGGAGCGCGGGGCGCTCGGGATGGCGGCGCCGCTGGGGCGGGCGCTGGCCGGGGCCGTACGGGCCGCCGCGCCGTCGGGCACGGGGGTCGGTCCGCTGCTGCTGGTGCCGGTGCCGTCCACGCGCCGTGCGGTCGGGGCGCGTGGACACGACGCGGCCCGCAGGATCGCGCTGGCCGCCGCCGGTGAGCTGCGGCGCGAGGACAGGCCGTGCCGGGTCCTGCCGGTGTTGCGGCAGCGGCGCGCGGTGGCCGACCAGACGGGCCTCGGCGCCCGTCAGAGACTGGCGAACCTGTCGGGGGCGCTGGAGGTCGCCGCCGGGGGCGCGAGGCTGCTGGAGGGCGGCAGGGTGGTGCTGGTGGACGATCTCATGACAACGGGCGCCTCGCTCGTCGAGGCGGCGAGGGCACTGCGTGCCGCGACCGGCCCCGGCATTCCGCGTTGTGGCCGGGTGAGCGCGGCAGTTGTCGCCGCGCCGCCCCTCTCCTTCGAAATAAACCGGAACTGACCGGAAGCGTGCATCGTTGCAGGCAAAGAGGGCAGGAAAGCAACTGAACAGAGATACGTACCGGTAGCGGGTGCCGACACCCGTCCGGGAGGTCTATGTTCGGATAAGAGGAGTGGCGCGAGTCATGACTCGCTGAATACCCCGTGTTGCGTCGGCGTTTTTCAGAACCTTGGAAGTTCGGGGGATGGGGATCACGCCGATGGGGGAGGAGGAGGTGAAAGTCGCCAAGTCCGAGGCTCCGGTGATTACCGGGGTCTGGTGCAACAGGGAGTAACTCCGCAGCGAGGCGGAGTGATCCGGGAACGGAGTTCTGCGTGGACATCGTCGTCAAGGGCCGCAAGACAGAGGTGCCCGAGCGGTTCCGCAAGCACGTGGCCGAGAAGCTGAAGCTGGACAAGATCCAGAAGCTCGACGGCAAGGTGATCAGCCTCGACGTCGAGGTGTCCAAGGAGCACAACCCGCGGCAGGCCGACCGGTGCGACCGGGTGGAGATCACGCTCCACTCCCGCGGCCCCGTGATCCGCGCGGAGGCGGCCGCCGCCGATCCGTACGCGGCGCTGGATCTGGCGACCGGCAAGCTGGAGGCCCGGCTGCGCAAGCAGCACGAGAAGCGCCACAACCGCCGGGGAAACGGCCGGTTGTCGGCAGCCGAGGTCGTCGAGGTCGTTCCTGGGGTCGCCCAGTTGAACGCGAACGGCGAGACCGCGGCGGAGGAGGCGGCACAGGCGGTACCGACCACGATGGTCGGCTCTCTTGAGGTGCAGGGCGAAGGGCCGCTCGTGGTGCGGGAGAAGACCCATGTCGCCGCACCGATGACGCTCGATCAGGCGCTCTACGAAATGGAGCTGGTCGGGCACGACTTCTATCTGTTCGTCGATTCCGACACCAAGGAACCCAGCGTCGTCTACCGGCGCCATGCCTACGACTACGGCGTCATTCATCTCAGGACGGACCCCTTCGCCGGATCGGAAGCGGGCGGCGCGGGCGGTGCCCTCGGCGGTTGACGCACCGGCCGGGACCGCCGGAATCCGGCCGGAATAAGTCCGGAATCCGTGCCCCCGTGGTGCCCCTGAGCCCCCTTCGTGGCCTCAGGGGCACCGCTGTGCGCCCCCAAGGGCCATCGCTACGGCGCCCAGGCATGAAATCATGGCGTCGCGGCCAACAAGTGGCCCGCGAACTGCGGTTGGCCGGCCCCGGGAGATTCGGGCCATGGCCTTCAGGGGAGGGAACGATGGCGGACAGCTTCGGTCCGGTGCATCACGCGAACGATGCCGACGACACGATCGGCGGCGCCGGATCCGATGCCGCCACGGAACGGGGCGACTCCCCGAGGGAGCCGATCCGGGTCCTTGTCGTGGACGACCACGCCCTCTTCCGCCGCGGACTGGAGATCGTCCTCGCCCAGGAGGAGGACATCCAGGTCGTCGGAGAGGCCGGGGACGGCGCGGAGGCCGTCGACAAGGCCGCCGATCTGCTGCCGGACATCGTGCTGATGGATGTACGGATGCCCAAGCGCGGCGGGATCGAGGCCTGTACCTCCATCAAGGAGGTGGCCCCCAGTGCCAAGATCATCATGCTGACGATCAGTGACGAGGAGGCCGACCTCTACGACGCGATCAAGGCGGGCGCCACCGGCTATCTCCTCAAGGAGATCTCCACCGATGAAGTGGCCACCGCGATCCGCGCCGTGGCCGACGGCCAGTCACAGATCAGCCCGTCGATGGCGTCCAAACTGCTGACCGAGTTCAAATCGATGATTCAGCGTACGGACGAACGCAGACTCGTTCCGGCGCCGCGCCTCACGGACCGCGAACTGGAAGTCCTCAAGCTGGTGGCCACGGGAATGAACAACCGTGATATCGCCAAGGAGTTGTTCATCTCCGAGAACACGGTGAAGAACCACGTCCGCAACATCCTGGAGAAGCTGCAACTGCACTCCCGGATGGAAGCCGTGGTCTATGCGATGCGGGAGAAGATCCTCGAAATCCGCTGACGATATCCGGGCGGCCGGACCCGGCGACGGCGGCGCTCAGAGCGCGCTGAGCGCGTCCACCAGCGGACCGCGCAGCGCGGGCGCGTCGACCCGCTCCACCCGCACGTCCGAGCAGCCGACCCATTCCGCCGCCTCCCGCAGCGCCTGGGCCATCGCCGGCACGGCCCTGGGGGTCTCCAGGGACACCTGCTTCGCCACGAGCGTCTTCCCCTCGCGCGCCGGGTCGACACGGCCCAGCAGCTTCCCGCCGGACAGCAGCGGCATCGCGAAGTAGCCGTACACCCGCTTGGGCTTGGGGACGTACGCCTCCAGCCGGTGGGTGAAGCCGAAGATCCGCTCCGTGCGGGCCCGCTCCCAGATGAGGGAGTCGAAGGGCGACAGCAGCGTCGTGCGGTGCCGCCCCCTCGGTGTGGTCGCCAGCGCCTCCGGGGCGGCCCAGGCCGGTTTCCCCCAGCCCTCGACCGTCACCGGCACCAGCCCCGAGTCCGCGAGCACGGCGTCGACCTGCTCGGCCTTGAGCCGGTGGTAGTCGGCGATATCGGCGCGCGTACCGACCCCGAGCGACTGGCCCGCGAGCCGTACGAGCCGGCGCAGACATTCCCTGTCGTCCAGATCGTCATGGAGGAATTCGCCGGGGACGGCCCGCTCCGCGAGGTCGTAGACCCGCTTCCAGCCGCGCCGCTCGGTGCACACCACCTCGCCGTACATGAGCGCGCGCTCGACGGCGACCTTCGCCTCCGACCAGTCCCACCACGGCCCGCCGTTCTTGGCGCCGCCCAGCTCCGTGGCGGTCAGCGGGCCCTCGGACTCCAGCTGCTTGATCACCGTGTCGTACGCGCCGTCCGCCAGCTCGTGGTACCACTGCGGCCGGGCGCGGTAGGCACGCCTGCGGAAGGCGAAGTGCGGCCACTCCTCGACCGGCAGGATGCACGCCGCGTGCGACCAGTACTCGAAGGCGTGCGGCTGCGCCGGTGACGTACCGGCCGGGGCCGGGGTCCAGTACGCGTCCTCGACCGTCCTGCGGCCGACGGCGCCCAGGCGCGCGTACGGAATCAGTTCGTGCGATCTCGCCAGCACCGAGATCGTGTCCAGCTGGACGGCTCCCAGATGCCGCAGCACGCCCCGCACCCCGCCGCGCCGGTCGGGGGCGCCGAGGAATCCCTGGGCGCGCAGCGCTATCCGTCGGGCTTCGTCGGCGGACAGCTCGGTGGTGGCGGTCGGCACAGTCGTCATGAACCGCACGATAGACGGCGGCACTGACAGCCGGGCCCGCGCGGGTGCGTCCAAGCCCCCGGCGGACGTGCTCAGGTCCCCGCCGGCGCGTCCTTCGCCCGGGAGGCCGGCCCGTTCCTCTGCCGGGCGGGCAGGTACGGGCGGGTGCCCGGCAGCCCCAGATCGGAGGGGAGCAGCGCGCCTATCCACATGTCCCGCAGCGTGTCCCGGTGGAGCAGCGCGGCGCGCAGCATGCCCTCCATCGCGAAGCCGGCCTTCTCCGCGACGGCGCGCGAGCCGGCGTTGCCGACCTCGGCGCGCCACTCCAGGCGCTGCGCGCCCAGCGCCGTGAAGGCCCAGCGGGCCACCGCCCGCGCGGCTTCGGCCGTATGGCCCCGGCCGCGGTGCTCCCTCGCCGTCCAGTAGCCGACCTCCCAGGTGCCCGACTGGCAGTGCGCGTTGACCGCGCCCATCACCGGGCCCCCGCCGCGGGGCACCACACCGAAGGTGCAGTTGGTCCCCGTCCGCCAGCCCTCCGGGACCATCCGCGTGAGGAAGTGCTCCGCGTGCTGCCGCTCGTACGGGGTGGGAATCGGGACCCAGCGCTGGATCTCGGGGTCCTGGCAGGCCGCGAGGACGTCATCGACGTCGTCCGGCGTGAGGGGGCGCAGCAGCAGGCGCTCGGTGGTGAGAGTGACGGGTTCCATAGCCGGATTCTGCTGAGCCGGGTCCCCCGGCACGAGTGCTTTTCCCGTCTCACCGGCACCTTCCACGGGTCCCGCGCGTTCTCCTTGCGGGTGTCGGCGGGCCCGCGTGACCTCGGCCCTCCCGGCGCGGGCGGGTCCTCGCTTACGATGGCCGTTGCGGTGGGGCCCGCCTGCCGTGCCCGCGCCCGTGTCCGTATCCGACCCACGTGCCAGGCCCGACCGGCAAGGAGACCAACCTCAGTGTCCGTCTTCAACAAGCTCATGCGTGCAGGCGAAGGCAAGATCCTGCGCAAACTGCACCGCATCGCGGACCAGGTCAACTCCATCGAAGAGGATTTCGTAACCCTCTCCGACGCCGAGTTGAGGGCGCTCACCGCCGAGTACAAAGAGCGGTACGCCGACGGTGAGAGCCTTGACGACCTGCTCCCCGAGGCCTTCGCGACCGTCCGCGAGGCGGCCAAGCGCGTCCTCGGCCAGCGTCACTACGACGTGCAGCTGATGGGCGGAGCCGCCCTGCACCTCGGCTATGTCGCCGAGATGAAGACCGGTGAGGGCAAGACCCTCGTCGGCACGCTGCCCGCGTATCTCAACGCGCTGTCAGGCAAGGGCGTCCACCTGATCACGGTGAACGACTACCTGGCCGAACGCGACTCCGAGATGATGGGCCGCGTCCACAAGTTCCTGGACCTCAAGGTCGGCTGCATCCTGGCGAACATGTCGCCCGCGCAGCGCCGTGAGCAGTACGCCTGTGACATCACGTACGGCACGAACAACGAGTTCGGGTTCGACTACCTGCGCGACA
Source organism: Streptomyces sp. NPDC039430 (assembly GCF_055639435.1). NCBI lineage: Bacteria > Bacillati > Actinomycetota > Actinomycetes > Kitasatosporales > Streptomycetaceae > Streptomyces > Streptomyces sp. NPDC039430. The sequence goes on along the minus strand of NZ_JBVKAK010000001.1, from coordinate 1,117,285 downwards.
ACATGGCGTGGTCCCAGGAGGAGCTGGTCCAGCGCGGCCACAACTACGCCATCGTCGACGAGGTCGACTCGATCCTCGTGGACGAGGCCCGTACGCCGCTGATCATCTCCGGCCCCGCCGACCAGGCCACCAAGTGGTACGGCGACTTCGCCAAGCTGGTCACCCGGCTGACGAGGGGCGAGGCGGGCAACCCGCTCAAGGGCATCGAGGAGACCGGCGACTACGAGGTCGACGAGAAGAAGCGCACCGTGGCCATCCATGAGCCCGGTGTGTCCAAGGTCGAGGACTGGCTGGGCATCGACAACCTGTACGAGTCGGTGAACACCCCGCTCGTCGGTTATCTGAACAACGCCATCAAGGCCAAGGAACTGTTCAAGAACGACAAGGACTACGTCGTCATCGACGGCGAAGTCATGATCGTCGACGAGCACACCGGCCGTATCCTCGCCGGCCGCCGTTACAACGAGGGCATGCACCAGGCGATCGAGGCGAAGGAAGGGGTGGACATCAAGGACGAGAACCAGACCCTCGCCACGATCACCCTGCAGAACTTCTTCCGCCTCTACGGCAAGCTCTCCGGCATGACCGGTACGGCCATGACCGAGGCCGCCGAGTTCCACCAGATCTACAAGCTGGGCGTCGTGCCGATCCCGACGAACCGGCCCATGGTCCGCTTGGACCAGTCCGACCTGATCTACCGCACCGAGGTCGCCAAGTTCGCGGCGGTCGTGGACGACATCGCGGAGAAGCACGAGAAGGGGCAGCCGATCCTGGTCGGCACCACCTCGGTCGAGAAGTCCGAGTACCTCTCGCAGCAGCTCAACAAGCGCGGTGTCCAGCACGAGGTGCTCAACGCCAAACAGCACGACCGGGAGGCGACGATCGTCGCCCAGGCCGGCCGCAAGGGCGCCGTCACCGTCGCCACGAACATGGCGGGACGCGGTACGGACATCAAGCTCGGCGGCAACCCCGACGATCTCGCGGAGGCGGAGCTGCGCCAGCGCGGCCTGGACCCCGTCGAGCACGTCGAGGAGTGGGCCGCCGCCCTGCCGGCCGCGCTGGAGAAGGCCGAGCAGGCGGTGAAGGCGGAGTTCGAGGAGGTCAAGGACCTCGGCGGGCTGTACGTCCTGGGCACCGAGCGGCACGAGTCGCGCCGTATCGACAACCAGCTGCGCGGTCGTTCCGGCCGCCAGGGCGACCCCGGCGAGTCCCGCTTCTACCTCTCCCTCGGCGACGACCTGATGCGGCTGTTCAAGGCGCAGATGGTCGAGCGCGTGATGGCCATGGCCAATGTGCCGGACGACGTCCCGATCGAGAACAAGATGGTGACGCGCGCCATCGCCTCCGCCCAGTCCCAGGTCGAGCAGCAGAACTTCGAGACGCGTAAGAACGTCCTGAAGTACGACGAGGTGCTCAACCGCCAGCGTGAGGTCATCTACGGCGAGCGGCGCCGCGTCCTGGAGGGCGAGGACCTGCAGGAGCAGGTGCGCCACTTCATGGACGACACGATCGACGCGTACATCCAGGCGGAGACCGTCGAGGGCTTCGCCGAGGAGTGGGACCTCGACCGGCTGTGGGGAGCCTTCAAGCAGCTCTACCCGACGAAGGTCACGGTGGACGAGCTGGAGGAGGCGACGGGCGACCGCGCCGGGATCACCGCCGAGTTCATCGCGGAGTCCGTCAAGGACGACATCTACGCCCAGTACGAGGAGCGCGAGAACCAGCTCGGCTCGGACATCATGCGCGAGCTGGAGCGGCGCGTGGTGCTGTCCGTCCTGGACCGCAAGTGGCGCGAGCACCTCTACGAGATGGACTACCTCCAGGAGGGCATCGGCCTGCGGGCCATGGCGCAGAAGGACCCGCTGGTCGAGTACCAGCGCGAGGGCTTCGACATGTTCAACGCCATGATGGACGGCATCAAGGAGGAGTCCGTCGGCTATCTGTTCAACCTGGAGGTCCAGGTCGAGCAGCAGGTCGAGGAGGTCCCGGTGCAGGACGCGGCCGAGCGTCCCTCGCTCGCCAAGAAGGACGACGCGGTGCCCGCGGGCACCGCGCGTCCGGAGATCCGCGCGAAGGGTCTCGACGCGCCGCAGCGGCCCGACCGGCTGCACTTCTCCGCTCCCACGGTGGACGGCGAGGGCGGCATCGTCGAGGGCGACTTCCAGAGCGCCGAGGGGCCGACGCGGTCGACGTCGGACGGGATGACGCGCGCCGAGCGGCGTAAGGCCCAGAAGGGCACGAGCGGCGGGCGTCGCCGCAAGAAGTAGGCCGCCGCCAAGCCTCCGCCGGAGGCGGTACGACGGACGAGGGCGGGCCGGGGCGCACAGCGAGTGCGCGCCCCGGCCCGCCCTCATGTGCGCCGCCACGTCCGTCCCCTCCCGTCCCTCGTCCGTCCGCCGTCCCCTCCTGTCCCTCGTCCGTCCGCCGTCCGCTCCCTGTACGTCCCTCATGCGCGTTCTCCGCCGAGCTCGACCGCGGCGCAGCGCCAGCGCAGGTCGGCGCCCTGTTCCAGCCGGAAGGCCATCGCGCGCACCTGGTCGCCCGCGGCGATGCTGGCGGCGGCCTCTACCGCTCCCGGGCGTGGCTGGAAGGCGCGGCAGGTACGGATGACGGGACGGGCGCCCCGTGCCCTGAGCGGGGTGCCGGGCGCGAGCCGGACGAGTTGCTCGTACGCCTCGCCGATGGTCTGGCCGAGCATCCAGTGCACGGGGCGGTGGCCGCTGAGGACGGCGAGCAGGCGCTCCGCGAAGAGTTCGTGCGGCGGCGGGAGGTGCGGGCGCCGCTGCGGGCGTACGGCGCCCGGCCTGCGCTGGTCGCGCCGGCCGGGCGGCCTCGCGGCGGCGGTGGTCCGGCCCCTCGCCGTGTCGGCCGCCGTGGTGGTGTTGCCGCCCGCAGCGACGGTGCTGCCCGGAGCGACGGTGCTGCTCGAAGCCGCGGTGCCGCTCGGGGCGGTGGTGCCGGTCGCCGTGGTGGTACTGGTCGTGTTCACGCAGATCGCCCCCGTTCTGCCCGGCCAGTTCGACTACCGGCCGGTAACTTCTGTTGGGGGATCTTTTACGGGCCCTTGGGGGACGCCCGCAAGACCGGTGCCGACGCGGAGCGCGCGGGGCCGGAATCACCTATCAGGGTGACCGGCGGACGATACCGGGCCCGGCGGCGAGGTGGCGTGCGGTGCCCGGTGGACGCCTGGGGGCTCCATGAGCGTCACCCCGAAGAGGGACTCCCGCACGTATCCTTAGGTGCTCTCCCGACTACGAAAGCGGCCAGCCATGCGCGTCTACGTCCCCCTGACCCTTCCTGGCCTCGCTGAGGCGCACAAGGCGGGTGAGCTGGGACCGGGACCGCTGACCGCGTACGCGGTGACCCCCGGGCTGCGCGAGTGGTACGTCTCCGACGACATCGAGGAACTGGAGTACGCGGCCCTCAACCGCGCCGCGGCCGCCTCGCTCCGGCTGCTCGCCGCCGATCCGGCGGCCGGGCGCCGCCGGGTGGTCGTGGCGGCCGATGGACCGGACCGGGAGGCCGTGTCGGATCCCGACCGCGGACTCGACGACGCGGGCCTCGGCGAGGTGCGGATCGCCGACCCGATCGCGCTGTCGAAGGCGGCCGCGGTGCACGTCGACTCCGACGAGGCGGACGCCGATGTGTCGGCCGCGGCGGCGGCACTGGGCGCGGCCGACCACGGGGACGACGACGCGCAGTTCACGGTGGACGGCGCGGAGGACCACGAACTGCTCTGGTACGGCGTCCAGGAGATCCCCAACCTGATCGGCTGAGCGGCCGACGGCGGCCCTCGCGGAGTTCCGGCGGGGCCGTTGTCAGACCCGGCCGGTACCGTTTTCGGCATGGGGAAGCAGAACACGCATCTGGTCTGGGACTGGAACGGCACCATCCTCGATGACATCCAGGCGGTCATCGGGGCGACCAACGCGGCCTTCGCGGAGATAGGGCTGGAGTCCATCACGCTGGACACCTACCGCGAGCTGTACTGCGTCCCGGTCCCGAAGTTCTACGAGCGGCTGATGGGCCGCCTGCCCAGCGACGCCGAGTGGGCCGTCATGGACGAGATCTTCCACCGGCACTACACGGAGCGGCGGACCGGCTGCGGGCTCACGGAGGGCGTCGAGGAACTGCTGGCGCAGTGGCGGCTGGCCGGGGACAGCCAGTCGTTGCTGAGCATGTACGGGCACGAGCAGCTGGTTCCGGTGGTGCGGGGATACGGGATCGAGAGCCACTTCGTCCGTGTCGACGGCCGGACGGGCCCGTCCGGCGGCAGCAAGGCGGTGCACATGGAGCGGCATCTGACCGCGCTGGCGTCGACGGGCGCGATATCCGCCGAGCGGACGGTGGTGATCGGCGACGCGGTCGACGACGCGCTGGCGGCGGCGCATGTGGGCGCGCGTGCCGTGCTGTACACGGGGGGTTCGCACAGCCGGGCCAGCCTGGAGGCGGTGGGCGTACCGGTGGTGGACACGCTCGCGGAGGCGGTCGAGACGGCGCGGCGCCTGACGTCCTGACGGAGACGGCGCGGCGTCTGACGCCTGACGCCGCGCGCGGCGTCAGGCGTCAGGACGGGACAAACGGGGGAAGCGCCGGGGCTCCGCCGGTCAGGTCACCGGGGCCTTGGCGCGCAGCACGGTGAGGAACTCGCGCATCCAGGCCGGGTGGTCGGGCCAGGCGCGGGACGAGACGAGCGTGCCGTCCACCACCGACTCGGTGTCCTGGAACGTGGCCCCGGCCGCCTGCATGTCCAGCTCCAGGGCCGGATACGCCGTCACCCGGCGGCCGGCCAGCTCGCCGATCGCGGCCGTCAGCAGCGGCCCGTGACAGATCTGGGCGACGGGCTTGTCGGCGTCGAAGAAGGACTTGAGGATCTTGCGCAGCTCCGGGTCGCCGCGCAGATACTCGGGGGCGCGGCCGCCCGGGATGACCAGGGCCGCGTACTGCGTCGCGTCGACCTCGGCGAAGGCCAGATCGGCGGGCCAGGTGTAGCCGGGCTTCTCGGTGTAGGTGTCGAAGCCGGGCTCGAAGTCATGGACCACGAACTGAAGCTTCTTACGGGTCGGAGCGGCGATATGGACCTCGTATCCCTCCTCGCGCAGGCGCTGGTACGGGTAGAGCACTTCCAGCGACTCGGCGGCGTCGCCGGTGACGATCAGAACCTTGGCTGCCATGACTGCTCCCGGAGAGAGTGTGTCGGTCTGTCCATCTGTCGACCAGTGTCGTCCTGTGGACCAGTGTCGTCCCGGTCGGCGCGCGTCGGCGAGGGTGCGTCGGCGAAGGGCGCCGTGCCGGGCGCAGCGGTGAGCCCCCGATGGGCGTCCGTGTCGCTGTCCAGAGTGTCAAAGTTGATACCCCGTATTTGTACACATGCGGCCCATGACGGCGCCCCGGTCAAGGGCGATAGCCTGGTGCCCGTGATCAGCGCGATATGCCGTGGGGGCAGCGAAGCCCCCCGCCTGCGCCCGGAGCGCGACAGCGCCCGGGCGATCGCTGGTCCCCCAGGACCGGTCCCCTCGGGACAGGAATCGGGGCAGGATCTTGACCCGGGTCGACTGCCAAAATTGGCCAATAACGCCCCGGACATCTCTCATCGCGGCATAACGTCGACTCAGACCGGAAACCCCGCGTCGTGGCGTTGTGTCGCTTCCTTCACCTACGTCACGCAACGGCGCGCGACAGGAGCCAGAGGACATGCAGACCAAGCTGGACGAAGCCAAGGCCGAGCTGCTCGAACAGGCGGCTCGGGCCGCTGAGAACAGCCCGGTGGGGGGAACCGGGGGGCTGGGGGCCCGCCCCCGGAAGGACGAGGCCTCGGCCGGATCCCGCGGCGCCGGCGGCCAGGAGGACGGCCCCGACCGGGACGGCCTTCTCGCGTACCTCCAGCGCTACTACCTGCACACCGCTCCCGAGGACCTGGCGGACCGCGACCCGGTCGACGTCGTCGGGGCGGCGCTCTCCCACTACCGCCTGGCCGGGAATCGCCCCCAGGGCACGGCGAACGTACGGGTGCACACCCCGACCGTCGAGGAGAACGGCTGGACCTGCCGCCACTCCGTGGTCGAGGTCGTCACCGACGACATGCCGTTCCTGGTCGACTCCGTCACCAACGAGATCTCGCGCCAGGGCCGTGGCATCCACGCCGTGGTCCATCCTCAGATCGCCGTACGCCGCGACGTCACCGGCAAGCTGATCGAGGTGCTGCCCGAAGAGGCGGTCACCTCCGCGGCGCCCCGGCACGACGTCTTCATCGAGTCCTGGATCCATGTCGAGATCGACCGCGAGACCGACCAGGCCGATCTCCGGCAGATGACCGCCGATCTGCTGCGGGTCCTCTCCGACGTCCGCGAGACCGTCGAGGACTGGGAGAAGATGCGGGACGCCGCGCTGCGCATCGCCGAGGAACTGCCCAGCGAGCCGACCGCCGACGATCTGCGCGACCAGGAGGTCGAGGAGGCCAGGGAGCTGCTGCGCTGGCTCGCCGCCGACCACTTCACCTTCCTCGGCTACCGCGAGTATCAGCTGACGGACAGTGACGCGCTCTCCGCCGTGCCCGGCACCGGTCTCGGCGTGCTGCGCTCCGATCCTGCGCACACCGGCGACGAGGACCACCCGGTCAGCCCGTCCTTCAGCCGGCTGCCCGCCGACGCCCGCGCCAAGGCACGTGAGCACAAGCTGCTCGTCCTCACCAAGGCCAACAGCCGCGCCACGGTCCACCGCTCCGGCTATCTCGACTACGTCGGCGTCAAGAAGTTCGACGCCAAGGGCAATGTCGTCGGCGAGCGGCGCTTCCTCGGGCTCTTCTCCTCGGCCGCGTACACCGAGTCGGTCCGCCGGGTGCCGGTGATCCGCCGCAAGGTCGCGGAGGTCCTGGAGAGCGCGGGGCTCTCGCCCAACAGTCACGACGGCCGTGATCTGCTCCAGATCCTGGAGACCTATCCACGCGACGAGCTGTTCCAGACGCCCGTCGACGAACTCCGCTCGATTGTCACCAGCGTGCTGTATCTCCAGGAACGCAGGCGCCTGCGCCTCTACCTCCGCCAGGACGAGTACGGGCGCTACTACTCCGCCCTCGTCTATCTGCCGCGTGACCGCTACACCACGGGCGTCCGGCTCCGGCTGGTCGAGATCCTCAAGGAGGAACTCGGCGGGACCAGTGTCGACTTCACCGCGTGGAACACAGAATCGATCCTCTCCCGGCTGCACTTCGTCGTCCGGGTCCCCCGGGGCACCCAGCTGGCGAAGCTCACCGACGCCGACACCGAGCGGATCGAGGCCCGGCTCGTCGAGGCCGCCCGCTCCTGGGCCGACGCCTTCGGCGAGGCGCTGACCGCCGAGTGCGGTGAGGAGCGCGCCGCCGAACTTCTGCGCAGGTACGGCTCCGCCTTCCCCGAGGGCTACAAGGCCGACCACTCCCCGCGCGCCGCCGTCGCCGACCTGGCCCATCTGGAGGCGGTCACCAGCGCCGAGGCGGGCTCGGACTTCGCGCTCTCGCTGTACGAGCCGGTCGGCGCCGGCCCCGGCGAGCGCCGCTTCAAGATCTACCGCTCGGGCGAGCAGGTCTCCCTCTCCGCCGTCCTGCCGGTGCTCCAGCGGCTCGGCGTCGAGGTCGTCGACGAGCGCCCGTACGAACTGCGCTGCTCGGACCGTACCCACGCCTGGATCTACGACTTCGGCCTGCGGCTGCCCCAGGGCGGCGGCGGTGACTTCCTCACCGAGGACGACCGTCAGCGCTTCCAGGACGCCTTCGCCGCCGTGTGGACCGGAGCCGCGGAGAACGACGGCTTCAACTCCCTCGTCCTGCGGGCGGGTCTGGACTGGCGGCAGGCGATGGTGCTGCGCGCGTACGCCAAGTACCTGCGCCAGTCCGGCTCGACCTTCAGCCAGGACTACATGGAGGACACCCTCCGCAGCAACGTCCACACCACCCGGCTGCTGGTCTCCCTCTTCGAGGCCAGGATGTCGCCGGGCCGTCAGCGCGCCGGCATCGAGCTGACGGAAGCGATGCTGGAGGAGCTGGACGGTGCCCTGGACCAGGTCGCGAGCCTGGACGAGGACCGCATCCTCAGGTCCTTCCTCACCCTCATCAAGGCCACGCTGCGGACCAACTTCTTCCAGCGCGCCGGCGACGGCGACAAGGCGGAGAAGGGGGAGAAGGGGGAGAAGGGCGAGCCGGGCCGGAAGACCGCCGCGGGCGAACAGCACAGCTATGTGTCGATGAAGTTCGACCCGCAGGCCATCCCCGATCTGCCCGCGCCCCGCCCGGCGTACGAGATCTGGGTGTACTCCCCGCGCGTCGAGGGCGTCCATCTGCGCTTCGGCAAGGTCGCCCGCGGCGGTCTGCGCTGGTCCGACCGGCGCGAGGACTTCCGTACGGAGATCCTCGGCCTGGTCAAGGCGCAGATGGTCAAGAACACCGTGATCGTGCCAGTCGGCGCCAAGGGCGGCTTCGTCGCCAAACAGCTGCCCGACCTGGCCGCGGACCGGGACGCCTGGCTGGCCGAGGGCATCGCCTCGTACAAGATCTTCATCTCGGCGCTGCTCGACATCACGGACAACATGGTGGCGGGCGAGGTCGTGCCGCCGGCCGATGTGGTCAGGCACGACGAGGACGACACATATCTGGTCGTCGCCGCCGACAAGGGCACCGCGAGCTTCTCCGACATCGCCAACGACGTCGCGGTCGCCTACGACTTCTGGCTCGGGGACGCCTTCGCCTCCGGCGGCAGCGCGGGCTACGACCACAAGGGCATGGGCATCACGGCGCGCGGCGCCTGGGAGTCCGTCAAGCGGCACTTCCGCGAGCTGGGCCATGACACCCAGACCGAGGACCTCACGGTCGTCGGTGTCGGCGACATGTCCGGTGACGTGTTCGGCAACGGCATGCTGCTCTCCGAGCACATCCGGCTGGTCGCGGCCTTCGACCACCGGCACATCTTCCTCGACCCGCACCCGGACGCGGCCACCTCGTACGCGGAGCGCCGCCGGCTGTTCGAGCTGCCGCGCTCGTCGTGGGCCGACTACGACAAGGAACTGCTGTCGCAGGGCGGCGGAATCCACCCGCGCACGGCCAAGGCGATCCCCGTCAACGCGCATGTCCGTGAGGCGCTCGGCATCGAGCCCGGTGTCTCCAAGCTGACGCCCGCCGAGCTGATGAAGGCGATTCTCCAGGCGCCTGTGGACCTGCTGTGGAACGGCGGCATCGGTACGTATGTGAAGGCCTCCACCGAGACCGACGCCGACGTCGGCGACAAGGCCAACGACTCGATCCGTGTCAACGGCGAGGACCTGCGGGTCAAGGTCGTCGGCGAGGGCGGCAACCTGGGGCTGACCCAGCTCGGCCGTATCGAGTTCGCCCGCCGCGGCGCCGGCGGCGAGGGCGGCAAGGTCAACACCGACGCCATCGACAACAGCGCGGGCGTCGACACCTCCGACCACGAGGTGAACATCAAGATCCTGCTCAACAGCCTGGTCACGGACGGCGACATGACCGTCAAGCAGCGCAACACCCTGCTCGCCGCGATGACCGACGAGGTCGGCGCGCTCGTGCTGCGCAACAACTACGCGCAGAACACCGCGCTCGCCAACGCCGTGGCCCAGGCCCCGTCCCTGCTCCACGCCCACCAGCGGTTCATGCGCCGTCTGGTGCGCGACGGACATCTCGACAGGGCGCTGGAGTTCCTGCCCAGCGACCGGCAGATCCGCGAACTGCTCAACGCGGGCAAGGGCCTGTCCCAGCCCGAACTGGCCGTGCTGCTCGCCTACACCAAGATCACGGTGGCGGAGGAGCTGATCCACACCGAGCTGCCCGACGACCCCTATCTGCGCAAGCTGCTGCACGCGTACTTCCCGCAGGCGCTGCGGGAGAAGTTCGCCGAGCAGATCGACGCGCACGCGCTGCGCCGCGAGATCGTGACGACGGTGCTCGTCAACGACACCGTCAACACCGGTGGTTCGACCTTCCTGCACCGGCTGCGGGAGGAGACCGGGGCGTCGACCGAGGAGATCGTGAGGGCCCAGGCCGCGGCCCGGGAGATCTTCGGGCTGAACGCCGTCTGGGACGCCGTCGAGGCGTTGGACAACCAGGTGGCGGCCGATGTCCAGACCCGGGTCAGGCTGCACTCCCGCCGGCTGGTCGAACGCGGTACGCGCTGGCTGCTGGGCAACCGGCCGCAGCCGCTGGAGATCGCGGGGACCATCGAGTTCTTCGCGGCGAGGGTCGAGCGGGTCTGGGCGCAGCTGCCCCCGATGCTGCGCGGCGCGGAGCTGGCGTGGTACCAGCGGATCCTGGCGGAGCTGACCGAGGCGGGAATCCCGGAGGAGCTGGCCCTGCGGGTGGCGAGCTTCTCGTCCGCCTTCCCGACGCTCGACATCGTGGCGATCGCGGACCGTACGGACCAGGACCCGCTGGCCGTCGCCGAGGTGTACTACGACCTCGGTGACCGGCTGCGGATCACCCAGCTGATGGACCGGATCGTGGAGCTGCCGCGGGCCGACCGCTGGCAGTCCATGGCCCGTGCCTCCATCCGCGAGGACCTGTACGCGGCGCACGCCGCGCTGACGGCGGACGTACTGGCCGTGGGCGACAGCGACTCGACGCCCGAGGAGCGCTTCATGGCGTGGGAGCGGAAGAACGCCGCGATCCTCGGCCGTTCGCGGGCCACGCTGGAGGAGATCCAGGGGTCGGACGCGTTCGATCTGGCGAATCTGTCGGTCGCGATGCGGACGATGCGCACGCTGCTGCGTACGCACAGCTGAGCGGTTCACCGAGGGAGGGGCGCCCGGCTCGCGATGAGCAGGGCGCCCCTTCTCGCGCGTCAGCCCCGGAGGCCCCGGGGCCACAGGGGCCTCCGGGGCTACTTCTTCTTGCCGGTGAACTCCTCGTACGCCGCGACGACATCCCCTGCCGGGCCGTCCATCCGCAGCGTCCCCGACTCCAGCCAGAGCGCCCGGTCACAGGTGTCGAGGATGGACTTGTTGCTGTGGCTGACCAGGAAGACCGTGCCGGCCTCCGCGCGCAGCTCGGCGATGCGCTCCTGGCTGCGGCGCTGGAACCTCGCGTCGCCGGTCGACAGCGCCTCGTCGATCAGCAGTACGTCATGGCTCTTGGCGGCGGCGATCGAGAAGCGCAGCCGGGCGCCCATCCCCGAGGAGTACGTGCGCATCGGCAGCGAGATGAAGTCGCCCTTGTCGTTGATCCCGGAGAACTCCACGATGTCGTCGTAGCGGCCACGGACCTGCTCCCGTGACATGCCCATCGCCAGCCCGCCGAGGATGACGTTCCGCTCGCCGGTCAGATCGCTCATCAGCGCCGCGTTGACGCCGAGGAGCGAGGGCTGACCACGGGTGAAGACCTTGCCACGGGACGGCGGCAGCAGCCCCGCGATCGCCTTCAGCAGGGTCGACTTGCCGGACCCGTTGGAGCCGATCAGTCCGATGGCCTCCCCTTTGTACGCGGCGAAACCGACGCCCTTGACGGCGTGCACCTCGCGCGCGCCGGGCGCCGAGCGGCGCGAGACGATCCGGCTCAGCGCCGAGGTGGCGCTGCCCCGGTCGCCCCGGGTGCCGTGCACCGTATAGGTGACATGGACGCCGTCGACGACGACGGTGGGGACGCGTTCCGGCGCGGTCGACCGCCCGGAGCTGTCCGTACCCGCGCCCGTGTCCGCCTCCGTATCCGTGCCCGCGTCCGTGCCCGTGTCCTTCTCCGTGCTCTTCCTCTCCTCAGCCACGTCCGTACTCCTCCTCGGCCTTCCAGAAGAACAGGAACCCGCCGACGCCCGCGAGCAGCGCCCAGCCGAGGGCGGCGGCCCAGACGTGCGGGGGCAGCTGACCGGCCGTGTAGCTGTCGATGAGCGCGAAGCGCACCAGATCGATGAAGACGGCGGCCGGGTTGTACCGCAGGATCACCGTCACCACATGCGGCAGATCGCCGCCGCCCGTGACCTTGTCGACGCTCCACATCACGCCCGACACATACATCCAGGTGCGCAGCAGGAACGGCATCAGCTGCGAGATGTCCGGCGTCCTGGCCGCGAGCCTGGCCACGGCCATCGAGACACCGGTGTTGAAGAGCGACTGGAGCAGCAGGGCCGGCAGCGCGAGCAGCCAGCCGACCGCCGGGTACTGGCCGAAGCAGACCAGGATCACCACCAGCGCGCCCATGGAGAACAGCAGTTGCTGGAGCTGCTGGAGCGCGAGGGCGATCGGCAGGGCGGCGCGCGGGAAGTGCAGGGCCCGTACGAGACCGAGGTTGCCGGAGATCGCGCGGGTGCCGGCCATGATCGAGTTCGAGGTGAAGGTCCAGATGAAGACGCCCGTGACCAGGAACGGGACGAAGTCCGGTATGCCGTGCTTGGTGTTGAGCAGCACACCGAAGATGAAGTAGTAGACCGTCGCGTTCAGCAGCGGGGTCATGATCTGCCAGATCTGGCCCAGCTTCGCCTGGCTGTACTGGGCGGTCAGCCGGGCGGTCGCGAAGGCGCCGATGAAATGCCGGCGCGACCACAGGGCGCGGACATAGGCGGGCAGGGCGGGGCGGGCGCCGCTCACGGTCAGGCCGTGGCGGCGGGCGAGGGCGCTGAGATCGGTCCCGGTGCCTGTATCGGGCTCCGGGACCGCTGAGGCCGGTGTGGCCGGTGCGATCGTCTGGCTCACGAGGGGTCGCTTTCGACGGGGTTCCGAGGACGGTCCCGGCGACGGAACGGGTACGTATCGTCGTAACGCCAAAGGTAGGACGGAGTACGTCGCAACGCAACCGTGTCGTCGTCACGCCGCACGGCGCTATGCTCGTACGCGATGACTACCGACCCCGCTGCCGACTCCCGCGCCACGGACCCCCGGACCAGCGCCCCGCGCACCGCACGCCGCGTCCCGGCGGGAGCCGCCGTGCTCCGCGAGGACGTCACCGACGCCATCCGCGCCGCCGTCTTCGAGGAACTGGCCGCCGTCGGCTTCGCCCGGATGTCCATCGAGGGCATCGCGCGCCGGGCCGGGGTCGGCAAGACCGCCGTCTACCGCCGCTGGAAGTCCAAGCTGGAGCTGGTCCTCGATCTGGTCTCCGCGTTCGCGGCGCAGGGGCTGCCCGCCCCCGGGACCGGTTCGCTCCACGGCGATGTGCGCGCCCTGCTCGAAGTGGCCTCCCACGCCCTGCGCCACCCGGTGGCCTCGCGGGTCATCCCGGATCTTCTGGTGGAGGCCGCCCGGCACCCCGAGATCTCCGACGCGATCAAGGCGGCGCTGCTCGACGGACAGCGGGGGATCGCCGCGGTGATCGTCCGCGCGGCGGTCGAGCGCGGTGAGCTTCCCGAGGGCGCGGACGCCGACCGGGCGCTGGATCTGATCGTCGGACCGCTCTACTGGCGGCTCGTGGTGGTCAGGAGCGACCTGCCCCCGGGCTATCTCGACGATCTGGCGGCCTCGGCGGTCGCGGCGCTCGGCCACCACGACTGACCGGCGCCCGCCCGCTGCCCGAGCGAAGCGGCCCCCGGCGGGTTCGTCGTGCCGCCGAGGAAGACATGGCGTACGACCCGCTCCGCCGCCCGCCCGTCGTCGTATGGAGACGATGACGCTGAACCGGGTCATGGCCCGGGAACGGCCGGCGGGGTGGACCGGTTACGCCGGGGCCGGCGCACGGGGGACGCGCGGAACAGGTGTCCGGCCCCGACAGCGCGACGGGGGAGGACCGGCCGCCCCGCGGCCCGTCCTCCCCCGCCCCACACCGTTGTCCGTCACCCACACCGTCGTAAGTGCGGCTACGTGGGCGTTACTTGACGGCTCCCGCCATCACGCCCGTCACGAACTGCCGCTGGAACGCGAAGAACACGACCAGCGGGATGATCATCGACACGAAGGCGCCGGGCGCCAGGACGTCGATGTTGTTGCCGAACTGCCGTACCTGCTGCTGGAGCGCGACGGTGATCGGCGGGTTCTTCGAGTCCGCGAAGATCAGCGCGACCAGCATGTCGTTCCAGACCCAGAGGAACTGGAAGATGCCGAGCGAGGCGATCGCCGGACCGCCCAGCGGCATCACGACCCGTACGAACAGGCGTATCTCGCCCGCTCCGTCGAGCCGCGCGGCCTCCAGCAGCTCCCTCGGGATCTCCGCGAAGAAGTTCCGCAGCAGGAAGATCGCGAAGGGCAGACCGAAGGCGACATGGAAGAGCACCACGCCGAAGGTCGTCTCGAAGATGCCGACGGCGCCGAACAGCTTCGAGACCGGGACCAGCGCCACCTGTACCGGGACCACCAGCAGCCCCACGACCACCAGGAACCACCAGTCGCGCCCCGGGAAGTCCATCCACGCGAAGGCGTATCCGGCGAGCGAGCCGATCACCACGACCAGGAGCGTCGCCGGGACGGTGATCACGATCGTGGAGAGCAGCGAGTTGGTGATGATGTCGTTGTCGAAGAGCCGCGAGTAGTTCTCGGTGGTGAGCTGCGCGGGCGCGGTGAACACCTGCCACCAGCCGCTCGCGCTGATGTCCGTGGCGTCGCGCAGCGAGGAGATCAGCAGACCGATCGTGGGCATCAGCCAGAACAGACCCACCAGGACCAGGAAGACCCGCATCACCCCGCCGCCCGCGCGGGCGGCGATCCGGCCGGCGAGGGGCTGCTTCGCCTTGACCTTGATCGCACCGTCGTTCGTGGTCATCGGCGAGTCTCCCTTCGCATGCGTCGTATGTTGAACAGCATCACCGGGATCACCAGCAGGAGCAGCAGTACGGCGATGGCGCTGCCCACGCCGAGATCCGCGTCCGTACCGAACGACGAGCGGTAGAGCTGGAGCGCCAGCACGTTCGCGTCGTCCTGGGACGAGCCCGGCGCGATGATGAAGACCAGGTCGAAGATCTTCAGCACATTGATCATCAGCGTGACCATGACGACCGCGAGCACCGGCGCCAGCAGCGGCACGGTGATCCGGCGGAAGACCTGCCACTCCGTGGCACCGTCCACCCGTGCGGCCTCCATGAGTTCACGGGGCACACTCGCGAGCCCCGCCGCGATCAGCACCATCGCGAACCCGGCCCACATCCAGATGTAGCTGCCGATGATGGCGGGCGTGACCAGGGAGGGCCCGAGCCAGTCCACGCCGTTGTACGGCTCCCTGAAGTTGGCCGCGGGCAGCCTGAGCTGGGCCCCGTCGGCCGCTTCCGGCAGGCTGAACGTACCGTCGGCGCCCGCGGTCGTGGAGGCGACGACCTTGCCGTCCTTGACCGCCTCCACCGCGATGCCCTTGAGGCCCAGCTCCTTGGCGTCGATGACATTGGGCTTGCCGCCGCCGCCCTTGGTGAAGTCCAGCCAGGCGGTGCCGGTGACCCGGCCGTCCGCCGGCCGCGCGGCCTTGGCGGGCGCCGCGTCGGACGGCATCTTCGCGGGCGCCACGCCGACCAGCGGGAGCAGGACCTCCGTCCCGGCTCTCGCGGGCTCCTTGGTGACGAACGCGCCGCCGCCCGCCGGTTTCAGCGGATGCACCGGCAGCGGACGCGCCCTGGGGAAGGCCGCCGACTCGTTGAACGTGTCGTGCACACCCACCGCGACCGCGTTGGCGATGCCGCGCTCCGGGTCCTGTTCGTACACGAGCCGGAAGATGATGCCCGACGCGAGCATCGAGATCGCCATCGGCATGAAGATGACGAGTTTGAAGGCCGTGCTCCAGCGCACCCGTTCGGTGAGTACGGCGAAGATCAGCCCGAGCGCGGTGGCGATGGTGGGCGCCACCACCACCCAGATCGCGTTGTTCTTGACCGCGGTCAGGATGGTGTCGTCGGAGAAGAGCTCGATGTAGTTGTCGAGTCCGGCGAAGCTGTCACCGGACTTGTCGAAGAAGGACCGGTAGACCGAGAACCCGATGGGGTAGACCACGAGCGCGCCCAGCAGCACCAGCGCGGGCAGCAGGAAGCCGGCCGCGACGAGTTTGCGTGTGCCTGTCACGCTCTTGCGTTTGCCCTTGGCGGGGGGCACCGCCGTGGTGCCCCCCGAGACCGCCGACTTCATCGCGTCAGCTCGTGTACGCCTTGGCCGCGGCCGCCTCCAGCTGCTGCTGGATCGCCGCGACGTCCTTCGGGTTCTTCAGGAAGTCCTGGAGCGCCTTCCACTCGCCCTTGCCGGGGGTACCGCCGAACGACTGCGGCATCTGGTCCGACATGTCGAAGCGGAAGTCGTCGCCCGCGGCGATCAGCGCCTTGGCGATGTCGCGCTGGACGTCGTTCGGGTACGCGGCGGGGTCCAGGGACTTGTTCGGCGAGACGAATCCGCCCGTCTCCGCCCAGATCTTCGCGGCGTCCGTGGACGCCAGGAAGGTCAGCAGCGCCTGCGCGCCCTTGGTGTCCTTGAGCGCCACGGCCGCGTCGCCACCGGTCACCACCGGGGCGTCGGGGCCCACCGCGGGGAACGGGAAGACCTTCGCGTCCGTACCGATCTTCGCCTCGGTCTGGCCGATGTTGACGCCGACGAAGTCACCCTCGAAGACCATCGCGCCCTTGGGCTGGTCGCCGCCGGTGAACGTCTGGGTGACGGACGCGGGGAACTCCGTCTGGAGCGCGCCGTCCGTACCGCCCGCGATCAGGTTCGGCTTGCCGAAGAGCTGGCCGAGCGTGGTCAGCGCGTCCTTCACGGAGCCGTCGGTCCACTTGATCTCGTGCTTGGCGAGCTGGTCGTACTTCTCCGGGCCCGCCTGGGAGAGGTAGATGTTCTCGAACCAGTCGGTGAGCGTCCAGCCGTCCGCGCCCGCGACCGAGACCGGCGTGACACCCGAGGCCGAGATCGTCTCGGCCGTCTTCAGCAGGTCCTGCCAGGTCTTGGGGGCCACGGCGCCCGCGTTCTCGAACGCGGCGTTGTTGTACCAGACCAGCGACTTGTTGGCGGCCTTGAAGTACACGCCGTACTGCGTGCCGTCCACCGCGCCGAGGTCCTGCCAGCCCTTGCTGTAGTTCTTCGCGAGCTGGGCCTTGGCCTCGGCGCCGGCCGGCTTGGCCCACTTCTTCTCCACGGCCTGCTGGATGGCGCCGACCTGCGGCAGCATCGCGACATCCGGCGGGCTGCCACCGGCTATCTTCGTCCCGAGGAAGTTGACGATCGGGTCCTGCGCGGGGACGAACGTGACCGTCGCACCGGTGCGCTTCTCGAACTCGCTGAGGACCTTGGTGAAGTTCTCCTGCTCGGGGCCGGTCCAGACGGCCGCGACCTGGATCGTCTCGCCGTTCAGCTTGGGCAGTTGGACCGTGGCGGCGGGCGCCTTGCTCGCGGTGTCGCCCGAGCCCTTGTCGTCGCTGGAATCGCCGCCGCAGCCGCTGAGGGCCACGGCGCCGACGGCGACGATCGCCACCGCTGCCCGGCGCGTGCCGAGCCCGTTCCTGCCGAGCCCGCCCCTGTCGGTCCCAAGAGCCTTGTTAGCTCTACGAGTTGTGCGCATCACTGCCCCGTCTCTCCCGTGTGCGTACGGATCTACGCAAGCGGGACCGGCGACGCGGCCGTGACGTGGCAGCGCTGCACTCGTCCCGTGCGCACAGTCCTACGCCGCGTGGGAGGGCGCCGCAATAGCCTTCCCGGTCCGGGACCGTTGATCGTGATGGGCTCGTGACGTGCCACGACGGACGTATGCCCTGTCCGGGGATCTTCAGGGGTGAGCCGGGGTCAGTGGTGCGACAGGTACGGCGTCGACGGATCGGGCGGCCCGTTCGAGAGCGCTCGCGAGCAGGGCCAGATCCGTCGGACCGTTGCCCAGCTCCCTGACCGGCCGGCGGGCCGGCGGGTCGCCCATCCGCTCCCATTCCAGGGGCACGACCGTGGGCCGCAGCGTCGCCGTACGCGGGATACGGCCGGTGACCCGCCCGCCCTGGAACGGCGTGACGCGGCCGTCCGGATGGCCGAGCCGGCCGCGGCCGGGCGCCGGGTCGTCCGGGGACGGCGCGACGGGCGGCGCGTCCAGCACGACCCGCAGCCGCGCGCCCTGGGCCAGCTCCGTGTCGACCGTGCGGTCGGGGCGGGCCGAGGTGGCCACCAGATGGACGCCGAGCCGCTCGCCCTCCCTGGCCACGGCCTCCAGGGCCCGTACGACCGAACCGGCCGCGGGCCGGCCGGGACTGCCGAGGGCGGGCGCGACCAGCGCGTCGAAGTCGTCGACCAGCACGATGAGCCGGGGGAGGGGCGCGGGGTCCTGGGACCGCTGCCGCGTCTGCGGCTGTTCCGTACGGGCCGAGGCGGTCCTGAGCCGGAGCGTGCCGTTCGCGTGCGGATCCGGGTCGCCGCGGTGCGGGTCGGTCCGGTGGGGCTCGGTCCGGTACGGGTCGGGGTGGTGCTGGTCCGTACCGTACTGCTCGGCCGCGCGCGGATCGCCACCGCGCGAGTCGCCACCGCGCTGATCGGTTCCGCGCTGATCGGTTCCGCGCTCGGGGCGGGACTCGCCGCGCCGGCCCGCCCGCTGCTCGGCGGCGCCCGGCGCGCGCTGGCCGACTATCCGCTCCGCCACCTCGTGCCGGTTGTGCCACTCCGTGAAGTCGAGCCGTCCCAGCAGTTCGGCCCGGCGCTTCAGCTCGGCCCCCAGCGCCTGCGCGAACTGCCGCATCCTGACCGGGTCGGAGGCGATCAGATGCTCGGTCACATGGGGCAGTTCCGTACAGACGGACAGCCCCTCGCCGCGCTCGCCCCCGGCGCCGTCGACCAGCAGCAGCCCCAGCCGGTCGGGCCGGCCGGCGGCGGCCAGCGAGGCGGCGACGGAGCGCAGCAGCTCCGTACGGCCGCTCCCCGCCGGCCCCTCGATCAGCAGATGCGGGCCCTCTTCGGTCAGATCGACGCTCACCGGGCCGCGCGGACCGGCGCCCAGGACCGCCGTGCAGTCGCCGGTGCGGTCGGCGGCGGACGCCCACCGGGCCATCAGGGACGCCGGGGTGGCCCGCGCCAGCCCCAGCTCGTCGAGCAGCCGGGCGGTGCGCGGGAGCGCCGCGGCGGGCCGCCCCCGGCCGCCGCCCCCCGAAGCGCGCAGCGGCGCCAGCGCCCGCCCGAAGCGGTCGGCCCAGGCCGTCGAGACCGCGTCCACGACGGCGACCGTGCCATGCCCGGCGGGCTGTCCCACCGCTGTACGCAGCAGCCGCAGCGCGGTGGCCACATCACCGCTCAGCAGGGCGACGGCCCCGCACTCGCGGAAGGGGAGCGAGGCCGCGCACGCCATCTCATAGGTCGCGGCGATCGGGGAGAGGGGCGAGGCGGCGTCCGTCTCGGCGAGACAGAGGACATGGACACCCGCCGCAGCGCCCGCGCCCGCCAGCTGCGCCGCCGACTCGCGCAGCGCGGCGGTCCCGGGGTCGCCGTCGACGATCACGATCGTGTACGGCCCGTCGTGACGGGCGGCGGCCTCCGTGATGGTCCACGGGTCGGCCGACGCCCAGCCGGGCCCCATGGGGCCGTCGTCGAGCCGCCGGGTCAGCTCGGCTGTCCTGGCCGCCGCCTGCTCGCGGTCGTAGGCGAGCAGCAGCCGGCAGTCCTGGCCGTGGGTGGGCCGTACATGCGGCAGCCAGCCGAGCCAGCCCCAGTCCCGTCTGCGCTCCTCCAGGCTTCTCGTACGGTCCGCGCTGATCAGCACGATCTCCAGATCGGCGGGGGAGTGCAGCGCGGCGAGCTGCGCCACGACCGCCCTGGCCAGCCCCGCCAGCCGCTCCCTGGGGCCCGCGAGGCCGAGCGACCCGGCCTCGCGCAGGCCGACGGTGACCGGTACGGAGGGCACGGGGCCGCCACCGTCCGGAGCGGCCCGGTCGGCCGTGCCGAGCCGTACGGCGAGCGCCTCGGGATGGCGGCTGTCCCGCTCCCACAGCCGGGGTCCCGGGCCGAGCGCCGTCAGCAGGACCGCGGCCGGATCGGGCCAGGTCTCCGCGCGCGGGGCGCGCCCGGCCGTACCGGCGGCGGGCAGCGGGCCGGGGCCGGACTCCGGCAGCTCCTCGCCGCGGCTTCCGGCGAGCCGCCGGGCCCAGGCGCCTATGCCGCCACGCCGTCTGGCCGCCGCGTCGGGTGTCTCGGTCCCGCGCGCGGGCGTGCCCTGCCGCCGCGAACCGGACGTCCTGCTGTGCGACTGCGGGCCGTCCTCGGCGCCGCGCGCGTCCACGCCCCCGGTATCCGCGACCGCGCCCGTCCCGTACGCCGGGTCCGGCGCCGCCGCCCTGCTGTGCGTGCCGTCGGGGGAGCCCGCCGCCGGGCGGCTGCCGAAGTGCGTGTCGGCGCTGCGGGGGTCGGGCAGGCGCGGGGCGCCCGGGGGGTTGCCGTACCGCGGGCCCAGGACCCGGCTCGACGCGCCGGAGGGGACGGACCCGCCGTACGCGCGGGGCGCGTGCCCCTCGCCACGGCTCCGGGTCTCCTCGGCCGGGGCCTCGCCCGGTCCGGCCGCCGCGCCCGGCGCGGCCGGACCGTGGGCGGGAGCGGGCTCGCGCCGCGCGCCGCCGTACTGCGGACCCGGTGAGGCGCCCGCGGGGCCGTACGAGGAACCGTCCGTCGCGTAGCCGCCGGTGCCGTACGCGCCCGTCTCGGGGCCGGTGGCCGCCGTCGCGCCGCCGTCGCCGTGGACCGGGGCGTGGGCCTCCGACGAGCGGTGCGCGCCGCCGCCCTGGCCGCTCTCCGCGCCCTGCGGGAGCGGGCCCCGGCCGTCCTTGCCCGGCCGGACGATCCGCAGATGGCCCTCGCCGTCCGGCGCCGTCGGCAGCGTGGCCGTACGCGCCCCGACCGTGAGCCGGAGGGCGGACTCACCGAGCCGCAGCAGCGCGCCGGGCGGGAGCGGGACCGGCCGGCCGCCCACCGCGACGCCTTCCAGCGTCGTCCCGTTCGTGGAGGAGAGGTCCGCGACCGAGACCCGGCCGTCCTCGCCGACCGTCACCGCGCAGTGCAGCCGCGAGACGTCCGGGTCGTCCAGCGGCACATCGGCCTCCGCGGACCGGCCGATCCTGATCTGTCCGCCGTGCAGCAGATGCACCCCGCCCGCGTCGGGGCCCGCGACGACATGGAGCTGGGCCGGGACGTCGTCGGCGGGCGCGTCGTCCTCGCCGGGGACCTGGAGCGAGAGCACCGCGCCGTCGATCAGCGGCGGCTCGCCGAGGGTGCGGCGCTGGGCGTCGAGCCGCTCGCGGCCCGCGTAGAGGACGACGGCGCCCGAGGAGGCGTCGAGGCCCGAGACGGCCGTGGCGAGCCCGGAGGCGACGGCGGCCAGCGCCGTACCCGCCGGGGCGGTGACGAGCACGTCGCACGCGCGCGCGGCGGCATGGCCGCTGCGCGGCGCCAGGACGGTCAGCCGGATCTGCATCGCCGTCAGCGGTCCCTTCTGCGCGGGGTGCCCGACAGAGGAATACCCACTGATCTCCCCCCACCGCGCACGGACGCGTCGTCCGGTACAGGTCGGCACGGGGCGGTGTGAATCCCCACTCCACACGTCACGTGCTGGGGGCATCCTCGCACCTGCCACTGACAACACGCCCGGGTACCGCCGACAAGTGATCTTGAATAGTCGGCTGTTGGCGCAAAAGTGCCTGCTTGGGAACGGCTTCGAGACTCCTCGGGACCGGGTGTGATGTCGTCCGCCCCGCTCCTCCGCAACCATCCGTACGATGCGAGCGTCTTTCTTCCGAACCCGACCGGACCCGGACCGGGTCGGTTCGGGACCGTATCCGTGCGGGATCGGAGTGGGACCGGAAGAGGACGGAACGGGTGACTTGCGGGGCCCGTCTAGAGTGGGTCGGAGACCCGGCGGGGCCGGGGGATGAGACGACCACGACCAGCAGGGAGCGCATGACGTGCGGCCGGTAGGCAGCAAGTACCTGCTTGAGGAGCCGCTGGGACGCGGCGCCACGGGCACCGTCTGGCGAGCCCGTCAGCGTGAGACCGCGGGGGCCGAGGCGGCCGTGGCCGGCCAGCCCGGCGAGACCGTCGCGATCAAGGTCCTCAAGGAGGAGCTGGCGAACGACGCGGATGTCGTGATGCGCTTCCTGCGCGAACGCTCCGTACTGCTCCGCCTCACCCACCCCAATATCGTGCGCACCCGCGACCTGGTGGTCGAGGGCGATCTCCTCGCGCTCGTCATGGACCTGGTCGACGGTCCCGACCTGCACCGCTATCTGCGCGAGAACGGGCCGTTCAGCCCCGTCGCGGCGGCCCTGCTGACCGCGCAGATCGCGGACGCGCTCGCCGCCAGCCACGCGGACGGCGTCGTGCACCGCGACCTCAAGCCCGCCAACGTGCTGCTCAGGAACGACGGCGAGCGGCTGCACCCGATGCTCACCGACTTCGGTATCGCGCGCCTCGCGGACTCCCCGGGACTGACCCGCACGCACGAGTTCGTCGGCACGCCCGCCTATGTCGCGCCGGAGTCCGCCGAGGGCCGCCCGCAGACCTCCGCCGTCGACATCTACGGCGCGGGCATCCTGCTGTACGAACTGGTCACCGGACGCCCGCCGTTCGCCGGCGCGACCGCGCTCGAAGTGCTCCAGCGCCACCTCAGCGAGGAGCCGCGCCGCCCCACCACCGTGCCCGAGCCGCTGTGGACGGTCATAGAGCGCTGCCTGCGCAAGGACCCGGACCAGCGGCCGAGCGCCGAGAACCTCGCCCGCGGGCTGCGGACCGTCGCCGCCGGTGTCGGCGTGCACTCCACGCCCGCCCAGGTCGACGCCGCGCTCGGCGTCGGCGCGCTCCTCGCGCCCGACCCGGCGCCCGCGCCCGTGCCCGACACACCGGGCGCGGCCGACCCGACGCAGGTCCTGCCCAGCAACGCCGGCTCGTACGACCCGAACGCGGCGACCAGCGTCATGCCGTCCACCGGTCCCGGCGGCGGTCCCGGCGGTCCTGGTCACGGCCCCGGAGCCGCCGACCCCACCTCGGTCATGCCGCCGGTACCGGCGGACCCCGAGGGCCCGCACCCCTGGCAGGGCCAGATGCGGGCCGCCCGCGACCGCAACGAGCAGACGCAGGTCCAGTACCTCGACCCGAGCCAGGACCCGCTGCGCCGCCGCCCGCAGCGGCAGCCCCAGCACCCGCCCCAGCAGCCGCCCGGACACCAGCGCCCCCCGCAGCCGCCCCAGCGCCAGCAGCGGTACGCGCCGCCCCCGCAGCAGCAACAGCCCTACGCCCCGGCGCCGCGACAGCAGTACGCGCCCCCGCAGCCGCCGCCCCAGCAGCCGCAGGCACCGGCCCCCCGCCAGCAGCGCGAACCGCGCCCGCCCCGCCAGCGCAACGCCAACCCGATGCGGATCCCCGGTCTGGGCTGCCTCAAGGGCTGTCTGTTCACGCTGGTCCTGCTCTTCGTCGCGGGCTGGCTCATCTGGGAACTGACGCCGCTTCAGGACTGGGTGGCCCAGGGCCAGAGCTACTGGACCGCGATCGGTGACGCGATCTCGACGGTGACGGACTGGATCTCGGCGCTGGGCGGCACGAACTCGGGCCAGTGACGGGGGCACGCGTGGCCGGGGGATGAGGGACCTATCCCCCGGATCGTGCTATTTCCCCCGCCGAAGCGGGTGACGGTGCCGACCAGGGCACGGAACACCCCGATACCCGCGTACTTTGAGGGGCAACGCCAGCCGCTGAGGGAGCAGTCTTGGCACGGAATATCGGCAGCCGGTACACCGCCCACCAGATCCTGGGACGGGGCAGCGCCGGCACGGTGTGGCTCGGGGAAGGGCCCGAGGGCCCCGTCGCCATCAAACTGTTGCGCGAGGACCTCGCGTCGGACCAGGAGCTGGTCGGGCGCTTCGTCCAGGAGCGCACCGCCCTGCTCGGACTCGACCACCCCCGGGTGGTCGCCGTCCGTGACCTCGTGGTGGACGGCAACGACCTCGCGCTCGTCATGGAGCTGGTCCGCGGTACGGATCTCCGTACGCGCCTCGACCGCGAGCGCCGCCTCGCCCCCGAGGCCGCGGTCGCGATCATCGCGGACGTCGCCGACGGACTCGCCGCCGCGCACGCCGCCGGCGTCGTCCACCGCGACGTCAAGCCCGAGAACATCCTGCTCGACATGGAGGGCCCGCTCGGCCCCGGCGGCGCGCACCCCGCGCTGCTCACCGACTTCGGTGTGGCCAAGCTCATCGACACCCCCCGGCGCACCAAGGCGTCCAGGATCATCGGCACCCCCGACTATCTGGCCCCCGAGATCGTGGAGGGCCTGCCGCCGCGCGCGGCCGTCGACATCTACGCCCTGGCCACCGTCCTGTACGAGCTGCTCGCGGGCTTCACCCCGTTCGGCGGCGGCCACCCCGGCGCCGTGCTGCGCAGGCATGTGACCGAGACCGTCGTACCGCTGCCCGGTATCCCCGAGGAGCTGTGGCAGCTGCTCGTCCAGTGCCTGGCCAAGGCCCCGGCCTCCCGGCTGCGCGCCTCGGAGCTGGCGGCGCGGCTGCGGGAACAGCTGCCGACGCTCGCGGGCATCCCGCCGCTGGACGTGGACGAGCCGGACGCGGAGCCCGCGGAGCGGCCGTACGAACCGGAGTCGCCGACGGCGTCCGGGCCGTCGGCGACCGAGGAGCCACGCCGCCGGGGCGCGGTCCCGCTCGTCCCCGGCGCGGTGCCGGACTCCAACCGGGACACGCATACGAGCATGCGGGTGCCGGGGCCGGACGAGCTGGCGGGCGGGGCGCGCGGTACGGCGCGGGCGCCGCGGTCTCCGGGGCAGCGGCGGCCGGGATCGGCGCGGCACAAGGCGGAGGCGGTGCGGAAGCGCCGGATCACGCTGGGGGCGGTGGCGGTGCTGGTGCTCGCGGTGGTGGGGGTGGGGGGCTGGCTGGCGATGGGCGGGGACGGCGCGGAGGCGCCGCGGGACTCCCAGCGGACGACATCCCCGGCGCCGTAGCGCCTCCCGGCGGGGTGCGGGTGCGCCTGTGGCGCGGGGTGCGGTGTGCGCCTGCGGCGCAGTGGCCGGTGGGTGGTGCGGGTGCCGGGGCCTCCGGAGGTCCGTGTCCGGACGGCACGCTCGCCCTCGCGGAGGTTCCCGAGGAACGAGGGAATCGAGCACGGTCGACCGTCGACAGTGGCTCAGAGCGCCCGGAGGCGAACCGAGCCCTCAAAAAACAGGGGTTACGCTGGTGCCGTGGCAGTCGTCGATGTATCCGAAGAGCTGAAGTCCCTCTCCTCGACCATGGGGTCGATCGAGGCCGTCCTGGACCTCGACAAACTGAGGGCCGACATCGCCGTGCTTGAGGAGCAGGCCGCGGCCCCGTCCCTCTGGGACGATCCCGAGGCGGCCCAGAAGATCACCAGCAAGCTTTCGCACCTGCAGGCCGAGGTCCGTAAGACCGAGGCGCTGCGCGGGCGCATCGACGACCTGGAAGTGCTCTTCGAGCTGGCCGAGGCCGAGGACGACGCGGACACCCGCGCCGAGGCCGAGTCCGAGTTGCTGTCGGTCAAGAAGGCGCTGGACGAGATGGAGGTCCGTACGCTCCTCTCGGGCGAGTACGACGAGCGCGAGGCGCTCGTCAATATCCGCGCCGAGGCCGGTGGCGTGGACGCCGCGGACTTCGCCGAGCAGCTTCAGCGCATGTATCTGCGCTGGGCCGAGCGGCACGGCTATCCGACGGAGGTCTACGAGACCTCGTACGCGGAGGAGGCCGGCATCAAGTCGACCATCTTCGTCGTCAAGGCGCCGTACGCCTATGGCACGCTCTCCGTGGAGCAGGGCACCCACCGTCTCGTCCGGATCTCGCCGTTCGACAACCAGGGCCGCCGCCAGACCTCGTTCGCGGGTGTCGAGGTGCTCCCCGTGGTGGAGTCCAGCGACCATGTCGAGATCGACGAGTCCGAGCTGCGCGTCGATGTCTACCGCGCCTCCGGGCCCGGCGGGCAGGGCGTCAACACCACCGACTCCGCGGTGCGTATCACGCATATCCCGACCGGCATCGTGGTCTCCTGTCAGAACGAGCGCTCCCAGATCCAGAACAAGGCGAGCGCCATGAACGTCCTCCAGGCGAAGCTGCTCGAACGCCGCCGTCAGGAGGAGCAGGCCAGGATGGACGCCCTGAAGGGTGACGGCGGCAACTCCTGGGGCAATCAGATGCGTTCCTACGTTCTGCACCCGTACCAGATGGTCAAGGACCTGCGGACGGAGTTCGAGGTC
Source organism: Streptomyces sp. NPDC039430 (assembly GCF_055639435.1). Lineage (NCBI taxonomy): Bacteria > Bacillati > Actinomycetota > Actinomycetes > Kitasatosporales > Streptomycetaceae > Streptomyces > Streptomyces sp. NPDC039430. Next base: position 1,091,214 of record NZ_JBVKAK010000001.1, on the reverse strand, counting down.
GGCAATCCGCAGGGTGTGCTCGACGGTGAGATCGACGGATTCCTGGAAGCCGGAATTCGCTGGCGCAAGCAGCAGGACAAGTAAATTCGCGCTTTGTCGACAAGGGAACTGCCGTTCGTAGGGCGGCAGTTCCCTTTTACGTCACAGTTGCATCCCCGCACGCCGGACAACTGACGCGATATCGGTCATCGCACGCGCAACGACCTTGACGGGTATATGAAAACCGGCGACGCTGGCGCGTGGCATGCGTAATTCGGGGCGCGTGAGACCGGGGGCGGAGTACGCGAACCCCCAGCGGCCGCTGCCCCGGACGCTGCACCACTGACGAATGAGCTACTGGGGGTAGCAGCCAGATGACCAAAAAGACGCGGATCCGCGTGGCACGTGTGGCGGCCGGCGCGGTGATCGCCGCGGGCGCCTCGCTGACCATCGCGGGCGCCGCTCAGGCCGTCGGTATTGGCGTGTCCACTCCGATCGCCGATGTCGGCCTGGGTATCGGTAACGAGGACACCACGGGTGGCACCACGGACGGTGGCACCACCGACGGCGGCGCGACGGTCGGCACGACCGTGGGCGGCACCACGGACGGTGGGACGACCGACGGTGGTACGACGGACGGCGGGACCACCGATGGTGGGACCACGGACGGCGGGACCACCGATGGTGGGACCACGGACGGCGGGACGACCGATGGTGGGACCACGGATGGTGGGACGACCGACGGTGGCACCACCGATGGTGGGACGACTGACGGTGGTACGACGGACGGCGGGACCACCGATGGTGGTACGACGGACGGCGGGACGACCGACGGTGGCACCACCGATGGTGGGACGACTGACGGTGGTACGACGGACGGCGGGACCACTGATGGTGGGACCACGGACGGCGGGACCACGGACGGTGGGACGACCGATGGCGGCACCACCGATGGCGGGACCACCGATGGTGGCAGCACGGACGGTGGCACCACCACCGGCGGTGGCGCCGACGGCGGCTCCACCGGTGGCGCGACCACGGGTGGCGACAACACCGACACCGACAGTGTCGGCTCGCAGCCGGTCGAGCAGGGTGCGGCCAAGGAGGAGCTGGCGGAGACCGGCGCCGCCGAGACCACGTTCCTGCTGATCGGTGCCGCGACCATGATCGCCGGCGGCATCGGCTTCCGGATGCTGCCGCGTCTGGTCGGCGGCGGTCGTACGGCCGTCTGACCGGTGTAGTACGGACCGCTCCGCGGTCCACACCGCAGGCACGTGAAAATGAGGGGCCCGGACACCTGTCAGGCGTCCGGGCCCCTCATTCGTGGGTTCTTCGGTGGGTCACGTGGGTCCGAGGTCGTTCAGGTCCTACGGGACGGAGGTCACGCGGGCTGATACGCGGCCATCAGCGCCACCGCCGCGACGAGCACCACCAGCAGTGTGAGCAGCGCCACCGGGCTCAGGCCGCCCAGGGGGCCCTGCTGCTGAAGACGCTCCCTGTTGGCGCGGCACACGCGACAGCGGCCCTCGCTGACGGGTCCCGCGCAGTTGGCGCACACCAGTCTGTCGTAGGTCATGCGCATTCCTCCTCACCGCGCGGCGGAGCCGCAGCCAGTGTCTCTCCGCTCAACGCTCCGGGAAACACGACCGTTCCCCCCTCCACTCTGCCAGTTCCCGGCCGTTTCGGCGCGGTCGGCCGGATTCCTGGTGGACCTCACCGCTGGCGGCCCGGTGCCATCCGTGATAAATCGGCCCAAGCCCGTCCCCGGGCATCGTTCCAACAACGGACGCGGACTGCGCGCGGCAGCGCGGTTCGCGTAAGGTCTCGCTCACCTACTCCCGGCCGACCGTGGTGCACCCGTGATCCGATTCGACAACGTCTCCAAGACCTACCCGAAACAGAACAGCCCCGCTCTGCGCGATGTCTCCCTTGAGATCGAGAAGGGCGAGTTCGTCTTCCTCGTCGGCTCGTCCGGTTCCGGAAAGTCGACCTTCCTGAGACTGCTTCTGCGCGAGGAGCGCGCCAGCCACGGCATGGTGCACGTCCTCGGCAAGGACCTCGCGCGCCTGTCCAACTGGAAGGTGCCGCAGATGCGCCGCCAGCTGGGCACCGTCTTCCAGGACTTCCGGCTGCTGCCGAACAAGACCGTGGCGCAGAACGTCGCGTTCGCGCAGGAGGTCATCGGCAAGTCCCGCGGCGAGACCCGCAAGTCCGTACCGCAGGTCCTCGATCTCGTCGGCCTCGGCGGGAAGGAGGACCGGATGCCCGGTGAGCTCTCCGGTGGTGAGCAGCAGCGCGTCGCGATCGCGCGGGCCTTCGTCAACCGTCCCATGCTGCTCATCGCGGACGAGCCGACCGGCAACCTCGACCCGCAGACTTCGGTCGGCATCATGAAGCTGCTGGACCGCATCAACCGCACCGGTACCACCGTCGTGATGGCGACCCACGACCAGAACATCGTCGACCAGATGCGCAAGCGTGTGATCGAGCTGGAGAAGGGCCGTCTCGTGCGCGACCAGGCACGCGGCGTCTACGGCTACCAGCACTGAGCCTTGAGCACACCGAGTACCGCGCACCGAGTACTGAGCACCGAGCATTGAGTACCGAAAGCTGAAAGGACGCCATGCGCGCCCAGTTCGTCCTGTCGGAGATCGGCGTCGGTCTTCGCCGAAATCTCACGATGACCTTCGCGGTCATCGTCTCCGTAGCCCTCTCGCTCGCCCTGTTCGGCGGCGCGCTGCTCATGCGCGAGCAGGTCAGCGTGATGAAGGACTACTGGTACGACAAGGTCAATGTCTCCATCTTCCTCTGCAACAAGAACGACGCGGCGACCGCGCCCCAGTGCGCCAAGGGCTCGGTCACCAGCCAGCAGAGGCAGCAGATCGAGGCCGATCTGAAGAAGATGGACCTCGTCGAGACGGTCCACCACGAGACGGCCGACGAGGCGTACAAGCACTACAAGGAGCGCTACGGCGACACCCCGCTCGCCGCGACGATCACCCCGGACCAGATGCCGGAGTCCTTCCGCGTGAAGCTTGAGGACCCCGAGAAGTACAAGGTGGTGGCGACGGCCTTCGCGGGCCGGGACGGGGTCGAGTCCGTCCAGGACCAGCGCAACATCCTGCAGAACCTCTTCGACCTGATGAACGGCATGAATATCGCGGCGCTCTGTGTGATGGCGCTGATGCTGGTCATCGCGTTGATGCTGATCGTGAACACCGTTCGCGTATCGGCGTTCAGCCGGCGCCGGGAGACCGGGATCATGCGGCTCGTCGGCGCCTCCAGTTTCTATATCCAGATGCCGTTCATCATGGAGGCCGCGTTCGCCGGACTGATCGGTGGTGTGGTGGCCTGCGCCATGCTGCTGGCGGGCCGCTACTTCCTGATCGACAACGGTCTCGCGCTCGCCCAGAAGATGGAACTCGTCAACTTCATCGGCTGGGACGCGGTGCTGGCCAAGCTTCCGCTGGTGCTCGCCATCGGTCTGCTGATGCCCGCCGTGGCCGCTTTCGTCGCGCTGCGCAAGTACCTCCGGGTGTGACAAGCGCCCCTGGCGCGGAGGCGACAAGCACCGTTCTGCCGTTCGGTGTTGTCCTAGACTCAACCTCATGTCGGGTTCCGAGTTGCACCAGTTGCACCGAACGTCCCGCGGTGTACGCCGCGGGACGGCCCTGACATTGCTTTTCGCGGGCGTGCTCGGCACCGCCGTGGCGACGGGCGTCCTGCCGTACGGCGAGGAGGACGCGCCCCGCGTCCACACCCGGCCCGTGGCGTCGACGGCCGACCGCGACGAGGTCGCCAGGGCCGCCGCCGAGGCCATGGCCAACGGCAAGTCCGGTACGGAAGCGGCCGAGGAGGTCGTCAGCCGCAGCGGCGACCGCTGGGGCTCGGTGTACGACAAGAACGAGTACGAGGAGTTCCAGCAGGCCCTCGACGGCTCGTACACTGGCGTCGGGCTGTGGGCGAGACGTACCGCCGACGGTCTGGTCGAGGTCACCCGGGTCCATCCCGGCGGTCCCGCGCAGCGGGCCGGTATCGGACCGGGCGACATCATCAGGGACATCGACGGCCGCGGCATCAGGAAGCGGCCCGTCACGGAGGTCATGGCGCTGCTGCGCGGCGGGGGGAAGGGCGACGGCGCCTCCGTCGTCGGGACGACCGTCGTGCTCGGACTGGAGCGGGACGGCCACCGCTGGACGGAGAGCCTGCGCCGCGCCCGGCTCACCACCGAATCCGTCACGGTCGACACGATCGAGGGCGGCGCGCTGCGGATCACGGTCGACGCGTTCACCAAGGGGACGGGCCAGCGGGTACGGGACGCGGTCCGGGCCGCGCCGAAGGGCGCCGGAGTCCTGCTCGACCTGCGGGGCAACGCGGGCGGTCTGGTCGCCGAGGCCGTCACCGCCGCCTCCGCCTTCCTGGACGGCGGTCTGGTCGCCACGTACGACATAAGGGGCGAGGAGCGCGCGCTGTACGCGGATCCCGGCGGCGACACCGGCCGCCCGGTGGTGGTGCTGGTGGACGGCGGCACGATGAGCGCGGCCGAACTGCTCACCGGTGCCCTCCAGGACCGCGGCCGGTCCGTCACCGTCGGCTCGCGCACCTTCGGCAAGGGCTCGGTCCAGATGCCGAGCGCGCTTCCCGACGGCTCCGTCGCCGAGCTGACCGTCGGCACGTACCGCACCCCGGCCGGCCATGGGGTCGACGGCCGCGGCGTCACCCCGGATCTCCAGGTGAGCGAGCGCGCCCAGGACCGGGCGAGGTCGGTACTGAGCGGGCTCGGCGGCGCGGAGTAAAGAAGTTGCGCCGGGGTGAGAAAATGGCGGGACTATGGCTAAGGAAACTGGGCGCAAACTGATCGCGCAGAACAAGAAGGCGCGGCACGACTACCTCATTATCGACACGTATGAGTGCGGTCTCGTGCTGACGGGTACCGAGGTGAAGTCCCTGCGCCAGGGGCGGGCCTCCCTGGTGGACGGATTTGTCCAGATCGACGGACATGAGGCGTGGCTGCACAACGTCCATGTGCCGGAGTACACGCAGGGGACCTGGACCAACCACTCCGCCCGGCGCAAGCGGAAGCTGCTGATGCACCGGGTCGAGATCGACAAGCTGGAGTCGAAGTCGCAGGAGACCGGTCACACGATCGTGCCCCTCGCGCTGTACTTCAAGGACGGCCGGGCGAAGGTCGAGATCGCGCTGGCGAAGGGCAAGAAGGAGTACGACAAGCGGCAGACGCTGCGCGAGAAGCAGGACCGGCGCGAGACCGACCGGGCGATCTCGGCGGTGAAGCGGCGCCAGCGGGCCTGACCGGACCCGTCGGCGCTCCCGGCCGGCGCCGCTTCGGCCGGGCCGCGGTGGAATAGGCTGGCACCGTCGTGCGTTGGTCACGTACGATGGGCCTCGCACCTCACAGCGGGTGCACGCTCGAAAACGAGCACGTTTGAAAAAACAACATGGGGATGATCGGTTTCGACAGCGGATGTCGAAGCAGGTGAAGCGAGCCGAGGAAGCGGCAATGATCTCGTAAACCATATGTCGCAAACAATAATCGCCACTTCTAAGCGCGATTCCTCCGCCTTCGCCCTCGCTGCCTAATCAGCAGCTAGCGAAGACTCTGCGGAGTGTCAGCCCGGGGCTGTTCCCGACCCGGATCCTGGCATCAGCTAGGGAACTAAACCTCTGAGCCCGGTCACGGGGAGCAGAGGGAAACCAAACAGTGACTGAGCCCGTCGGAGACTTGTCCGTGTGATCTCCGGGGCCGAGAAAAGCGAAACGGACTGCGCTCGGAGAAGCCCTGGTTCCGCACCGTTGGACGCGGGTTCGATTCCCGCCATCTCCACAATTCCCATGTTTCAATTGAATACCGCAGGCGAAGGCCCCGCTGCTCAGGCAGCGGGGCCTTTGTCGTGCCCGAAGCGCCCGAAGTGCCCGAAGCGGCGCGCCCCGGCCGCCGCGCAGAGCAGCGCGAGGAGCGCGGCGCAGAGCGGAAGGGCGTAGCCGCGGGCCGGGTCGGTGTGCTCCACGGTCCAGCCACCGGCCGCCGCGCCGGCGGCTATACCGGCCAGCAGCGCCGTGACGGCCAGCGTCATCCCCTCGTTGAGCCGGCTCGCCGGGGTGAGGCGCTGCACGAGCGTCATGCCCGTCACCATCGTCGGGGCCGTCGCCGCGCCCGCGATCAGCAGCGCGCAGGCGAGCAGCGGCAGCGCCATGGACCCCGGCGCCCCCGTGGTGGCCGCGAGCAGGGGCAGGGCCAGCAGCGCCGACATCGCGGCGACGCACCACACCAGCCGCCGGCCGACGCGGCGGGCCGGGCGCAGCGTGCCGAGGAGCAGCCCCGCGGCGCACGAGCCGGCGGCCTGGAGCGCGAGTACCGCGCCGGCCCACGCCTGGTGACCGCGGTCGTCGGCGAAGGCCAGCGTGACGACCTCCGTCGCACCGAACACGGCGCCCGTGGCGAGGAAGACGGCGAGCAGGGCGGCCAGCGCGGGCGAGTGGAGCGGGGCGCGCGCCGCGTCCGTACGGCCGGTGGCGGGCGGCTCGGTGGAGCGCTGCGCCGCGAAGACCAGTACGCCGGTGAGCAGCAGGACCGCGCCGGTCAGCGTGCCCGCCTCCGGGAAGAGCGCGGTGCACAGGAAGGCGGCCAGTACCGGGCCCAGCATGAAGCAGAGTTCGTCGGCCGCCTGCTCGAAGGAGTTGGCGGTATGCAGGGCCGCGGCGTTCTCCGGGGTCGCGCCCCGGTGCAGATGGGCCCAGCGGGCGCGGGACATCCCGCCGGTGTTGGGGGTGGTGGCGGTCGCGGCGTAGGCGGCGAAGAGCGTCCAGTCCGGTGCCTCGTACCGTACGCACAGCACCAGGGCGAGCGAGGCCAGCGCGGCGATCGCGGCGGCGGGGACGGCGACACGGGCCTGTCCGTGGCGGTCGACGAGCCGGGCGGTCCGCGGCGCCACCAGCGCGGTGGCCGCGAGGCCGGTGGCGGTGACGGCGCCGGCCAGCGCGTACGAGCCGCGCGATCCGGCGATCATGATCACGGCGCTGACGCTGAACATGCCCATCGGCAGCCGGGCGAGCAGATTCCCGGCGGTGAAGGCGCGGGCACCGGGGATCGCGAAGAGCCGTGCGTACGGATTGCCGCGGCGGCGCGCCGTCCCGGGCGGGCGCGCCGCTTTCGCCGCTTGCGACGGGTCCGGCTCCGATCGCTCCGCCGGCTCTGGTGCGCTCGGCGGATCGGGTTCGGCCGGATCGGGTTCGGCAGCGGGGCCGAAACGGGCGTCGTACCGCCGTGCCAGGACCAGGCTGTCGCCCGTGACGGCCAGCAGGGGAGTGTCGGGTGCGGGGGAGTACGGCATGTCCTCACCCTCGCCGTACGCCCCGCGCCCGGTCCAACACCTGCTCCGTGGGCATTCACGCGTGCGTGTTGTCAGTGGTGTGTTGTTGAATGCGGCATGGCCCGAGACATCGACCCCCGGCTGCTCCGCGGCTTTGTCGCCGCCGCCGAGGACCTGCACTTCACCCGGGCCGCCGCCCGGCTGTACGTCGCCCAGCAGGCGCTGAGCCGCGACATCCGGCGGCTGGAGCGGGAGCTGGGCGCCGAGCTGTTCGTACGGACCACGCGCCGGGTGACGCTGACCGCCGAGGGCGAGCGGCTGCTGCCGTACGCCCGGCGCGTGCTGGCGGCCCAGGACGCGCTGCTGGCCGCCCGCGCCGCCGGCGAACGGCCGCTGCTCGTGGATCTCAACACCGAGGGCATGGTCTCGGGGTCCGTGCTGGCGCGGGCACGCGAACTTGCCCCGCGCCTTGAGCTGATGGCCCGCTTCGAGAGCGGCCTGACCCGCGCCGCCGGCGAGATCCTCGCCGGCCGGCTCGACGCCTCCTTCGGATACGCCGACGGGCTCGCGCCCGCCCTCCGCTCCGGCCTCGACCATCAGCTCGTACGGTACGAGCCGCTCGCCGTGCTGCTGCCGTACGACCACCCCTTGGCCGACCGCGCCGAGATACCGCTCGACGCGCTCGCGGGCGAGCGCGTGTACGCGGGGGCGGGCAACCCCGGGACCCTGGAGTGGACGGATCTGGCGCGGCGCCTCTTCGCCGGGCGCTCCATCGCACTCGCCCCGCCCGCGCCGATGGCGGTCGGCGCCGAGGAGTTCCGGCGGGTGATGGCGAAGCACCGTACGCCCGTACTCGCCGTGGTCGACTTCCCGGAGATGCCGGGGGCGGTGCTGCGCCCGCTCGTCGGGCCCGTCCCCCTGTCACCGCTGTCGCTGGTGTGGCGCAAGGGGCTGAAGCATCCGGGAGTCGACGCGCTGCGCGCCGCCGCCGACGCGCTCGCCGCACGGGAGGGGTGGCTGGAACGTATCCCCGGGAGCTGGCTCCCCGACGCCGCCACCCCTGTCGGCGCTCCGATGCCCGACAACCCGTGAAACGGAACCGGGCGTCGCCGGGCAGGCGGGACTGTGAGGACAGGCCCTACGGCAGCCGGCAGTCCCAGCGCACCGGGGTGCTGTTCCAGCGGCCGTAGGCGATGCCGTCGTCGGTCAGCGCCGTCACCTCGCCGGTGGGGAAGGGCGTGGAGTCCGTGGGCAGCGACCGCGTGACGCCGTTCTGGATCAGCCACAGCTTGGTGTCCGGCGTGGTGCGCACGACCACCGAGCCGTGCCGGTTGACCGCCTGCGGCTCGCCCGTACCGAGCGCGTCGGGGCCGGTGGCCCCGTTCGGCCAGCTCAGGATCATGGTCGGGTCCGTGGCGTAGACCTCGGATCCGAGGACCGTGCCGCCCGCCACGGCCTCGGCCGCCGACCCGGTCTCCGGTCCCGGCCGGTGCTCGGGGAGGCGCTCCACCGTGCCGTCGGGGTTCCAGCGGGCCGCGTGCGTGGAGGCGTCGGAGGCCCCGGCGGTCCAGCCGACGACGGTGCCGTCGGCATCGATGTCGGTGCCCCGCCCGCCGGAGTCCCCCGGAGGCAGAGCCAGCGGACGCACCTCGCCGTCCCGCGTCCAGACCACCGGCACGGGCCGCTCCCCGGGGACGCCGGAGGCTCCGGAGACCGTGCCGTCCTCGTTCACGGCCGTCGGGAGGGCGTCGAAGCCCGGCTCGACACCGGGGAGTTCGGTGAACGCGCCGTTCCGGTAGAGCCACCCGGCCGACCGGTAGGTCTCCGAGTCGAACTCGGACCCCACGATGTCGCCGTGGGCGTTGATGCCCATGGCGCCGGTGCGGGCGGTGCCCAGGTCCTCGGGTACGCCGTCGGCCCACCGGACCAGGTGATACACGAAGTCCTGGTCCATCATGTAGCCGACCTGGAACCGGCCGGTGGGGTCGGCGTCGGACACCCCGACCCGGTAGGCCCCGGCGGGCACGGCGAGCTGTTCCCTGACACACGGCTCGCCGTACGCCCCGGCCGGCCCGGTCGCCGGTCCGGCCACCGGCTCAGTCGTGCGCCCGGCCACCGGCTCGGCCGCCGTACTCGTGGCGGGCCAGGCGGTGCCGGCCGTGGCCACCAGCGTGAGGGCGAACAGAACGCCTCTGGTTCGTGCGATGGATCGCAAGATGTCCCCCCGTGGGCATGCGCTCCGGACGTTTCCGGACCCGCGTCGGCTCCATATGCGCAGAGGCACGGAAACGGATGATGACGTACCGTCAAATTCCTCGCACGGTACGAGCGTTCCGGCTACTCCTCGATGGCCCCGCCGATCCGTCGCAGATGCCGGCGGAAGGTGTACTCCGGGTCGGCGGCGCGCCGCGCCAGATAGTCGTCGAAGGCCGTCTGCCGGCGCAGCGTCTCGCCCGCCACGATCTTGCGGGCCTGTTCGCGCTCGGTCTCCCGGATGCGGTGCGCGGTCGCCAGTACCTCGTCGGCGTGCTCGGCGGCGACGAACAGCACGCCGTCCTCGTCGCCGAAGACCAGGTCGTCCGCGCTCACCACATGCGCCCCGAACCGGGCGGTGTCCAGCGCCTCGGGCTCCCGCTCGTCCAGCCGTACCGGGCCGGGCGGGTAACCGCCGTAGCTGAACACCGGAAGGCCGATCCCGGCCAGCTCCGAGGTGTCCCGGTGGAGCCCCCACACCGCCAGACCGCTCACCCCGGCCGCCCGCGCCTCCAGCACCGCCAGATCGCCGACGCACGCCTCGTCCGTCCGGCCGCCGTTGTCGATGACCAGCACATCACCCGGCTCCGCCCGGCCGAACACCTCCAGGAACACATCCACGCTCCCGTAGTGCCGCACCGGCAACGCGCGCCCCGCGAGGCGATGACCGGGTACGACGGCACCGATCCCGGCCGGCGCGACGCGCAGCGGCACGTCGTGGCGGACACAGGCGTCGGCCACCAGCGGTGTGGACAGATCGGCGAAGACCTTCAACACGGCGAACTCCCTGGCTTCTGCTCCCTGACCGTCGGCGGCGCACGGATACGCCGGACGGCGAAGCGATCCTAAGTCCTGTCCGGCACGGCCCGGCGGCTCCCTGTGCCGGCTGCGGCCGGGGTCAGCGGGCGACCGGGAGCGCGGAGCTTTCCCGGACGATCAACTCCGGTGTCAGCAGGACGTGTTCCTCGGCGCCCCGCGGGTCACCGATCCGCGTCAGGAGCAGCCGGGTGCACGCCCGGCCGACTTCTTCCAGGGGCTGGCGGACGCTGCTGAGGCTGGGGGAGAGCAGGCCGGCGGCGGAGGAGTCGTCGAAGCCGACGACCGCGACATCGCGGCCCGGGAGGCGGCCGCTGTCGCGCAGGGCGCGGTAGCAGCCGAGGGCGAGGGTGTCGCTGGCCGCGACGACCGCAGTGGTGCCCGCCGGGAAGAGGCGGGCGACCGCGTCGCGTGCGGCGTCGACGTCGTCCCTCGCGCTGACCCGCAGATCACGGATGGACAGGCCGTGCCGGCGCATCGCCTCGCGCCAGCCGCGGGCCCGGTCGTCCCCGACGCCGGAGCCGCGCGGCCAGCCGAGGAAGGCGATCCTGCGGTGGCCCAGCGAGACGAGGTGATCGACGGCCGTCGCCGTGCCGTGGCCGCCGTCGACGTCCACCCAGTCGCCGACCGAACGGGCCGACCAGGGGCGGCCGAACGCCACGAACGGAATGTCGCGCTTGCGCAGCCAGCCGGGGCGCGGATCGCCGCGATAGGTGTTGCTCAGGACGAACGCGTCGACCGACTGCTCGCGCAACAGCTCGGCGTAGCAGTCGGGTTCGTCCGCCGCGTCCATGGGCGCGGCGAACAGCAGGACGCGGTATCCGGCCTCGTTGGCGGAGTCCGAGAAGGCGCGCAGGAAGTGCTCCATCACCGGCCGGGACACCCCGTCGGGCGTCGCCTGGACGCCGTAGCCGATCAGCCGGCTGGAGCGGGTGCGCAGCGAGCGCGCGGCCTGGTGCGGCCGGTAGTCCAGCTCCGCTATCGCCCGCTGGACGCGTTCCAGGGTCTGCGGGGCCAGCAGCTCGGGGGAGTTGAGAGCGTTGGACACCGTCTGGGGCGACACCCCCGCCCGCTGGGCGACCAGTGCCAGCGTGGCCGGCTTGTCCTTGCGCCCGCCGGACGTGGTCGTACGTGCCATCAGTCGCCTCCGTCTCCGGTCCGGGTGCCGTTCACTCGACAAGCGGTGGTACCGCGCCAGTTCGGGGTGGCATGCGGGGCGGTCGGTGTTCGATCTTGTCGCATACAGAATCCCATACGGACGCACGGGCCTCGCCGTTCGACGTAACAGCTCTGTTCCGCACACGATCTGAGTCTCTGTCATATGCGCGGCGCGCGGAAGTCGGTTTTTCCGGGGCGCCGTCGACTCCGGCGGTATACCTTCACGGGCCCCGGCCGGGCCGTACCGGCGGCGGTGGAACGCGTGCGGGCCCACCGGGAGGTGTGGGTCCCGGCGGCGAACCCGTACGTACGTGACGGTGGGGCCGCGGCCGTGCGTAACGTCGCCGAAATGCCCGTGGACCGAGCCTGTTACGCGTATTTGACAGGCTCGGCCGCTTCATCCGTACGGCGCCACGCGCGCAGGCGGGCGGGGCGAGCGGGAGGGGAGCGGCATGGACGCCCACGGGCACGGCCCCCTCGCGGGCTTCACGATCGGGGTCACCGCCGCCCGCCGCGCCGGCGAACTCGGCGCGCTGCTCCGGCACCGCGGCGGCGCCGTCGTCCATGCCCCCGCCCTGCGGATCGTGCCGCCCGCCGAAGACACGGACCTGCTCGCCGCGACCCGGGAGCTGATCGACCGGGTGCCCGACGCGGTCGTGGCGACCACGGCCGTCGGCCTCCGGGGCTGGATCGGGGCCGCCGGCGGATGGGGTCACGGCGAGGAACTCCTCTCCTGTCTGCGCGGCGCCGAACTGCTCGCCCGCGGGCCCGGGGCCGAGGGCGCCCTCCGGGCCGCCGGGCTCACCGAGGCGTGGTCGCCCGGCTCCGCGTCGATGGCCGGGGTCCTCGACCGGCTGCTGGGGGAGGGCGTCGAGGGCCGCCGGATCGCGGTCCAGCTGCACGGGGAGCCGCCGCCCGGGTTCGTGGAGGCGCTACGGGCGGGCGGCGCCGAGGTCGTCGTCGTATCCGTCCACCGCTGGATGCCCCCGGAGGATCTCGTTCCGGTCGACCGGCTCATCGACGCGGCCGTCGCCCGCGCCGTGGACGCCGTCACCTTCACCAGCGCGCCCGCCGCCGCCTCCCTGCTGTCGCGCGCCGATGAGCGCGGGCGGCTGCCGGAGCTGCTGGCGGCCCTGCGCCACGACGTCCTCGCCGCCTGCGTCGGGCCCGTCACCGCCCAGCCGCTCCGGGCGCGGGGCATCGACACCGTCCAGCCGGACCGCTTCCGGCTCGGGCCGCTCGTCCAGGCGCTCTGTACGGAGCTGCCGGGGCGCGCCCGTACGCTGCCGGTCGCGGGCCGCCGCGTCGAGATCCGCGGCCACGCGGTCCTGGTCGACGGCGAGCTGCGGCCGGTGCCGCCCGCCGGAATGGCCCTGCTGCGCGCGCTGACCCGCAGGCCCGGCTGGGTGGTGTCGCGGGCGGATCTGCTGCGGGCGCTCCCCGGCTCGGGCCGCGACGAACACGCCGTCGAGACGGCGATGGCCCGGCTGCGGGCCGCGCTGGGCGCCCCCGAGCTGATCCACACCGTGGTCAAGCGCGGCTACCGGCTCGCGCTGGACCCATCGGCCGGCTCCAGGTACGCGGAGGCGTGAGGCACACGCAGGCGGACGCGTCAGACCCGTGCGCGCGGGCGCGTCAGACCGGTGCACGAGGACGTGTCAGGTCGTCCCCCTGCGCGGACGCGTCGAGCGGAAGGCGGTAGGCGGCCGCCCCGTGGGTACCGTACGAAGATGGCCCATGACACCTCGATCCGCCTCAGGCCCGCCAGCCCGGACGACGCCGAACGCGTCGCCGAGGCGCTCATCCGCAACAGGGACCATCTGAGCCCCTGGGAGCCGGACCGCCCCGCCGACTTCTACACCCCCAGGGCCCAGGCGAACCGGCTCGCCGATCCCGCCGTCCGGCGCTGGCATCTCGTGGACGGCGCCCGTGTCGTCGGCGAGGCGACCCTCCACAACATCGCGCTCGGACCGTTTCGGAGTGCGAATCTCGGCTACTGGATCGATGCCGCGTACACCGGCCGCGGCCTGGCGACCCGCGCGGTCGAGGAGGTCTGCCGCACCGCCCGTGAGGAGCTGGGCCTGCACCGCGTCGAGGCGGCCGCGGTCCTCGCCAACGCCGCCTCGCAGCGCGTGCTGCGCAAATGCGGCTTCGAGCTGATCGGTACGGCTCCGCACTATCTCCACATCGACGGCGAGTGGCGCGATCACCACCTTTTCCAACGCGTCCTGCACAACGGCCCGCCGAACGCGGCCGGGTAGGACCCTTCGGCCGAAACCGCCATCGGCAGCAGGGGTTCCGGCCGCGTCCCGGGGCGGGCACTCTGAGGAGGACGGCACCCACGGTGAACCCGAGGCGGTGACAGGCACATGACGGCGGGCACGGCGGCGGGCATGGGCTCGTACGAGTGGCGGTTCGACTCCGGGCGCATCTGCCTGGATCTGGTGGCCACGGGAGAACGGACTTCCAGAGGCCGGGAGCGGCTCGACGACGCCGCGCCGCTCGGCCGGTGGCTGGTCGGCGCGGGGCTGGTGCCCGAGGGCACGCCGCTCGCGGGTGTCGACGCCCGCTGGGTCCGGTCCTTCGCCGAACTGCGCGACAGAGTGGGGCAGTTGGTACACGCCGAGATCGACGGGCGGGAGGCCGCCGGCGCGCTGGAGCGGGTGAACACGCTGGCCGCGGGGGCGCCGCCGGGTATCAGGGCGGTACGGGACGAGGACGGTGATCTCGTACGGGCACTGAGCGCCGAGCCTGAGTGCGACGCGCTGCTCGCCGCCGTGGCCAGGGACGCGGTGGAGCTGCTCACCGATCCCGCCGCGCGGGCCAGGCTGCGGGAGTGCGAGGGCGACAGCTGCCGGCGCGTCTACCTGGACACGTCGCGCGGCCGGCGCCGGCGGTGGTGCTCCAGCGAGGTGTGCGGCAACCGCGAGCGGGTCGCCAGGCACCGCCGCAGGGCGGCTCTCGCCCGGTCCTGACGCGCGGCCCGGCCGGGCTTTCCCGACGAACCCCGACGGGACTTTCCGTAAGGTTGTTGCGCGATTTTCAGACAACTACCGCACGGTATCTCTGCGAGTCCGAGACATGCCCTCCACGTGTCCTCCATCAATCCCGCACGGGTCCCGGACCGGCGCGAACCCCCTCATGCCGCCTTGCTTCACCCTCCCTCCCGACGCAAAAGATCTTGAAAGTTTTTGCGCCGGCCATTGAGTGCGCTCCCCCGGGCGTCCGTAGTGATGAGGGAGAAGCAGCCATGAAGGTCTCGACCGGGAGGTTTAGGTGCGCAAAGATGCGGCCGTGGCCGATGACCGCCCTCACCGGGCCCGACACCGGAGCGCGGCACCGCGCGCCAACACCTCCGTCCCCGACGAGGAGATGATGCGCGCCCTCTACCGGGAACACGCGGGACCGCTGCTCGCCTACGTCATGCGTCTCGTCGCGGGCGACCGCCAGCGCGCCGAGGACGTCGTACAGGAAACGCTCATCCGTGCCTGGAAGAACGCCGGTCAGCTCAACCGGGCGACCGGCTCTGTCCGACCCTGGCTGGTGACGGTCGCCCGGCGCATCGTCATCGACGGTCACCGCAGTCGGCAGGCCCGGCCGCAGGAAGTCGACCCGTCGCCGCTGGAGGTCATGCCCGCGGAGGACGAGATCGACAAGGCGTTGTGGCTGATGACGCTCTCGGACGCGCTTGAGGATTTGACCCCTGCCCACCGGGAAGTACTCGTGGAGACGTACTTCAAGGGACGCACGGTCAACGAGGCGGCCGAGACGCTCGGCATACCCAGCGGGACCGTGCGTTCCCGTGTGTTCTACGCACTACGGTCGATGAAGCTCGCGTTGGAAGAAAGGGGGGTCTCGGCATGACCACGCACGAGCAGTACGGACTGGGCGACGAAAGTACTGTGCATGAAGCCGTCGGAGCGTACGTCCTCGGAATTCTGGACGATGCCGAGGCCACGGCCTTCGAGACGCATCTGGCCGGCTGCCGGATCTGCGCCGTCCAGCTGGAGGAGTTCTCCGGGATGGAGCCGATGCTGGCCATGCTGGCGGACGATCCCGACCCGTTCCTCGCGCCCACCCCGCTGACCCAGCCCCCCGTGCCCCTCGCACAGCTGCCGACGCCCTCCGTGTCCGTGCGGCCCAGCCCGGGATTGCTCGGCAGGCTGGTCGACGAGGTCGCCGTCAAGCGCGCCCAGCGCAAGCGCCGGGGGCTGTATCTGGTCGCCGCCGCCGCGGTGCTGATCATCGGCGGGCCCGTGGGCGTCGGGATCGCCACCTCGGGCGGCGCCGAGCCGGGCCCGGCGGTGGCGCGGGAGCGCACGCCGGCCCAGGAATTCGCCCGAATGCCGGGCAAGATCGGTGCCACGGACACCGTCACCAAGGTCAGCGCCGCCATCGCCATGGAGCCGAAGGCCTGGGGCACCCGCACCGCCCTGGAGCTGAAGAATGTGAAGGGCCCGCTCAAGTGCAGTCTGGTCGCCGTCTCCAAGACCGGCGAGCAGGAGGTCGTCACCTCGTGGTCGGTCCCGGCATGGGGGTACGGCATCCCCGACAGCCCGGACGAGAACGGCAAGAAACCGCTCTACGTCGAGGGCGGTACGGCCATGGAGAGCAATGACATCGATCACTTCGAGGTCCGTACGTTCGACGGCAAACGACTGGTGGAAGTCGACGCCTGACATACCCGCCCCCTTCGCGTACGGTTGACGGCTGCCCAATGCACGTCATGAAGGGGGCCTCGGTGGCCGCGCAGGATGCCGCTGTAGAAACCGCTGGACCCGCCGTCGATCCCGTACGCGACACGGAGCGCGACTCCGTACGCGACCGCGAGATCGGCGTCGAGCAGCGCCATCTGGACCAGGTGTACCGCCGCCTTGAGGAGAAGATCCACGAGGCGGAGTTCCTGATGAACGACGCCGCCCAGAGGGGGCAGGTCGGCACGCCGGGAGCCCTCGCCGAGCGTGACGCCCAGGTGTTCCGCGCCGGGATCCACCTCAACCGGCTGAACAACGAGTTCGAGGACTTCCTCTTCGGGCGGATCGACCTCCTCCGGGGCAAGGACGGCAAGAAGGGCCCGGACGGCGCGTACACCTCGGTCGAGCCCGCCGACGACGCGATCGGACCCGACAGCACCGCCGAGATCGCCGAGACACTGCACATCGGCCGTATCGGAGTCCTGGACTCCGACTACTCGCCGCTGGTCATCGACTGGCGCGCGCCCGCCGCCGCGCCGTTCTACCGCGCCACCCCGGTGGACCCCGGCCGGGTGGTACGGCGCCGGGTCGTCCGCTCCAAGGGGCGCCGGGTCCTCGGTGTCGAGGACGATCTGATGCGCCCGGAGCTGACCGCCTCGCTGGACGGCGCGGCGCTGGCCGTCATCGGGGACGGCGCGCTGATGGCCGCGCTCGGCCAGGCGCGCGGGCACACCATGCGGGACATCGTCTCCTCCATCCAGGCCGAGCAGGACCTGGTCATCAGGGCCCCCGCCGCCTCGGTCACCGAGGTCTCGGGCGGTCCCGGCACGGGCAAGACCGCCGTGGCGCTGCACCGCGCCGCGTATCTGCTCTACCAGGACAGACGGCGGTACGCGGGCGGCATTCTGGTCGTCTCGCCGACGCCGCTGCTCGTCGCGTACACGGAGGGCGTGCTTCCGTCGCTGGGCGAGGAGGGGCAGGTCGCGATCCGCGCGGTCGGGTCGCTGGTGGACGGCGCGGAGGCGACGGCGTACGACGAACCGGCGGTGGCGCGGGTCAAGGGCTCGGCGCGGATGCTGAAGGTGCTCCGGAAGGCGGCCAGAGGGGCGCTGGAAGGTTCCTTCCCGGCGGTTTCCGGGTCGCGGAGCCGTGATCAGTGGGGACAGCCGGCCTTCGGCGAGGACCTGGACGGGCGACCGGACGGCGAAGGGGGCGAGGGCGGGGACACCGCGGGGGCCGCGCCCGTACGCACCGATCTGCTCCGGGTCGTCGCCTTCGGCCGCAGGCTGGAGCTGGAGGCCGGCGAGCTGAACCGCATCCGGCAGTCCGTGCTCAGCGGCACCGCGCCCGTCAATCTGCTCAGGCCGCGCGCCCGGAGACTTCTGCTGGACGCCCTCTGGGCGAAGTCCGGATCGGCGCAGCGGCACACCGACCCGGAGCTCGCCGCCGAACTGCGCTCGTCCTTCGACGAGGACGTCACGTCCGAGGACAGCTTCCTCGCCTTCCTGGACGCCTGGTGGCCCGAGCTGACCCCGCGCGGGGTGCTCGCGGCGATGGCCGACGAGCGGCAGCTCGGCCGCTGGTCGCGACGGATCCTCAACCAGGGCGAGAACCGCCGGCTGGCCCGCTCCCTGAAGCGGCTGGGACCGGACGGCGCGGGCCCGCTCTCCGTCCACGACGTGGCCCTCCTGGACGAGCTGGAGACGCTGCTCGGCTCGCCGCCCCGGCCCAGGAAGCGCCGCGACCTCGACCCGCTGGACCAGCTGACCGGCCTTGAGGAGCTGATGCCGCAGCGCGAGGAGTCGCAGCGCGAGCGGGCCGAACGGCTGGCGGCGGAGCGCACGGAGTACGCGCACGTCATCGTCGACGAGGCGCAGGACCTGACCCCCATGCAGTGGCGGATGGTCGGCCGCCGGGGCCGGCACGCCACCTGGACGGTCGTCGGCGACGCCGCGCAGTCGTCCTGGTCGGACCCGGACGAGGCGGCGGAGGCCCGTGACGAGGCGCTCGGCACCCGCCCGCGCCGCCGCTTCACCCTGACCGTGAACTACCGCAACCCCGCCGAGATCGCGGAGCTGGCGTCGAAGGTCCTGGCGCTCGCCATGCCCGGCATGGAGTCACCGCGCGCGGTGCGCTCCACGGGCGTACGGCCGCGCTTCCGCGTCGTGGAGAACGGCGACCAGGCCGCGACGGTACGCGCGGAGGCGCGGCGGCTGCTCGACCAGGTGGACGGCACGGTCGGTGTCGTCGTCGCCATGAACCGGCGTGCGCAGGCGGCGCGCTGGCTGGCCGGTCTCGGTGACCGCGTGGTGGCGCTGGGCAGCCTGGAGGCCAAGGGGCTGGAGTACGACGCGACGGTCGTGGTCTCCCCGGCGGAGATCGCGGACGAGTCGCCGGCCGGTCTGCGGGTGCTGTACGTCGCGCTCACCCGGGCGACCCAGCAGCTCACGGTGGTCTCGGGGGCCCGCGACGAACCGGACGCGCAGGGCGTGCCGGACCTGCTGCGGGACTGATTCCGGGGCCGGTCCCGCGGCCTGCCGCGGGACCGGTCCGGGATTGACCGGCAGTCAACTCGCACGAAGGGAATCACTTACCGGGGTGGTTTGTTAGCCTGGGGGTGGCACCGGCTCGATCCAAGCCCCCGGGCCCAACCTTCGTCGCTTCGAGCGACCACTTGCCGCGAGGCGAGCATGGCGGGCCGGTGCCACCTTCACGTCAGCTTCGTGTCAGCACCACAGAGGTGTCGGCGGGCCTTCACCAGACCTTGGTGAAGGCCTGTTTTCGTCTCACATCATGGGAGACGGCGTTCCGTAGATAAAGGTCTTTACCTGTTACCAGTCGGTAGGTGCGACCATCTGAAGGCTCCGCCGTCGACGTGGGTCGGGTGGGGCGGCAATGAGGCTAGGGAAAGAAGAGGGACTCGGTCATGGCAACGGCGCCCAGCGTCTCGTACTCGATGACGGTCAGGCTGGAGGTGCCCGCGAGCGGTACCGCGGTCTCCCAGCTGACCACGGCCGTGGAGTCCTCCGGCGGCTCGGTGACCGGCCTGGACGTGACCGCCTCCGGCCACGAGAAGCTGCGGATCGATGTCACCATCGCCGCCAGCTCCACCGGGCACGCGGAGGAGATCGTCGAGCAGCTGCGCGGCATCGAGGGCGTCATCCTCGGCAAGGTCTCCGACCGTACGTTCCTGATGCACCTCGGCGGCAAGATCGAGATGCAGTCGAAGCACCCCATCCGCAACCGTGACGACCTCTCGATGGTCTACACCCCGGGTGTGGCCCGGGTCTGCATGGCGATCGCCGAGAACCCCGAGGACGCCCGGCGGCTGACCATCAAGCGCAACTCCGTCGCGGTCGTCACGGACGGCTCCGCGGTGCTCGGCCTGGGCAACATCGGCCCCAAGGCCGCGCTGCCCGTCATGGAGGGCAAGGCGGCCCTCTTCAAGCGGTTCGCCGGTATCGACGCCTGGCCGCTCTGCCTGGACACCCAGGACACCGACGCCATCGTCGAGATCGTCAAGGCGATCGCCCCCGGCTTCGCGGGCATCAACCTGGAGGACATCTCCGCGCCCCGCTGCTTCGAGATCGAGGCGCGGCTGCGCGAGGCCCTGGACATCCCGGTCTTCCACGACGACCAGCACGGCACCGCGATCGTGGTGCTCGCGGCCCTGACCAACGCGCTGCGTGTGGTGGGCAAGGGCATCGGGGACGTACGCGTCGTCATGTCCGGCGCGGGCGCGGCCGGTACGGCCATCCTCAAGCTGCTGATCGCGGCGGGCGTCAAGCACACGGTGGTCGCCGACATCCACGGTGTGGTGCACGCGGGCCGCGAGGACCTGGTCGAGGCCGCCCACGAGTCGCCGCTGCGCTGGATCGCCGACAACACCAACCCCGAGGGCGTCACCGGCACGCTCAAGCAGGCCGTGGCCGGCGCGGACGTCTTCATCGGTGTCTCGGCCCCGAACGTGCTGGACGGCGACGACGTGGCGGCCATGGCGGACGGCGCGATCGTGTTCGCCCTCGCCAACCCCGACCCCGAGGTCGACCCGGCGATCGCGCGCGAGACGGCGGCCGTGGTGGCCACCGGCCGCTCCGATTTCCCCAACCAGATCAACAACGTGCTGGTCTTCCCCGGTGTCTTCCGCGGCCTGCTGGACGCCCAGTCCCGCACGGTCAACACGGAGATGATGCTGGCGGCGGCGGCCGCGCTCGCCGACGTCGTCACCGAGGAGGAGCTGAACCCGAACTACATCGTGCCCTCGGTCTTCAACGACAAGGTCGCGGGCGCGGTGGCGGGCGCGGTGCGCGACGCCGCCAAGGCGGCCGGCGCGGACGTGACGGCTCCCGTCACCCAGGTCTGACCCGGAGGGGCCCGGGGCCCGGGGACGCGCCGGCCCCCGGGCAGCGCGAAGTACGCCCCCACCGCACGGGCCGAAGTGTGACCAGGCCCACCACGGGGCCCGGTCACGCTACCCAGGACTGCGGTACATCTCACGTCCGTCCGGTGCCCGGCGCGTCGCGATTCGCCGCGCCCCACGGGCCCCTCTAGGGTGGCGGACCATGAGCACCGCCGCTCCAGGGAGGTTTTCAGGGCCTCCGGCGGGCTCAAGGGCCCCAAGGCTCCAAGGAGTCTCCACAGAGTCGACGGAACGTCACGACGACGAGGCAGTGGCGCTTTTCGTGTGACTCCGGAGGGTGCCGGATTGGCTTTCCCGCCGCTGGTGGGGGCAGGATGCGTATTCGGGCGCGAGGGTCTGTCAGCAGACCCGGGTCCGGGGACTGTCCGAGGGCCCTGGCAGCATCGGCTTCGATCTCACGCCTTACAGGCAAGAAGAACACGGGAGTAACAACATGAACCGCAGTGAGCTGGTGGCCGCCCTGGCCGACCGCGCCGAGGTGACCCGCAAGGACGCCGACGCTGTGCTGGCCGCTCTCGCCGAGACGGTCGGTGAGGTCGTCGCCAAGGGCGACGAGAAGGTCACCATCCCCGGCTTCCTGACCTTCGAGCGCACCCACCGTGCCGCTCGGACCGCTCGTAACCCGCAGACCGGCGACCCGATCCAGATCCCGGCCGGCTACAGCGTGAAGGTCTCCGCGGGCTCCAAGCTCAAGGAAGCCGCCAAGGGCAAGTAACACCCATAGGCGACACGCAGGGGCGGCCACCCGAACCGGGTGGCCGCCCCTGGTGTGTGCGGCCGTCTGGGGGCCGTCAGAAGCCGCCCAGGGGCGCCCGCCGGCCCCGGGGACGCCGTCGGCCCCGCTCCGGGGAGAGCGGGGCCGACGGTGTGACGGGTGCGAGGGGTGTGACGGTGCGTCAGACGAGCGCGCCGCCCGGCAGCTCGACCTTCGCGCCCAGCTCGACGAGCTTGTCCATGAAGTTCTCGTAGCCGCGGTTGATCAGGTCGATGCCGTGGACCCGCGACGTGCCCTGCGCCGCCAGCGCCGCGATCAGATACGAGAAACCGCCGCGCAGGTCGGGAATGACCAGATCCGCGCCCTGGAGCCGGGTCGGGCCCGACACCACCGCGGAGTGCAGGAAGTTGCGCTGGCCGAAGCGGCAGTCCGAGCCGCCCAGGCACTCCCGGTAGAGCTGGATGTGCGCGCCCATCTGGTTGAGCGCGGAGGTGAAGCCCAGCCGCGACTCGTACACCGTCTCGTGGACGATGGAGAGCCCCGACGCCTGCGTCAGCGCCACCACCAGCGGCTGCTGCCAGTCGGTCTGGAAACCGGGGTGCACGTCCGTCTCCAGCGCGATCGCGTTGAGCGAGCCGCCCGGATGCCAGAACCGGATGCCCTCGTCGTCGATCTCGAAGGCGCCGCCGACCTTGCGGTAGGTGTTGAGGAACGTCATCATCGAGCGCTGCTGCGCGCCGCGGACGTAGATGTTGCCCTCGGTGGCCAGCGCCGCGGACGCCCAGGAGGCCGCCTCCAGACGGTCCGGCAGCGCCCGGTGCGTATACCCGTCCAGCCGGTCGACACCGGTGATCCGGATCGTCCGGTCGGTGTCCATGGAGATGATCGCGCCCATCTTCTGCAGCACGCAGATGAGGTCCTCGATCTCCGGCTCCACGGCGGCGTTGGACAGTTCGGTGACGCCCTCGGCGAGTACGGCCGTCAGCAGCACCTGCTCCGTCGAGCCGACCGAGGGGTACGGCAGCCGGATCTTCGTGCCGCGCAGCCGCTGCGGCGCCTCCAGGTACTGGCCGTCCTCGCGCTTCTCGATCGTCGCGCCGAACCGGCGCAGCACGTCGAAGTGGAAGTCGATCGGCCGGCCGCCGATGTCACAGCCGCCGAGACCCGGGATGAACGCGTGGCCGAGCCGGTGCAGCAGCGGTCCGCAGAAGAGGATCGGAATGCGCGACGAGCCCGCGTGGGCGTCGATGTCGGCGACATTGGCACTCTCGACATGGGTCGGGTCGAGGACCAGCTCGCCCGGTTCGTCGCCGGGGCGTACGGTCACGCCGTGCAATTGCAGCAGTCCCCGTACGACCCGTACGTCGCGGATGTCGGGCACATTGCGCAGTCTGCTCGGGCCGCTGCCGAGAAGCGCGGCGACCATGGCCTTCGGCACCAGGTTCTTCGCGCCGCGAACGCGGATCTCACCCTCCAGCGGGGTTCCGCCGTGAACAAGCATTACATCGTCTGTGCCGGTCATGAATCTCGCGTTCCGGAGTGGGCGGGCGGGTGGCCAAGGAAAAGGGTAAGGGGCCGGGACCCCGGTCCCGTAAGGCCAGGGGAGCGGCCGGCACACACGTGACACGTAATTGAAGCGGTTCGACACGTACGGTTCCCGCTTACTCGCGGAGGGTCACCATTCCAATTTCCGGGAAATCGCGCACTCCCTTCGGCGCCGTGTGTGCTGAGCTGCGTTCACGCGTACTGTGCCGGGCGCGCCCCGCGCGCGGCGAATTTGCGGGATCATGTCTCGCATGACCGAGGTGTCCTCGCTCACAGGGCGGCTGCTTGTCGCGACTCCCGCCCTGGCCGACCCGAATTTCGACCGCGCGGTGGTGCTCCTGCTCGATCACGACGAGGAGGGCTCGCTCGGCGTGGTCCTCAACAGGCCCACGCCCGTGGGTGTCGCGGACATCCTGGAGTCCTGGGGGGAGCTGGCGGGGGAGCCCGGCGTGGTCTTCCAGGGCGGTCCCGTCTCGCTGGACTCGGCCCTCGGCCTCGCCGTGATCCCAGGCGGCGAGGGGCCGTTGGGGTGGCGCAGGGTGTACGGGGCGATCGGCCTCGTCGATCTGGAGACCCCGCCCGAGCTGCTCGCGCGGGCGCTCGGCTCGCTGCGGATCTTCGCCGGCTACGCGGGCTGGGGCCCCGGCCAGCTGGAGGAGGAGCTGCGCGAAGGAGCCTGGTACGTCGTCGAGTCGGAGCCGGGCGACGTGTCGTCGCCGAGCCCGGAGAGTCTGTGGCGGGCGGTGCTGCGCAGACAGCGCAGCGAGCTGGCCATGGTCGCGACATATCCGGATGATCCGTCCCTCAACTGACGATCCGGACGGCTCGGCCCGTTCCGTCGGCGCGCCGATCGCTCCGGCCGTCGCCGCTCGGCGTGTCGTCGGCGTGTCGGCGCGATGCGTGAGCGTGCGGCTCCGGAGTGCATGGACCCGGAGCCTCCGGGATCCCCCGGGCGTGGGTACCCTTGGCTGTTATGAGCACTCTTGAGCCCGAGCGCGGGGCAGGTACGGGAACCCTCGTGGAGCCGACACCTCAGGTGTCGCACGGCGACGGCGACCACGAGCGCTTCGCCCACTACGTCCAGAAGGACAAGATCATGGCGAGTGCCCTCGACGGCACTCCCGTGGTCGCACTGTGCGGAAAGGTCTGGGTGCCGGGGCGCGACCCCAAGAAGTACCCGGTCTGTCCGATGTGCAAGGAGATCTACGAGTCCATGGGTCCCGGCGGGGACAAGGGCAAGGGCAAGGACAAGGGCGGCAAGGACAGCGGCAAGAAGTAGCGACCGCTGGTCCACCGTCGGAGACGGCCTCCGGGGCGCACGCACGCGTGCGCCCCGGAGGCCGTCCCGCGTTGTGGGGGGTGGCCTGCGGTCACAGATTGGTTGAGACCACTTGTCGGCGACTTCCAGCCGCGCTTAATCTCCTGCGAGTTGTGCAGCACGAAACGTTCGTTGCGCATGGTGCAACGCCGACCCGTAGGGATCCCGGATGAAGCTTTCCTCCCGCATGGCCTTCCCGGTGGCGGCACTCGCCCTCGCCGGCCTCACCGCCACCGCCTGCGCCCCGCAGACCTCCGACACCAGCGCGACGAAGGACGAGAAGAGCGGCACGCTGCGCGTCTGGCTCTTCCAGGAAGTCAACAACAAGCCCAAGGAGCAGGTCGTCGACGCCGCGGTCGCCGCCTTCGGCGAGAAGCACGAGGGCACGAAGGTCGAGATCGAGTACATCCCGGTCGAGACCCGCGCCCAGCGCATCAAGGCAGCCTTCAACGATCCGAAGAGCGCGCCCGACCTGATCGAATACGGCAACACCGACACGGCCGGATACGTCAAGGACGGCGGACTCGCCGACGTCACCAAGGAGTTCGAGGCCTGGGACGAGGCCAAGGACACCGACCCGACCGCCCGGGAGTCCGTCACGGTCGACGGCAAGATCTACGGAGCGCCGCTCTTCGTCGGCGTCCGCGCGCTCTACTACCGCACCGACGTCTTCAAGGAGTTGGGGATAACCGCCCCCAAGTCGCAGGCCGAACTCATCGCCACGGCCAAGAAGGTCCACAAGGCGAAGCCGGAGCTGTACGGGCTCGCGGTCGGCGGCGCGTACACCTACGGCGCGATGCCGTTCCTCTGGGCGAACGGCGGCGAACTGGCGGAGGAGAGCGGCGGTACGTACAAGGCCGCGGTCAACAGCCCGGCCGCCCGCAAGGGCATCGAGGCGTACACCTCCCTCTTCGGCGACGACAACTGTCCGGCCGCCAAGTGCGCCTCGATGGGCGGCAACGCGACGGTGACCGCCTTCGCGTCCGGGAAGGCCGCGATGGCGATCGGCGGCGACTTCAGCCACCAGGCCGTCGAGGCGGGCACGGTGAAGGGCAAGTACGCGGTCGTGCCGCTGCCCGGCGTCGAGGCGGGCTCGGTCGCGCCGGCCTTCGCGGGCGGCAACAACATCGGCGTACTGAAGAGCAGCGCGCGCCGCACGCTCGCCGTCGACCTGATGAAGTCGTTCACCGGCAAGGAGACCCAGGCCAAGCTGTTCGACGCGATGGGCTTCCTGCCCACGTACACGGACGTACTGGCCGACTCCGCGAAGAAGCAGCCGTTCATCGAACCCTTCGTCACGACCCTGGACGCGGGCGCCAAGTTCGTCCCCGCGTCACCGGGCTGGGCGCAGATCGACTCCTCGCTCGTCCTGCCGACGATGTTCCAGGAGATCGTCAGCGGCCGTAAGGACGTCGCCGCGGCGTCGGACGACGCGGCGAAGAAGATGGACGCGGCGTTCTCGTCCGCGGGCTGAACGCCATGACGACCGAAGCCGGCCGGATCGAATCCGGCCGTAAGGCCACCGGGGGGCAGGGGCCCGTCCGCGAGGCCCGGCAGGCACCCCGTGAGGCCCGGCGGACCCCCCGCCGGGCCGGCCGGGCCGGCTGGACCCCCTGGCTCTATCTCGCGCCCGCGCTCGTCGTCCTCGGCGGGCTGCTGGTCTACCCGATCTACCAACTCGGCCTGATCTCGTTCCTGGAGTACACCCAGGCACAGGTCAGCGGCGGGGAACCGACCTCCTTCAAGGGCTTCGGCAACTACACCGCGCTCTTCGGCGACAGCCAGTTCTGGCAGGTGCTGCTGGCGACCGTGCTGTTCGCCGCGGCGTGTGTCGTCGCCACCCTCGCGGTCGGCTGCGCGCTCGCCGTCCTGCTGACGCGCGTACGGGCCGTGCCGCGGCTCGCGCTGATGCTCGCCGCGCTCGGCGCCTGGGCCACGCCCGCGATCACCGGCTCCACGGTCTGGGTGTTCCTCTTCGACCCGGACTACGGCCCGGTCAACCGGCTGCTGGGGCTCGGCGACTTCTCCTGGACGTACGGCCGCTACAGCGCCTTCGCGCTCGTCCTGTTCGAAGTGGTGTGGTGCTCGTTCCCGTTCGTGATGGTGACCGTCTACGCGGGCATCAAGGCCATCCCCGGCGAGGTGCTGGAGGCGGCCTCGC
Organism: Streptomyces sp. NPDC039430; assembly: GCF_055639435.1. NCBI lineage: Bacteria > Bacillati > Actinomycetota > Actinomycetes > Kitasatosporales > Streptomycetaceae > Streptomyces > Streptomyces sp. NPDC039430. The sequence continues at coordinate 1,064,827 of NZ_JBVKAK010000001.1, read as the reverse complement.
TCGACGGCGCCTCGCAGTGGCGGATCTGGCGGTCGGTCACCGCGCCCATGCTGCGGCCGATCCTGGTGGTCGTCACCATCCAGTCGATCATCTGGGACTTCAAGGTCTTCACGCAGATCTATGTGATGACGAACGGCGGCGGAATCGCCGGCCAGAATCTCGTGCTCAATGTCTACGCCTATCAGCAGGCCTTCGCGTCCTCGCAGTACAGCCTGGGCTCGGCGATCGGCGTGATCATGCTGCTGATTCTGCTGGCCGTCACGCTCGTCTATCTGCGACTGATCCGACGCCGGGGAGAAGAACTGTGAACCTGCTCGGTATTCGCCGTCCCTGGCGGCTGCTGGCGGAGGCATCGGCCCTCGTCATCGCCGTGATCGTGGCTTTTCCGCTGTACTGGATGGTCCTCTCCGCGTTCAAACCGGCCGGTGAGATCCAGTCCACGGAAGCCCGTCCCTGGACGCTCTCGCCGTCGCTCGACTCGTTCCGCCGGGTCTTCGAACAGCAGGAATTCGGGAGGTACTTCCTCAACAGCCTGGCGGTCGCGGGAACGGTCGTGATCGCCTCCGCGCTCATCGCGTTCCTGGCCGCCACGGCCGTGACCCGGTTCCGTTTCCGATTCCGTACGACCCTCCTCATCATGTTCCTCGTCGCGCAGATGGTGCCGATCGAGGCGCTGGCCATCCCGCTGTTCTTCCTGATGCGGGACGCCGGGCTGCTCAATACGCTCGGCTCGCTCGTCCTGCCGCATCTCGCCTTCTCGCTTCCGTTCGCCATCTGGATGCTGCGCGGATTCGTCAAGGCCGTCCCCGAGGCGCTGGAGGAGGCCGCGTACATCGACGGCGCGAGCCGTACCCGGTTCCTGTGGCAGATCCTTTTCCCGCTGGTCTTCCCCGGGCTTGTCGCGACGAGTGTCTTCTCCTTCATCTCGACCTGGAACGACTTCCTGTTCGCCAAGTCCTTCATCATCAGCGACACCTCGCAGTCGACCCTTCCGATGGCGCTGCTGGTCTTCTTCAAACCGGACGAGAACGACTGGGGCGGGATCATGGCCGCGTCTACGGTGATGACCGTTCCCGTACTGGTTTTCTTTGTGCTCGTACAACGGCGTCTGGTCTCCGGACTCGGCGGCGCCGTCAAGGATTAGAGGTGGACTTCATGGATCTGATCCCGGACCCCAGGCGGGCCTGGCCGGCACAGCCCGGAGCGGGTGTCTTCCCGCTCGACGGCGAGACCGTGATCGAGGCGCAGCCCGGCACGGAGGGCGTGGCGCGGTGGTTCCGCACCGCCGTCGGAGCCGCGACGGGGCTGCCGTTCGCGGACGACGCCGGTGTCATCGGCGCCGAGGACAACCGGATCGTCCTGGGGATCAGCCCGGACATCGCACGCGAACTGGGCCCCGAGGGGTACCGGATCAGCGTCGACGCCGAGGCGATCCGTATCGAGGGCGGCGCCGCGGCAGGGGTCTTCTGGGGCGCGCAGACCGTCCGCCAGCTGCTCGGGCCCGACGCGTACCGCAGGGCGCCGCTGGACCCCGCGCGCGCGTGGTCCGTACCGATGACCCTCATCGAGGACGCGCCCCGCTTCGGCTGGCGGGGGCTGATGCTCGACGTGTCACGCCACTTCATGCCCAAGGACGGCGTCCTGCGCTATCTGGACCTGCTCGCCGCCCACAAGCTGAATGTCTTCCACTTCCATCTCACCGACGACCAGGGCTGGCGCGTCGAGATCAAGAAGTATCCGGGACTGACGGAAGTCGGCTCCTGGCGCTCGCGCACCAAATGGGGCCACCGCGCCTCCGAGCTCTGGGAGGAGAAGCCGCACGGCGGTTACTACACCCAGGACGACATCCGCGAGATCGTCGCGTACGCCGCCGAGCGGCATATCACCGTCGTCCCCGAGATCGATATCCCGGGGCATTCGCAGGCCGCCATCGCCGCGTATCCGGAACTCGGCAACACCGATGTCGTCGACACGACCTCCCTCACCGTCTGGGACACCTGGGGCGTTACCGCGAACGTACTCGCCCCCACCGACAACACCCTGCGGTTCTACGAGGACGTCTTCGAGGAACTGCTCACGCTCTTCCCCTCCACCTTCATCCACGTCGGGGGCGACGAGTGCGTCAAGGACCAGTGGAAGGAGTCACCGGCGGCCCAGGAAAGGATCGCGCGGCTCGGTCTGGCCGGCGAGGACGAGCTCCAGTCCTGGTTCATCCGGCACTTCGACCGCTGGCTCACCGACCGCGGCCGGCGGCTGATCGGCTGGGACGAGATCCTGGAAGGCGGTCTGGCGCCGGGCGCGGCCGTGTCGTCCTGGCGCGGCTACGCGGGCGGGATCGCCGCCGCGAAGGCCGGCCACGACGTCGTCATGTGCCCCGAGCAGCAGGTGTACCTGGACCACCGCCAGGCCGCGGGCGACGACGAGCCGATGCCCATCGGGTACGTACGCACCCTGGAGGACGTCTACCGGTTCGAACCCGTGCCGCCGCAGCTCACCGAGGAGGAGGCGGCCCATGTCCTCGGCACCCAGGCCAATGTCTGGACCGAGGTGATGCAGGACAGCTCCCGCGTCGACTACCAGGTCTTCCCGCGGCTCGCCGCCTTCGCCGAAGTCGCCTGGTCGGACCTCCCGGCCCCCGCCGAACGTGATTTCGCCGACTTCGAGCAGCGCATGACGGAGCACTACCGGCGCCTTGACGCGTTCGGGGTCGAATACCGGCCGCCCGGCGGTCCGTTGCCCTGGCAGCGCCGCCCCGCCCCCAACGGAGACAATGCCAGCCTGGGGCGCCCGATCGAGGGAGCGCCCCCAAACGTGTGAGCCCACGGGGAGATGGCCACCCCGGAACGGTGTCCCTGGGACCGTGGTAGTTCGTACGGATGAGTAATCCGTATGGACAAGTCGCACAACGACCGCTGAAGAGTGGCATTCCGTATGTGACGGCGAAGAGGTGCGAAACCGGACCTTCCCCCTGGTGGGGGACGGATACGTCCTTCGCGGACCCTCGCGTCGGGCGGACCGGAAGATGTGCCAGAGTTGCCACGTCCGGTCTGTGAGCACGTACGGTACGGCAACACAGGCGGGAGACCGGGACACCGGAAAGGGGCAGCTGGGTTGACCACGCACGCACCGCAGACGGCGCAGTTCGTGACGCTGCCGGCCTCGCTCGACGAGGCCGTGGCGGCGCTCACCGCGATGCCTGCCGCCGTGCCCGTCGCGGGTGGAACCGATCTCATGGCGGCCGTCAACAAGGGCCAGCTGCGGCCCGCGGGACTCGTCGGCCTCGGTCGGATCAGCGAGCTGCGCGGCTGGCACTACCAGGACGGTCACGCCCTCCTCGGCGCCGGACTCACCCACGCGCGCATGGGCAGACCGGACTTCGCGGCCCTCATCCCCGCGCTCGCCGCGTCCGCGCGCGCCGCGGGCCCGCCCCAGATCCGTAACGCGGGGACGCTCGGCGGCAATATCGCCACCGCGGCCCCGACCGGCGACGCGCTGCCCGTGCTCGCCGCGCTGGAGGCCGATCTGGTGATCGGGGGACCCGGCGGCGCGCGCCGTGAGATCCCCGTCTCGCATCTGCTGGCCGGCCGCGAGATGCTCGCGCCCGCCGAACTCATCGGCTTCGTACGGGTGCCGCTGCTGCACGCCCCCCAGGTCTTCCTCAAGGCGACCGGACGGACGGGGCCAGGCCGGGCCACCGCGTCCGTGGCCGTCGTGCTGGACCCGGCGCGGCGCGGCGTGCGGTGCGCGGTCGGCGCGATCGCGCCGATGCCGCTGCGCCCGCTGGAGGCGGAGCGCTGGATCGCCTCACTGATCGACTGGGACGGCGCGCGCGGGCTCGCGCAGGAGGCGCTCGCCGCCTTCGGCGAGTACGTCGCCGCGGCCTGTATCCCGGACCCGCCCGCGCCGGCCGACGGGGGCGAAGTGCCCCCGCCGTCGCCCGCCGTACTGCATCTGCGGCGCACGGTCGCCGCACTGGCCCGACGAGCACTGGGGAGGGCGCTGTCGTGACCACCAACGAGAACTCCGGTAACGGCTCGGGGGCCCCCGAGGGGCAGGGCGGCTGGCAGCCGGTCCCGCAGGGCGGGGAGTACGACGGCGAGTCGACCGCCTTCGTGCACCTGCCCCCCGAGGACACCTTCGACGCGCCGCTGGCCGCGCCGGGGCATGGGTACGTACCGCCGCAGATCGTGCCGCCGGCGCAGCTCGACCCGTCGGTGGCCGACGGCCAGGGCGGGGTCCACTGGCCGGACCCGCAGCAGGGCGGAGCACAGGACCACGCGCCGTACGCGCAGGGCGGCTACGTCCAGGGCGGGTACGCGCAGGGCGGTTACGACCACGGCGGCTACGGACCCGGCGGCGGCTACGACCCGCAGGGGACGGGCCACTGGAACTTCAGCGACACGGGCGCGGGCAACGGCGGCGACGCCGGGGCGGGCGCGGGGCAGACCGCGGCGGGAGACACCGCGGGCGGATCCGAGCTGACCGGTCAGTGGACGATCCCGATCGCCCAGGGTGATCTTCCGGACGAATCCGGCGAGTTCAGCAAATCGGTGCTGGCGTCGCAGTGGAACGGCGGCAGCCCGCCGGCGACGCTGCCGGGCGGCGCCGCCGCGCCGTGGGCGACGGAACCGGCACCGTCCGGCGCGGACACCGGCGGATTCGCCGCCCCGGACAGCGCCGAGGCGCCGGGTGTCCAGGGGATCCCGGGCGTCCCGGAAGCCGTGGAGCCCGAGCCGTCCGCGCCCCTGCCGGACCCCGTACCGGACCTCGCGCACGAGCCCGGCCAGGGGACCGTGCGGGAGGCGGCGCCCGAGGCCGCCCCGGAGATCCCGGCCGGGCCCGACCACGCCTCCGAGCCCGTGGCGGAGACCGCGCCGGAGCCAGGACCGGAGACCGCGCCGGAGTCCGGACCCGAATCCGGCACCGCGCCGGAACCGGAACCGGTGCCGGAGCCCGAACCCGCCCCCCTCACCAGCAGCAACGACAGCGCCGAACACCCCTCCGGCGCCTACGTCCTGCGCGTCAACGGCGCCGACCGCCCCGTCACCGACGCCTGGATCGGCGAGTCGCTCCTGTACGTGCTGCGCGAGCGCCTCGGCCTCGCGGGCGCCAAGGACGGCTGCTCCCAGGGCGAATGCGGCGCCTGCAACGTCCAGGTCGACGGCCGGCTCGTCGCCTCCTGCCTCGTCCCCGCCGCCACCGCGGCCGGCTCCGAGGTCCGTACGGTCGAGGGACTGGCCGCCGACGGCGAACCCTCCGACGTCCAGCGGGCGCTGGCCAAGTGCGGGGCCGTGCAGTGCGGGTTCTGCGTCCCCGGCATGGCCATGACCGTCCACGACCTCCTGGAGGGCAACCACGCCCCCACCGAGCTGGAGACCCGCCAGGCGCTCTGCGGCAACCTATGCCGCTGCTCGGGCTACCGCGGCGTGCTCGACGCGGTGAGCGAGGTCGTCGCCGGGCGCAGGGCGAGCGCGGAGGCCGCCGCCGCGGCCTCGGAAGAAGCCCGTATCCCGCACCAGGCACCCCCAGGCGCCGGCGGCGCCCAGCCCCCGCACGCCGGCCCGCACCCCACCTCGCACCCGCACTCGCCCGACGGAGGCATGGCGTGAGCAACGACGCGGCCACCGGGACCCCGACGCTCGACGGCCCCCAGCAGGAGCCGCCCGCGCACGGCCTCGGCGCATCCCTCCCCCCGGCCGACGCGCGCGCGAAGACCGAGGGCACGTTCCCGTACGCCGCCGACCTGTGGGCCGAGGGCCTGCTGTGGGCGGCGATCCTGCGCTCGCCGCACCCGCACGCCCGTATCCTCTCGATCGACACCGCCGCGGCCGCCGAGATGCCGGGCGTACGCGCCGTCGTCACGCACGAGGACGTCCCGGGCGACTCGGCGTACGGCAGGCGGATCGCCGACCGTCCCGTGTTCGCCTCGGAGGTCGTACGCCACCACGGCGAGGCGATCGCCGCCGTCGCCGCCGACCACCCCGACACGGCCCGGCTCGCCGCCGCCGCCATCGCCGTCGAGTACGAGGTCCTCGACCCGGTGACCGACCCCGAGAAGGCGTTCGCCGCCGAGCCGCTGCACCCCGACGGCAATCTGATCCGCCACATCCCGCTGCGCTACGGCGATCCGGACATCACCGGCGAGGTCGTCGTGGAGGGGCTGTACCGCATCGGCCGCCAGGACCCGGCGCCCATCGGCGCCGAGGCGGGCCTCGCCGTACCGCGACCCGATGGCGGCGTCGAGATCTACACCGCCTCCACCGACCCGCACACCGACCGCGACCTGGCCGCCGCCTGCTTCGGCCTGGACCCCGACCGGGTGAAGGTCGTCGTCACCGGCGTCCCCGGCGCCACCGGCGACCGCGAGGACCCGGGCTTCCAGATCCCGCTCGGCCTGCTCGCGCTGCGCACCGGCTGCCCGGTCAAACTCGCCGCGACCCGCGAGGAGTCCTTCCTCGGCCACGCCCACCGCCACCCCACACTGCTGCGCTACCGCCACCACGCGGACGCCGAGGGCCGGCTCGTCAAGGTCGAGGCCCAGATCCTGCTGGACGCGGGCGCGTACGCGGACGCCTCGTCCGAGTCCCTCGCGGCGGCGGTCGCCTTCGCCTGCGGCCCCTACGTCGTCCCGCACGCCTTCATCGAGGGCTGGGCCGTCCGCACCAACAACCCGCCCTCCGGCCATGTGCGGGGCGAAGGCGCGATGCAGGTGTGCGCGGCGTACGAGGGCCAGATGGACAAGCTGGCGGCCAAGCTGGGCGTGGAACCGGCCGAACTGCGCCTGCGCAACGTCCTGGCCACCGGCGACATCCTGCCCACCAGCCAGACCGTGACCTGCCCGGCGCCCGTGGCCGAACTGCTCCGCTCCGTACGAGACTTCCCGCTGCCCCCCCTCCCCAAGGACACCCCCGAGGCGGCCTGGCTGCTGCCCGGCGGCCCCGAGGGCGCCGGCGAGCCGGGGGCCGTACGCCGCGGCGTCGGCTACGCGCTCGGCATGGTCCACATGCTCGGCGCGGAGGGCGCGGACGAGGTCTCCACGGCCACCGTCAAGGTCCACGACGGCGTGGCCACGGTCATCTGCGCGGCCGTCGAGACCGGGCAGGGTTTCGCCACCCTCGCCCGGCAGATCGTGCAGGAGACGCTGGGCATCGAGGAGGTCCACGTCGCCTCCGTCGACACGGACCAGCCCCCGGCGGGCCCGGCGGCCCACGGCCGGCACACCTGGGTCTCGGGCGGCGCGGTCGAGCGGGCGGCGAAGATGGTCCGTACGCAGCTGCTCCAGCCGCTGGCCCACAAGTTCGGGATGTCCACCGAGCTGCTCCAGATCACGGACGGCAAGATCACCTCGTACGACGGCGTGCTGTCCACGACGGTCACGGAGGCGATGGACGGCAAGGAACTCTGGGCGACGGCCCAGTGCCGCCCCCACCCCACCGAACCCCTCGACGCCTCGGGCCAGGGCGACGCCTTCGTGGGGCTGGCCTTCTGCGCGATCCGCGCGGTCGTGGACGTCGACATCGAGCTGGGCTCGGTCCGGGTCGTCGAGATGGCCGTGGCCCAGGACGTCGGGCGGGTCCTCAACCCGGCGCAGCTGGCCACCCGTATCGAGGCGGGCGTCACGCAGGGCATCGGCACGGCCCTGACGGAGAACCTCCGTACCACCCGCGGTGTCGTCCGCCGCCCCGACCTCACGGGGTACGCGCTTCCGACGTCCCTGGACGCGCCGGACATCCGTATCGTCAAGCTGGTCGAGGAACGCGACGTGGTGGCCCCCTTCGGCGCCAAACCCGCGAGCGCGGCCCCGGTGGTCACATCCCCGGCGGCGGTCGCCTCAGCGGTCCGCGCGGCCACGGGCCGGCCCATCAGCCGCCTCCCGATCCGCCCGCAGGCGGCGGTGGCGGCGCCCGCGGGCTCGTAGCGGGTTCGGCGGCGGGGATTCGTCAGCGTGATGGCGCACCGCGGGAGTCCACCGTCGCCCCGCAACCGCCCGCTGACGCCGGTACAGGGCCGGCACAGTACGTGACGCCGCCGGTCCAGTCGGTGATCGCGGCAGCCGGACCGGAGAGCAACTCGACTCGCCGGTCAACGAGTTGACTTCACTTTCTCCGCTTACTTGGATGGCCGTTGACTTGGACGAATGATCCGGTCGGCAGGGGAGGGGCTCGCCCGTGGTGTGGGAAGAGTGGGAGAATCTCAAGGGCGAGGTCACCGGGGAGAGTTCCGCGCGCATGCGGCTGAACCAGCTGCCGGGCGATCCAGGACCGACGGGCGGTGGCGGTGGCGCCGCCGACCTCAGCGTGAACCAGGACAGCCTTGGGCGGATCGGCAGTGCGGCCTATGACCTGCACGGCAGGCTCACGGCGGATGGCGGCCACGCCCGCACCAGCACGTCCGACGCGGCGGCGGCGCTGTCGGTCAGCGGCTTCGAGACAGGTCCGGCGATGCGGAAGGTGCACGACACCTGGAACGCGCAGCTGAAGACGCTGGTCGACGCCTGCGCGCACATTTCCAACCACCTCGACTACAGCGCCGCGCAGCATGCCAAGGACGAGGACGACATCAAGACCAGCCTCGGTGTGTCCCGGATCTCCGAGTATTTCAAGTAGTGGTGGAGCGCTCATGCCGACCTTCTATGACGTCTACCACGCCCCGCTGGGCAAACTGAAGACGGCGGCGGACGACTGGGCCGAGATGACCACGAAGCTGGAGACGCTCGCCGAGGACGCGCGCACGACGATGGCGGAAAAATCAAAGGACGAATACTGGCGGGGCGCCAATGCCTCGGTCACCAAACCGTTCATCGTCAAGACGGCCAAGGAATTCGATGACGCGGCGAAGGCGGCCAAGGGTATCGGGCTGATCCTGGAGGACGGGTACGCGGTCTTCAAGAAGGCGAAGGACGACCTCGCGAGGATCGTGGACACGGACGCCCCGGCCCAGTCATTGGTTGTCACCGCCTACGGGATGGTGGAGGCGCTGTATCCGCTGGAGGACGAGGTTCGTGGCCGCTTCGAAGCGGACTACGCGAAGAACTCCCGTGAGCAGCAGGCCAGGATCGAGTCCTTGCAGCGGCGTATCAACGCCATCGTGGAGACGTGCGACGAGGCGGATGTGGCGACAGCCAATGCGCTCAGGGCCAACATCACCGGCGATCAGCACAACTTCAGCGCGCCGAAGTACAAGAGCCTGGACGCGGAGGAGGCTCAGCGTGCCCTCGACCTGGCGAAGAAGGGCACCGACCTCACGCACACGGAGCTGCTGCGGCTCAACGAACTACTGAAGGACAATCACTCGTCCCGGGAGTTCTCCCGGACGTTCTACGACGGTCTTGGCGGCCCGAAGAAGTCACTTGAGTTCTTCGGGCAATTGGCCGGTGATACGTACGAGGGCACGAGGCAGGACAAGGAACGTCTCAAGGACATTCAGAGTCTGCAGAAAAACCTGGGACTCAACCTGGCCACAGCGACCGACCCGGCCGGGAAGAACGATACGTGGTCGAAGACCTGGTCGGACGAGATGCGCAAGCTCGGCGCCGAGCGTGTCCCGGTGACCAAGTACGACATGAACCCGCCGTACGGCTATCAGCTGCTCGGCGGAATCATGCGGTACGGGAACTACGACCCGAAGTTCCTCAACCCGATCGCCGAGCACGCGATTCAGCTTCAGCACAAGAACCCCGGCATGTTCGCCGAGACGAAGCCCACGGGCGGCTGGCAGACGAACGGGCTGAACCCGTCGGGCGTGCACGGGGCCGGATACGACCCGGTCGTCAGCATGCTGGAGGCGCTGGGGCACAGCCCGGAGGCGTCGAAGGAGTTCTTTACGAAGCCTCCGACGGCTTACAACGAGGACGGTTCCGTGAAGGACGGATTCCCGCCGGACTTGGGCACGAAGGACGACCGCGACATCGAGAGCTATCTGGACTACTTCGCGAATAAGGACTATAAATCGTTCCCCGATGTCGACGGTTCCTACGACCCGGACAACGCGGCCAAAGCCGCTGCCTATATGCCGGATGCGCTGGGACACGCTCTGGAATCGGCCACACTCGGCTATGCGTGGGACGACCCGAGTCCGAATTCTGTCCGAGACGCGACAACCGCAGAAGTCATGCAAAAAGTCGTGGCGAAGTACGGAGGGGATGCCGAACTTCTCAAGCATCAGGAGGCTCTGTCGGACAGTCTTGGCAACATAGGCGCCGGCTATATCGACGACATCAACTGGGGTTTGAAGGATCACCATCGGGACAGTGTGTTCGCGCCGGTAAAAAATCCCGATGCGCATGTGCTCCTTGCGCCTGACGACGCTCGCAAGTTCCTCGGGGTACTGGGCCAGCACCCTGACGCGTATGCCTCTGTCGCGACGGCGGAACGGATTTACACCGGCAGTGTGCTGGAGGCGCAGGTCGGTTCGGACGGCAAGGTCGATCAAGATCGGCAGGGGGAGGCACGCACGGTCGTGGGCATCGGCGCCGAGGTGCAGGGCATTCTCGATCAGTCGCGAGGCGACCAGATCGAGGCCGAGGGCCTGAAGAAGCACGAAGATTTCGAGAAAGCGCAGGAAAAGCGGTCCAGTTGGGTGGAGTTCGGTGCGACCTCGGTGATCGGTGCCGGCGCAGCGGCCGCCGGAGCGGCATTCCTGCCGGCCACGGCAGCCGCTGCCGGGGCGGCTGCCATTCTGGTTCCGCTCGCGGTCGACACGGGCAGCGGAGCGCTCGAACAGGTCGCCGCACAGATCATCGGTGACTGGTCGGACAATTCAATCGAAGAGCACAAGGAAAAGACTGAGGAGCTGACCGGGGAGCTGCGGGCAGCTGTTTTCGAGTCCGGTGAGTCCATGGCTCTGGCGCCTGGGCTGCATTTCATCGACCACTACGAACTCGATCGAGAAAGTGAATTCGGTGTGGAGTTGCAAGAATCAGCCGCTGCCGGTTATGGCTTCGGTAATAGGCGAGCGATTCAGCGTGGGCCCAGCCCTCAAACCGGTGAGTGAGAGAAGGACGGGACCGATGCGGACATGGAATGCGGTGCGCTCGGCGGGCATGGTGCTGATTATGGCTCTCGGCGTCGCGGCGTGTGGTAGCGACGATGAAGAGCCCCGATATATCAGTATCGAGGAAGTGTGCGATGGCATCTTCTCTGGTGATGCGGCGCGAGCTGCAGAGGTCATGATAGGCGATAAGACCGTCTCCGGGAGCCGTGATGGCACATTGGGAAAAATCGCATCTTCCATCAAGGAACTCTATGCCGATGGTCAAAATATCTACAAGGCTGGAGGTTATTGTAAGGTTGGCGGCAAGGAAGGTGGGGATGGCGAAATGGATATCGACTTCGGCCTCTACCGGGCGGATGACGTGTTGACTCCTTACAATCCAGAAAAGAATCCGTACCAGCTGGGAAAGCTAGCGTTTGCTGGATCCGAGCGTTCGAAGCTCTACTTTGAGTGTATGAGCCCTGAAATAGAGGGTTCGGACGAGCAGCCGGCGCGAGTTTATGCCAACTCAAGACTTGCGAACATCGGCAGCTGGGAAGTGGAGGACACCCGCGCCACGCGGGAAGCCCATCTCACCGTCCTGCACGCCGCCGCCCTCGCCGTGGCGAAGGAGTTGGGGTGCGAGGACAACGGAGGGCTGCCGGAGAAGGTGGTTCTGGAGCCGATAGCCGACCGAGCCGAACCGTCGGGCGCGCCCGCGACGTAGCGGTGGGAAGCAGGAAGCGGCCGCCCCCGAACGCTGGGGGCGGCCGCTGCCGTGTTCCTGGAGGCCGTGGCGGGAATCGAACCCGCGTAACTCGCTTTGCAGTCTGCTACCGCAGCCTGGGACTCGTACCGAGTCTGACCAGGCTCGTCCCCTTGGTCAAGCGGTTCAGAACATGGCAGGCGACTTACCCAGTTCGGGCACCGAGTTGGCCGTAGCCGCTCCTCACTGTGCTCCCAAGACCTTGACGTCACATGACCAACCAGCCGTGTCCCCTGCCTGTCGGCCATGGACGGTGAACGTGATGGTCTTGCCAGGAGCGATGGAGTCCGTAGTCATCCTGACTCCGTCCGCCTGTCTCCCTGTGGTGTCGAACCAATAGAGCTGAACCAGGTACGCCGTGGGGTCGGGGAGGCTGTTGGTTGCCTTGACCTCCATAGAGGTTCCCTGGCCAACGCCACAGTGCGAGACCTCTACCGGCTCGCTCTGCTGCGCCTCGCCGCTGCTCTCGTCTCCAGACCCTCCACATCCGGCGACGGCAACGCCAGTCACGAAGGCAACCCCTGCCATGAGCGCGCGTGTTCTCTTTCTCATTCCCGACCCCCCTACCTTCACTGTTCGACTTCCAGAACGGCCTACCCCGGTCTTTCGAGTGCCTGAGGTTTCAAGGGGGGTAAGCAGTAGCCGGAACGGCTCTAGGACTCCTTAAGCCACTTGGGCATCAGGGGCAGTCAGCTTGGCCACCAGGACGCGCGCCAGAATGCGAATGAGAGCCTCATCCGGCTCCACCAGGTGAGCGTGTTCACGGTGAGCCCATACCGTCCAGCCGGGGCCGCTCATGTCTAGTTCGTGAGCTACGGCTACCGCGTCATCGGGGTCTGTGATCAGTCCATCGCAGTACCGGCAGACGTGCAGTGTCGGCGTCACTTGGCACACCCGAGATTCACGTAGTGATCCGTGAGGGCTCTGACGGACCGTGCGAGCCTCTGAGCGTGGGCGATACCGGCCGGAAGGGTGCCGTTGGACGGCTCCAGCCTCAGCCGCATACGAGCCTCTCCAATGCACGCCAGAGCGCATGCACGGGGAATGTCGTCCTCGGGGAGCTTTCCGGCTGCTGTCTCCACATCGGGGATGGTCACCATGATCATTCCCCGCAGTAGGAGCGTCGTTGTCTCCAGCTCTTCCAGGGAGGGAAGTTCAGCTTCCTCCGAGAGCAGGCGCGCGGCTGTCTCGCGCATCGTCGGCACATCAATGGGCGCGTGGTGAATGGGCATAGCTCACGGTTACCGGGCCATTACAGCTATCCGCGACGACTGACAAGGCGTCAGACGGGCGTCCATCAGGGCGTCAAACCGGTGTCATTGTCGACGTCAGAGGTCTACCGTGATGACCATGACGACAGCCAAGACAGCGGTGAAGCCAGTACCGAACGCCAAGCTCAGAGCGGTGCGCATGGGTCTGCTCATGAGCCAGGATGATCTAGCCCGAGCGATCCGGGAGACGGGCGTAGCAGCAGGGGAGCCCAACGATGCCAGTAAGCGGCTTGTCCAGCGCTGGGAGGCTGGTACGACCACAGCTCCCCGACCTGTCTACGCAAGGGCTCTGGAGAGGGTTACAGGGCTTCCTATCGACTCCTTGGGGTTCGCCCCCGTGGCTCTGGCGAGCGTTCAGAGCGACGGCCAAGGGGGACATGATCTAGAGCCGTCGACGGCCACAGCTCCTACGTCCACCACGCAGACGGCTCAGACGGCCACCAGGACACCGAACGGGAACTACTCGGGTATCTGGCTCAGCCGGTATGAGTTCTTCTCCTCTGGCCGTGACGAGACGTTCACGGGGCTCCACTACGTCGTACTTCTCCAGCATGGCAACAAGCTCACGGTGCGATCTCTGCCTGATGCCTCCCTGAATCCGAACTCCCCTCTCACCATGGATCTCACCGTTGACGGGAACGTAGTCACGGGTACGTGGGTGGAGGAGACAGCATCCGAGGGCTACTACGCCGGAGCGCGGTATCACGGTGCCGTTCAGATGCTCATTGAGCCGACCGGTAGGCGGATGGTCGGTAAGTGGCTCGGGTTCGGCAAGGAGTTCGACGTCAACACGGGTCCCTGGACCCTGGAGTTCAAGGACGCCAGTACCAATAAGGCTGCTCTGGAGAAGTGGAACGTCCGACCGGAAGCCTGAAGAGCCAGCATGATCTAGAGAGCCCCTGGATACGGGACGTCCAGGGGCTCTCTCATGCCCAACCGCAGATGTTCCTCAAGTCAGGGTCCGACAGGGTCTCTACTGGGCATCCTTGGCGCATGTCGTCCAACGCAATAGCTATCGTCGCCGCATCGGTCAGTGCTGTCTGCACAGGAGCCAACATGGCTGCCTCTTGGTTCACCTACAAGCGCGTGAAACCACGTGCCGAGGTAGATGTAAAGTGGGTCATTTTCGGGGCTCATGAGTGGGAAGATCCCATGGGAATTTTCATGGTAGGTATCACCAATACGAGCCAGAGCGAGATCAGGGTCAGGCATATTTCTCTGAGGGTCGATCTGGCACCGCAAGAGTTTGTCCCTATCGATGCCGGACCCTGCTATACGGCACTCGACGTAATCGAGGGTGATACAGAAGAGGCCATCCCGGCAATGGGGGAAATGAATCTCCGAGTCGAACCCAACAACATGATGCAGGAGCTTATTCCCTACGTAAGGAGGGTCAGAGTGGAGGTAAGTCTGACCAAAAAATCAAAGATGGTAAGCAAGTGGATGTCAAAGAAAGATCAAGTCTGGTTTGAATTCAACGACCTGGTGGAGTATGTGAAAGCACATGCAGCATACCTAGGATATGAGCCACCCTTGCACCGACAGCTCTCCTTTGATGAATTGGAAGATGTGGAGTAACCATGGAGCTACCCGAAATTGCCATTGTGGTGTCGTCGGCAAGCGCAGCGATTACAGGCGTCAACGCGTTCGTCTCGTACCGCACGTTCAGGCGTGTCCGACCCAAGATTCAGGTACGGCTATGGCGTACCAACGTATCGGTGCCCGAGCAAGAGAAAAAGGACGCCACTCATGTCTTCGTTCTTCGACTCATCAACAATGGCACGACTCCCGTAACTCTTGAGCGTGTTGAACTCTGCCGTTATGAGTCGGGATACAATAAGCGGCGATTCCAGATGGTGAAGGGCAGCAGAGGGTTCGATCCAAATAACAGATGGGGGACCGTGGCCCCGGTAATCCCCGCCCTTGATGGCACGATCTACCGCTTCTCAGTGGCTAGGAACAGCATCACTCGTGGGGACCATCTTCGCTTTCGTGTCCTGCTGTCCAACGGTCGTACGTCTACCAGTCGTCTCCTTCCCACCAAGGATTGGTCTCTGGATGCCAGCGGGTCGGCAACTGGCGACGGAGAAACCGCTGAGGATTAGCTCTCTTCAGATTTCAGGTTGCAAGGTACTCCGTGCCGCCTTGATGAAGTCTCGTTCCCTGAATACTCGTGCTGTCTCTGCGTCCTGGAGTTCCTTCCTGTATGCCTCCCCAACTCCTGGACCGTGGTCGGCTCACCGGTAAGAAAGCCAGCGAAGAAGTTGAAGGCGGGTGACCATCTGAGGCTCTGGAATGGGAAGACAGTAGAGATTCTGTCCATCGAGCCAGGGACGAACCAGTCAGGAACCAAGTGCTTGATTCTATCGCTCTACAAGATGTCAAAGATGGTAGTGAAAACTCATCGCACGATGACGATGCACTATCCAAAGTAAGGGAAAAGACGGTATCTCCGAACTCGGAGGTATCGGCCTCTTTCATTTAGGGGGTCAACAGTAGTAACTCCTTCTAGCCGAGATACCTACGGAACTACCCAGAAAACCAGGAGTCGCGTATAGATTTCCTTATGAATTCGCATTAAGTAGCCTTGCTCTTGCCTGTCTCGTATGCCAGCACGCCCGCAGAAACGTACTCATGGCGTTCCTGATGTGTGCGGATTACGTGCAGCACGGTAAAGGCGTCGGGGCTGATGTCCCCAATACGGTTGCTCATCCTCGTACCCCTAAAGTCACGGACTTTGGGAGAGCCGTTCCCAGTGGCTTTGAGTACGTCGCTCACGAACTCCTCTGAGAGCGTCTTGGGCTTACCGAGAGGGGGAGCTGTGTACCGGTGGAGCTTGGGGGAGTCGTAGGGGCTCGGGTGGTCGTACTCCTCTGCCAGGTACAGGAAGAGGGGACGGAGGTTCCTTTGAAGGGTGTTGGCCCCTCCCGTATAGCCACCCTTGCCATCCTGAGACTTCGGTACATCGTGCTTCGTGTAGTACCAGCGAAAGAAGCGGTTCAGGGTGGACACGTCACACGTGGTGAAGTCACCTTCCATGCTGCTCTCGGTCATCCAGTTGTGCAGAGCAACACCAGCGAACTTGTACGCGTTGATTGTCTTGCGCTGGTACGGACGGCCGTAGCGGTTGGTGATCGTGCTGAGGTGGAGGTCAAGCTCTTCCAGCATGGCCGTGCGCGCATCCGTGGCTGAGCGTCCGTCGATGACCCTGAGAGGTGCTGTCGGCTGCTGCTGCGCATCGGTGCTCTGAGGCTTCCTGAGCGCGCTCCGGAGAGGTGTTCGTGCCGTCATCGTGGCTCCCTGTGCGCCGTGTGGCGCTACATCAGTCCGTGGAGGACCAAGCGACTGACGTAGCCCTGTCTGGTGTGGGAGTCCCAGACGTTGGAAGCACTCCGCAACGTGTAAACGTGCAGGTCATCCATGTAGTTGGAGGCCGTGGCGGGAATCGAACCCGCGTAACTCGCTTTGCAGGCGAGTCCCTGAACCACTCGGGCACACGGCCGTGCCTTACCTCCTGTTCATGACCGTAGGCCCGTGCCGCGCGGGGCTCAAGGTGTCCGGGCGGGCCGCAACGCGACTGCCACACTCCGTTCATGGTGGGCGGCGGGCCAGGGGTGGGACGGACAGCGGGAGGCGTACGTCCAAGGGACCAGATCCGATCAGCCCTACGACAGGGCCGAATCAGGTCTGTGCCCCTTACGCTGAGTCCATGACCGCCCTGGACCCGCGCGACGCCGATGTCGCCCCCGCCGACATATCCGCCGTAGCGGACCCCCTCACCGAATCCCCGGCCCGCGAGCAGGGCGGCGCCCCCGGCCAGGGCGGTGTGCTCGGGCCCGAGCACCGGGCGCTCAGTATCGGCATCGTCTCCGTCGTCCTGCTCATCGCCTTCGAGGCGACCGCCGTCGGTACCGCGATGCCGGTCGCCGCGCGGGAGCTGAACGGGATTCCGCTGTATGCCTTCGCCTTCTCCGCGTACTTCACCACCAGCCTCTTCGCCATGGTGCTCTCCGGCCAGTGGGCCGACCGCAGCGGGCCGCTCGCGCCGCTCGCCACCGGGATCAGCGCCTTCGGCATCGGGCTGCTGCTGTCGGGCACGGCGAGCACCATGTGGCTGTTCATCCTCGGCCGCGCCGTCCAGGGCCTCGGCGGCGGACTGGTCATCGTCGCGCTCTATGTCGTCGTCAGCCGGGCCTACCCGGAGCGGCTGCGGCCCTCGATCATGGCCGCGTTCGCCGCGAGCTGGGTGATCCCCTCCGTCGTGGGGCCGCTCGCCTCCGGCACCGTCACCGAACACCTCGGCTGGCGCTGGGTCTTCATCGGCATCCCGGTCCTGGTCGTGCTGCCGCTGGCACTCGCGCTGCCCGCGATACGCCGCAAGGCGTCGGGGCCCGCCGATGCCGAGGGGCCCGTTCCCGTCTTCGACCGGCGCCGGATCCGGCTCGCGCTCGGGATCTCGCTCGGCGCGGGGCTGCTCCAGTACGCGGGCCAGGATCTGCGCTGGCTCTCGTTCCTCCCGGCGCTGGCCGGCGTCGCGTTCCTCGTCCCCGCCGTCCTCGGGCTGCTGCCGCACGGCACGTGGCGCGCGGCGCGCGGGCTGCCGTCGGTGGTGCTGCTGCGCGGGGTCGCCGCCGGGGCCTTCATCGCGGCCGAGAGCTTCGTCCCGCTGATGCTCGTCACCCAGCGCGGGCTGTCGCCGACGATGGCCGGCCTCTCGCTCGCGGCGGGCGGCGCGACCTGGGCGCTCGGTTCGTACGTCCAGTCCAGGCCGCGCCTGGAGCCGTACCGCGAGCGGCTGATGGCGGGTGGGATGGTGCTGGTCGCCCTGTCGATCGCGACCGCGCCGAGCGTGCTCATCGAGGCCGTACCGGTGTGGATCGTCGCGGTCGCCTGGTCCTTCGGCTGTCTCGGCATGGGCGCCGTGATCGCCTCCACCAGCGTGCTGCTGCTCAAGCTCTCGGCGCCGGAGGAGGCGGGCGCGAACTCCGCCGCGCTCCAGATCTCCGACGGGCTGTCGAACGTCCTGCTGCTGGCGGCGGGCGGCGCTGCGTTCGCGGCCCTCGGCGGCGGCGCGGTGGGCGGCCACGCCGTCTCCGCCGCGTCGGGCGCCGCGGGGTCCCACCCGGCGGCCTTCGCCGCCGTGTTCCTGCCGATGGCGGCGGTGGCGCTGGTCGGGGTGTGGGTGGCGACGCGGGTACGGACCCGCTGAGCGCGGGTACGGACCTGTCGAGCGCGGGTACGGACCCGTCGAGTCCGGGTACGGACCTGTCGAGTGGGGGTGCGGACCCGCCGGGCAAAGCCCGTGCCCACGCTCAACTGCCCTGTTAGCGTTGCCCCTTGACCGAGGGGGCGGAGACACGGCGATGACAGCGACCACGTTTCGTATCGGCGGGGACCTGAGCGTACGGCGGCTCGGATTCGGAGCGATGCGGCTGCCGACCGAGCCGGGCCCGGCCCGCGAGGCATCCCTCGGCGTGGCTCGGAGGGCCGTCGAGCTGGGCGTCACACTGATCGACACCGCCCATCTGTACGGCGGGGGAGCCAACGAGGAACTGCTCGCCGAGGCCCTGTACCCCTACGCGGACGGGCTGCTCGTCACCACCAAGGTCGGTGTCGCGCGGTCGGCGGAGACCGGCGAGTGGGGGCTCGACGGGCGGCCGGAAGTCCTGCGCGACCAGGTCGAGAACGCCCTTCGCCGGCTGCGGGTCGAGCGGCTCGAACTGCTCCAGCTGCACCGTATCGATCCGGAGGTGCCCCTCGCCGACCAGCTCGGCGCGCTGCGGGAGTTGCAGACCGCGGGCAAGGTCGGCCGGCTCGGGCTGTCCGAGGTCACCGTCGCCGAACTCGAACAGGCGCGGGAGATCATCGACGTCGTGTCCGTACAGAACCGCTACAGCCTGGTCGACCGTGAGCACGAGCCCGTGCTCGTGGCGTGCGAGGCGGCGGGGATCGCGTTCCTGCCGTGGCGGCCCGTCGCCGGAGCCGCGTCGGGCGCGACCGCCGTGTCCGAGGCGATCGCGGGCGTGGCGGACGAACTCGGTGCCACGCCCGCGCAGATCTCCCTCGCCTGGCTCCTCGACCGCTCGCCGGTCATCCTCCCGATACCCGGCACCGCCAGGATCGACCACCTGGAGGAGAACGTCACCGCGGCTGACCTCCGCCTGACCCCGGCGCACCACGAACGCCTCGGCGGTCCCGGGGGCCTCGGAGATCCCGGCCCTCTCGACCGGCCGGCCGCGCACGCATAGCGCCGCGCAGGCGGTAGTACCCGGTCCCCGGCGCGCGGACATGGCGCCCGGTCCTCGCCGCGCACGCATAGCGCCGCGCGGGCACAGCGCTCGGTCCCCGCCGTACGGAATGTGGCGCCCGTCGCACCTGGCCGTCCCCCGCCCCATTTGTACGAGGGGCGCGCCGGGCCACCGGTAGGGTGGCCCGGTTGTCGTACGTACCCCGCCCGACCCGCCAACCCGCGCCCGAACCGGAGACCGTGACTACTACCGCCTCCTCCCACCACCTCTCACCTGCCTTCCCGGGCCGCGCCCCCTGGGGCACCGCCAACAAGCTGCGTGCCTGGCAGGAGGGTGCGCTCGGCCGCTATCTGGAGCAGCAGCCGCGTGACTTCCTCGCCGTCGCCACCCCCGGAGCGGGGAAGACGACCTTCGCGCTGACGCTCGCCTCCTGGCTGCTGCACCACCATGTCGTCCAGCAGGTGACCGTCGTCGCGCCGACCGAGCACCTCAAGAAGCAGTGGGCGGAAGCCGCCGCGCGGATAGGCATCAAGCTCGACCCCGACTACTCCGCGGGTCCGGTGAGCAAGGAGTACGACGGCGTCGCCATCACCTACGCCGGTGTCGGGGTGCGGCCCATGCTGCACCGCAACCGGTGCGAGCAGCGCAAGACCCTCGTCATCCTCGACGAGATCCACCACGCGGGCGACTCCAAGTCCTGGGGTGAGGCCTGTCTTGAGGCGTTCGAGCCCGCGACCCGGCGGCTCGCGCTGACCGGCACGCCGTTCAGGTCCGACACCAACCCCATCCCCTTCGTGGCGTACGAGGAGGGCAACGACGGCATCCGCCGCTCGGCCGCCGACTACACCTACGGGTACGGCAACGCCCTCAACGACGGCGTGGTCCGGCCCGTCATCTTCCTCAGCTACAGCGGCAACATGCGCTGGCGCACCAAGGCCGGTGACGAGATCGCGGCCAAGCTCGGCGAGCCCATGACCAAGGACGCCGTCTCGCAGGCGTGGCGCACCGCGCTCGACCCGCGCGGCGACTGGATGCCCAATGTGCTGCGCGCCGCGGACCAGCGGCTGACCGAGGTGCGCAAGGGCATTCCGGACGCCGGCGGTCTGGTCATCGCGACCGACCAGGACGCGGCGCGCGCGTACGCCAAGCTCATCCGCGAGATCACCGGTTCGAAGGCGACCGTCGTCCTCTCCGACGACACCGGCGCGTCGAAGCGGATCGACGAGTTCAGCGAGAGCGACGACCGCTGGATGGTCGCGGTCCGGATGGTGTCGGAGGGCGTCGACGTACCGCGCCTGGCCGTCGGCGTGTACGCCACCACCATCTCGACCCCGCTCTTCTTCGCGCAGGCCGTGGGCCGTTTCGTCCGTTCCCGGCGGCGCGGCGAGACCGCGTCCGTCTTTCTTCCCACCATCCCGGGCCTGCTCGGCTTCGCCGCCGAGATGGAGGTCGAGCGCGACCACGTACTCGACAAGCCGAAGAAGAACGGCGAGGAGGACCCGTACGCCGAGTCCGAGAAGGAGATGGCGGAGGCCGAGAAGCAGCAGGACGAGGACACCGGCGAGCAGGACACGCTGCCCTTCGAGGCGCTGGAGTCCGATGCCGTCTTCGACCGCGTGCTCTACGACGGCGCCGAATTCGGCATGCAGGCCCACCCGGGCAGCGAGGAGGAGCGGGACTACCTCGGCATCCCCGGACTGCTGGAGCCCGACCAGGTGCAACTGCTCCTCCAGAAGCGGCAGGCGAGGCAGATCGCGCACAGCCGCAAGAAGCCGGACGCCGAGGCGGATCTGCTGGAGCTGCCGGCCGAGCGCCGGCCCGTGGTCTCCCACAAGGAACTGCTGGAGCTGCGCAAGCAGCTGAACACGATGGTCGGCGCGTACGTTCACCAGAGCGGCAAGCCGCACGGCGTGATCCACACGGAGCTGCGCCGGGTGTGCGGCGGGCCGCCGAGCGCCGAGGCGACGGCGGGGCAGATCCGGGAGCGGATCGCGAAGGTTCAGGAGTGGGCCACCCGGATGCGGTGATCCCGGACGTGGTGATCCCGGACGCGGTAATACCGGATGCGGTAATGCCGTGGAGGTTTCCGGCGGGCGCCGTAGCGGAGATCGAAAGAGGTCGTAGCGGTTTTCGTACGGCGTGGTCGCTGAGGGGCGGCTCGGTGGGGCCGCCGGGTGCGGCGGCGGGGCCGTGACGGCCGTCTTCGGCTCCGAAGCTGTCCGATATCGCGCGAATGATCGATCCAGTTCCCTGTTCTGTCGGATTTTGTCCGCGAATAGGGATCAACTCTCTTTCTGTGCCCGGATTCTGGACGAGGTCTTCCGCTGAGCGGTGTCCATGGTTAGTGTCCCCGCAATGTAAACGCTCCGTGGCAACTCCGCCGCGTAGTGCAGTCGGTGGTGCCGATGCCCGTCGGCGGCCTCACTCCGAAGGAGAAGGCGTCGTGACCGCGGAGACCTCCCAGACGCTCGACCGGGGACTGCGCGTCCTCAAGCTGCTCGCCGACACGGATCACGGCCTGACGGTCACCGAGTTGTCCAACAAACTCGGTGTCAACAGGACGGTGGTCTACCGGCTGCTCGCCACCCTCGAACAGCACGCCCTGGTCCGCCGCGACCTGGGCGGCCGGGCCCGGGTGGGCCTCGGCGTGCTGCGCCTGGGCCGCCAGGTGCATCCGCTGGTACGGGAGGCCGCCCTGCCCGCCCTGCGCTCGCTCGCCGAGGACATCGGCGCCACCGCGCATCTCACGCTCGTGGACGGGGCGGAGGCGCTGGCCGTCGCGGTCGTCGAACCGACCTGGACCGACTACCACGTCGCGTACCGGGCCGGCTTCCGTCATCCGCTGGACCGGGGCGCCGCGGGCAAGGCCATACTCGCCGCCCGTCAGGCCGCCCTCACCGAACCCCGCTGCACCCTCACCCACGGCGAGCTGGAGGCCGGAGCCAGCGGCGCCGCCGCCGCGCTGATCGGGGTGACGGGGATAGAGGGGAGCGTGGGAGTGGTGATGCTCGCGGACGCCGTACCCGAACGGGTGGGGCCGCGGGTCGTGGACGCGGCCCGGGAAGTGGCGGACGCGCTGCGCTGAGACCGGCCGGGCTGTGCCGAAACGCCGAGACCGGCCGGGCGACGCCGAGACCGCGCCGGCCGCTGGGGAGGGACGGCCCCCCCGGGAGGGACGGCCGGGACGCCGGTGCGCCCGGCCCGGCGGACCGGCGTCAGGGACCGGCGTCAGGGACCGGCGTCAGGGGCCGGCACCATGGTCCGGGTTCACGGACCGGCAGTACGGATACGCCGTCCGGGGGCCGGCCCGTCGGACCGGCGGCGTGGACACATGTCCCGTGCGCCCGGCCCGGTGTACCGGCGGCTGGGATGCCGTCCCTGGCGGCCGATCGCGCCAGATAGATTGGCACCCGTGTTCTCTCGCTTCTCGCGCCCCGGCGCCCTCGCCCTCTGCGCCGTCCCGATCGTCGCGTTGTTCGCCGTGGTCGGGGCCGCTCCGCTGCCGTACTCCGTGGCACAGCCCGGGATGACCGCGGATGTCCTCGGCGCGGACCAGGGCCGGCCGATCATCACGATCAGTGGCGCGCCCACCCGGAAGACCGAAGGGCAGCTGCGGATGACGACCATCGTGGCGACCGGCCCCTCGGCCGATGTCGACTTCGGCGATGTGGTCGAGAGCTGGTTCCGTACGGACCGCGCCGTGCTGCCGCGTGACGCGGTCTATCCGTCGGGGCAGTCCGACAAGGAGATCGAGCGGCACAACACCCACGACATGGTGGAGTCGCAGAACTCCGCGACCGATGCGGCCCTGGGCCTGCTCGGCAAGGACCCGAAGACCGTCGACGTCAGCCTCCATCTCGCCGACGTCGGCGGCCCCAGCGCCGGACTGCTCTTCGCCCTCGGCATCGTCGACAAACTCGACGGCGACGGCTCGGGCGGCGATCTGACCGGCGGCCGCAAGATCGCGGGTACGGGCACGATCAGCGCCGACGGCAAGGTCGGCGCGGTCGGCGGGGTGTCCCTGAAGACCCAGGCCGCGGGGCGCGACGGGGCTACGGTCTTCCTCGTCCCGAAGGCGGAGTGCGGGGACGCCGGGGCCCAGCTGCCGAAGGGGATGCGGCTGATCCCGGTCACCACGCTGAACGGCGCGGTGTCGGCGCTCAAGGCGCTGGAGCGGGGCGAGACGGGTCGGGTGCCGAGCTGCTGAGGCCGGTGGCCGCGGCGGCTTTCGCCCTCTCCGGGATCCGCTCCATCGTGCGCCAGGCGGGGAAGACCAGCGGGCTCAGCGTCGCCAGAAGATAGACACCGCCGACGGCCAGCAGCGTGCTGCTCAGCCCCGCGCGCTCGACCAGGAGGCCCGCGACCAGACCGCCGAGCGGCATGGTCAGTTCGACTCCCGCCGTGGTCACACTGGACACCCGGCTGCGCAGCCCGTCCGGCACGCGCTCGTACATGACCGTGGTGAGGATCGGGTTGAGCACGCCGGCCGCCAGGCCGCCCGCGGCCATCGTCACGGCCAGGGGGAGGGTCCCGTCCGTGAGCGCCGCCACGGTGAACTTCGGTGCCCCGCAGAGCAGGAAGGCGCCCGCGAACACGACGCGGCGCGGGAAGCGTTCGCCGTACGCCCCGTACAGCAGGGCCCCCAGCAGCGCCGCGCCGCCGAACAGCGCGGTGAGCAGTCCGAGACTGGCCGGCCCGCCCAGTTCCTGCCGGGCATGGACCGGCAGCAGGACCGAACTCCAGCTCTGGTCCAGGCCGTTGGTGATCATCACCATCACGGTGATGCCGAGCAGCAGCCGCGTACGCAGCAGGAAGGCATAGCCCTCGCGGAGTTCGGTGCGGTACGTCGCGAGGGAGACCGGGGCCTGACGCTGTGGCTCAGCCGCGCGTATCCCCCGTATCCCGGCGGCTATCAGCGTCGCCGACGCCAGGAAGGTCACGGCGTCCAGCAGCAGGACGGCCTCCGCGCCCACGACCGCGATCAGCAGTCCGGCGAGCGCGGCGCCGATCATCCGCGCGCCGCGCGAGGCCGCGTCGTACAGACTCGCGGCGCGCGGCAGGGTCGTCCCGGCGCGTTCGGCGAGATCCGGCAGGAGGACATAGCGGGCGGTGATCCCGGGGGCGTGGACGAGGCCGCTGACCGCCATCAGCGCGCACAGCATCCAGAACTCCAGCACGCCGGCGAAGTGCAGGAGCGGGACCGCCGCCACGGCGAGTCCGCAGATCAGGTCGGAGACGATGGAGATCCGCCGTCGTCCGAGCCGGTCGATGACCGGACCGCCGACGACGGCCGAGACGATGACCGGCAGCGTCGCGCAGAAGGCGACGACCCCGGCCCTGGCCGGACTGCCCGTGGTCTGGAGAGCGAACCAGGGCACCCCGATCAGGGTGAGTGAACTCCCGGCGATGGAAATGGTGTTGGCGGTGAGGGTGGCGACGAGGGGCCGCCGGTCGTGGGCGCCGCGTCCGGTGTCGGCCGTCCTGGTCATGCGGCATGGGGCCGTACGGGCCGACGCCCTGGCACGGTCGGCCGGTCGACGAGGCGCAGCCCCAGCTCGACCAGGGACCAGCCGAGCCGGGTACGGAGGTTCGCGCGCGGCGGGCGGAGCCGGAACCCGGCGGCCTCGTGACGCAGTTCGACGGCGCGCTCGGCGTGCAGCCGGAGATGTATGTCGGGATCGGTGGCGGGGTGCATGCCGGGGTCTCCTTCAGCTTCGGCCGGTCGAACCGGTGCGGGGGAAGGAATGCAGATGGACGCGGACCAGTGGGGCCTCGCCGTCGCGGGGACCGGCCGTGCGGTAGCTCTCGACGACTTCGTGCAGCTTCTCGTTCATCTCGTGCAGCTGCTCGGAGGTCAGGGGCAGGGTGAAGTCGCTGAGGTCGGCGGAGTGCGACCACTCCCTGGGCCAGTCGCTCGCCGTCCCCAGCCAGGTGGCGAGCTCCTGGGTGTGGATGCTGGCGATCTCGTGGAGGAAGAGGTCGACCGCCCCGCGTACCGCCGGGTCGGTGTCGCTGTGCAGGTCGGGGCCGAAGATCACGCCCTCGGTGGACGCCTTCCACCACCGCTCGCGGCCCTTGCCCCGGGTCGGGTCGTCCTCGACGAAGCCGTGCGCGGCGAGCTGTCGCAGGTGATAGCTGGTGGCACCGCTGGACTCGCCCAGCCGCTCGGCGAGCTGGGAGGCGGTGGCGGGGCCGTCATGGCGGAGGTTGCCCAGCAGCCGTATCCGCAGGGGGTGGGCGAGACCCCGGAGCGAGCGCGCGTCGAGTGTGCGCTCCCTGGGCTTCGGGGTCTCCGCGGCTTCCACGGGCGGTTCCGCGGGTTCCGCGGGGTCTACGGGGTCTGCGGGCGGTTCCGCGGGCTTGGGCATGTCGCCACCGTAGCCCTGCAAAGACTTCGTTGCAACATATTCTTTGCAACGGAGTCTTTGTATGGCTACGGGCAGGGGCGGCGTCAGCCGTTGTCGCCGGGGGTCAGCAGACCGACGAGCCCCGTGAGGCCCTCCGCCCCATGACCGCCCTCCAGCCGCCGCTTCATCAGGTCGAAGTACGGGGTCAGCAGCTCGGGGCTCACCCCCTGCTCGTGTGCCGTCCCCACGAAGGTCGTGATCCCGGCGACCTGCATCGCCAGATTGGAGACGACATCCGATGTGTAGTCGTCGCTCGTCAGCTGCTCGGCGACCTGCTCGATCGTCGGGGTCATCGACGCCAGCCAGCCGCTCAGCAGCGGTGTGAACTCCTTCAGCGAGATGTCCGCCTCCCCGCGCACCAGCGCGAAGGCGTGCGTGATTCCCGCGAGCATGCCGTACATCCCGCTCAGCAGCGCCACGTCCTGGAGGGCGGCATGGCCGGCGTTCTCGCCGACGTAGCGCGTGCCGGCCGGGACCGCCAGAGCCGTCCTGTGTGTCTCGAAAAGCTCGTGCGAGCCGCTGTAGAAGACATAGCCGCCGGCCTCGGGAACCCCGACCATCGGCGGTACGGCCATGATCCCGCCGCTGAGGAAACGGGCCCCGCGTGCCTCGGCCCACTCGCCGCGCGCCCGTGCCTGGCCCGGGGTGCCGGTGGTGACGTCCACCAGGTCCTTGCCGGTCAGGTCGGCACCCTCCAGCGCGGCCCCGACCGAGGCGTCGTCCAGCAGACACGTGACGACCAGCGCGTTCGCGGCCACCGCCTCGGCCGCGCTCGCGACGGCCGTGGCGCCCTCGGCCACCAGGCCGTCGGCCCGGCCCGGCGTACGGTTCCAGACGGTCACGGAGTAGCCGGCGGCGAGCCAGGCACGGGCGAAGGCCGTCCCCATCGCCCCGAGTCCGAGCAGCGAGAGGGAACGGGAGGAACAAGAACAAGAAGAGGAAGAGGAAGAGGAAGAGGAAAGAGCGTCAGAAACGTTGTCGGTCATGACGAATAAGCTGGTCGATGGCGCGGGGGCCAACAAGTACGCACTCCGAAGTGGGTGGTACCCCCGAGGTATGTGACCAGGTCGGAGTATGTGACCGGGGCGTAGAGAGAGGGGGGCCGAGGACGATGGCGACCGTGGGCAGACCGGGCGCGCCCGACGCGTACCACTGCGGGATCGACGCGGCCATGGACGTGATCGGCGGAAAGTGGAAGGTGCTCATCCTCTGGGCGCTGGACGAGAGACCGCGTCGCTTCGGCGAGCTTCGCCGGATGCTCCCCGGCGTCACGGAGAAGGTCCTCACCAGCCAGCTGCGTGAGCTGGAGACGCACGGCATCGTCTCCCGTGAGGTGTACGACGAGATCCCGCCGCGCGTCGAGTACGCGCTGACCGAGCGCGGTGTCGCCCTGGAGGCCGCCCTCCGGCCGCTCGGTCTGTGGGGGCGGGAACACGTCCTCGGGAAGGCTCCGCGACTCGGGAAGGCTCCGCGAAGCGCTACGCCTTCTTGATGAATCCCTCCCCGGAGGCGCCCCCGGCGGAGCCTCTGGCGGGGTCCACGGCGGAGTCCTCGGCCGCCTGCTCCACCAGCGGGATGATCCGCAGCGGCACGGGATTCTCCATGACGATCGCCGTCGCGGCCCGCACGATGCCCTCAAAACCGACGACGCGGTCGATCACCCGTTGCAGATCGGCGTTGGAGCGGGCCACGAGGCGGCAGAGCATGTCTCCCTGACCCGTGGTGGTGTGCAGTTCGAGCACTTCGGGGACGGTCGTCAGATGGGCCCGTACGTCGGCGCCCTGCCCCTGCTTGATCTCCAGCGTGGCGAAGGCGGTGACGGGGTAGCCGAGGGCGGCCGGATCCACGGCCGGGCCGAAACCCCTGATCACTCCGTTCGACTGAAGCCGGTCGAGCCGTGCCTGCACCGTGCCGCGGGCCACCCCGAGCCTGCGCGATGCCTCCAGCACCCCGATCCTCGGCTCCCGCGCGAGCAGCACGATCAGCCGGCCGTCGAGTCCGTCGATGCTCATGGTCCGCTCCCCAAGGCGTTGCCGAATCAAACGTAGTCATACTGTGCAGATAGCCTCGCCATTCTGGTCATCCGCTCTACATATTGCCCAGTGAATCAGCGAACTATTGCGCACCTTGTGGAACGGCGGGAGGGTGAGGCCATGGCTGACACCTCGATGCACATCGACACCGCTCCCCACACCGCGCGCGAGGCCGACCCCTTCCCGGTCAAGGGAATGGACGCGGTCGTCTTCGCCGTCGGCAACGCCAAGCAGGCCGCGCACTACTACTCCACGGCCTTCGGCATGAAGCTCGTCGCCTACTCCGGACCGGAGAACGGCAGCCGCGAGACCGCGAGTTACGTCCTCACCAACGGCGCGGCCCGCTTCGTTCTGACGTCCGTCATCAAGCCGTCCACCGAGTGGGGCCGTTTCCTCACGGACCATGTCGCCGAGCACGGTGACGGCGTGGTCGACCTCGCGATCGAGGTGCCGGACGCGCGGGCCGCCTACGCGTACGCCACCGAGCACGGCGCCCGCGGCCTCCAGGAGCCGTACGAGATCAAGGACGAGCACGGCACGGTCGTCCTCGCCGCGATCGCCACGTACGGCAAGACCCGCCACACCCTCGTCGAGCGCTCCGGCTACGACGGCCCGTACCTGCCGGGCTTCACCGCCGCGACCCCGATCGTCGAGCCCGCCGCCAAGCGCACCTTCCAGGCCATCGACCACTGCGTGGGCAATGTCGAGCTCGGGAAGATGAACGAGTGGGTCGGCTTCTACAACAAGGTCATGGGCTTCACGAACATGAAGGAGTTCGTGGGCGACGACATCGCCACCGAGTACTCCGCGCTCATGTCGAAGGTCGTCGCCGACGGCACGCTCAAGGTGAAGTTCCCGATCAACGAGCCCGCGATCGCCAAGAAGAAGTCGCAGATCGACGAGTATCTGGAGTTCTACGGCGGGGCCGGCGTGCAGCACATCGCGCTCGCCACGAACGACATCGTCGGGTCCGTGCGGGCCATGCGGGCGGCGGGCGTGCAGTTCCTCGACACCCCCGACTCCTACTACGACACGCTCGGCGAGTGGGCGGGCGAGACACGGGTGCCCGTGGAGACGCTGCGTGAGCTGAAGATCCTGGTGGACCGCGACGAGGACGGGTACCTGCTGCAGATCTTCACCAAGCCCGTCCAGGACCGGCCGACCGTCTTCTTCGAGATGATCGAGCGCCACGGCTCGATGGGCTTCGGCAAGGGCAACTTCAAGGCGCTCTTCGAGGCGATCGAGCGCGAGCAGGAGAAGCGCGGAAACCTCTGATCCGACGGACCGATCCGACGGACCGATCCGACGGTGTGCGTGACGCGTGACGCGTGACGAGTGACGCGTGCCGGGGAGCGGGAGCCCCCGGCACGCACGCGCCCGCACACCCGGACCCGCGCCCTCTCGGACCCGCGCCCTCTCGGATCCGCGGAGCCTCGGACGCGGGGTCCCGGACGCGGGGTCTCAGACCTGCGGCGGAGGCGCCGGCTCTCTCCGCTCAAGCGTGGGCTTCTCGGGCCCCGAGCCGTAGAAGTCCTTCGGCCCGCCCTCCTCCGGTTCGCCGAGCGCGTCCAGCGCCTCCCGGGCCTTCGTCGCCAGCAGCGGCGAGAAGTGCGGATCGGTCCGCAGGGCCTCCTCGATGTGGCGGCGGGCCGGGCCGTACCTCCCCAGCGACCGCTCGATCTCCCCGCGGTGGTACGAGAACAGCGCGCTCCGCCGTCCCGGCTCGGTCGCCTTCGTCGCGTACGCCAGCGCCTCGCGCCCCCGGCCCGCCCGGTAGAGCGCCCAGCCCAGCGCGTCCGCGACCTCCATGCTCCGGTGCGACTGCGCCCACTCCGCCCGCAGCCGCGTGACCGCCGCCTCCGGAGCGCCGTGGTCGGCCTCGAAGCGGCCGAGGACCAACTCCTCGTTCACCCCGTTCCCCTGCGCACGCTCGGCCCGTTCCCGCAGCGTCTCGTACTGCGTCTGCGCATCCCCGTCCAGTCCCAGCGAGTCGTACAACTCGCCCAGTTCCAGGGCGTATTCGGGCCGGGGCAGCTTGGCGAGCGCCGTTTGGTAGTCGCGCGTCGCCTCGTCCGCCCTGCCCAGCGAGGCGAGCGCCCTGGCGCGCCCGGCCAGTGACTGGGCCCGGCCGCGCACCGCCGTCAGCGCCGCCTCGTAATGGCCCAGCGCCTCGGCCGGTTCGCCCCGCTCCAGGGCCAGCTCGCCCAGCGTGTCCAGCGCCTCCGCGCGCTCCGCGGGCGATCCGGCGCGCGCCGCCGCGTCGGTGGCCTTGGCCACCGCGTCCTCGCTCCGGCCCCGGTCGCGGTACACGTCGGCGGCGCGGATCAGCACCGGCGCCCCCGAGTGCAGTTCGCGCAGCTTCTCCAGCGCCCTGCCCGCCGCCTTGTAGTCGCCCAGGCCGGTGTACGCGTCGATCAGCACCGGATATGACGTCCACGCCTCGGGCCGCTGCGCCCGCACCGACTCGCCCCACCGTCTGGCGGCGACGTAGTCATGGCGGGCGTTGGCCAGCGAGGCGAGCCCCATCAGCGCCTCGGGGTTGCCCGCCCTGATGCCCGTGCCGGGCTTGCCGTCCTCCGCGCCCCTGCCGGACCCGGACGCGGAACCGGAACCGGCGCCCTGCGACTGCCCCTCACCCGAGCCGCCCGGCTGCACCGCCAGCGACCGCTGGAGCGCCCGGTCGGCCTTCGGGTAGTAGGCCGGATCGGCCGCCGCCACCCCGCGCTCCACATACGCCGAGCCGAGCACCGCCCACGCCTGCCCGTCCTCGGGGTGTGTCCGCAGCCAGTTCTCCCGCTCGCGGATGAGCGCGGTCAGATCCGACAGCGCGGCCGGCGCCCCCACGCCCACCGCGGCCCTCGCCCGCTCCTCGGGGCCCTGCTGGGACGCCCCGTCCTCGTCGGGGACGAACAGCAGTACGCCCCCGACCAGCATCGCCCCCACGCCGACGGCCAGCGCCGCCCTTCTGACCTGTCTGACCTGCTCCGTTTTCATGGCGTTCATGGCGATTACTGTGCGTCAATACGAAGAGCACACCCCGACTTGCCGTGGTGGATCGCAGACGGGTTCACACCGATGGCCCCGGATGCGAGTCTGGGATCATGGACGATCTCCTCGCACAGCTGCGGGCGGGGCTCCCCGCCGAAGCCCTGATCACCGATCCCGACGTCACCGCCTCCTACGCCAACGACATGGCGAGCTTCTGCGAGGCGGGCACGCCCTCCGTGGTGGTGCTGCCGCGCACGGTCGAGCATGTCCAGCATGTGATGCGTACGGCGACCGCGCTGCGCGTCCCCGTCGTACCGCAGGGGGCCCGTACGGGGCTGTCGGGCGCCGCGAACGCCTCGGATGGGTGCATCGTCCTCTCCCTGACGAAAATGGACCGGATCCTGGAGATCAACCCCGTCGACCGGATCGCCGTCGTCGAGCCGGGCGTCATCAACGCGACGCTCTCCCGCGCCGTCGGTGAGCAGGGCCTCTACTACCCGCCGGACCCGTCCAGCTGGGAGATGTGCACCATCGGCGGGAACATCGGCACCGCCTCCGGCGGACTGTGCTGCGTCAAGTACGGCGTCACCGCGGAGTACGTCCTCGGACTGGATGTCGTCCTCGCCGACGGCCGCCTCCTGACCACCGGCCGCCGCACCGCCAAGGGCGTCGCGGGCTACGACCTGACCCGGCTCTTCGTCGGCTCGGAGGGCAGTCTCGGCATCGTCGTCAAGGCCGTACTCGCCCTCAGGCCGCGGCCGCCCCAGCAGCTCGTACTGGCCGCCGAGTTCGCCTCCGCCTCCGCCGCCTGCGACGCCGTCTGCCGGATCATGGAGCGCGGCCACACCCCGTCCCTCCTCGAACTCATGGACCGTACGACCATCCGCGCCGTCAACGCGATGGCCAACATGGGCCTCCCCGACACCACCGAGGCGCTGCTCCTCGCGGCCTTCGACACCCCCGACCCCGCGGCCGATCTGGCCGCCGTCGGCGAGCTGTGCACGGCGGCCGGCGCCACCGATGTGGTCCCCGCCGAGGACGCCGCCGAGTCGGAACTGCTGCTCCAGGCCCGCCGCCTGTCGCTCACCGCGCTGGAGACCATCAAGTCGGCCACGATGATCGACGACGTCTGCGTGCCCCGCTCGCGCCTCGCCGAGATGCTCGACGGCACGTCGGCCATCGCCGAGAAGTACGACCTGACCATTGGCGTCTGCGCCCACGCGGGCGACGGCAACACCCACCCCGTCGTCTGCTTCGACCAGGCCGACCCGGACGAATCACGGCGGGCCCGGGAATCCTTCGACGAGATCATGGCGCTCGGTCTCGAACTCGGCGGCACGATCACCGGCGAACACGGCGTCGGCACCCTCAAGAAGGAGTGGCTGTCGCGCGAGCTGGGGCCGGTGGGCCTGGAGTTGCAGCGGGGCATCAAGCGGACGTTCGACCCGCTGGGCCTGCTCAACCCGGGGAAGCTCTTCTAGACATCGCCCCTTCTCCCCGCCGCTCATTCCCTCCACCGCTCGTCCATGCCCCGTCGTCTTCTACGCCTCGTCGTCCACGGACTCGTCCGAGGGCCACGGGTCCCGCAGCCACAGATCGTCGGCGGGCGTCGGGGTCAGCAGCGCGGCCAGCCCGTCGTCGAGGCCGAGCTGCTCGGACTCCGTACCCGGTGGCACGATCCGCAGCGTTCGCTCCAGCCACGCGGACACCGCCCCACAGGGCGCCTCAAGCAACGCGTCGCCGTCGGGCGAGGAGAGGGCGACACACAGGACGGTGCGCCCGCCGACCTTCGTCGGCCAGATCCGGACATCGCCGTGCCCGCAGGGCCTGAACACCCCTTCCACCAGCAGCTCGCGGGCGAAGGTCCAGTGCACGGGAGTGTCCGAGCCGATGTGGAAGGTGATGTGCACGGCGTACGGATCGTCCGTGCGGTAGGTCAGCCGGGCCGGGACGGGGACGCCGCGCTCGGGCGACAGCACCAGATTCAGTTCCAGTTCGCGTTCCACCACGGTGTGCATGAGCGGCACTTCCTTTCCTGGCGAGTGGCCCGATGCGAGGGCCGTACCAGTCGAGAGGCGCTACCACGCCGACTATGACGCGACTTTCGGCGATGAGTTTCCGGGACTTCCCACGCACGCGTCCGGGGCAGGGCCGGGCAGGGCCGAGGCGGTGGCCGGACGGTGGCCGGACACGGGGGCTCGCCACGCGGGCGGGCACGTGCGTACGGTGGTCCGTACGCCCTGGCGAACGAATTCCACCCCGTAGCCTCACGCTTCGCATCGGCGTCCGCGGTCCGCCGCCCGAACGCGGCCGTTTCTGCCGGTCTCCTTCCTCAGGGCCTCGTGTTCTTCGTTACTGTCCTCCTTGGACAATGGTGTGAGTGAACGGAGTTGGGGTCAGTGGCTACTCCTCCTGGTGACGGCGGGAACGTACCCCGGGAAGGGTTTTACCCGGACCCGTCCATCCCTGGATATGTCCGGTACTGGAACGGCGCGGCCTGGGTGCCCGGCACGAGCCGGCCCGCGCCGCAGGACGGTGCGGCGTCGCCCGGTGCCACCCCGGCGGGTCAGGCCGCGTCCACGCCGCCCGCCGCCGTCGAGGAGACCGGGCCGGTCTTCTTCGACGAGGACCCTCCCGCGGGGCCCCGCCAGGAACCGGCGTCCGCGTGGCAGGCCGACGCCTCGCGGCAGACCGGCTTCGGCGGTGAGCGCGACGCCCGGGTGTCGTGGGGAGCGGCCCGGCCGGATCCGCGCGTTCCGGGACCGGCGCCCGAGCCCGGCCGTGAACTGCCCGCGCCCACACCGGCCGATCCGACCGGCGGCGCCCTTCCCGGCGTACGCGCGCTGGGGCCCGGTTCGGGCGCCGGAGCCGATTCCGGGCCGGGGTCAGGCACGGGCGACGGTCCGCCGCTCACCGACGGTACGGTCGCGATCCGCGGCCTGCGACGCGGCGTCAGGCCCGGCTCCGGCCCCGGAATCGGCTCGGGCTCGGGCTCGGGCTCCGGCTCCGGAACCGGTTCCGCGTCCGGCTCCGGGGAGAGCGCGGGCGCGGGTGAGACGCCCGCGCCCCGCGAGAGCGGACAGCCGTCGGTCGACAGCACCATGGCCATCCGCGCCCTGCGCGCCGCCCGCCGTGCGAAGGACGAGGACGCCCCGGCCGGCGGTACGGCGCGGCCCGACGGCACCATGACCCTCGGCGCGCTGACGCAGGGCGCCGCCGGTACGGGCCGGGCGGCGGAGCCGTCGCGGCTTCCCGTGCCGCAGCAGTCCCCGCCCGCCGCCGGGCAGAACGCGCCCGTCAGCCCCGGCACCGGCGGCGGAGCCGCGTCCTGGGCCCAGCAGGCGCACCCGCTCGCGCAGCCGGGCCACCTCGGTCAGCCGGGTCAGCACGGCCGCTCCGACCAGCCGGACCAGCCCGTCGTGCCCTGGAAGCCCCCGGTCGACGATCCGTTCCTGCGAGCCGCGCAGGCCCAGGCGAACGCCAGGCCCGCGGCCCTCGGCAAGCGCTTCGCGGCCCGGCTGATCGACACCGTGGTGCTGGGCGCGATCGTCGGCGCCGTCGCCTTCCCGCTCGTGTCCAAGGCCCTCGCCCATATCGACGACAAGATCGCGGCGGCGGAACGGACCGGTGAGACCGTCACGGTCTGGCTGCTCGACGGCACGACCGCGGCCTGTCTGGGCGGCGCGCTCGCCGCGCTGCTGATCGTCGGGGTGCTGTACGAGGCGCTGCCGACCGCCAGATGGGGCCGCACGCTGGGCAAGAAGCTGTGCGGTCTCGACGTACGGGACATCGAGTCCCACGAGGCCCCGGCGTTCGGCGCCGCGCTGCGCCGGTGGCTGGTCTACGGCGTGCTGGGGGTGCTCGTCGTGGGCGTCCTCAATGTGCTCTGGTGCCTGATCGACCGGCCCTGGCGGCAGTGCTGGCACGACAAGGCGGCCCGTACGTTCGTGTCGGGCTGACAGCCGGGCGGCAGCCGGCGATCCCGGCAGCCGACGATCTGACGTCGGGGCCGACGATCTGACGTCCGGGCCGGTGATCCGGCGTCCGGGCCGGTGATCCGACAGCCGGGCCGTCCTCGGCCGGGCGTTCCTCCGAACGGCGGGCAAGCCGTTGCGGGCCCCTGCCCGGCGCGGTGCACTGCCCACATGAGCCATGATCAGCCGCCGCCCGGCGAGCCCCCGGAGGACGACCCGTTCCTCAAGAAGCCGCGGGGGCCCTCGTCCGAGGGGCCCCCGCACGAGGGGCCGCCCCCCGGGGAGCCTCCGCCGTCGCAGGGCCCGCCGCCGGGAGCGCCGTACGACTCCCCGTACGGCGCTCCCTACGGCGGCGCCGGCGGGCAGCCGCCTCCCGGCTCCCCGTACGGTTCCGACGCCTATGGCGAGGGGCCGTACGGCGGCACGGATCCGCTCGCCGGGATGCCGCCGCTCGCGCCGTTCGGTACGCGGTTCCTGGCCCGGGTCATCGACGCCCTGCTCATCTTCATCCCGCTGGGGATCGTGTCGCTGTTCGTCGGGGGCTGGAACACCGCGAACAACACCGGCGCGTGGGACGAGGTCACCAATCAGGTGAATACCGGCACGCAGTGGATCTGGTCGGTGATCTCGATCGTGCTGTTCGTCGCCTACGACACTCTGATGAACCGCAAGTACGGTCAGACTCTCGGCAAGCGCTGGCTGAAGCTGCGCGTCGCGATGCTCAACGACGGCGCGCTGCCCGACACCGGCTCCTCGCTGCTGCGCGCGGTGGTCCTCTGGGTGCCGGCGCTGCTGTGCTGCCTCTGCATCTGGTGGGCCATCATCATCGTGTCGATCGTGGTCAGCAGGCCCTACCGGCAGGGCCTGCACGACAAGGCCGCCAGAACGGTCGTGGTGTCAGCGGCGCAGTGAGGGCTGGCCCACCCGGGCCTCGCCCCGCTGCCCCGGCAGCTGCGCGCTCGTCGCCGGGGGTGTCGCCGGGGGCGCGGCGGACCGCGGCGCGGGGGCCGTACGCGCCGTCGCGGCACGGCTGTTGGCCGGGAGGCTCAGGGCGACCAGCAGCCCCAGGCTCAGAGCGGCGATTCCGATCACCGCGATGCCGAGACCGGCGGTGGTGCCGGAGAGCAGAAGCATGACGAGGGTGGAACAGACGACGGTGGCGGTGCCGTAGGCGAGCTGTGCGGCAGTCGGACGCGGCATGGCGGAATCCGTCCTAGGGGCGTCATATTCGGGGGTGTTGGGGATGCTTCGTCTATCTCGCACGTACGTCGCAGGGCGGGTCGCACTCCCAAGCGACTCTACGACGGTGGATGCCCGAGCGGAGCGAGTAGTAAGCGTGACCTCACCCACGGTGCCGGTGCACGGGGGGCGCATCGAGTCACGCCCCTTGCCGACAGGCCGTATCAGTGCGCCGGTTGTCCGAAATCGTCCAGCTCTGGAGCCATGTCCGCATAACGGAACCGGAAGGCCGCATAGTGCACTTGACCAGTCCAAGTCAAGGTCTGTCTTTTCTCCTTCAACTCCGGTCCAATGTCGTCACTTATGACGCGCATACGCGCGCGGATCCATCACTCCCGGTCCGCGGATCGCGTGCGCCGGGGAGGACAAGCATCAAGTGATCAGCAATCGACGGGCGAGAAGACTGTCCGCGGTGATCGTGGCTCTGGCCGCGACCGCTGCCACGGCCTCAGCCTTCACCACGGCTCAGGCCCAGGACAACCCCGCGTCCGGCTCCGCGGACATCGAGCGCCGTGATCCGGCGCCCCAGAAGGGCCATGTCGAACACGACTTGGACGGCCCGTTCAGCAAGCAGCAGGCGCAGCAGCGCGAGGCGGCTCTCCAGCAGGTCATCGCCGGTGACGCCAGCGTGCAGAAGCGCGGCGGCTCCCAGGTGGTCAAGCTCGGCGACAAGAAGTACGTCGAGCTGGGCCGGGAGAAGACCGACAAGATCTTCACGATCCTCGTGGAGTTCGGCGACAAGGTCGACGACACCACGACGTACGACCCGGACGGCCCCGACGGACCGCGGCCGCCCGTGAAGAAGTACGGCGGCGAGCCCGGCCCCCAGCACAACGAGATAGCCGAGCCCGACCGCAAGGTCGACAACTCCACCGCCTGGCAGGCCGATTACAACCAGGCCCACTTCCAGGACCTCTACTTCGGTGAGGGCAAGGACGCGAGCGGCAAGCAGAAGGAGTCGCTCAAGACCTACTACGAGAAGACCTCTTCCGGCCGTTACTCGGTCGAGGGCGAGGTCTCCGACTGGGTCAAGGTCGACTACAACGAGGCCCGTTACGGCTCGAACTACTGCGGCAGCAGCAACTGCGCCAACGTCTGGGACGCGGTGCGCGACGGTGTCACCGCCTGGACCGCGGACCAGAAGGCGCAGGGCAAGACGGACGCCGAGATCAAGGCGGACCTCGCCCAGTACGACCAGTGGGACCGCTACGACTTCGACAACGACGGCAACTTCAACGAGCCCGACGGCTACATCGATCACTTCCAGATCGTGCACGCGGGCGAGGACGAGTCGGCCGGCGGCGGCGCCGAGGGCGAGAACGCCCTGTGGGCGCACCGCTGGTACGCGTACGGCACGAACGCGGGCAGCACGGGCCCGGCCGACAACAAGGCCGGCGGCACGCAGATCGGCGACTCCGGCATCTGGGTCGGCGACTACACGATGCAGCCGGAGAACGGCGGCCTCGGTGTCTTCGCCCACGAGTACGGCCACGACCTGGGCCTGCCCGACCTGTACGACACCGCGGGCGGC
This sequence comes from Streptomyces sp. NPDC039430, assembly GCF_055639435.1. Taxonomy (NCBI): domain Bacteria; kingdom Bacillati; phylum Actinomycetota; class Actinomycetes; order Kitasatosporales; family Streptomycetaceae; genus Streptomyces; species Streptomyces sp. NPDC039430. The sequence continues at coordinate 1,027,399 of NZ_JBVKAK010000001.1, read as the reverse complement.
GAGAACTCCACCGCCTTCTGGTCCCTGATGTCGTCGGGTTCCTGGCTGGGCACCGGCAAGAACGAGATCGGCGACCTGCCGGGCGACATGACCGCCTGGGACAAGCTCCAGCTCGGCTGGCTCGACTACGCCAAGGCCAAGGCCGCGACGAACTCCGTCCACAAGCTGGGTGTCTCGGAGTACAACACCAAGAACCCGCAGGCGCTCATAGTCGACCTGCCCAAGAAGTCGACGACCACCACCGTGGTGAAGCCCACCGAGGGCTCCAAGCAGTGGTGGAGCGACATGGGTGACGACCTCAAGAACACCCTCACCCGCTCGGTCGATCTGACCGGCAAGTCGACGGCGTCGCTTGAGCTCCAGGGCTGGTGGGACATCGAGGCCGACTACGACTACCTCTACACCGAGGTGTCGACGGACGGCGGCGCCAGCTTCACGCCGGTCGACGGCACGGCCGACGGCAAGTCGATCCCCCGTGACGCCGCCGACAAGCCGACGCTGACCGGTGTCTCGGGCGCGTACAAGAAGCTCGTGTACTCGCTGGACGCCTACGCGGGCAAGAAGGTCGACCTCCGCTTCCGCTACCAGACGGACGGTGGCGCGGGCGGCAAGGGCTTCACCGCGGACGAGATCAAGCTGGTCGCCGACGGCGCGCCGGTGTTCACGGACAACGCCGAGGGCGACGACGCGGGCTGGACCGCGAAGGGCTTCTCGCGCATCGGTGAGTCGTTCACCCAGGACTACGACCAGTACTACATCGCCGAGAACCGTCAGTACGTCTCGTACGACAAGACCCTCAAGGTCGGCCCGTACAACTTCGGCTTCACCGCGCCGAACGACGGCAAGGTCGAGCACTTCGCTTACCAGCCCGGTCTGCTGATCTGGCAGTGGGACACCTCGCAGAAGAACAACAACACCAGCGAGCACCCGGGCCAGGGTCTGATCCTGCCGGTCGACGCGCACGCCAAGCCGCTGAAGTGGGCGGACGGCACGCTGATGCGCAACAGGATCCAGGCGTACGACTCGACGTTCAGCTGGTGGCCGACGTCCGGTCTGTCGCTGCACAGGGCGGACAAGCTGACGCGGATCGCTCCGCAGCTCGGTGCGCCGGTCTTCGACGACCGCAAGGGCACCTACTGGAGCGAGGAGAACAAGGGCGGAAGCGTCCGGGTAACTGACACGAACACCAGGATCAGCATCATCAGCCAGCCCCTGGACGGGCAGACGATGACGGTCAAGGTGGGGCCTTCCGGTAAGTAACCCCAAGTAACCGCAGGTCAAGTGCATGATCGGCCGTCGCCCTCTAGCGGGCGGCGGCCGTTCGTGTTTAGGTGCGTCCTACGATCTCTTATTGACACGATGTCTCACGGGGGAGATGAAGGACATGGCAGGCGGAGGCTTCAGCAAGCTCCCGAACGGCACGGTGGTGGTGGCACTGACCCTGCCGAGCCCGGCGGCCGAGGGCGGCACGGTGCGCGTTCTGGTGCACGCCGCGAACCGGGCCCGCGCCCTGACCAGGCTGCGGAACCTGGGGCTGCGGGCGGTCTATCTGCGGGGGAACGCGGAGCCCCCGACGCCGGACGAGATCACCGCGGTGCTGCACCACCCGGACGGCCTGCTGTGGCGGACCACACCGGAGTGCCTGGAGCAGCTCTGGCAGCCCATACGAGCGCTGCTGAGGCCCGCGGCGAGGGCGGGGTACTGATGGGTGCGGGCGAACGCCTCAGGCGGCCTGGACGACCGGCTTGCCGGTCAGCTCCGCGCCCGCCTCGCGCAGCTCCGCCATGGCCCGCTCCGTGGTCTCCCGGGCCACCCCGGCGGTCAGGTCGAGCAGTACGCGCGTGACGAAGCCTTCACGGACCGCGTCCAGCGCCGTGGCGCGTACGCAGTGGTCCAGGGCGATGCCGACCACATCGACCTCGGCGACCGCGCGCGCCCGCAGCCAGTCCGCCGGCCCGACGCCGTTCTCGTCGGCGCCCTCGAAGCCGCTGTAGGCCGCCGAGTACGCGCCCTTGTCGAAGACCGCGTCGATCGCGCCGGAGGCGACGGCCGGGGCGAAGTTCGGGTGGAAGCCCACGCCCTCGGTGCCCGCCACGCAGTGCACCGGCCAGCTGTGGACGAAGTCGGGGACGGCCGGCGGCGCCGCGAAGTGATCACCGGGGTCGATGTGGTGATCGCGGGTGGCGACCACATAGCGGTATCCGGGGGTCGCGCGGCCGATCAGGTCGGTGACGGCGGCGGCCACCTCGGAGCCCCCCGCCACCGGGACGCTGCCGCCCTCACAGAAATCGTTCTGCACGTCTACGACGATCAATGCGCGGTGCATGGCGGTCATCCTTCGGTGGGGAGCGGGTGGTACCGGGGGAGGGCGGTACCGGGGGCGCGTGACGGGTGATGTTCGGGGACGTTTTCGAGCCTAGAGACTCCGACCCCGTCGCGGGAGGGCTAAGGCCATTCGGGCATGTCCGTACGGTCCCGTACCCCCACCGCTACCACCGCCCTCTCCGCCTCACACGTACGCGTTCCTCCACCTGCCCGGTACCTGCCCGGCACCGGCACCCACCCGGTCTCACACGTACTCGGTCGGGATCACGGGCTCGCCCCGCGACAGCTGTATCGCCGACATCGGCAGCCCCGCGCGTGCCGCGATATGCCGGTCGCGCACGGCGTCCAGCGGCTCGCGCGCGACGATCTCGCCGCCCTTGACCAGCTCGACCAGCAGTTGCCGGTCCAGCAGCTCCGGCGGTACCGGGCCCGTGCCGACCACCTCGGCCTCCGCGTACCCCTCGGCGTCCCGCCGCCGCGCGGCCCACTTGCGGCCGCCGATGGACGTCTTGCCGCCCAGCGACTTCTTCGCCACGGGGTGCAGCGGGGCCTTCGGGTCGGCCGAGGCCGCGCGGGCGACGATCTTGTAGACCATGGAGCAGGTCGGATGCCCGCTGCCGGTGACCAGCTGGGTGCCGACGCCGTACGCGTCCACCGGCGCCGCCGCCAGCGAGGCGATCGCGTATTCGTCCAGGTCCGAGGTCACCACGATCCTGGTGTTCACCGCGCCCAGCTCGTCCAGCTGCTGCCGTACCCGGTGCGCGACCAGCAGCAGATCGCCGGAGTCGATCCGGACGGCGCCCAGCTCGGGGCCCGCGATCTCCACGGCCGTCCGTACGGCCTCGGCCACGTCGAACGTGTCGACGAGCAGCGTCGTCCCCCGGCCGAGCGAGTCGATCTGGGCCCGGAAGGCGTCCCGTTCGCTGTCGTGCAGCAGGGTGAACGCGTGCGCGCTGGTGCCCACTGTCGGGATGCCGTAGCGGAACCCGGCCGCCAGGTCCGAGGTGGTGTCGAAGCCGCCGACGTACGCGGCGCGCGCGGCGGCGACCGCGGCCAGTTCGTGCGTCCGGCGCGCGCCCATCTCGATCAGTCCGCGCCCGCTCGCCGCCGCCGCCATCCGGGAGGCCGCCGCGGCGATCGCCGAGTCATGGTTGAGGATCGACAGGATCACGGTCTCCAGCAGCACGCACTCGGCGAAGGAGCCCTCGACCCGCAGGATCGGCGAGCCGGGGAAGTACACCTCGCCCTCCGGATAACCCCAGATGTCCCCGCTGAAGCGGTACGAGGCCAGCCATTCGAGCGTCGCCGCGTCCACGATCCCCTGCTCCCGGAGGAAACCCAGCACATCCGCGTCGAACCGGAAGTTCTCCACGGCGTCCAGGACGCGTCCGGTGCCGGCCACGACCCCGTACCTGCGTCCCTCGGGCAGCCGCCGGGTGAAGACCTCGAAGACCGAGCGCCGGTCGGCCGTGCCCGCCTGGAGCGCCGCCCGGAGCATCGTCAGCTCGTACTGATCAGTGAAGAGCGCGGTCGACGGCACGTCCACCGGCAAACCCAGATCCGCAGTGTTCATACGACGATGCTACCCAATACTCGTCACCTTGACGATTTCTCGTGGCCGTTTGTGCGACACGCCGCGACGGGTGGCAGCATGGGTCATGTGAGGCTGTGAATTCCGGCACGCCCCCGCAGAGAAGAAGGTCGTCCCGAACCGTGAGTGTTGCCCCGACTGAGATCGAACGCCCCGAATCGGCCGAGGAGACTTTCGCCGTCCCCGAACCCGACGTGCCATGGGTGACGATCGTGCACAACGACCCGGTCAACCTGATGAGTTATGTGGCGTACGTCTTCCAGACCTATTTCGGCTATCCGAAGGACAAGGCGCACAAGCTGATGCTCGACGTCCACCACAAGGGCCGCGCGATCGTCTCCAGCGGGAGCCGCGAGGAGATGGAGCGCGACGTACAGGCGATGCACGGATTCGGGCTGTGGGCCACCCTCTCGCAGGACCGCGCCTGATGGCCGGGCAGTTCGAGGCGATCCCGGGCGGCGGCGCGGCCGTCGCGCTCGACGAGGTCGAGGTCTCGATCCTGCGCTCGCTCGCCGTACAGCTGCTGGAGCTGATAGGGCCGGGCGACGAGCCGGCCCAGGGCGAGGACCCGCTCGCCTCGCTCTTCAGCGAGGGTCCGAGCGAGCCGCCGGCCGACCCGGCGCTGGCCCGGCTCTTCCCGGACGCGTATGGCGATGACGACGACGAACTACGCGAATTCTCCTCGGAGTTCAGACGGTTCACGGAGAACGATCTGCGCGGCCGCAAGCGCGAGGACGGCCTCGCGCTCGTCCGCACGCTGGACGCGCTCGCCGTGGAGGGCGGGGGCGCCGCCGTACTCAAGCTGACCCCCGACGACTGCCGGCACTGGCTCGGCGCCCTCAACGATCTGCGGCTGACGATCGGCACGCGCCTGGAGGTCACCGACGAGGACGAGGGCGGCGAGCTGTACCGGCTGCCCGACTCCGACCCGCGCAAGCCGATGGTGATGGCGTACCTCTGGCTCGGCGCGCTCCAGGAATCGCTCGTCGAGACCCTCATGCCTTGACCCCCGCGTGTCATATGCCGGTTGCCCGCAAGCCCCCTTCCGTACGCTCAGGTGACGCTCAATTCGGCATAACGATCCCGTCACCGCTCCGGCGACCTTTGCGGTTCGCGGTGCGATTCGTCCGCTTCTCCCTGTGGCCTGTGCCACAGCGCGCTCCGCTGGCCGCCCGGTCCGCCGTGATAGATCTGCACGACCCCCCGGGGACGCCACCCCTGTCCCCGGGGGTGCTTCGGCCGGCCGACCGCCGGCGGCACTCCATCCATATCCGGGGGGATCAGGAACTGGTCCGTGGCCGAGAACGGCGCGGATCTGTATGGAGAAAGGGCGCACGACCATGACCTCTGCGCAGGTCGACAAGGAGTACGGCGGCGACGGGACCGCCGGAGGACCGGCCGGCGGCGGCACCTCGGAAGAGGGCTACGAGCGCGGACTCGGCAGCCGTCAGGTCCAGATGATCGCCATCGGCGGCGCCATCGGCGTCGGGCTCTTCATGGGCGCCGGAGCGAACATCGCCAAGGCCGGACCCAGCATCATCCTCATGTACGCCCTCGCCGGCGTCGTGATCTTCTTCATCATGCGGGCGCTCGGCGAGCTGCTCCTCTACCGGCCGGTCTCGGGCTCCTTCGCGGAGTACGCCAGAGAGTTCCTCGGTCCGTTCTTCGGCTTCGCCACCGGGTGGACGTACTGGCTCATGTGGGTCGTCACCGGGATGGCGGAACTGACCGCCGCGGCCATCTACATCCACTTCTGGTTCCCCGAGATCCCGCAGTGGGTCAGCGCGCTGGTCTTCCTGGTGGTGCTCTTCGGCGTCAATCTGATCTCGGTGAAGATCTTCGGCGAGGTCGAGTTCTGGTTCTCGATGATCAAGGTCACCGCGATCATCGGAATGATCGTCATCGGTCTCGGCGTGCTCACCCTCGGCTTCTCCGACGCCGGTGACACGGCGAGCGCCTCCAACCTCTGGGCCCACGACGGGATCTTCCCCAACGGCATCGGCTCCAGCCTGATGACCCTCCAGGGCGTCATGTTCGCCTACCTCGCCGTCGAGCTGGTCGGCGTCACCGCGGGCGAGTCCGAGAACCCGGAGAAGACCCTCCCCAAGGCGATCAACACACTGCCCTGGCGCATCATCGTCTTCTACGTGGGCGCGCTGACCGTCATCCTCGCGGTCGTCAAGTGGACCGAGTTCTCGGCGGGCGCCAGCCCCTTCGTCCACGCCTTCGAGAAGATGGGCATCCCGCTCGCGGCCGGCATCGTCAACTTCGTCGTACTGACCGCCGCGCTCTCCTCCTGCAACTCGGGCATGTACTCCACCGGCCGGATGCTGCGCGACCTCGCCGCCAACAGCGAGGCGCCGAAGCTCTTCGGCAAGCTCAACTCCCGCAAGACCCCGGCCTTCGGCATCACCGTCTCCGTCGCCCTCATGGGCATCGGTGTGGTCCTCAACTACATCGTCCCGGAGAAGGCCTTCGGCTATGTGACATCCGTGGCCACCGCCGCCGGTATCTGGACCTGGATGATGATCCTCATCAGCCATATCCGCTACCGCCGCGGGGTACGGGCGGGCCTGCTGCCCGCGTCGTCGTTCCCCGCCCCCGGCGGTTCGGTGTTCAGCTGGGTCGCGGTGGGCTTCCTCGCCCTCGTCACCTGCCTGATCGCGTACGACAAGGACGCGCGGGTCTCCCTCTACGTGGGGGCGGTCTGGGCGGTCTGTCTCGTCATCGGCTGGCAGTACCTCAAGCGCCGCGCCCCGCGGACCGCGGCGGGCGACTCCACCCCGGAGTACGCCTCCGCGGAGTAACCGCGCCGAGGCCCCGACGGCCCTGACCAAGCCGAGGCCCCGACGGCCCCTGCCCGACGGCCCCTGGAAACCGGGAAACTCCCTCCCGGATCCGGGGGCCGTACTCGTCCCTTTATATTTTCTCCATGCTCACCATCACGCAGGCCCTGCACGACAAGATCGTCGAGCACGCGCGCGCCGACCATCCCGACGAGGCGTGCGGCGTGGTCGCGGGCCCCGCCGGGACCGGCCGGGCCGAGCGGTTCATCCCCATGCTCAACGCCGCTCGCTCGCCCACCTTCTACGAGTTCGACTCGGCGGATCTGCTCAAGCTCTACCGGGAGATGGACGACCGCGACGAAGAGCCGGTGATCATCTACCACTCGCACACCGCGACCGAGGCGTATCCGTCCCGTACGGACATCACGTACGCCAACGAGCCGGGCGCCCACTACGTCCTCGTCTCCACCGCCGACCACGACGACTCGGGCCCGTTCCAGTTCCGCTCGTACCGCATCGTCGAGGGCGAGGTCACGGAAGAGGACGTCGAGATCGTCTGAGGCCGGGATCGGCCGAGGCGCCGGTCGCGGCGCTCGCCAGGTCTGACACACTGAGCGCCGAAACCGAGGCGGTGGGGATCAGGAAGCCGGTGCGAATCCGGCGCGGTCCCGCCACTGTGACCAAGCCCAGCTTGGCAGCCAGGAACTGACCTGCCGCCCTTCTCCCACCAGCCAGGGGACGCGGAAATCCCCCGGAGGAGGCCCTGCCGTGTCTGTGCTGTCCCGGCGCCGCCGTGCGCTCACGTCCGCCGTCATATCCGCCGTACTGCTCCCGCTCACCGCCTGCGGCGGCGCCGCCACCACGGACGCGAAGGACGGCGCGCGGGCCGCGGCCACCGCGCCCGGCTTCCCGTACACCGTCACCAACTGCGGCGTGAAAACCACCTACCAGGCGCCGCCGAAGCGCGTCGTCACCATGAACCAGCACGTCACCGAAGTGATGCTGGCGCTCGGCCTGGAGAAGTCCCTCGTCGGCACCGCCTGGCTGGACGACCGGATCCTCCCCGCCTACGAGAAGGCGTACAAGAGCGTCCCGGTGCTCGCCAAGGAGTACCCCTCCAAGGAGCGGCTGCTCGCCGCCAACCCCGACTTCGTCTACGGCGGCTACGCCAGCGCCTTCGCCGCCAAGGACGGCCGCGGCCGCGACGACCTCCAGTCCGCCGGCATCCACACCCGGCTCAACGTGGAGAACTGCCCCCGCGGCAGGACGACCCTCGACGACATCTACCGGGAGGTCCGCGAAACGGGCCGCACCTTCGGCGTCCCCGACCGCGCCGAGAAGTGGATCGCCGCCGCGCGCACCACCGTCACCGACACCGCCGCCCCGCTCAAGGGCGTCGAGCCGCTCTCCGTCTTCGTCTACGACAGCGGCGACAAGACCGCCTTCACCGCGGGCGGCACGGGCATCGGCAACGAACTGATCACCCGCGCCGGCGGCCGCAACGTCTTCGCCGACCTCGGCAAGTCCTTCGGCGACGCCACCTGGGAACAGGTCGTCGCCCGCAAGCCCGATGTCATCGTCATCTACGACTACGGCTCCACCACCGTCGCCCAGAAGAAGAAGCGACTGCTGGAGGACCCCGTGCTCAAGGACGTACCGGCCGTCAGGAACAAGCGGTTCGCCGTCATGCCGCTCTCGGACGTGGTCCTCGGCGTACGCGCGCCCGACGCCATCGAACGGCTCGCCGCGCAGCTCCACCCCGAGTCCGTCAAGTAAGCCCCGCCATGACCAGGACCACCCCGCCCGGCCACGGGCGGCTGCGCTACACCCTCGTGCTCGGCTGCCTCGCCGCCGCGCTCGCCACCGCCGTCCTCGCGGGACTCGCCCTCGGCTCCGTACGCATCCCGCCCGGCCAGGTCATCACCATCCTCACCGGCGGCGCCGACCCCAGCCCCTTCCGCACCATCGTGCTCGACGTACGGCTGCCCCGCGTGCTGCTCGGCGTGATCGTCGGCGCCGGGCTCGCCGTCGTCGGCACCGTCCTCCAGGCGCTCGTACGCAACCGGCTCGCCGACCCCTTCCTCCTCGGCATCTCCTCCGGAGCGTCCGTCGGCGCCGTACTCGTCATGGTCCTCGGCGTCGGCGGCGGGATCACCACCACCGTCGCCATGCCCGCCGCGGCCTTCGCCGGCTCGCTCCTCGCGATGGCGCTGGTGTACGGGCTGGCCCGCCGGCGCTCCACGATGACCGGCGGCCGGCTCGTCCTCGCCGGGGTCGCCGTCTCGTACATCCTCTCCGCGCTCACCACCCTCATCCTGATCGTCTCGGCACGCCCCGAGCACTTCCAGGAAGCCGTCTACTGGACCTTCGGCGGCCTCGGCAGCGCCCGCTGGTCCACCCTGCTCCTGCCCGGCGTCGTCCTCACCCTCGGCACCGCCCTCCTCATGGCCCTGGCCCGGCCGCTCGATCTGCTGCTGGCGGGCGAGGAGGGCGCGACCGCGCTCGGCCTCGACACCTCGCGCTTCCGCGCCGCGGTCTTCGTCCTCGCCTCTCTGGTCACCGGCGTGATGGTGGCCGCCAGCGGCGCCGTCGGCTTCATCGGGCTGCTCGTCCCGCACGCCGCCAGAATGGCCGTCGGCGCGGGCCACCGCGCCCTGCTGCCCGTCGCGGCACTGGGCGGAGCCGTCCTCCTCGTCGTCGCCGACCTCGCGGCCCGTACCGTCGCCGCGCCCCAGGACGTGCCCGTCGGCGTACTCACCGCGCTCACCGGCGGCCCCGCCCTGCTGTGGCTGATGCGCCGCCGCCCCGAAGGAGCCCCCGTATGACGGCGACACTCCGGCTCGAAGGACTCTCCTGCACCATCGACGGCCGGCGGCTCGTCGACAGCGCCGACCTGACCGCCGCCCCCGGCGAGACCGTCGGACTCGTCGGCCCCAACGGCAGCGGCAAGACCACCCTCCTGCGCTGCGTCTACGGAACGCTCCGCCCCAGCCACGGACGGGCCCTGCTCGACGGCGACGACCTGCTCGCCATGACCCCCAAGGCCAGGGCACGCCGCGTCGCCACCGTCCCGCAGGACGGACAACCGGACTTCGAGCTGACCGTCCGCGAGGTCGTCGCGATGGGCCGCTCCCCGCACAAACGCTTCTGGGAGGCCGACACCGCCGCCGACGCCGCCCTCGCGGAAGCCGCACTCGGCCGCGTCGGGATCGCCGGCCTCGCGGACCGCGCGTTCCCCTCCCTCTCCGGCGGCGAACGCCAGCGCGCGCTGGTCGCCCGTGCCCTGGTCCAGCGGCCCGCCCTGCTCGTACTCGACGAGCCGACCAACCACCTCGACATCCGCTACCAGCTCGACATCCTCACCCTGATCAGGGAGTCCGGGACCACCAACCTGCTCGCCCTGCACGATCTGAACCTCGCCGCGTACTACTGCGACCGCGTCTACGTCCTGCAGGAAGGCCGGATCGTGGCCTCCGGCACACCGCACGAGGTCTTCACCGCCGAACTGCTCGCCACCGTCTACGGGGTGACCGCCGAGGTCAGCACGCACCCCGCCACCGGCGCGCCGACCGTCGTCTATCTCCCACCGTCCGCCTGACGGATAGGGACCGTCCGGGATACGAGATCACATGCCGGAGCGCCGACCGGGAATCGTTACGATGACCGCATGGTTTTCCCTGACGTGAGCGACAAGACGCCGAGCACCCCGCTGCTCGTGGCGCGGCTGCACGTCGACCTGTGCCGCCTCGCCAGTGCCATCTGTCCCAGCGCCGCGAGCTGAGCGACACCGCTTCCTGCCGCGATCCGGCTGTCCGCACCACGTATCCCCTCGCGCGGGGGCCCGAGCCGCGCGCCCGTCACGCCCTCTCCCGACACAGGAGTCCATGCCATGGCCATCGAGGTCCGCATCCCGACCATCCTCCGCACCTACACCGACGGCGCCAAGGCCGTCGAGGGCAGTGGCGACACGCTCGCCAAGCTCTTCGACGACCTCGAAACCCGGCACGCCGGCATCCGGGAGCGGCTCATCGACCCGGCCAAGGACAACCAGCTCCGCCGCTTCGTGAACGTCTACCTCAACGACGAGGACGTCCGCTTCCTCGATGGCGTCTCCACCAAGCTCGCCGACGGCGACAGCGTCACCATCCTCCCGGCCGTGGCCGGCGGCGCGCTCGACACGTACACGGTCTGATGCGGTACGACTCCCCGCTGGCGGCGGTCGGCAACACGCCACTGGTCCGGCTCCCACGGCTCTCGCCGGCGGACGACGTCCGGATCTGGGCCAAGCTGGAGGACCGCAACCCGACCGGCTCGGTCAAGGACCGGCCCGCCCTGCATATGGTCGAACAGGCCGAGAAGGACGGCCGGCTCACCCCGGGCTGCACGATCCTGGAGCCCACCAGCGGAAACACCGGCATCTCGCTCGCCATGGCGGCCCGCCTCAAGGGCTACCGCATCGTCTGCGTGATGCCGGAGAACACCTCCCAGGAGCGGCGCGACCTGCTCGCCATGTGGGGTGCGGAGATCGTCTCGTCCCCCGCGGCGGGCGGCTCCAACACTGCCGTACGGGTCGCCAAGGAGCTGGCGGCCGAGAACCCGTCCTGGGTGATGCTCTACCAGTACGGCAACCCGGACAACGCGGGCGCCCACTACGCCACCACCGGCCCGGAGATCCTGGCCGACCTGCCCTCCATCACGCACTTCGTGGCGGGCCTGGGCACGACGGGCACGCTGATGGGCGTGGGGCGCTATCTGCGCGAGAACGTCGAGGGCATCCGGATCGTCGCCGCGGAGCCGCGCTACGACGACCTGGTCTACGGCCTGCGCAACCTGGACGAGGGCTTCGTCCCGGAGCTGTACGACGAGTCCGTCCTCACGACGCGCTTCTCCGTCGGCTCCGCCGACGCGGTCACACGCACCCGTGAACTGCTTCAGCAGGAAGGTATCTTCGCGGGCATCTCGACGGGCGCGGCGCTGCACGCGGCGATCGGTGTCGGCCGCAAGGCGGTGAAGGCGGGCGAGAGCGCGGACATCGTGTTCGTGGTGGCGGACGGGGGCTGGAAGTACGTGTCGACGGGCGTTTATACGGCGGCGACGACGGAAGAGGCGATCGAGAGGTTGCAGGGCCAGCTCTGGGCGTAGCGCGTAGCGCCTTCCGGCGGGGGCGCGGGCGGGGGTTCGTTTCGGCTGGGGCCGGTGGGTGGGTGCGGGTGGTCGCCGGGTGGCGCGGTGCGTTTCGGCGGGTGCCGGTGGTCCGGTGCGGGTTGTCGCCGGGCGGCGCTCCGGGGCTCGCGCCCGGGACGGCATGCCGTGCTTTCCCGGGGGACACCCCCGGACCCCCGTACGGCGCGCAGCCGGCCACAGTCAGCACACGGGCGCTCGCGCGCCACACATCACGCTTCAGTGTCCCGGACACGACCCCTGCGCGCCCCCCTTTCACCGCCCGCGCAAGCCACCGGGCCGTGCGCGAGGGAGCGAACCATCCCGCTCACTCCCGCTGAGAACGGCGCACCACGACCGCCCCCGGGGGAGGCGCACCGCCGGGGGGCGACACCCCATCCGAACCGGTGACAGGCCAGGTGAGTTCCCCCACAACGGCCCACTGTGGAGGAGCGACCCGCCCTTTCGCGCCTTACGCTCGACGAACCGCACGACCCCCGTCGCCCCCCTTCCATGCCACGGAGGTTCTCGCTCCATGAAGCTCACCGTCGTCGGCTGTTCAGGCTCGTTCCCCTCCGCGGGATCGGCCTGCTCCAGCTACCTCGTAGAGGCCGACGGCTTCCGGCTGCTCCTCGACATGGGTAACGGCGCCCTCGGCGAGCTGCAGCGCCACGTGGGTCTCTACGACCTCGACGCCATTTTCCTCAGCCATCTCCACGCCGATCACTGCATCGACATGTGCGCCTACTTCGTCGCCCGTTACTACCGGTTCGACGGCGGCCGCTGTGACGCCATCCCCGTCTACGGCCCCGAGGGCACCGAGCAGCGTCTCACCACGGCGTACGCGGACACTCCCTCCGACAAGTCCATGAGCGAGGTCTTCGACTTCCACACGCTCAAGCCGGGCTCCTTCGACATCGGCCCCTTCTCGGTACGTACGGAGAAGGTCGCGCACCCCGTCGACACCTTCGGTATCCGGGTCGAGCACGGCGGCCGGTCGCTCACGTACTCGGGGGACACCGGGGTCTGCGAGCCGCTGGTGGAACTGGCGGAGGATACGGATCTGTTCCTCTGCGAGGCGGCCTTCACCCACGGCAAGGAGGATGTCGTGGGGCTTCATCTGAATGGCCGTGAGGCCGGTGCCCATGCCGCGCGTGCGCGGGCGCGCAGGCTGGTGCTCACGCATATCCCGCCCTGGACGGACGCCGAGCGGAACCTGTCCGACGCCCGTGATGTGTACGCGGGCCCGGCGGAGCTGGCCGTTCCCGGCACCGTGTACGAGATCTGACCCGTCAGCCGGACCCCGCACAGCCGTGGGCCCGGCCGTTCCTGACGACGGCCGGGCCCACGGAGCGTGCGGTGAGGCTACTTCGCCTCCGCCTTCTGCAGCTCGGCGAGTTCCTCGTCGCTCTCGCGGCCGGGCGTCGGGATATTGAACTTGGTGATCGCGAAGCGGAAGATCACGTAGTAGAGCGCCGCGAAGCAGAGGCCGACCAGCGCCAGGCCCCATGGGTTGGTCGCGATGCCCAGGTTGAGCGCGAAGTCCACCGCACCGGCCGAGAAACCGAAGCCGTCCTTCATACCGAGTGCCCAGGTCAGCGCCATGGAGACACCGGTCAGCACGGCATGCACCGCGTACAGGGCCGGGGCGATGAACATGAAGGTGAACTCGATCGGCTCCGTCACGCCCGTGACGAACGCGGTGAGCGCGAGCGACAGCATCATGCCGCCGACGACCTTGCGGCGCTCGGGGCGGGCGCAGTGGACGATCGCCAGACAGGCCGCGGGGAGGGCGAACATCATGATCGGGAAGAAGCCGGTCATGAACTGTCCGGCCGTCGGGTCGCCCGCCAGGAAGCGGTTGATGTCGCCGCTCTTGCCCTCGAACGTACCGGCCTGGAACCACGGGAACGAGTTCAGCAGGTGGTGCATGCCCACGGGGATCAGCGCGCGGTTGGCGACACCGAAGATGCCCGCGCCCACGGCGCCCGAGCCGACCAGCCACTCGCCGAGGTTGTGCAGACCGGCGCCCAGGACCGGCCAGATGTAGCCGAAGACGATGCCGATGATCAGGCCCGCGAAGGCGGAGAGGATCGGTACGAGGCGACGGCCGCCGAAGAAGCCCGCCCAGTCCGGCAGCTTCGTCCGGTAGAACTTCTGGTAGAGCAGTGCGACCACGATGCCCATGACGACGCCGCCGAGCACCTTCGCGTCGACGGGCGCGCTGTTCATGACTATCTTGCCGTCGACGACCGTCGCGACCTTGGGCAGGTTCGAGTCGGTGAAGGTGGCCAGCACGTTCTTGAAGACCAGGTAGCCGGTGACGGCGGCGAGCGCGGTGGAGCCGTCCGCCTTCTTGGCGAAGCCGATCGCGATGCCGACGGCGAACAGCAGCGCCATGTTGTCGAGGATGGCGTTGCCGCCCGCGGCCATGAACGAGGCGATCTTGGTGATGAACGCCGGGAACGAGTCACGGCCGAGCATGTCGGTGTTGCCGAGGCGCACCAGCAGGGCGCCGGCGGGCAGGACGGCGACGGGGAGCATCAGGCTGCGGCCGATACGCTGCATCACGGCCATCGCGCCGCTGCCCTTGCTCTTGCCCGCCGGGGGCTTCTTGTCCGCCGAAGCGGTGGCGCTGGCCGTGGACATCAACTTCCTCCAGGGGGAACACGGCACGCGGCCGTGTGGTCTACACCATCAGTGGTGTAGACCAGTTGTAGCACGGTGTGATTCATATAAGGAACCTGCGAAATCTGTGGCCTGGGCCATAGTCCGCGTCAGCCGCCGAGCCCCTCCTACGGCTGGGTGTTCTGCTTCTCGACGGCCTCTTCCAGCTCCTCGGGCTCACGCCCCGGGGTCGGGATGTCGAACGCCCTGATCGCGACGCGGAACACCACGTAGTAGATGATCGCGAAGCAGAGGCCGATCGGAATGATCAGCCAGGGCTTGGTGTCAAGGTGCCAGTTGACCACGTAGTCGATCAGACCGGCCGAGAAACTGAAGCCCGCGTGCACGCCGAGCGCCCAGGTGATCGCCATCGAGGCGCCGGTCAGCAGCGCGTGAGCACCGTACAGCAGGGGCGCCGCGAACATGAAGGAGAACTCCAGCGGCTCGGTCACCCCCGTGACGAACGAGGTCAGCGCGAGGGAGGCCATCAGACCCGTCACCCTCTTGCGGTGCTCGGGGCGCGCGCTGTGCGCGATGGCGAGCGCGGCGGCCGGCAGGCCGAACATCATGATCGGGAAGAACCCGGACATGAACTGGCCCGCCGAGGGGTCCCCGGCGAAGAACCGGGTCAGGTCACCCATCACGACGGTGCCGTCCGGCTCGGTGTACTCACCGGCCTGGAACCAGAAGAACGTGTTCAGGAACTGGTGCAGGCCGATGGGGATGAGCAGCCGGTTGGCGACCCCGAAGATGCCCGCGCCCCACGCGCCCAGATCGATCAGCTGCTTGGCGAACGCGGTCAGCGCGTCCCCGACCGGCTGCCACAGCAGCCCGAAGGCCACGCCGAGGATCGTGCAGATGAAGGCCATCAGGATGGGCACCAGGCGGCGGCCGTTGAAGAAGCCGAGCCAGTCGACCAGTCTCGTACGGTGGAACCGCTGCCAGACGACCGCCGTGAGCAGCCCGATCAGAATGCCGCCCAGCACACCGGGGTTCTGCGGGGTGCCGTCTGGCGTCGCCTTCGTCACCGAACCGCCGACCGGGAAGGCGGCCAGCACGCCGTGGTAGACGAGGAAGCCGACGACCGCGGCGAGCGCGGTGGAGCCGTCCGCCTTCTTGGCGAAGCCGATCGCGACCCCGATGCAGAAGAGCAGCGGCAGCCCGAACGCGCCGTCCAGCACGGCGCCGCCGCCGAGGCTGAACACCCTCGCCGTCCTGTCCCAGAAGGGACCGTGCAGATAGGCGGCGAAGAGGTTGCCGAGACTGACCAGCAGCCCCGCCGCGGGCAGTACGGCCACCGGGAGCTGGAGGCTGCGCCCGATCTTCTGAAGCCCCTGGAACAGCCCGTTCCACCAGCTCTTCCGCGGCCTCGCCGGCCCCGGCCGCGGCGCTGCCGTGCTGTCGGAGGTCATCGGCGCTCTCCCGTCCTTCCCGACTGGTGTAGACCAGTTGCGATAGGCTCCCGGGGGCCGGTCGCGGACGGGGCGCCGTTGATCGTCATCATTGGGTACGCGGTGAACGCGCGCCCGTGAAGATGGTCCAACCGTGCGTTACCGTGGCGAAACGGTTCAGAAGGTTGGACGGGACAGGCCCGGGGCCGGGCCGGTACAGCGCTTTTCGATAGTCAGGGAGAAAGACATGGCCACCAAGGCTGAGAAGATCGTCGCCGGGCTCGGCGGACTCGACAACATCGAAGAGGTCGAGGGCTGCATCACCCGCCTGCGGACCGAGGTCGTCAACCCGGACCTCGTCGACGAGACCGCCCTGAAGGCCGCCGGCGCCCATGGCGTCGTGAAGATGGGCACCGCGATCCAGGTCGTCATCGGCACCGACGCCGACCCCATCGCCGGTGAGATCGAAGACATGATGTGAAGCGCTGACAGCCGGCGGCGGAACCACCAAAGGGCCTGATCCGGACCACCGGAACAGGCCCTTCGCGCAGGCCCTATAGGCTCAAGCCCATGTCTCGTATCGACGGCCGAACCCCCGAACAGCTCCGTCCCGTCACCATCGAACGCGGATGGAGCAAGCACGCCGAGGGCTCCGTCCTCATCTCCTTCGGCGACACCAAGGTCTTCTGCACCGCCTCCGTCACCGAAGGCGTCCCCCGCTGGCGCAAGGGCAGCGGCGAAGGCTGGGTCACCGCCGAATACTCGATGCTGCCCCGCTCCACCAACACCCGCGGCGACCGCGAATCCGTACGCGGCAAGATCGGCGGCCGTACCCACGA
This sequence comes from Streptomyces sp. NPDC039430, assembly GCF_055639435.1. NCBI lineage: Bacteria > Bacillati > Actinomycetota > Actinomycetes > Kitasatosporales > Streptomycetaceae > Streptomyces > Streptomyces sp. NPDC039430. The sequence goes on along the minus strand of NZ_JBVKAK010000001.1, from coordinate 1,010,640 downwards.
GATCAGCCGCCTCATCGGCCGGTCCCTGCGCGCCGTCATCGACTACAAGGCGCTCGGCGAGAACACCATCGTCCTCGACTGCGACGTCCTCCAGGCCGACGGCGGCACCCGCACCGCCGCCATCACCGGCGCCTATGTCGCCCTCGCCGACGCCGTCGCCTGGGCGCAGGGCAAGAAGATCGTCAAGGCCGGCCGCCGCCCGCTGACCGGCACCGTCGCCGCCGTCAGCGTCGGCATCGTCGACGGCACCCCTCTCCTCGACCTCTGCTACGAGGAGGACGTCCGCGCCGAGACCGACATGAACGTCGTCTGCACCGGCGACGGCCGCTTCGTCGAGGTCCAGGGCACCGCCGAGGCCGAGCCCTTCGACCGCAAGGAACTGAACGCGCTCCTCGACCTCGCCACCGGCGGCTGCGCCGACCTCGCCGCGCTCCAGCGCACGGCGCTCGACCAGACCCTCTGAGCCGGACCCGCTGAGCGGGCCCTCCGGGTAAAGAAGCAACCAAGCAGACCCCCCGAGGCGTCTCCACACGCACGGGCGCACGGACAGAACCGTGCGCCCGTCCACACCTCGGGGAGGAACCGCGCCATGTCCGCCGTGCCGACACGCCGACGCCGTATCACCCTGGCACTCGCCGCCACCGCCGTACTCGCCCTGCCCCTGACCGCCGGCTGCGGCGCGCTCGACAAGGCGCTGGACTGCGTCAAGACCGCCGACGCGATCGCGGGCAGCGTCAACGACCTCCAGCAGGCCATCTCCAGCGCGGGCGACAACCCGCTCCAGCTCGACGAGACGCTCGACGACATCGACAACAAGCTCGACAAGCTCGCCGGCCAGACCGACAACGCGGACCTCGGCAAGGCGGTCGACGACCTGGGCAAGGGCGTCGACAACGTCCGTACGTCCGTCAAGAACGGCGACAACGCCCCCGACCTCGCCCCTCTCACCGACGCCGCGTCCGAGATCGGCAAGATCTGCACGCCCTGACCGGGCCCCTCCCGGCCCGGTCAGGCACCCCCGTCCGATACTGGGGAGCATGACCCGCCTGATCCTCGCCACCCGGAACGCCGGGAAGCTCACCGAACTCCAGGCCATCCTCGCCGACGCAGGTCTGCCCCACGACCTCGTCGGCGCGGACGCCTACCCCGACATCCCCGACGTCAAGGAGACCGGCGTCACCTTCGCCGAGAACGCGCTCCTCAAGGCCCACGCCCTCGCCGACGCCACCGGCCTCCCCGCCGTGGCCGACGACTCCGGCCTGTGCGTGGACGTCCTCGGCGGCGCCCCCGGCATCTTCTCCGCCCGCTGGGCCGGCACCCACGGCGACGACACCGCCAACCTGAACCTGCTCCTGGCCCAGCTCTCCGACATCGCCCCGCCCCACCGCGCCGCCCACTTCACCTGCGCCGCGGCCCTGGCCCTCCCGGACGGCACGGAACGCGTGGTCGAAGGCCGCCTCCTGGGCACCCTCCGGGAATCCCCGTCCGGCACGGGCGGCTTCGGCTACGACCCGATCCTCCAGCCGTCCGGCGAAACCCGCACCTGCGCGGAGCTGTCCCCGGCCGAGAAGAACGCGATCAGCCACCGGGGCAAGGCGTTCCGCGCACTGGTCCCGGTGGTACGGGAACTCCTGGGCTGACGTCACGGAGGGGCCGCTCACCGGTGGTGAGCGGCCCCTCCGTCATGTGCGGCCGGTGGGAGTCGAACCCACATGGGCGAACCCAGAGGCACCTAAAGCCCCCGCTTATACCATTCAGCAACGGCCGCCAGCCGCCTGCCATAGTAGCGGGCCGGTGGGCGGGGCGGGCATGCGAGTGCCGGCCGGACAGGCCCTGCGCCCCGGTGCGGCCCCTCTCCCGGCGGTCGCCACCACGGCACCAGGTACTGGTGACGGCATGACAGTTGGGGCAGAGATAGCGCGGATTCCGGGCGCGGTTGTCGAGACGGTCGCCGCTGATGTGATCGATGTGGAGGGTGATCGGCCGGTTCAGCCACTCGCCGGTGTTTCCGCGGGACACACAGCGGTGGGGGACGCCGATCTCCTGAAGCGCACGGTGCAGCCGGAGCCGGTTCGTACGGGGAGATCCCTCGGGCAGGACGACGAGCGTTTCCACGGCGACGGACTTCGGTGCGCGTGTGCGCACCGAACGTATGCCCCGGTGGCAGCGGTCCGTGCGAGACACCCGTCCGTCAGAACTTGGGCTCCGGGGACTGCGATTCCACCAGTCGCACCGCTTCCGCCTCCGTCGCGACCGACGGCGGCGAGCCCGCCAGTGGCCGCTGGGCCGTCTCCTTCATGCAGGCCACCGCGATCACGCCCACCAGCGCCGCCGCCATCGAGTAGTACGCCGGCATCAGGTTGTTGCCGGTCAGACCGATCAGGCCGGTGATCACCAAGGGGGTCGTGCCGCCGAAGAGGGATGCCGAGAGGTTGTAGCCCACCGAGAGCGAGCCGTACCTGACCTCCGTCGGGAACAGCGCGGGGAGCGCTGCCGACATGGTGCCCAGGAGGCAGACCAGGGACAGCCCCAGCATCAGTACGCCCGCCGTGATCGCCAGGATGGCGCCCTGCTTGATCAGGAGGAACGCGGGCAGCGAGAGGAAGAAGAAGCCCAGCATGCCCGCCATCAGCAGCGGCTTGCGGCCGAAGCGGTCGTTGAGCTTGCCGACCTGGTTGATGATCAGCATGAGGAAGGCCATCACGGCCAGCAGGATGAGCAGCCCGTGCGTCTCGCTGTAGCCCAGCTCGTCCGAGAGATACGTCGGCATGTACGACAGCAGCATGTAGTCCGTGACGTTGTACGCGCCGACCAGCGCGATGCACAGGATCAGCGTGGGCCAGTGCTGCCGGAAGATCTTGGCCAGGTCGTCCTTCGTAGTGATCTCCACCGAGTCCGCCGCCTCGGAGGCGTGCGCGGTGTCCGACTCCAGTTTCTGGAACGCGGGCGTCTCGTCGAGCCGCAGTCGCAGATACAGGCCGACCAGCCCCAGCGGCCCCGCGATCAGGAACGGGACGCGCCAGCCCCATGCCTCCATGCTGTCCGGGCCGAGCGCCGCGGTCAGCGCGGTGACCAGGCCCGCCGCGCCGATGTATCCCGCGAGGGTGCCGAACTCCAGGAAGCTGCCGAAGAATCCCCGGCGCTTGTCGGGGGCGTACTCCGCGATGAACGTGGACGCGCCGCCGTACTCGCCGCCGGTGGAGAAGCCCTGGACCAGCCGGAAGAAGATCAGCAGGACCGGGGCCCAGAACCCGATCGAGTCGAACGAGGGGATCAGCCCGATGGCGAAGGTGCCGATCGCCATCATGATCATGGTCAGCGCGAGGACCTTCTTGCGGCCGAGCCGGTCACCCATCGGGCCGAAGAACATGCCGCCGAGCGGCCGTACGAGAAAGGCCACGGCGAAGGTCGCGAAGGAGGACAGCAGCTCGACCGTGGAGTTCCCCGACGGGAAGAACACATGCCCGATGGTGACGGCGAGATAGCTGTAGATGCCGAAGTCGAACCACTCCATGGCGTTGCCCAGGGAGGCCGCCTTCACCGCCCGCTTCACCGCCGCCTCGTCGGTGACCGTGATGTCGGACCGCCGCAGCTTGGGGTTCTTGCGCTGCCTGATGGTGCGGAAGAGGGCCGGGTGGCGCTTGACCGCGGCGGGGTCGGCCTGCTCTTCGTGCTCCTGGCCGGCCATGGCGTGGTCCTTTCCTCGGGTGAGTCAGTCCAAGGGAACCTTCTGCACGGTCATGGCGATCGCAAACCGAAGTCCCACGCAAGTGGGACCCCGGTCACAGCGAATCGCCGGGCGCGGGGACCGTCAGATGCCGAGGTCCTTGATGATCTTCGCCACATGGCCGGTGGCCCGCACGTTGTAGAGGGCCTGTTCGACCTTGCCGTCCTCGTCCACGATGATCGTCGAGCGGATCACGCCGGTCACGGTCTTGCCGTACATCTTCTTCTCGCCGAAGGCCCCGTACGTCTCCAGGACGGCCTTGGAGGGGTCGCCGACCAGAGTGACCCTGAGGTTCTCCTTGTCGCGGAACTTCGCGAGCTTCTCCGGCTTGTCCGGGGACACGCCGATGACGTCGTAGCCCGCGCCGGCCAGCAGGTCGAGGTTGTCGGTGAAGTCGCACGCCTGCTTGGTGCAGCCGGGGGTGAGCGCCGCCGGGTAGAAGTAGACGATGACCTTGCGGCCCTTGTGGTCGGCGAGCGATACGTCGTGGCCGTCGGCGTCGGGCAGGGTGAAGGCGGGGGCGGTGTCGCCGGGCTGGAGGCGCTCGCTCATGGTTCTCCTCGGTGGAGCGGGGGTGGACGTCGTGCTGTACGCCGCCGAGCGTAATCGGGGGTGCCGCCGGGTGCGGTGACGGCGGAGCTGACAGACTGTCGGCGAAGGACTACCGGACACGACGACGGAGGCAGCGCGGTGTCGGATTCCAGGACCCCGGCGCAGATCGAGGCGGACATCGTCCGCAGGCGCGGGCAGCTCGCCGAGACGCTCGACGAGATCGGGGTGCGGGTGCACCCGAAGACGATCGTCGGCGACGCCAAGGCCAAGATGGTCTCCACGGTGGATCAGACGGCCGGGCGCGCGTTCGAGACCGTGAGAGTGACACTGACCGGCGTACGGGCGCCGTTCGTCAGGGACGACGGCGCGCCGAGGATGGAGCGGCTGGTGCCGGTGGCGCTGGTGGCGGTCGGGCTCGTAGGGCTGCTGGTGGTGTCGACGCGGCGCCGCAGGCTTTGATCCGCCCCTGTGGCGTGCCGCGGCGGCGCGGGCAGGTAGGTTCTGGGGCGTGAGCGACAACTCCCACAACCAACGCGAGCAGCACGACAAACTGCCCATCCGGATGCTCCATGACCGCGTGCTGGTCAGGACGGACATCCCGGAGGGCGAGCGGCGTTCGTCCGGCGGCATCCTCATCCCCGCGACGGCGGAGGTCGGCCGGCGGCTGGCCTGGGCCGAGGTGGTGGCCGTGGGGCAGAACGTACGGACGGTGACGCCGGGCGACCGGGTGCTGTACGACCCCGAGGACCGTGCCGAGGTCGAGGTGCGCGGGGTGGCGTACGTACTGATGCGCGAGCGCGATCTGCACGCCGTCGCGGCGGACCGTTTCGAGGGCTCCGAGGACTCCACCGGGCTCTATCTGTAGCCGCCGGGCTCTATCGGCAGCCGTCCGTGCCAGGGGTCCCCGGCAGCGGTCCCCGCCGCTTTGCTACCGTGGGAAGACCCCGACGAGACGCGCCGTACCGGGTCAAACGAAAGACGACGCACCTGTTGTCCGTGTTTTTCGTGCCGGAGGTGCTTGTCGTGGCGTGGGTTCTGTTGATTGTCGCCGGTCTGCTTGAGGTCGGCTGGTCGATCGGGATGAAGTACACCGAGGGGTTCACCCGGCTGTGGCCGAGCGTCTTCACGGGCGCCGGGATCGTCGCGAGCATGCTGTTGCTGTCGCATGCGGCCAAGACGCTGCCGATCGGTACGGCGTACGGCGTGTGGGTCGGTATCGGCGCGGCCGGTGCGGCGGTGCTCGGCATGGTGGTGCTCGGGGAGCCGGCGACCGCCGCCCGGATCTTCTTCGTCTGTCTGCTGCTCGTCGCCGTGGTGGGGCTGAAGGCGACGTCGGGTCACTGACGGGTGCTGCCGGGCCCGCCGCTGTCGGACGCGTCAGGCGCGTCAGGTGTCGGGCCCGTCGGACCGGGAGGTGCGGGCGTCCTGATCGTCGTCCGCGTCTCCCTTCCCGCCGCCCCGGCCCCCGCCGGTACCGCCGGCGGTCGGCTTTCCACCGGTGCCGCTGCCGCTCGTGGCCGCGCCGCCCTCGGACTGTCCCGGTGACCGGCCGGCCGGCTGTCCCGCCGGCTGTTTCCCGCTCTCGCCGTGCTCGGAGCCGTGCGTCCGGTCATGGGCCTGGCCGTCGTGCGCGCCGCCCGCGCCCGGCCGGCCCTCGCCACGCCCCGGGGTCTGGCCCTTCTCCGTGCCTTCGGGGCCGGGCTGGTGCGACCCGTTCGGTTTGCCGGGCGGGCCCGCCTGCTCCTCGTCGCTGGACGAGTCCTCGTCGGAGCTGTCCTCCAGCCGCAGATCGAACTCCCGTACTGCGGTGCCGCGGAGAGCGGCGGCCGTGAACCGGCCCCAGATCTCGGCGGGCACCCCGCCGCCGTTGACGCGAGCCTGGCCGAGGGCCCCGTACAGCGGCTTCTGCGCGGCGGTCACCGGGTCGGCGCCCATGACCGCGACGACCGTCGCCAGCTCCGGCGTGTAGCCGGCGAACCAGGCCGCCTTGTCCTCCTCCGCCGTGCCGGTCTTGCCCGCGGCGGGGCGGCCCGCCGACTGGGCGGCGGTGCCGGTGCCCTCGTCGACGACGCTCTGCAGCACGGACGTGGTGGTGTCGGCCGCCTGACGGCTGATGACCTGCCTGATGTCGGGCTTCGGCAGGGTCACCTCCGTACCGTTCTTCGTGATCTTGTCGACCAGGGTGTACATGCCGCGCTTGCCGTGGTTCGCGAGGGTCGCGTACGCCTTCGCCATGTCCAGTACGGAGGCGGTGGCCGGGCCGAGCGCGATGGAGGGCGTCGCGGTCAGGTCGGGGGTGTTCTCGGGGAGGCCGAGGGCGACGGCGGTCTTCCTGACCGTGCCGGGGCCGACGTCCTGGGCCATCTGCGCGTAGACGGCGTTGACGGAGTAGCCGGTGGCGGTCCGCACCGAGACGGGCCCGTAGTCGGTGTCGTCCTCGTTCGCCGGGGAGTAGCCGGTGGAGCCGTCGGCGCCCTCGACCATGTGCTCGTTGTCGCCGTCGTAGACGGTGTACGGGGTGATCGGTTCGCCGTACAGGGTCTCGGAGCCGTTCTCGACGGCGGCGGCGAAGACGAACGGCTTGAACGTGGAGCCGACCTGGTAGTCGCGGCGGGTCGCGTTGTTGACGTACTGCTTGGTGTAGTCGATGCCGCCGTACATGGCGACGACCTTGCCGGTCCGCGGGTCGATGGAGACGCCGCCGACCCGGACGTTGCGGTCGGGCTTGCGGTCGGCGTCGAGCCGCGAGGTGACCTGCTTCCTCACGGTGGCGACGAAGACGTCCTGCTTCTCGCGGTCGAGCGTCGTGGTGATCCGGTAGCCGCCGGCGGCCAGGGTCTTCTCGTCGATGATCTTGTTGCCGGTGAGGTGCTCCTCGACGGCCTGGACGATATAACCGCGCTGTCCGGTGAGCCCGCTGCTGGAGTGTCTGACCGGGCCGGGCATCGGGAACTTCATCGCGCGGCGGTCGGCGGGGCTGAGCCAGTCCTCCTTGACCATGCCGTCGAGGACGTAGTTCCAGCGGGCGAGGGCGGCCGGTTTGTTCTCGGGGTGGACGACGACGTCGAACTCGCTGGGGGCGTTGAGCAGGGAGGCCAGATAGGCGCCCTCCGCCGTGTTGATGTCCTCCACGTCCTTGCCGTAGTACGCCTGGGCCGCGGACTGGACGCCGTACGCGTTGCGGCCGAAGTAGCTGGTGTTGAGATAGCCCCGGAGGATCTGTGCCTTGGTCGCCTCGCGGTTGAGCTTGATCGCGATGAAGAATTCCTTGGCCTTGCGGACGATCGTCTGCTCCTGGCCGAGGTAGTAGTTCTTGACGTACTGCTGGGTGATGGTGGAGCCGCCCTGGGTGCCCTTGCCGGTGAGGGTGTTCCAGGCGGCGCGGACCATGCCCTGCGGGTCGACGGCGGGTTCGCCGTAGAAGCCGCGGTCCTCGGCCGCCAGTACGGCCAGCCGCACATGCTTGGGCACCTGCGCGAGCCGGACGTTCTCGCGGTTGACCTCGCCGTCACGGGCGAGCTGGGTGCCGTCCGCGTACAGGTACACATTGGACTGGGCGGTCGCGGCGGCGTTGGCGGGCGGGATGCTGACGAGTTTGTAGCCCACGACGAAGCCGCCCATGAGGACGAGCACGAAGATCAGCAGCCCGCCGAACAGCGTGCGCCGGGTCGGGAGGGCTCTGCGCCGGCCGGTGCGGGGACGCCCGGGAGGTCCGCCCTGCCCACCCGGCCGGCCGGGTGAGGAACGGGGGGCCGAGGGGTCCCGTGGGGCCCAGCCGTACTGCCGTGGCTCGTCGCTCATATCAGTGGTGACTCCTCGGCCGTGGCCGGCGGTTCACTTACCGGCCTCACGGTGTCGTATCAGGCGATTCGCGGTGCAATCCCAAGAAATGCTGCGCATTTCCGGGAAACGCTGCCTACTCCTATGAAACGCGGACAGAACGAGGGAGTAACGACAGCCGGATAACCGGTCGCGGTGGCCGGTCCCGTGGGCTAGGGTCGTTCGCTTTGGTGCCGAGAGGACGACGACGCGCTGAGGGTGTGGGGGAAATGGCATGGGGGAGGGGGCTGTAGTGCGGCTGTACGCAGTAGTGGCCGCAGGCGCGTTCCGCCGCTATGCGACCTACCGGGTGGCCACCTTCGCGGGAGTGTTCACCAACACCGTCTTCGGCTTCATCCTGGCGTACGCCTATACGGCCCTCTGGGACGAGCGGCCGCAGCTCGGTGGCTACGACCTCTCCCAGGCCGTCACCTATGTGTGGCTCGGCCAAGCGCTGTTGATGACCTGCGCCATGATGGGCGGCGGTTTCGAGGACGAACTGGTCGAGCGAATCCGCACGGGTGACATCGCCGTCGACCTCTACCGGCCGGCCGATCTCCAGCTGTGGTGGCTCGCCGGGGATCTGGGCCGGGCGGCGTTCCATCTGCTGGGGCGCGGGATCGTACCGATGGCGCTCGGCGCGTTCGCCTTCGAGCTGGCGCTGCCGGCGGATCCGCTGACCTGGCTGGCGTTCCTGGTCGCCGTGGCGCTCGGAGTGGTCGTCAGCTTCGCGATCCGCTTCCTGGTCGCGCTCTCCGCGTTCTGGCTGATGGACGGAGCGGGCGTGGCGCAGATGGCGATGCTGGCCGGGATGTTCTTCTCCGGGCTGCTGCTGCCGCTCAATCTCTTCCCGGGGGTGCTGGGGGAGGTGGCGCGGGCGCTGCCCTGGTCGTCGCTGCTCCAGATCCCGGCGGATGTCTTCCTCGGCAAGCACACCGGGTGGGACCTCGCCGGGGCGTACGCGTTCCAGGCCGGCTGGGCGCTGGCCCTGCTGGCGACGGGGCGGCTGCTCCAGAGCGTCGCGACGCGGAGGGTGGTGGTCCAGGGTGGCTGACGAGATCGCCGCGAGCGGGACGGCGGCACCAGAGGCAGGGGTGGCAGCTGGGGCAGGGGTGGCAGCTGGGGCAGGGGTGGCAGCTGGGGCTGGGGCACGGGCAGAGGCAGGGGCAGGGGCGGCGGGGGCAGGGGTGGAGACGGCCGGGCGTGCGGACGTATCCGCGGAGGCGTGGATTCCGCAGGTGTCGCGGCGGGCCGCCCTGCGCGACGGACTCCGGGTGTACGGCCTGGTCGTGGCGATGTGGATGCGGTCCACGATGGCGTACCGCGCGTCCTTCGCGATGACGGCGTTCGGGAACTTCGCGGCGACCGCCTTCGACTTCGTCGCGATCCTGCTGATGTTCACCCACGTGGACGCGTTGGGCGGCTACTCGCTGCCCGAGGTGGCCTTCCTGTACGGCACGTCCGCCACGGCCTTCGGCCTCTCCGATCTGGTGCTCGGCTCCATGGACCGGCTGGGCCGCCGGGTGCGGGACGGCACGCTCGACACGCTGCTGCTGCGGCCCGTGCCCGTACTGGCGCAGGTGGCGGCCGACCGGTTCGCGCTGCGCCGGCTCGGCCGGGTCGTGCAGGGCCTGCTGGTTCTGGGCTACGCCCTGCTGACGGTCGACATCGACTGGACGGTGACGCGCGTGCTGATGCTTCCGATGATGGTGCTGAGCGGGGCGGCCATCTTCGCGGCGGTGTTCGTGGCGGGCGGCGCGTTCCAGTTCTGGGCGCAGGACGCCTCCGAGGTGCAGAACTCGTTCACGTACGGCGGGACGGCGCTGTTGCAGTACCCGCCGACGGTCTTCGCGAAGGACCTGGTGCGCGGGGTGACGTTCGTGGTGCCGCTGGCCTTCGTCAACTGGATCCCGGCGCTGTATGTCCTGGGCAGGGAGAACCCGTTGGGGCTGCCGGATCTCGTCGCGTTCCTGCCGCCGCTGGTGGCGGTGGCGTGCTGTGCGCTGGCGGGGCTGGCGTGGCGGGTGGGGCTGCGGGCGTACCGGAGTACGGGGAGCTGAGCGGCCGGCGGGGAGCCGGCCGGAGCGTACGGGGATGGGCACGCGGCGTACAGAGAATCGGGGAAAGCGTTCATGAGTACGAACGGCACGGATAGTACGAACGGCACGGATGGCACGGATGACGCGGATGACGCGAACGGCACGGGTGGCATGAACGGCACGGGTGGCACTGATGGGCACTGAGGGCGCGGGCTTCATCGAGCTGGACGGCGTCGAGAAGGTCTTCGACGTACGTCGCAAGGCCGGGCTGCTGCGCCGCGAGAAGCACCAGGTGCGGGCGGTCGACGGCATCAGCTTCCGCGTGCCGCGCGGCGAGATGGTCGGCTACATCGGCCCGAACGGCGCCGGCAAGTCCACGACCATCAAGATGCTCACGGGCATTCTGACCCCGAGCGGCGGGCGGCTGCGGGTCGCGGGCATCGATCCGTCCCGGGAGCGTACGAGGCTGGCGCAGCGCATCGGTGTCGTCTTCGGGCAGCGGACCACGCTGTGGTGGGATCTGCCGCTGATCGACTCGTACCGGCTGATGCACCGGATGTACCGGGTGCCGGACGCGCGGTTCCGGGTGAATCTGGAGCGCTGCGTCGAACTCCTCGATCTGGCCGAGCTGCTGGACGTGCCCGTACGGCAGCTCTCGCTCGGCCAGCGGATGCGCGGCGATATCGCGGCGGCGCTGCTGCACGACCCGGAGGTCCTGTATCTGGACGAGCCGACGATCGGTCTCGATGTGATCTCCAAGGCCAAGGTCAGGGAGTTCCTGCGGGATCTGAACGCGGAGCGCGGCACGACCGTGCTGCTGACCACCCACGATCTGACCGATATCGAGCAGCTCTGCAAGCGAGTCATGGTCATCGACCACGGCCGGCTGCTCTACGACGGCGGGCTGGCCGGACTGCACGAAGTGGGGGAGAGCGAGCGGACGCTCGTCGTCGACCTGGAGCGTGAGCTTCCGCCGATCGAGGTGGGCGGCGCGCGGGTGGTACGGGTGGACGGGCCGCGGCAGTGGCTGGCCTTCCCCGCCGCCGAGTCCGCGGCGCCGCTGGTCGCGCGGATCGCGGCGGAGTATCCGCTGGTGGATCTGTCGGTGCGGGAGCCGGATATCGAGGCGGTCATCGCCAAGATGTATGCCGATCGATCAGCTGTGTGACGAGAGCCGCACCGTTGACTAGTCTGCTCGCATGACGAGTGACCGGCCTGATCCGCGGCCCTACCCCAGCCCCGATACGCGGGCCTCCGACGCCGAGCGGGAGCGGGTCGCGGAGCGGCTGCGCGAGGCCGTGGCCGAGGGCCGGCTCGATATGGAGGAGTTCGACGAGCGCTTGGAGGCGGCCTTCAAGGCGCGCACCCATGGCGAGTTGGCGCCGCTGGTACGGGATCTCCCCGCGCCCGGGACGACAACGGACGTGGCGCTCGCACCCGGCACGTCCCTCGGCGCGCGCGGCGAGACCGGTGTGGGCGGTGTGGGTGGTGTGAGCGGCGCGGGTGGTGCGGGCGGTGCCGGTGAGGTGAGCAACTGGCAGGACCGGATCGGCCGGGAGCCGGCCACCTCGAAGGCCGCCTTCGCGCTCTGGGGCGGTTTCCGCCGCAGGGGGACGTGGACGGTGGCCCGCAGGTTCACGACCGCCGTCCTCATGGGGGGCGGTGAGATCGATCTGCGCGAGGCGCGGTTCGAGGACCGCGATGTGGTGATCCGCTGCTTCACGATCATGGGCGGGGTGCATATCACCGTACCGCCGGACATGGACGTCGAGGTCAGGGGCTTCGGACTGATGGGCGGCTTCGGCGAGTCGGGCGAGGGCACGCCGAGCCCGGGGGCGCCGCGGGTGATCATCTCGGGCTTCGCGCTGATGGGCGGGGTCGGGGTGGAGCGCAAGGTACGGGAGTCGGAGAAGCGCCGGCTCAAGGAGGAGCGCAGGCGCCAGAAGCTGGAGAAGAAGACGACGGACCGCAAGGAACTGGACTGACGGTCACGGCGGCAGGCGGCAGGCGGCAGGCAGCCGCCGGCTGTCCCCCGTGCTCGTCATCGGCGCGACAGTCACCGCGCCCCCCGCAGCGCCCGGTGCCCCCGCCGCTCCTGCCGTCCTCGGTGCCCCCGCCGTCCCGGGTGCCAGACGCTCGTGGCCGGCCGCTGCCTCTGGTGCGAGACGCTCGCGGCCGGCCGCCGCCCCGCACGCTGACAGCCGGCCCTCCCCACTCACAGCTGGGCCGGGGCCCGGTCCTCCAGCAGCCGGAGGCTCAGGTAACGGCCCATCACCCGGTACCCGGCCTCGCTCGGGTGCAGCCCGTCGCCCGAGTCGTACACCGGCCTGATCCGGTCGGGCGCGTACGGATCGCGTACCACCTTGTCGAAGTCCACGACCTCGTCGAAGACCCGGCCCGAGCGGATCTCCTCGTTGACCCGGTCGCGTACGGACTCGGTGACGGCGTTGTACCCGCGGTGCGCGCCGAACGGTGTCAGCGTCGATCCGATCACGCGCAGCCCGCGTGCCTTCGCCCGCTGGGCGAGTTCGCGCAGCCCGGCGGTGATCCTGGCCGGGTCGGTCTCGCCGCCCCGCAGGATGTCGTTGATGCCGAGGTCGATGACGACGGCCTTGGCACCGGCCCGTTCGAGTACGTCACGCTGGAAGCGGTCGAGCCCGCTCGCGCCGTTGCGCAGCGCCGACGCGTCACTCAGGACGCGGTTCCCGCCGATGCCCTCGTTGAGCACGCCGATGTGCTGGTCGCGCAGGCGCGCGGCGAGCACATCGGGCCAGCGGCGGTTCGCGCCGTAACCGGAGCCGACCCCGTCGGTGATCGAGTCACCGAAGGCGACGACCGCGCCCCGCGCCTCGCGGTTGAGGACGTCGACGGCGGTGAGATAGCGCCAGACCCTGCGCGACGGGGCGTACGCGGCCGCGTCGAGGTCCCGCGTACGGTCGCCGTCGGCGAGATACGAGGTCTGGAGCGCGTGCCGGTGATACGTGACGGGCCCGCCGCCGCGCGGGGTGTGGAGCGTGACCAGCAGATCGCCGGCGTACGGGACCCGCAGCGCCACGGGATCGCTGACGATCTGCCCGCCGGGCGGTACGGTCACGGCCGCCCGGCGCCCGAAGGTCAGCTGCCGCATGGTCCCGGCGACCGCCTCGGGTCCGCCCCCGCCCTCGCCGACGGCGACCGACGCGCCGCCTATGAGCAGCGGGGTGGGGCTGTAGAGGTTGGAGAAGGTGAGCCGGACGCTGGTGCCACCGATGCTGGTGTGCACGACGTTACGGATGGAACGCCCGGGATGGCCGACCGGCGCCCCCGGCTCGGCGCCCGACGGAGCGGCGGCCCAGGTGCCGGTCCAGTGGTCGGCGGAGGCGGGCGCGGCCGTCCCCACCGGGGTGCGGCCGTGGGGACGGCGGTCCCCGGAGCCTCCCGCGTCCTCGCGCGAGCCGCTGCCGCCGCCGTCCAGCAGCCCGTACCCGCTGATGATGACGCCGCACACCAGCGCCACCACCGCGACCAGCGCCCCGAACAGGGCGTATCCGCGATGTCTGGTCATAGCCCCCGTGTCCCCCGTGTCTCCCTGATCCCTACCTGCGGAACCCATCATCCGACATCGCGCGGGAACTCGACGTGCGCCCCGGGAGTACCTCAGGCGAGGACAATGCGGTAGGGGCTGGGGTGCGGCGGTGGGCACGGCCGTGTGCCGGGCACGAGAACGGGAGCATGAAGCGTTGAGCAGAGTGCGCTGAGCACGGCGCTCGCGCGGACGGGTGGATCGGGTGGAGCGGATGGAACGTACAGATCCGGAGAGAGCGGTGGAGGGCGGCGGCAGCGGTAGCGGCAGCGCCACCGGCGGTGGTGGCGGTGGCGGTGGGGGTGCGGGTGGCGCCGAGGGTGCGGGCTTGCCCGGCGGGTCTGGTGGGCCTGTTGGATCCGGCGGGTCCGGCAGGTCAGGCGGGTCCGGTGGGTCTGGTGGGCCTGGCGGGGCCGGTGGGTCCGGCAGGTCAGGTGTGCCCGGCGGCGGGGCCGGCGCACCTCGGCCGTCCGGGACCGGAAAGCGTTCGGCGCTCCCCGCCTTCACGTACACGGCCGCCGACGAGGAGAAGCTGCGCGGCGTCCGCCGGATGAAGACCACCGCCACCGGACTGCTGCTGCTCGTGGCCCTGGTCTACGTGCTCGCCACGTGGGCGAAGAACTCCGGCATGGGCGGCTGGGCCGGCTTCGTCGCCGCGGCGGCCGAGGCGGGCATGGTGGGCGCGCTGGCCGACTGGTTCGCGGTGACGGCGCTGTTCCGGCACCCGCTCGGTCTGCCCATCCCGCACACCGCGATCATTCCGAACAAGAAGGACCAACTGGGCACGTCGCTCGGCGCGTTCGTCGGGGAGAACTTCCTCTCCGCCGAGGTCGTACGGAACCGGCTGAGGGCTCTCGGCATCGGACGCAGGCTCGGCACCTGGCTCGCGGAACCGGACCACGCCGACCGGGTCACCGCCGAACTGTCCACGGCGCTGCGCGGCGCGCTGACCGTCCTGCGGGACTCGGACGTGCAGGCGGTCGTCGGCGAGGCGATCACCCGGCGCGCGGACGCGGTCGAGATCGCGCCGGGGCTCGGCAAGACCCTGGACACGGTCGTCGCCGACGGCGCCCACCACCGCGCGGTCGATCTGATCTGCGCCCGCGCGCACGACTGGCTGGTGGAGCACGGGGACTCCGTCATGGACGCGGTCCAGGGCGGGGCGCCGGGCTGGACGCCGCGCTTCGTGGACCGCAGAATCGGCGACCGCGTCTACAAGGAACTGCTGCGCTTCATCACCGAGATGCGCGACATGCCGGCCCACCCGGCGCGCGGCGCCATCGACCGCTTCCTGCGGGACTTCGCGGCGGACCTCCAGTCGGACACGGACACCCGGGCCCGGGTCGAACGGCTGAAGTCGGAGCTGCTGGCGCGCCCCGAGGTGCAGGACATCATCGCCTCGGCCTGGGCCTCCGTACGGGCCATGATCATGTCGGCCGCCGAGGACGACCGGAGCGAACTGCGCCTGCGGGCGCGCGCCTCGCTGCTCTCCCTGGGTTCGCGGCTGGCGACGGACGCCCGGCTCCAGGGGAAGCTGGACGGATGGATCGAGGACGCGGCGGCGTATGTCGTCTCCACGTACCGCGGTGAGATCACCTCCCTGATCTCGGACACGGTCGCGGGCTGGGACGCGGCCGACACCTCCAAGAAGATCGAGGCGCACATCGGCCGCGACCTCCAGTTCATCCGGATCAACGGAACGGTGGTGGGCGCGCTGGCGGGCCTGCTGATCTACACGGTGTCCCACTTGCTGGGTGCGTGACGGGGCGCCGGGAGTGTGACGGGGCGCCGGGCGCGCCACGAGGCGCCGGGCGCGTGATGAAGCCGCTGGGCGCGTGATCCGGACCCTGTCGTCCGTTCACGCGCCCAGCCACCATGGGGGAGTTGCTGATGAGTACGGAGGGCGGGGCGGGTCCGTTCAACGGAACCGGAAAGCGTTTCCACGGGACCTTCGACGCCATGGCGCACACGACGGGAACGGCGCGGAGCGACGACGGCGTACGGCTGACGTATGTGGACCACGGCGGTGACCGCGGAAGGGACCACGCCGGTGACGCGGGGGTCGGTGCGGGGCCCGGCGGCGGTGACGCCGGGGCCGGCGCGCGGCGGCCCGTACTCCTGCTCCACGGCCTGGCGGGCCACGCCGCCGAATGGGACCCGCTGGTACGGCTGCTGCGGCCCGCGCACCGCGTGGTGGCGTACGACGCGCGCGGCCACGGCGCGAGCGAACTCCGCCCGGCGGACGTCTCGCGCGCGGCGCACGTACGGGACGTGGTGGCGGTGGCCGGACACCTGGCGCTGGAGCGGCCCGTCCTCGTGGGCCAGTCCCTGGGCGGTCATACGGCCATGCTCGCCGCCGCCGCTCATCCGGACGTGTTCAGTGCACTGGTACTGATCGAGGCGGGCCCCGAGGGCCCCAGCCCGGAGCTGCCCGCGCGTATCGGCGGCTGGCTGGACTCCTGGCCGGTTCCGTTCGCGTCCATGGAGGCGGCGACGGCGTTCTTCGGCGGCGGCACGGCGGGCCGCGCGTGGGCGGCGGGCCTGGCGGAACACCCGGACGGCCTGCGCCCGCGCGTCGAACGGGAGGTGATGGTCGCCTGTGTCGCGGAGAACGCCCGCCGCTCCTTCTGGGACGAGTGGTCACGGGTGCGCTGCCCGACGCTTGTCGTACGCGGTGAGGCCGGCTCGATGCCGGAGGCGGAAGCGGCGGCGATGAGGGCGCGCCGCCCGGGGACGGAGCTGCGCGTCATCCCGTCCGCGGCACACGATGTCCACCTGGACCAGCCGGAGGCGGTGCACGAGGCGATCGAAGCTTTCCTGAGCCGGTATGACCATCTGCCTTGAACGCTACGGAGGACGCAAGAGATCGTCACAGTCCGCCGACGCGTGTCCACTTGAGGCCCGGCGCGGGCACGGAACCCCTATGCCCCGAACCACCCCCGCCGACGCGGCCATCGCCCAGCTGTCCCGTACGCAGCGGCGCCTGGCGACCACCCGCCAGCTCCGTGCCGCCGGCCTCGCCGCCAGCACCGCCGGCGCCCGCTGCGCACCGTCCGGCCCCTGGCAGCGCCCGCTGCCCGGCGTCGTCCTGATGCAGACCGGCGCTCCCGACGTACGCCAACGGCTCCTCGCCGCCGTCCTCTACGCGGACACCGAGACAGCCGCCCTCTCGGGCACGAAGGCCGTCCTGACCGGCGAGGCGGCGCTCGCGCTGTACGGGGTACGGGACGCGGGCACGGACCGCGCCGACGTACTGGTCGCCGCACGCCGCGGCCTGCGCGACAGAGCGTACGTACACCTGCGCCGCACCAGCCGCTGGCCGCCGACGCTGCTGGTCGACGGCATCCCGTGCGTACGCCCGGTCCGCGCGGCCTCCGACTTCGCGGCCCAGGAGCCCTCGCCGGAACGGATCCGCGCGATCCTCGCGACGACAGTCCAGCGGTGCAGCTGCCACCCGGAAGACCTCCGCGCCGAACTCCACGCCTCCCACGCCCTCCGCAACCCGGCGGTACGCACCGCCCTGGACGAACTCCGCGCCGGCATCCGCTCCATCGCCGAGGGCCAGGCCCGCACCACCCTCCACACCGCCGGCCTCCCGGACGCCCTCTGGAACCCGGCCCTCTTCACCCCGACAGGCACCTTCCTGGCCCGCCCGGACGCCTACTGGCCGTTCGCGGGGGTGGCCCTGGAGGTCGACTCGGAGGAATACCACCTGGGCGTGGCCGAATACCGCACCACCCTCCGCCGCCGCCTGCTCCTGGAGTCCCACGGCATCGACGTCACGAGCGCGGCCCCAGCCCTGATCCGCGACCACCCCGAAGAACTGGTGGCGGCGATCCGCACCAAACTCCACCTGGCCAAATCCCGCCCGGACCGCCCGAACATCATCATCCGCCCATACCTCTAGCCCCCCAACCGCACGCCCCGTACCCCAGAACGAACCGCCCCCAAGCCCCCGGAAGGCGATCATGGCGCCATCAGGGGTCCTTCGAGTCCCGTATGACCGTGTTAACGGCCAGGTCGGTGATCTGGACATATTCCGTCCCGCTCCCGTAGCTGTAGGGCGACTTTGACCAACGGATCATTTCGACCACTACGATTTCTCTTCCACCAGGCCCGCCGGACCAACTCCGCTCCGGGCTCCGGGAAGTTATGGACGGCGACGATGCACGGAAAGAGGCGAAACAATCGGCGGCTGCCGGGAATGGCCGCCTGCAAGATCAGCCGGTGTGCCGGGCCAGCAAGGATTCCGGGATGCTCGAAAGGATGGCAGGCTCTTGGGGGCCGCGGAAAGCAAATTGGAGATCGTGGCGAGCGCGAGTACACAGCACGAAGAAGCGAAGACGCGCGTCGATGCTGGTTGGGTCGTCTGCATAGGAGTCCAGGTCCGGCACGAATACGCTGTCGAACTCCAGACCCTTCATGCTGGCCGTGCTCACTATCCGGATGGGGCGCGTTGAGAAATCGACGGTGTCCCGGTACCGATCGTCATGAGCATACGCTTGAGTGTGCTTCGCAAGCCCAAGGTGCGTGAGTTTGCTCTGGATGTCGCGCAGCAAATGAGTCGACCGGCAGATGATTCCGATGCTTCGTCTCGGGTACGTGCTGAAGTACTGGGAAACTCCGGTGAGGAAATATTCCAGGGAGGGCACTCTCAGGAGGGTGGGTGTAGGACCGATGCGTCTCGGCAGAGCAATCTCATCCCCAGCCCCCTCGTGGAACTCGGAAGCCAGCATCGCGATCTCCCGACTGTTCCGGCGGTTCTCACGCAGCACGAGTGGATCGCCCCACATGGCGACGGCCCGGCAAATCTCGGACACGGTGCTCTGCTCGTCGCCGATCCGCTGGTTCTCGTCTGCGCACACGGTGATGTCGACGCCAAGGATTCGGCACAACTGATAGAAGGCGACGGGCAGGTTCTGCCCCTCGTCGATCACGAGATGCGCGGTTGATTCGACTCTCTGCAAGATGCAGTCCCGCTGCATCTCATTCCAGTCGTAGCTCCAACCATCCTCGTCGGTCCGCGGCGGATCGACCCCGAAGCATCGGCGCCAGAAATTTCTGATCCACCGATGGTAGGTGGTGACGTTGAGTGCTTCCGTGAGGTCCGGTGCCATTTGAGCGAGGTACTGGTGCAGCAGATTGGAGCGTGTGAAGAGGGACACGTCGCGGCCCGCGATCGCCAGTGCCCAGGCACGGTAGACGGCCATCACAGTCTTTCCGGCGCCGGCTGCCCCGGTGATGACGTTACTTCCGTGGAAGGGAAGTTCGATCACGGCCTGTTGCTCGATTTCGAGATCCAGAAGCGAAGGGATCTTCATGGTAGTTCGACGGCCCCCGCCGATTCATCGAGCGCGGCCTGGACTACTCCCCGAAAGAATCCCGGGACCTCGCCGTCACCGATCAACAGTGTTCTGTCCAGGAGCGAGTTGTCGATCTCGCAGCATGTCTCGGGAAGGAGCGTGCACGCATGGCAGGCAGCACGGTTGAGGTTGGCCAGAGACCTACCGGTCGAGTCGGCGCACAGAGGGTCCTGCGAGCACCACTGTGCCGATTCGAGCAGCCGGATCAAGGTCTCGGCGAGATTCGGTGGTTTCCCCTGGCGTACGAGGCCGCCCAGCGTTCCCTCCGCATCCCCGGCGGCCGTGTAGATGAACACACCGGCTTGGGGTGGAAGGTCGCTGCCCGGGGCATGACTTCGGGCGTAGACGCGCTCCCGTAGTGATGCCGCGTTGTACCCGCTGTCATACGAGAGTTGGCGGATGAAGTGATGGGCGAAGGTGTGCAGCATCACGAACCGCGGGAGGAGTTCCGGACCCGATTTTCCTCTGAGGCGATCGGCCTTGTAAGAGGCGCCCAGGTTGCGTTCGATGCGCCGCGTCCAGTCGCGTACCGCTGGAACGTTCTCCCAGGTACTCAGACGCTCCTCGTCGACGGCGATGAAGATCCCTTCGCCGTAGGTCTCAATGGCAGGCAGCCATTGGGTCCGAGTCTGCGTGTTGACCGACACCACGCGCCCACCCTCGCCTTCCTCTCCGTCACCTGAGCTGGGCTCGTACCGCGAAAAACCTTCGAGCGCACGTACTTCGCGTACCCGGTCGGCGATGACCACTGCCGAGATGTTCGCAGCCAACTTCTGTATGGAATCCGGGTCGTCGTGGTCGACCCCGAGGTGGGTCCGACGCACGGAGAAGGTCTTCGAGTCGGCGACGGATTCCGGGGCGGAAAAGGCTGCCCATTCGGCGATGCTGAGGTCATCGTCCGAGTCTGCCGCGAACGACATCGACGCAGCTTCATCGGCATGGCGGCGTCGCACAGTTTCCACGAATTCCTCCGGTACCTCGCACTGGAGGGCAATCACAGTTCTGAAGGAATCGGAACGCGGTCCGGGATCTTCGCTGTTGAAGTCCGGCCACAGAAAGTGATTGACGACCTTCTGGGCCAATTCGTCATCCTCGGACAGACCCGCAGGGGCCGGGATGTCGATCGCCGAGTGCGTGATCGGGAAGTACACGTTGGAGGCGCCGCGCTGTACCGCTTGCGGCGCTTCCTCGCAGGGATCCGCCTCATCGGTGTCGGATTGCCAGGGGTGGGTTCCGAGGCATCGCAGGCGCGTCTGCTTGAGGATGTTCTTCTGGCTGATTCCTGCCAGGTTACGTCCGGCCCGACAGGCGACGCAGACGACGAGCAGGGCTTCCAGTCCCGAGGATTCGGGTGTGGCGACGAATCGAAGCCGCCGAACCTGGCATTGGCGCTGATCATGGCCTTCGCTGTTGGAATGAGCCCATCGACGCCAGTCGATGTCAGCCATATGACCTGCCCTGCATACCTGGATGAAGCGCATCGGGGCCAGTTGCGACTTTCCTGGGCAACGCCCGCAGGTCGGTTGCTTGTCTCTTACCTCGCGATCCGAGGACCAGAGCTGCATTTCCCTGCACTGAGGGCAGAACAGCCACTTGGGAAATCGTATGTACGAGGGCCCGACGCGAGTAGCGTAGGCGGCCTTACCGGAGGGGATGACGGGGGCCGAGCGGAATTCTGCAACCCTCAATTTTTTTGCGAGCCGTGGTGCTTCCACTCGCTCCGCGCTCGCCGCCCAGCTTCGGATATCAGCGGCTACGAACGATTCGCCTCGGAGGTCGATGATTCCGCCGACGCCGAAGGGGACGATGGTCTGTGCCCTGCGGACCTTGCGACGAATGTCCTTCACCGCTCTCACGCTCCTTTCACGGCGACGAGGCACTCACGGTCGACGTTGCGCATCGACTGGGCCGTCTCCCACAGGCCGCCCTGCTTGCCGAAGTCGGTGAGGAGTGATGAGTGCGTCCGCCCCTGGGGCTGGTAGTAGAGACGACTTCCATCGCCACGTGCGATCTCGGCCTCGTGCCGCCAGTCTTCGATCAGCGACTCCAACTGTTCGGCAGCGGCATCGGCTTCGTCCGGATCGGCCCGCCGAACATGAGCCACCACGAGGTCACGGATCCGGTCGACTTCGTCGCTGTGATCGAGGATGTCCCCCGCCTTGTTCTCCGTGTCCAGGCCGATTCCGTGCCGCACCAGGATGGTGAGTACGGCGTGCAAGGCTCGCTTGCGAGAGGGCATGGACCACGGTGTGACGCTGGTCGGTTCGACGTGCCGGTAGAGCGAGCGGTGGTAGACACCGAACGACTCGTAGTGGGATCGGTCGCGTGGTTTGGCCGAGCGGAAGAGTGTGACGATCAGTCCGGGTACATGACGGCGGCCCACGCGGCTGGTGGCCTGGATGTATTCCGAAGTCGTCTTGGGTTGCCCGTTCATCAGCATGAGGCCGAGCCGCGGGACGTCGACGCCCACGGAGAGCATGTTGGTCGTGGCAAGAAAGGAGACGCTACCGGGCTCCTTGAAGCTCTTGCCCAGGCGTTCGAGGAGTCGTGGTTGAGCAGCGCGCGGGATGTTGCTGGTGAGCTCGACCACTGAGTCGTCGTTCAGCTCGCGGCGACGGGTGTCGTCCTTCGTCAGATGCTCAAGCCGCGCCGGGATGTCGTCTCGCGCGATCGTGACGGTTCGTCCGAGTTCTCGCAAGCTGTTGTGATAAGCGACCACAGTCCAATATGCGTCGCGCAGAGCGTCGTCGTCGCAGACCTCCTTCGGGGCCTGCAATGCGGCGGCGCCCACGTGAACGGTCGAGGTCGAGGCGGTGTGGCCCTGCGCCATGACGCCCACGTACAGACGTCCGGGCTTGTCCTCGTCGGGAGAGGCGAAGTAGGAATGACCGGCTTTGATCCCGGCCGGGGGGAAGAGCTGTGCGGGGCGACCGTAGAGGCTGCGAATCTGGTCCTGCGAGCGTCGGATCGTCGCTGTCGACGCGATGACCTTCGGCGCGGTACCGCCCCAGGCACACAACTCCAGGACGGCCGATTCGTACAGACCGACCGTTGTCCCCAATGGGCCGGCCAGCAAGTGCAACTCGTCCTGAATCACCAGCGATGGTGCGCGCTTGCCGGTCCTGCCGAAGAGGTTCCCGGCCTCCGGTTCCCACGCCAGTCGCGCGAACTTGTCCACGGTGCCGAGCAGGAAGGTTGGCGGTTCTTTGTAGATTTGTTGGTCCACGACGGACACCGGAAGCTTTTCGTGGAAGACGCAGGTGTTGCGCGGGCAGAAGAACGAGGTGCTGATGCCATCCGCGCGGATGCCGAAGTCCCGGTCCTGGCCATGTCGTTCCGGGACGATCTCGGTGCCGCACCAGGGACAGCGTTCCAACAGGAAGCGATCATCGGGTGCGTTCATCTGCTTCAGAGCACTGAGCTCGTCCTGCGCGACGGCGATCTTGTTCGGCGTCGTCTCCTGGCCCACCCAGAGTCCGATGGAGATGGGTTCCTGCCCCAGATCGCGGGGCAGCGGCCCGTCGTGTCCTCTCCGGATGTACTCCAGGGCGCAGATCGCCGTCGCCGTGCGCTGGAACTGCTGGGTGGTGAGCAGGCTCAGCGTGTATCGACTCAGAACGGCCGTGCCGCCCCCGGCCGCGCCGAATCGCAACCGGCGCCAGAGGATCTCGAAGCAGGCGGTGAGGAGGTATGCCTCCGTCTTGCCTCCTCCCGTGGGAAACCAGATGAGGTCGACCGTTTTACGGTCCTCGTGCTCCGGGTTCATCAGCCCCTCGACCACGAGCAGGAAGTAGGCGAGCTGGAACGGGTGCCACGCATAGGCGTCACCCGGCTCGGACAGTTCGACTACTTCGCTGTCCCTGCGACGACGGCTGCCCGCCAGATCCGGATGGCTGTGGAGCATTTGGAGCGCCATGGCCCGGTTGGCCAGGCGAAAGGCGTCGCGTGCCTTGTCTCCTGCGGGGGTTGACGCGGTGAGGGCATCCACCCCTGACGCCATGCGGTCGAGCGCGGTCTCGATGCGGCAGAGGATGCGTGTGGCGGGTGCGGTGGCCCATTGCCGCAAGTCCTCCGCCTGCGACCGCTGGGTCTCGAACCAGTCGCGATAGCCCTGCACGAAGGCGTGCAGTTCGGCACGGAGGTCTTCCACCGCGAGATCTGTCCGGGCCAGGTGCGCGAGGTTGAGCACCGGCAGGTCCTTGGGGCCGTCGGGTTTGATGTGCTCGACCACCTGCTGCGGCATGACCTGTGCTCGCACCGTGGTGACCGGGCCGGAATCGGTGTTCCACTCGACGGCACAGCCGTGTCCCACGGCCCTGGTCACGATGTGCCTGTACTGGACTCGAAGCTCCTGCTCCTCCTCGTCACGGCTGTTGAGACGGGTGCTCGGATACTCCAGGATGGTTCCGCCGATTGTCGTCGCCCGCAGTTCGGCCTGAAAGAGCATCAGGTCACGGTTCTTGTACGAGCTCTCCTCTTCGTCATGCGCGTTCGCCAGCACACATGTGACGAGATGCCCGTCTCCGAAAGAGCGCCACCGAACATGGAGACGACCGTGGTCGTCCAGAACGCCAATCCCGTCGGTCTGTTCCGCGGTGACGAGCTTCGTCGTGGAGAGTCGCGGTTGCCTTCGCCAGCTGCGCCGCCCGCCCTCGCGGGACGTCACGTAACGGGAGGCCCCGCACGCCACCTCGATCTCGGAGGCGTTGGTGAAGAAGGAGAAGCCGAGAGAAGACGGAAGCCAGGCGTTCGCCTCGGCCACCGGATCGTCGGCGAAGTTGTCCTCCTCTCCGCCTCCGGCCGCTGTCTCGTTGAAAGCCTCCTCTCCATCCTCCTGCGAGTGCTCCAGCAAGGAGGCTCCACGCGGATACAACGTGCCCATCAGGTAGCGCCGGTCAGGCGGGTCGACGAGGGTCTCGTCCTCTGCGGCGGGCGGGCCGACCAACTGCCGGTGCAGGTACTGCACGAAGTCGGTACGGTGATCGGAGAGTCGGGATGCGGAATCGTTCACGTGACACGTCCCTCCCGCGTCAGTACTGCCACGCCCAAGTCTTTCAGCACCTGGCGGGTTTCGGGGCGACAAGCAACCCAGAGCTGAGCGCGGGCCCTGGTCCAGGCGACGTACAGCGCGTCGAGCCGGCCTTCGAGGTATTCGGGTTCGAGGTCGATCAGACAGACGACATGGTTCTCGTGGCCCTTGAAGTCGGAGACGGACGACCAGGTGAGACGGTGCTTCGTGCGGTCGGTCCCGACAACATCGGCGAACCGCTCGATTTTCGAGGCTCGCTGCGACAGACGAGCCGAGCTCGTTTCCCAGTCTCCCGAGGCGGACAGCAGCGTGATGTCCCGTGGTGAGACACCCTCCCGCACAAGTTCGGTCACATAGCCATCGAGGACGGCGGCCTCGTCCGGAGCGTCGCGCACATCGGCGAAGCGCACCGGCTCTCCCTCACCTGCGGAGGCAACACCCAGGTCGGCGCCCGTGTAGAAGCGAACCTGGTTGACGATCTGCACAGTGTTGCGGCAATTGCGCTTCATGGGGCCGTAAACGGAGCCCAGAGGACGCAGGTACTCCCAGGCGTCGGGATCGTAGGCCTCGGGGGCCAGCACCTGGTTGTTCTGGTCGAGCATGAAGATCCATCGGCCTTCGCCGAGACCACCCGAAGCCAGCTCCTCCAAGGTACTGAGACTCTCGAAGGTCATCAGATCCTGCGCCTCGTCAACGATCAGTTGGTCGAAGGTGCGGGCCCGGACCTCGTCCAGTCGGTCGAACGGCAAGACGGTGATCGCGTCGTCGGTGAGGAGCCGGCCCATGTGGGTGGCCAGCGTGGTGCTCGCGCAGGTGAACAGGACACTGCCGCCGGCGGACTTTCGGCGGGCCGCCTCGGCGGCGAGGAACGTTTTTCCGGTACCTGCCCCACCGGTCCAGATGAGGCGTGGGATCGACTCCAACTCGTCCAGTCTGTCAAGTTGTTCGTTGGTGAGACGTTCGAAGGTGACCTCGAGGTTCGTCAGCCGGGACTGCACATTGGGCACGAGGTCGAAATCCGGGCGTACGGCCTCCAGCATCCGCTTGCGCAGGGCGGCGGAGACGGGGGTACGGGCCCACCTGTTCCTCGTCAGCCAGAAACGGGTCGCTCGCTCGATACCCTTGGCCAGACCGCGTCCGCCGTTGTACTCGGCGCTGCCGAGATACTGTTGGGGCTCGAACTCGGTCGTTCGTTCGAGATCGACGTCTGTGGTGATCACGAGGTATCCGCTCGGGACGCCCAGATCCCTCAAGTCGCCGACCAGGGCGCCGATCTCCCGATCGAACTCGTGCATGCCCCCGCTGGCCTGAGCGAAAGGGCTCTCCTTGGGGCCCACTGCGCGACCTGGCGGGCCGTAGTACCACTTCCCGTCACGATGGCGGACCCGACCTCCCTTGACCTCGATGAAGAGCAGGATGTCGGGCATGATGACGACGAAATCGATCTCGCCGACACGCTTCTTGTGGTGTTGGGGGAGATGAACCGAGTGCAGCGCCACGCTCTGGTCGTCAGGAATCGCCTTGAGCGCCGCGAACACACTTCGCTCGGCCTGGCTTCTGGTGCTGCTCGAGATCTCACTCGGAATAATCCGCATCCACTCTCCCCATTGTCACGCCGACACCTCTTCAAGATACCGAGTGATGGATCATCGCGGGACGCCCCCTGGTAAGAAGCGCTGGCAGCGACGGCCCGATGAGTGATGGACTACGGGGGACAGAGATCGAGCGCGGGCGCGGGGGCGTGATGATGACGGAGCGGGGCGGCTCGTCCAGCAGACGTGTGAACGAAGCCGGTTGGGATCTGCTCATCGGCCTCGTCCGTCGGTTCATGGCCGAAGGACTGGAACGCCGCACGGCTTTGGGGCAGGTGGCGAGGGCCGCACGCCTCGATGCGCCGGAGGCCGATGCCTTGTACGAAGCCCTGGCAGCAGCGGAGATGGAAGACGAACAGGGCCAGGACGAGCAGGTGTTCACGCAGAGCGCGACCGGTGGACGCCAGGCAGGTTCCGACGAGGTTCTCGACGACTTGGATTCCCTCGAGGTGGAAGAGGAAGCCCAGGACTTGGAGTCCTTTCGAGGTACGGTTCGCGTCGACGACTTGGAAGCGGCTCGTCGTACGGCCCGGGATCTGCTGGAGGTGGATCGGAGGCGAGTGAACCCGCACCGGCGCCTGCTGAGCGCCGAGGAGGAAGTGGGGCTCTGCCTCTTGTTCCGAGGAGACAGAGGGGCCTCGGAGTTGTTGCCCGATGGCTATCCGGCGACGCTTCCGCAAGACGGCGAAGCGTACAGGGCGTTAACCGCAATGGTCATTCATAATCAGCGTCTCGTTCATAAGATCCTTCACGGCCTGGGGCACTGGCAAGGCAGTCCCATGTACGAGGACCTTGCGCAGCACGGAATGATAGGCATCATTCGCGCAGTGGAGAAGTTCAACGTTTCCATGGGGTGCAAGTTCTCCACATATGCCACCTGGTGGATTCGGCAACGTATCACTCGAGCTGTGGTCAACGAAGGGGCCGTCATTCGACTCCCGGTTCACATCTGGACCGATGTGGAGAAGGTGCGGAAGGCGGAGCGGGCGTTTATCGACCAGGGGAGAATTCCCAATGTGGATGATCTCTCCTTGGCCTGCCGACTCGGTCCCGAAAAGGTTTTGGAGTGTCTGAGACTGGGGCATCGGGCGCTTCTGTCGCTCGAACAACCCATCGGTGAGAACGTGACTCTCGGGGAGCTGGTCGTCGATGAGTTCTATCCTGTGCCGGGCCCGGAACGGGTACTTCGGTCCGAATTCGAGCGCCAGGAGCTGTTCCAGTTCTTCGATGCGTGTGCGTTCACGGAGAGAGTCAGGAACATTCTTCTGCTGCGATACGGATTCGTCGACGGAACGTCCTGGACGCTGGACGAAATCGGTAAGCGAATAGGGGTCACGCGCGAACGTATTAGGCAGATCGAAAAGCGCGCACTCAAGGATCTGAGGATTCAAATGGGATTGGATCCCGACGATCCTGTCTCGGAACGCCGTCGTGTGAAGGCCGCTCGACAGGTCGCTCAGGAGGCCGCTGCAGGGGCCGCACTTCGTGGAGGCCCGGAAGGGCGCGAGGGAACGGGGCCCGGCGAGTCACTGCATGACGACGGCGTCGACACGCCGGCAGAGAGCAGCTCCGACGGGAAAGAGGGAACAGTGACCACGAAACAACCAGAGTTCGGTCGGTGGTTGGCCGAGCGCATGCAGGAAAATGGGACGGACGAAAGTGACCTGGCGCACCGCCTGGGATTGACACGAGCTCTTGTAGAGTCCTGGCTCGGCAACCGCTCTTTGCCCAGCCCGGACCATTTGGTCAAGGTGCGGGAGGTTTACGGATCCGCTGACGAGACCGGGCAGGGTTCTGCGGTTGGTCCGGAACAACAGGTCGAATCTGCAAAGATGCCGGCCGTTTGGTACCACCGTCCTGGACACGACGATGGTGGCCGGGAGTTCGGTAATGCGGCTGCCTTTGCTTTCGAAGCCGATCTGGAGGTCCTGGCCCGCGAGGCGACCCAGAACAGCCTGGACGAGCGCGACAGGAGGAGCGACCGCCCGGTCAGGGTCCGTTACACCCTGCATGAGCTGTCCGGCGACGCTCTGGCCCGGTTCCGTACCGCGATCCGCTGGGGCGACCTGCACCCCCACTACGAAGCGGCCGCAGCGCAGGACCAGAAAGTCGGACGGGTCATCAGCGCCGGTGTGCGAGAGATGTTCGAGCGGGATCGGCTGGTCCTTCTTCGCGTCGACGACTACAACGCCAACGGGCTGACAGGAGACGACTACGAGGACGGACGATTCGCAGCCGTGGTGCGGCGTCAACTCGAGAGTCGCAAGTCGGATGCTGCGGCAGGTGGTTCATACGGTCTCGGCAAGGCCACCCTCTGGGCGACCAGCCGTCTGGGGCTCGTTCTCATGAACTCCACGCTCTCCGAGCCTCATGAAGGACACACCGAGCGGCGGTTGATCGGACGACTGGACCTGCCCTGGCGAGAGGTGGGCGGAAGGAGATATGCCGGTCCCGCTTGGCTGGGTCGGCCGGATGCCGAGTCGGACAACACAGAGGTCGTGCGCTCCTGGTGGGCTGACGAAGGCACGGTCGAAAGCCTGCATCTCACCCGCGAGGGCGATGATCCCGGCACGTCTTTCTTGATCGTCGGAGCACATGATGTCGCCAGCCTCGCCGGACCCGGGCAGGATCAGGAAGGCGACGTGGACGACGACGAGGACAGCTTGGAGCGCATGCACCAACGGTTGGTTCGTGCTCTCGGACGCAACTTCTGGGCCGCGATGACAGCGGGAGGCGACCGCCGACCGCTGTTGGAGGCATCGGTGCGGACGCTGCGCAATGGCGTGGAATATCTTGAGGAGGAGCGGGTCGATCCACAAGTGCATCAACCAGCGCGCTCGCGCGCTCTCCATGCCTTCCTGAGCGGTACCACGGTGGATCGCCTCACCGAGGCAGGTCAAGTAGCTCTCGCCACCGTGCCATTGAGGGTTCCCGAAAGGGATGGTCTTGCCTCTACGGCCGGCGAGCACCGTGCGGTACTCCTCGTCACAGAGGCCACTGACGCCGATGGGAGGATCAACCAGGTGACCGCGATGCGTGGCAATCGCATGACGGTCAAGACCAGCTGGGTGCCCGGCCTTCCTGTGGGGACCAACCCGTTCCAGGCAGTTCTGCTTGTCGGCCGGGCGGCGGGGGACGACGCGCCGTTCGCTGCTGAGGCCGAGGAGTTTCTGCGTTCGTCCGAGCCGCCGGAGCACAACAAGTGGGGACAGACCGAAGAGTTGCGGATGCGTTACTCGCCCTCGGCCCATCGGCGGATCGCGGCGTTGACGTCGGAGACCAACAGGGCCGTGCACTCACTTGTAGCGATCCCGAAAGAGAAGAAGCAGAGCGGCACGAGCAAGGTGCGAAACAGGCTCAAGATCTCGCACAAGCCCACGAACAAGGTCAAGGGGATGGTGGCGCCGCCGAAACTGGATGATCTGGATGCTGTCATCGACCCCTCCGGTGCGTGGCAGATCACCGCCGAGGTCAAGGTGCCGCATGGGGGAGAGCTCTGGCGCATGAGCCCTGTCGCCAAGCTGGAGGTTCGCTCCGGCCCTCGTCCAGTGGTGATGTGGGCCGAGCTCGTCGCTGTCAGCAACTGTGAAGTGTCCGACGGCGTACTGCTTTTCCCGCCGGGTACGCGCCGTGCCGTCTTTCGAGGGGTTACCGATGTGTCCACACATCCGGTGAGGGCTGCACTTACCGGTCTCGTCGTCGAACTGCAGGAGAGCAAGGGAGATGTCGCGTGAGGGCCTACCCGTACCCCCGACTGACCGGCGCGGTGACGGCGCGGGTCACGGCCGTGCGGCTGCGTGGCCCCGACGGCACCCGCGAGGACTTGGACAACAGGGGATTCTCGGTTGTCCAGCAGGTCGTGGCTCTCGGTAGGGCTGAGCGCGGCGACTGGCAAACGGCCCGGCTCGCCCTGACGGCGGACGTACCGGCTCGCGAGATCGAGGCGAGGGGCTGCTGGTCCGATGTCGTGGTGGTCGCCGTTCTGACGGAGGGGGCCACGAACGTGCGCACTGTTGCCCGATTGACGCTCAGCGCGGAGGGCGGTAGGGAATGGACGGGGAAGATCGAGCTCGACAGGGACGATCACCTGGACCGTGCGTCTCTCGCTGTGCACGTGGTGGCCACGGTCGGGGAGGTGGAGGGGCGGATCATCGCCTCCACCGACCAGGACTGGCTGATCGACATGACGGCCGACGCTCCGCTCAGGGATCGCCAACTCGACGTCACCACGGTCAGTTTCGCCCGTGGCGCCGAATCGTTGCGGAGTTTCCGGGACGCGCCCTGGATCGTGGACACCGCGGGGCGGATGCCCACCGTCCGCCTGAATTCGGATTTCGAGGGTCTCGTGGCGCTCGTGGAAGGACAGGGCTCGAAGATGGAGAGCGTCGTGGGCGAGATGCTGTTGGCCCAGATGTGCGCCGATGTGTGGACCGCTGTATTCCACACCGCTATCGGTGACCTGGAGATCGAGGACGACGGGATGCCGCTCTTCCCCCCCGATTGGCGAGGTGCGGTGCTCCGCGAGATGCTCCCGGACATCGTTCCCGGGCGGTCGGTTGAGGACGCTCTCCGCGAGGTTCACACCCGACGTACCGGCGAAGGGAGCTGGGCGGATCTACAACCGCGCATCCAGTACGCAGCCGCCCGTCGCGCCGGGGTCCCCAAAGCGTTGGCCGGCACGGTCCGCGACATCGAACGACTCGACCAGGAGACCCGCGCATGACCTCCCGCCCCGAGTACTTGCCGGAACGACTTGCTCTGATCTCCGATGTACAGGCTGCCGAGTACATCTCCGCAGGACTGCTCGAAGGACGCGATGACGTCCCTTCCATCGCGCTGAACAAGGTTACGGAGGAGCTGCCCGGCGACGATGCGCGACTGGGGCTGCACCGGGTACGCGATCTGATCGACGACGCCATGGCCAGATTCCGGGACGAGCGCCCCACGGCCGCGGATGCATGGCTGGCGCCGCGGCTGCACGAGACTCTTCGTCTGACTCGCCGGGAAGCGGCCGAGAAGAGGCTCTGGACGTATATGGCCCTCGGGATGGCTCCCGACTACGTCGTCTGGCGGCACCTGCCCGAGCCGAAGGCGGACGGTTCGCACGGACGAGTGGCCCGGGACAAGTTCGTCGGCCCGCACTACAAGCAGACGTTCGCCCGACTCTGGTGGGCGGCCGAGCTCTTCCGCGACGGGTCGGACTACCACCCCGTCGTCGTGGCCTGTGGAAATCAGGACATGCTCAACTCCGCTCTCCGGCTGGACATCGCCGACCATCGCCCAACCGCGCTTGCTCTGGTCAGACTCATGGAGAGAGGGATTGTGCGCACCGGTCGCGAGATCAACGCCCTGACGCCCGCTGTCAACGCCGCTGCGGCGACACTGATGTACGACGTCATCGCCCCGGACGTGGAGCGTGACGGTGAGCCTCTGCGTGACTGGATCGCAGGAGCCGAATCAGCCCTTCCGTCCCCCCGGAACAGCCTTCCTGAAGGTCCGGAGGAGGCGAGTGTCCCGGAGGAGGTGGTTCAAAGACTCGTCGCCCACTTCGGGGAGCTGTTCGCGGATGCGCCGGTCAGGGGGCGGAACGTCGAGGAGCGCGGGTGACTTTGTGCGAGTCCGGTGGGCATCGGCTCTGATCGCCGCATCCGATGGCACGTAGCTCGTCCATGGTGGTCTGGGGCACAGGCGGCCAAGTGGTCGAGGTCGCCAACTCGTCGTCCGAGGGGGCTTCTCCGCGCAGTGCCCTGCTGAGTACGTGCATGCCGAGCCGGGGTGGTACGGCATTGCCGACCTGCTGTGCCTGGTCGTTTCCCGACCAGGGGAAGTTGTGCGGGAAGGTCTGTAGAACGCCGGACTCGGGGATGGTGAAGCGATCGGACTTCGCCGCTTCGTACTCCTCGATGGACTTGTACACCTTGTTCCGAGAAACCTTCCCGGTGACCGTGAAGGCGGGCTCGGAGGACATACGCCGGCCTCGGTTCTTCGGGTCGCCCCCGGAGCCGTAGTTCGAGACGACGAAGAACTTCATCTCGCCTCCCGTCCGGAGCCGGGACACGTCCACAGGCGAGCCCTTCGGCTTGCTCGCCGCGTCGAGAGCCTCCGCCATGGACAGCCAGCGTTGCTTGGTACCGGAAATGGCGGAATCGGTCGGGAACAAGTCGGCCTGAGCGGTATTGCGCTTCCCTCGATGCAGGTCGAAGGGCAGATGAGTCGCTTCGAGCGGTTCGATGGCCCCATGCCCCGGGCGACGAGCGACGAGTACGGCGCGGGTGCGCGTCTGCGGGACCCCGAACTGCTCGGTCTTCAACTCCCAGCATTCCGCTTCGTACTTGACGCCGTTGAGTCGTCCCTCGCCACCGCGGAGAAGCTTCGCGTAGACCTCCCAGAGGGGCAGGACAGCAGGCACCTGTTCCAGGACGATCACCTTGTACGGGTCGCGGCCCTCTGTCTCGATCGCCTTGAGAAGCCAGCGGAGGGGCTCCAGGACCAGGGCGGTGCGTGGGTCCTTGCCGAGGGTGTGCAGATCGTCGTCGATCTTGGCTTCGTCCTCCCCGTCCACCAGGCGGTGAATGAAATCCTTCACGGTGTCCAGCGCCACCCGTCCCGCGCCGTTTCCCGCGACGGAGAAGGACTGACAGGGCGGCCCGCCGGCGAGTACATCGACCGATTTGGGGATCTCGTCGAAGCGGGTCTCGCGCATGGTGCTCACATCGGCGTGAATCGTCGGCAGGCCCGCCGCGTAGCGGGTCTCGCACGCGTTCCGGTCCCACTCGATCCCGATACTCCTGAAGCCCAGGAAATGTGCAGCCACGTCGAGTCCGCCAGGACCTGCAAAGAGGTCCAGGATCCGGATTCCGTCGAGATGGTGAACCTGTGTTCCCGAGCTGTTCATGGGGTTGAAGTGTAGCCGGCGACGGGGGTTGCGGGTGCCGCCAATGCGGCTCGGACAGCCAGCCCGAGCGCCTTGGCCAGCGGCGGTGGGGAGGCATGCCCGATCTGGCGGTAGCGAGCCGTCTTCTTCCCGGAAAATCCCCAATCGGACGGGAAACCCTGGAGGAGCGCGGCCTGGTCCGTCGTGATCCTGACCATCCCTTGCCGCCCCGCCTCCGGCGCCCAGACGAAGTCCGGGCCGGGAACGTTGTCGGCCACGGTGCCCCCATCGACTCCCATCCGGGCCCAGGCCTTCCTCGTCCCTGTCGGTCCGAGATCCGCGCCTCCCCGCCTGTCCGACCCGCCCACCAAGGTCGGCGCCACGCTGAGCGCCTGGGCCGCCCAGCGGTCGGCGTCCCGCCAGCCGCGCATGGCCATCGAGCGCCGCAGGGCTCTGCCCACGGACAGATGTTCGCGAACCGTCGGCTCCGGTGGACGGAAGGCGTCGAAATGCTGATTCTTGAACGCGACGAGCAGCCCATGTTTCCGGTTCTGCGGCACCCCGAAGTCGGCTGCGTTGAGGAGAAACCACCGAAACCGGTAGCCGAGATGATGCAGTTCCTTGCGGATGAGGTCGCGTATCGGCTCGAAGTCGGGAGCGCCCACCAACTCCGGTACGTTCTCGATGACCAGAGCTCGGGGCTGGATGGCATGCGCCAGGTATACGGTCGCTTCCAGTAAGCGCAGCTCGGCCTCGGTCTCGGCCCGCGCGACGGTCGCGCTGGACTTCACACGAGGCAGTCCGGCCGACAGCAGATCGATGTCGTAGATCTCCTGGTGCTGCGAAGGGGAGAAGTCCAGCAGGTCCTCTTCCAGAACTTGCCACGCCGGACGGTTCCTGCGCAGTGTGTCGCAAGCCACAGGCTTCTTGTCCAGGAGCAGTGCGGGTTCGAAGCCGGCGTGTTCCAGCCCCAAGGCCAAGCCACCCGCACCCGCGCACATGTCGACGAATCGTAGTTCGCTCATCGGCCCCCGCCCTCCGTTGGTCATTTACGCCTGCTCGCCTTTTCCTGCTCGACAGCCGTGACCACTTGACGCATGACGGCATCGGGTGACTCGTGTTCCCAGAAGCGCAGCACCGTCCAGCCCTCGGACTGCAGCTGTGCGTTTGTCTCCTGGTCCCGCTCGACGTTGCGATCGAGCTTCTGTCGCCACCATTCCGCGTTCGCCTTGGGACTGGTGGCGTGCTCCGGGCAGCCGTGCCAGAAGCAGCCGTCGATGAGGACCGCAACCTTGGCACGCGTGAACGCGATGTCGATCTTCCGTCTGCGCATGCCCGGAACCGGATAGTGCGTGCGGTAGCGATATCCGGAGGCATGGAGAAGCTGCCGCACCGCCCGTTCGGCACCGGTGTCCTGGTTGGTCTGCCGGCTCATGCGGGCCGAGACGTCAGGGCTGGACGAGGGTGCGGCATGCATAGTCCCAGTGTCCCATTTCCCGACCGCGTTTTCGGTTCACGGTCGCGGAATCATGCCGAGTGGACTCCCGGGTGCGGAAGCACGGGTAGGTCCTCGTCCCGCGGCCGGCGAGAGGACAGGCCGATCGCCGCGCCGGAGCTGCGGGACGACCAGCGGGCCCGCGCCGAGGACCACATCCGCACCCCCGGGCCACCGGCCTGCGCGGCCCACCCCTCTGCGACGCCGTTCAGAACCCGGCCCGGCCAGCAGCGTTTCCTGCCCGACGAGACTGAACATCGCATCGGAACCGTGGAGCCTGGCGCTCACCCGACGCGGCAGCCGCCCCAAGACCTGCCCGCCACGCGTCGAACAAGCCTGAACAGTCTGCCAGTTGCACCGGTGAAGCGTCACGAAGATCTGAAATGAGGGGGTGCTGAACTGGATACGGAGTGGGCGCTGCGTCAGGACGCGCCGGGGAGTAGCCGTCCAGCGGGTCCACGGGCTGCTGCCCTACACCCCGTGGCAGGACCTGTAGGGCTTTGTTGCACCGCACCAGCAGGGGGCGTTGCGGGCTGGGGGCCAGGGGGTGGCTCGGCCTCGGGCTGCGAGGGTGGTGGCGTATTGGGGGAGCAGGTCCGTGTTGGAGGGGGACGACTGTTCCGAGGCCGCGAACGCCTCGTACGACGGGACCGTCGCCGTGACGATGCCCAGGTTGGGGGTGCCGGTGGCGGCGAGGTCGCGGAGGGAGGATTCGAGGTGGGACAGGTGGGTCTCGTGGGACGGGTATTCGGTGGTCAGGGTCGGGTACGCGGCGAGGAGTTCGGTCAGTTCCGGGGCCGGCCAGTGGAGCATCGCCACCGGGAACGGGCGCGACAGGGCCGAGCGGTACGAGCCGAGTTCGGCGCGGAGGCGGGTGATCTCGGCCTGGAGTTCGGCGGGGTTGTCCGAGCCGAGGGACCAGAGGCGTTTGGGGTCGTGGAGCTCGTCGAGGGTGACCGAGGCGGGGTTGACGCGGTCCGCGAGGCCGTCCCAGTCGTCGTGGTCCAGGGCCAGCAGGCGGCGGACGCGGTGGCGGCCGATCAGCAGGCTGTGGACCGGGTAGGGGACCTCTTCGCCCGGGGTGAGCAGTGTGTTGAGCGCGGTCGTGAAGGTGTCGTGGGCCGCTTCGAGTTCGTCGTGGGACTCCAGCGTCTCGGCGACGA
Organism: Streptomyces sp. NPDC039430; assembly: GCF_055639435.1. Lineage (NCBI taxonomy): Bacteria > Bacillati > Actinomycetota > Actinomycetes > Kitasatosporales > Streptomycetaceae > Streptomyces > Streptomyces sp. NPDC039430. The sequence goes on along the minus strand of NZ_JBVKAK010000001.1, from coordinate 975,425 downwards.
TCTCCCAGGGGCCCGGGTCCAGCGGGGCCGCGGTGCGCAGGCCGTCGATGATCGCGCGGGCCTCCGCCTCGTGGCCGTACTCCCAGAGGTTGGCGGCCTGGAGCGCCTTGACGAGCTGGGGGTGGTCGGGGGCGGCCGCGAGGAGGGTGTCGTAGAGACCGGTCGCGCGGTCGCGGTCGCCGGCCAGTTCCAGATGGGCCGCGGCCCGGAGGAGCAGGGGCTCGTGATCCTCGGGGTACTGGGCAGCGGTGCGCAGCAGGCGCTCGGCTTCCGTGGTGTGGTCGGCAGGCATGTCGGGGCGCATGACGGACACCGTACTGCCGTGCGGGGCGGGAGCGGAGGGGGGCGGCCCGTCGTGCCTCGTCTAAGGTCCTGACGTGCTCCGACACCGTCCTCATCTGCTCTGGCTGCTGGTTCCGTTCGTGCTGTTCCTGGTGGCGCCGCCCTGGGTGAACCGGGTGGAACCCGTGATCCTCGGGCTGCCGTTCCTGTCCCTGTGGCTGCTCGGCGCCACGGTGCTGACGCCCGTCGCCGTCGCGCTGGCCTGGCGCGGGGATCAGCGGCTGCGGCGCCGGGAGGGAGCGGAGTGAACGCCACCGTCTCCACCACGATCTTCGCGGTCTTCATGGTCGGCACGGTCGGTCTCGGGCTGCTCGCCGTCCGCCGGCGCACGGGCGGCGGGATCGCCGAGTGGTCCGTCGGGGGACGCAGCCTCGGCGCCGTCTTCATCTGGGTGCTGATGGCCGGCGAGAGCTATACGAGTTTCAGCTATCTGGGCGCCGCGGGCTGGGGCTACAACTACGGCGCACCCGTCCTCTATGTGGTCGCCTATATGTCCTGCGGCTACGCGGTCGGCTATGTCGTCGGCCCCATGTTGTGGAGCTATGCACGCCGCCATGATCTTGTGGGGATCACGGATATACTCGCCCACCGCTTCGGGCGGCCCTGGATCGGCGCCCTGACGGCGGTGCTCGCGACCGTCTTTCTCCTGCCGTATATCCAGCTCCAGATCACCGGCATGGGCGTGGTCGTCTCGACCATCTCGTACGGCGCGATCAGCCTCAACTGGGGCTATTTCATCGCCTTCGCGGTGACCACCGGATTCGTGGTGGTGAGCGGGCTGCGGGGGAGCGCCTGGGTCTCGGTGCTCAAGGACGTACTGGTGATCGGCACCCTGGGGTTCCTCGCCGTCTATGTGCCGCTGCACTACTTCGACGGGTACGGGCCCCTCCTCGACCGGCTGGTGGCGCAGAAGGCGGAGTGGCTGACCCTGCCGGGACACGGCGGCGACGGAGCGGGCGGCAGCGGGCTGGGCACGGCCTGGTTTGTCACCACGTCCCTGCTCAACGCGCTGACCGTCGTCATCTTCCCCACCACCGTCGCCGGCTATCTGGGCGCCCGCAACGCCGACGCGCTGCGGCGCAACGCGATCTGGCTGCCCGCCTACAACGTGCTGCTCTTCATCCCGATGCTGCTCGGCATGGCCGCGCTCTTCGTCGTCCCCGGGCTCACCGGCGCCGGTTCCAACCTCGCGCTCTTCCGGCTCGTCGTCGACTCGCTGCCCGCGTGGGCGGTCGGCATCATCGGAGTCGCCGCGGCCCTCTCCTCGATCGTGCCGATGGCCGTGTTCATGCTGGTGATCGGGACGATGTGGGGGCGCAGCGTGCTTTCGCTCGTACCGCGCTGGCGGGCCAGGCAGAAGGGCGCGGCGCAGGTGGTCGTCGTGGTGGCGGGCGCGGGCGCGCTGGTGCTGACGTACGCCGCGCCCAACACGCTCGTACGGCTCTCCCTCATCTCGTACGAGGGGATGGCGCAGCTGCTCCCGATGGTGCTGCTGGGGCTGGTGTGGCGGCGGCTGACGCCGGCAGGCGGGCTGAGCGGGCTCGCGGTGGGGGTGGGGACGGTGTGCGCGCTGGTCTTCACCGGCCACGATCCGGTGTGGGGGGTGAACGCGGGGATCGTCGCGCTCGCCGCCAATCTCGTCGTCGCGCTGGTGGTGACCTTCGCGACCAAGGCCGACGCCGACCAGCGGCCCGACGCGGACGTGCTCGCCCGTGATTCCCTCGATTCCCTCGATTCCCTCGATTCCCGCGAATCCCTCGCGTCCCTTGATGCCCGCGATTCCGTCGATTCCGTCGATCCCCTCGATTCGAGTCATGGGATCGGTGTCACGCCCGCCTCTTCGGACGGTGCTCCCCGCAGCGCAGCGAGCGCCGACTGACCGGCCACCGCCGGTACGCCGGATCCCGCCCCGGCCCCGCCGAGATCCCGCCCCGGCCCCGCCGACCGCTTCAGCCCCTGTCGGCCGATCGTGTATAACGGCTGAAGCGGTGCTTGTCGTACGAAGCGCCCCGGCACCCGGAAGCACGACCGAACGAGAGGGGCAGGCCATGGTCCGCAGCGCGCTGCGGCTGCTGCGCCCCGCCGGGCTGCTGCTCTTCCTCGTCGCCGAAGTCCTGCTCCTCGACGCCGGCGGCCTCTCCGCCGCCGTCGCGCTCGCCGCCACCGCCACGGCCGCCGCGGGCTCCGCCCTCGTCGTCTGCGCCCTGATCAGCGCGCGTACCGTGCCCGCTCACCCACGGCACCGGGTGCGTACGGCCATCCGCGACCGCGAGCAACGTACCGCCTTCCTGCCCCAACGGGACCCCGACGCCTCGGGCCGTACCAGGCCCCGAGCACCCGGCCGTCTTCTTCCGACGGCCGCGTAGCAGGGGTACGCGGAGCAGGGTTACGCGGGGCACGCGCGCCCCCGGCGGGCCGAGCGCCCCCGTCCGTACGGCACCTGTCGTACGTACGCACCCTCTCCAGGCCCCCCGACGCGGGTCGTCATGCCGAGCTGCATCTCATCCGGCACGACGAGACCCACGGAGGGCTCACCATGTCCGTTTTCGCGAATCTGGTCGGACATCTCGCCAATCTGCTCCAGCCGCTCTTCAGCGCGGGCGCCGCCGCGGCGGCGATCATCCTCTTCACCGCCTGCGTACGGCTGGCGATCCACCCCCTCTCCCGCGCGGCCGCCCGCGGCCAGAAAGCACGTACCAAACTCGCTCCGCAGATCGCCGAACTGCGCAAGAAGCACGGCAAGAACCCCGAGCGCATGCAGAAGGCGCTCATGGAGCTGCACGCCAAGGAGAAGGTCTCGCCGCTCTCGGGCTGCCTGCCGAGCCTGCTCCAGATGCCCGCGTTCTTCCTCATGTACCACCTCTTCTCCAACCGGACGATCGGCGGCGAGCGGAACGAACTGCTCGGCCACTCCCTCTTCGCCGCGCCGCTCGGTGACCGCTGGACGGACGCGCTCGCGCACGGCGGGGTACTGGGCGGCGCGGGGCTCGTGTATCTGGGCCTCTTCGCGATCGTCGCCGGGGTCGCCACCTTCAACTTCCGCCGGGCGAAGATCCAGATGGCGCACGCTCCCGCGATGCCCGCGGGGCCCGACGGGCAGCAGGTCCCCGGCATGGGCGCGATGACGAAGATGATGCCCCTGCTGTCCTTCGCGACGCTGTTCACCGTCGCCGTCGTGCCACTGGCCGCCGCGCTGTACGTGGTGACGAGTACGACATGGACGGCGGCGGAACGCTACTTCCTCTACCGGGACATGTATCCGACGGGCGCACTGGCCGCCGCCACACCCTGACGGGCCGGCCCGACGGGCCGAGGCTGGGCCGGTCCGACGGGCGAGGATGGGCGGTCCGGGCCGTGAACGTGGTCCAGGCTGTGAACAGGGTCTTGCCGTGTGATCGGATGTCTTGGAGGATCGGCCAAATCCCCTCCGGTGGCCGCATCCATCGGCCGGGTCATGTTCGACCAGAGGAGACAGACATGAAGCTGCTGCGTGTCGGTACGGCCGGGGCCGAGCGCCCCGCGCTGCTTGACCAGGACGGGACGACCCTCAGGGACCTGTCCGGGCTGGTCACGGACATCGACGGCGCACTGCTCGCCGATGACGCGGCGCTCGACCGGATCCGGGCCGCCGCCGCGTCGGGCGAACTGCCCGTACTCGACGGAACCGCGCCGCGCGTCGGACCGCCGCTCGCCCGGATCGGCAAGATCGTGTGCATCGGGCTGAACTACCACGACCACGCGGCGGAGACCGGAGCGGAGATTCCGGCCGAGCCGATCATCTTCTTCAAGGCGCCGGACACCGTGGTCGGTCCCGACGACACCGTTCTCGTGCCCCGGGGGAGCGTCAAGACCGACTGGGAGGTCGAACTCGCGGTCGTCATCGGCCGTACCGCCCGCTATCTGGACTCCGCGGCGGACGGGCTGGCGCATGTCGCCGGGTACGCCGTCTCGCACGATGTCTCCGAGCGCGAGTTCCAGATCGAACGCGGCGGTACCTGGGACAAGGGCAAGAACTGCGAGACGTTCAACCCGCTGGGCCCCTGGCTGGTGACCGCGGACGAGGTGCCCGACCCGCAGGCGCTGGCGCTCAGGCTCCGCGTCAACGGCGAGCTGAAGCAGGACGGGACGACCGCCGAGCAGATCTTCGGGGTGGGTGAGGTCGTGCGGTACGTCAGCCAGTTCATGACGCTCTACCCGGGCGATGTCATCAACACCGGGACGCCGGCCGGGGTGGCACTGGGCAAGCCGGAGCCCAAGCCGTATCTGCGCGCGGGTGATGTGGTGGAGCTGGAGATCGAGGGACTGGGGCGGCAGCGCCAGGAGTTCAAGGACGCGTGACGCGAGGCGGCCTGGGTGCGGGACGGCACGGGTGCGAGGCGGCCCGGGTGCGAGGCGGCCCGGCCAATGGAGCGGCCCGCCCGTTCCGTACCCGGGCCGCCCCGTACCCGCTCCCGCTCCCACCCCTCAGCCGCGCAGCCGCTCCAGCGCCCGCACCACCATGGCGTGGTCCTCTGCCTGCGGAAGCCCCGAGACCGTCACGCTGCCGATGACGCCCGCGCCCTCCACCGCGATCGGGAACGAGCCGCCGTGCGCCGCGTACAGGTCCGGGTCGAGGCGGGAGGAGTCCTCGAATGTGGTGCCCTTGGCCCGGAACCGCGTGCCCACGAGGAACGAGCTGGCGCCGTACCGCTCCACGACCCGGCGCTTGCGGTCGATCCACGCGTCGTTGTCCGCCGTCGAGCCCGGCAGCGCGCAGTGGAACAGCTGTTGCGTGCCCCGGCGGATGTCGATCGCCACCGGCGCGCTCCGCTCGCGCGCCAGCTCGACCAGCAGACCGCCCAGCGTCCACGCGTCGTCGTGGGTGAAGCGGGGCAGAATCAACCGGGCTTCCTGCGCTTCGAGTTCGGCCACGGTGGGGGATGTGGGAACGGGGACAGGGGTAGCGGGGACAGCGGAATCGGGAACGGGAACGTCGGTAGCGGGAACGGCGTCGCTCATGACCGGACCTCCAGCGTGACCACGATGCCCTCGCGGGCCGAGCGCCGCGCCGCTTCCAGTACGTCGAGCGCCGCCGCGGCCTCGTGCGCCGTCACCGGCGGCGCGGTGCCCTCGCGCAGCGCGGTGGCGATCCCCGCGTAGTACGCCGGATAGTCGCCCGGCTCGGTCTCCACGGGGTGGCCACCGCCCGTGAACGGCGATTCCCCGGCCCCGATCCGGCCCCACAGCGACTCGGACTCCACGCCCCAGGCGGCACCGCTGCCCGGCCGCCTGCCCTCGCGCAGATCCGCCTCCTGGGGGTCGAGTCCGTGCTTCACATAGCCGGCCGCCGAGCCCAGCACCCGGAAGCGCGGGCCCAGCTGGGCGGTGGTGGCACTGGCGTAGAGATGCGAGCGCACGCCGTTCGCGTGGGTGATCGCGATGAAGGTGTCATCGTCGGTCTCGGCGCCGGGACGGCGTACGTCCGCCTCCGCGTACACCCGTACCGCCGGGCCGAACAGCACCAGCGCCTGGTCGACGACATGGCTTCCGAGGTCGTACAGCAGACCTCCGATCTCCTCCGCCGCGCCCGACTCGCGCCAGCCGCCCTTGAGCTGTGGGCGCCACCGCTCGAAGCGGGACTCGAAGCGCTGTACCTCGCCCAGCTCGCCGGCCGCGACGAGACGGGTGAGCGTGAGGAAGTCGTTGTCCCAGCGGCGGTTCTGGAAGACGGAGAGCAGCAGCCCGCGCTCCTCGGCGAGCGCGGCCAGCTCGCGCGCCTCGGCCGCGCTTCCGGCGATCGGCTTGTCCACGACGACCGGCAGACCGGCCTTGAGCGCGGCCGTCGCGATCGGGACGTGGGTCTTGTTGGGGGAGGCGATGACGATGAGGTCGAGGCTGTCCGCCCGCTGCCACAGTTCGTCCGGCGAGGCCGCGAACCGTACGTCAGGGAACTCGGCGCGCGCCTGCTCCCTGCGCTCCGGGCTGGAGGTGACGACCGTGTCGAGTACGAGCCCGTCGGTGGCGGCGATCAGCGGGGCGTGGAAGACGGAGCCCGCGAGGCCGTAGCCCACGAGCCCGACGCGCAGAGGGGTGCCGGTACCAGTCATACGTCCACTTAAGCAACGGTGTTTCCAAAGTGCAAGCAGGAGTGACAATGGCAGACGTGACGGATGTGAACAGAGGCGTGAGCGGGGGCGCGAACCGAGGCGTGAACAGCGGCGTGATCGGAGGCGTGAACAGAGGGAGCGCGGGAGCCAACCTTCCGGTGCTGCGCGGGCACAACGCGGCGCTGGTGCTCGACCTGCTGCGTACGGCGGGCGAGGGCGGGATCAGCCGGCTGGAACTGGCCGAGCGCACCGGCCTCACCCCGCAGGCGGTCAGCAAGATCACGGCCAGGCTGCGCGCGGAGGGCATGGCGGCGGAGGCCGGGCGCCGGGCCTCCACTGGCGGTAAGCCCCGGACCGTACTGCGGCTCGTCCCCTCGGCCGCGCACGCCGTGGGCCTGCATCTGGATCGCGACGAACTGACGGCGGTCCTGGTCGACCTGGCCGGCACGCCGGTGGCGGTACGGAGGGTTCCGTTCGACCTCGGGGCGGGGGCGGAGCGGGTGATCGAGGCGGCGGCGGTGCAGGTGGACGCGGTACGCGCCGCGGCGGTACGGGGCGACGCGGTACGGGGCGGGGCCGGGCGCACGCGCGTGGATTCCCTACAGGCGGGGCTCGGAGTCGGAGCACCGTTCGGCGTCGGGGAACCGCTCGGAGTCGGAGCACCGCTCGGTGTCGGGGAACCGCTCGGCGTGGGAGTCGCGATGCCCGGTCCGCTCGATCACGTCACCGGCGTACCCCGGCGCGTCACCGGCTTTCCGCAGTGGGACGGTTTCCCGCTGCGCGAGGCCCTCGCCGCCCGGCTCCAGCTCCCCGTCGTCCTCGACAAGGACACCAACGCCGCCGCCCTCGGACTCGCGCCGCGCGGACCCGGCGACTCGTTCGTGTATCTCCATCTCGGCACGGGCCTGGGGGCCGGACTCGTCCTCGGCGGCACGCTCCACCGCGGCGCGCGCACCGGCGCGGGCGAGTTCGGTCACCAGGTCATCCAGCTCGACGGGCCCCTGTGCGAGTGCGGAAACCGCGGCTGTATCGAGGCGCTCTGTCTGGCGGCGGTCGCCCGCGGCGATCTGGCGGAGGCCGCGCGGGTGCTCGGCGCCGGGGCGGCCAATCTGGTGGGGCTGCTCGACATCGACCGTGTGCTGCTCGGTGGCCGGACGATCGCCGCGCATGAGGAGCGCTTCGTACGGGGAGTGGGCGCCGTCGTCGCCGAACGCGCCCGGGGCACGGGCATCCCGGTGGCGGCGGCCGAAGGAGGCGCGCACCCGGTCGCGGAGGGGGCGGCGCAGTTGGTGCTGGCGCCGGTGTTCCGGCACCGCCGAGGTGCGGAGCTGGGCTGATCGAGTTCATCTGTTCGATCGGTCATCCATTTGGGGGTACAGCACTCGGGTCGGGCCTCCGGCACATGACAGCGTCGAGGATGCGGGTCCCGTCCCAGGGCGGCCGACCGGCCGGCGAGGCAACTGCCCCGGCCTCCCGACCGTTTCGACCGCTCGACCGCTTCGACCCGACCGTTTCGACCGCTCGAAAGCGCCCGACCGCTCGACCCCCCACCACCGCTCGACCGCCCGACTGCCCGACCGCCCGCCCGTCACGCGATCAGCAAAGGCCGTGCGACCCATGCGATCCATGCGACCCACGTTCTCCTCGTGCTCCTCGTTCTCCTCGCGATCCAGTCGTCCCGCGCGAACCGAGCGGCTCCGTCGCGTCTTCACCCTCGGCGTCACCGCGGCCACCGCGATCGTGCCCGCCGCCCTGTCCGTACTGCCCGCGCTCACCCCGGAAGCGCGGGCAGCACAGGCGACGCGGGCGACGCGGGCAGGGTCGGCAGCGCAGGCAGTGCGGGCGACGGCTGTCCCGGTAACCACAGCCGGTGCGCGTGAGCCTCGCTGCGGCGACGTGTTCGACCGCGATTTCCCGATCGAGGCCCGTATCCACGGCGGGCCCGCCGGTTTCCGGCCCGGCGGCGGTCCCGGGGCCTGGTATCTCGATCTGACCAACACCACCGACGCGGACTGCCAACACATCCATCCCGTGGTCGTCCTCGCCGACCGGGACAGGACACTCGCCGTCTCCCAAGTCACGTTGCAGATCAGGCCGGCGACGTCGGGCGACGGAGGGCGGTGGCGCACGCTGTCGCTGGAGAAGACCGACGAGGACGAGATCGTCGGTGTCCTCAACGACGGCTTCCCGGGCTTCGTCATCCCCGGCGGCCGGACCGTGACCATCAGCGCACGGCTCGCGTTCGCCGCGGACACGCGCCCGAACAGGGTCCTGATGAGCGCCGCGACCGTACAGCGCCGGGGCCGTGACGGTGACTGGGTGGGGGAGTCCAACCCGTACGGCTTCGCCATCGGCGCGGGCGGAGTGAACGGCGACAAGGAAAAGAGGACGGACGCGCACGCGAGAGCGAGCACGGCGGCGAGCACGGCCCCGGACTCCGGCAGTGGCGTGACGCGCCCGTCCGGCCCCATACCCCCGTCCACCGCCACCCCCGGCGCACGCTCCTTCGCCCCCTCCGCCCCCTCCGCCCCCTCCGCCCCCTCCGAACCCCCGCCCGCACTCGCCCGCACCGGAACCGGCGGCGACCTCACCGGCCGTATCGCCGCCGCCGCGGCGCTGCTCACGGCCGGGGTCGTACTGGTCCTCGGCGTACGGCGGCTGCGGGCCGGGCGCCTCTGAGCCGTGGGCCGGGCACCCCTGAGCCGCGGGCCGGGCGCCCCTGACCGGCCGGGTTCGCCCGCCCCGTGCGAACATCCACCCGTGGACTACCCGAACGACCAGGCACCCGGCGCCCCCGTCCGCTCAGGTATCCCTGAGCACGGCCGCATCCCCAAGTACTACGCGGTCAAGGCACGGGTCGCCGTCCTGATAGAGGAGTTGGGCGAAGGGGGGCTGCTCCCCACCGAGCGCGATCTGGCCGTACGGTACGAGGTCTCCCGCGAGACCGTGCGCCAGGCCCTGCGCGAACTGCTGCTGGAGGGCCGGCTGCGCAGGCAGGGCAGGGGAACGGTCGTCGCGGGCCCCAAGCTGGAGCAGCCGCTTTCGCTCGCCAGCTACACCGAGGGCGTACGCAGGCAGGGCCGCCGGCCGGGCCGCAGCCTCATCTCACTCGACCGCTTCCCGTGCCCGCCCTCGCTGGCCGCCGAGACGGGGATGACGCGCGGCGAGCAGGTCTGGCACATGGAACGAGTGCTGCTGGCCGACGACGAGAGGGTCGGTCTGGAGAGCACCTATGTCTCCGCCGCCCGAGCGCCTTCCCTGGCCGCGGAGTTCGACCCCGACTCGTCCTTCTACGCCTATCTCCGCGACGAGCTCGGCATCGCCTTCGGCGACGCGGACGAACGGATCGAGACCGTTCTCGCCACCCCGCGCGAGGCGCTGCTGATCGGCACCCCGCCTGCCCTGCCCATGCTGCTGATCCACCGCGTCTCGCGCGATACGGAGGGCACCCCGCTGGAGCGCGTACGCACCCTCTTCCGCGGGGACCGGTTCAGCTTCACCACGCACCTGGGCGCGACCGGCGACTGACGGTTCAACGACTGGCGACCAGCCGCCACGGCGGCCATGAATATCCCGCTCGATCACGGAAAGATAACGGGTCTGGTCCAAGCTTGAGGGCCCGTTCACCGTCCGGTCGCCGACCGGACGGCTCCGGGCCACTACCCGCGAGGAGCGTTGCCGCCGTGAGAGTCATCGTCGTAGGAGCCGGCGTGGTGGGAACCATGCACGCCTGGCACGCAGTGAACCGCGGCCACGAGGTCGTACAGATCGAGCGGGAGACCGAGGCGCGAGGGGCCTCTCTCCGTAATTTCGGGCAGATTTGGGTGAGCGGCCGGGCGGGCGGCGAGGAGCTGGAGACGGCGCTGCGGGCCCGTGAGCTGTGGGAGGACATCGGCCGCCGCGTTCCTGATCTGGGCTTCCGGGCCAACGGCTCACTGACGCCCGTGCGTACCGAACTGGAGTTCGCTGTCGCCGAGTCGGCGGCCTCCCGCCCCGACGCCGCCGCTCGCGGCTACCGACTGCTCACCGCCACCGAGGCGCGGCAGGTCAACCCGGCGCTCCGGGGGGACTTCACGGCCGCGCTGTGGTGCGAGCGGGACGCCGCCGTCGAGCCGCGTACGGCCCAACTCGCCCTCAAGCGGGAGCTGCTGGCGTCCGGGCGGTACACCTACCTCGGCGGGCGCGAGGTGCGCGAGGTCGTCGGGGAGCACGCCGTCCGTGACGACCATGGCGAGACGCACTCCGGCGACGCCGTCATCCTCTGTACGGGCGCCGCGCTGAGCGGGCTCGTCCGCGAGCTGGTGCCCGATCTGCCCGTGCGGCGCGTGCGCCTCCAGATGATGCAGACCGATCCGCTCGGCGAGGACCTCACGACCTCTGTCGCCGACGCCGACAGCTTCCGCTACTACCCGGCCTACGCGAGCGCGGCGCTCGACGCGCTCAACTCCGGGCAGGCACAGGCCCCCGTGGCCGCCGAGCACCGGATGCAACTGCTGATGGTGCAGCGCGAGGACGGCGGGCTGACCATCGGCGACACCCACGAGTACGCGCACCCCTTCGCCTTCGACCTGCTGGACGACCCGTACGCGCATCTCGCCGCCGTCGTCGAGTCCTTCCTCGGCCGTCCGCTGCCGAGGATCCGGCGTCGCTGGGCCGGGGTGTACGCGCAGTGCACCGACACCAGCCGGGTCGTGCACCGGCAGCGGGTGCGGGACGGGGTGTGGCTGGTGACGGGGCCGGGCGGGCGCGGGATGACCTGCTCGCCCGCCATCGCCGAGACGACCGCGAACGAACTGGACTGGTGAGCGAGGTGAGCAGGGTGAGCAGCGGAAGTGAGACGAGCAAGGCGAGAACGGCGAGCAAGGCGAGAACGGCGAGTGGGGCGAGCGAGGTGAACAAGGTGGACGAGAAGAACGGGACGGGAAAGCCGACCGGCGGCACCAAGGGCGCGATCAAGCTCGTCGTGCTGGACATGGCGGGCACCACGGTCGCCGACGGCGGACTCGTCGAGCGCGCGTTCTCGGCGGCGGTGCGCCGGATGGGCGCCGAGCCGGAGTCGATGCTCGGTCATGTGCGCGCCACCATGGGCGAGTCCAAGATCTCCGTCTTCCGGCATCTCTTCGGCGACGAGGCGAAGGCCCAGCAGGCCAACACCGCCTTCGAGACGGCGTACGGGGAGCTGGTCGCCGCCGGGCACATCGCGCCCGTGGCCGGTGCGCGCGACGCCATCGAGGAGCTGCGCGCCGACGGCCGGACGGTGGTGCTGACCACGGGCTTCGCCCGCGTCACCCAGGACGCGATCCTCGACGCCCTGGGCTGGCGGGACCTGGTGGAGCTCACCCTCTGCCCGGCCGACGCGGGCGGGCGCGGGCGCCCGTACCCGGACATGGTGCTCGCGGCCTTCCTGCGCACCGGCGCGGCCGACGGGGTCCGGGAGATCGCGGTCGCCGGTGACACGTCGTACGACATGCTCAGCGGGGTACGGTCCGGCGCGCGGATCGTCGCGGGCGTGCTCACCGGTGCTCATGACCGGGACGCGCTGGAGGCGAACGGCGCGACGCACGTCCTTGCGTCGGTCGCCGGTCTGCCGGCCGCCCTCGCCGCGGCGGAGGCGGAGTGATGACCGACCCCGTGGTCAGGGCCGCCACCCCCCAAGACGGCACCGCGCCCCCTTCTCCGGCCCCTTCTCCGTCTCCGTCTCCGTCCCCGTCCCCTTCCCCGTCCCCTTCCCTGTCCCCCTCCTCGTCTTCGCACAGCGGCATCCGCTTCGCCGGCGTCTCGGTCGCGTACGGCGGGACCACCGTCCTCGACTCCCTCGATCTGACCGTCGAGCCCGGGGAGTTCATGGCACTTCTCGGCCCCTCCGGCTCCGGCAAGACGACCGCGCTGCGCGCCGTGGCCGGATTCGTACGTCCCGTCGCCGGACGGGTGTTCATCGGAGGCCGGGACGTCACCGACCTGCCGCCGTACCGGCGCGGCATCGGCATGGTCGTCCAGCAGTACGCGCTCTTCCCGCATCTGCGGGTCGAGGAGAACGTCGCCTTCGGGCTCAAGGCGCAGCGGGCCCCGAAGGTTCCCAGGGGCGAGATCCCCGGCCGTGTCGCCGAGGCGCTCGGACTGACCGGCATGGCCGCGTACGCCCGGCGCTACCCGCGCGAACTCTCCGGCGGTCAGCAGCAGCGCGTCGCCATCGCCCGCGCGCTCGCCATCCGCCCCCGGGTGCTGCTCCTCGACGAGCCGCTCTCCGCGCTCGACGCGCGGCTGCGCTCCGGAATGCTCACCGAACTGGCCCGGCTGCACCGCGAGTTGCCCGACGTCTCCATCCTGTACGTCACCCACGACCAGGTCGAGGCGCTCACCCTGGCGGACCGGATCGCCGTCATGGACCGGGCCCGGCTGACGGACTGCGGCACCCCGCGCGAGCTGTACCGCACCCCCCGTTCCGAGTTCACGGCGTCCTTCGTCGGCAACGCGAATCTGCTGCCCGTCACGGTCGGCGCGGCCGGGGTCGGCTTCGCGGGTACGGAGATCGAGGTCGCGACCGGCGACGCGGCGCGGGGCGCCACGGCGACCCTCTGCGTCCGCCCGCACCTCGTCGGCCTCGGCGCCGGGCCCAACGCCCTGCGCGGCACGGTCGCCGAGGTGCAGTGGCGCGGCTCCACCCACCGGCTGTACGTGGAGGTGGCCGGCCACCGGCTCAAGGCGGACGTACGGGAACTGCGCGAGCCCCCGGCCCTCGGCGACGAGGTGACCGTGCACTTCGCGCCAGAGGACGCGGTGCTGCTGCCCGCCGGTGCGGCTGGTGGACCCGATGTCTAGCGCCGTGCCCGGTGCCGTGTCCGCTGCCGCGGCGGCGAGCGAGCCCGTACGACGCTCCGGCAGGAGGACGCCGAAGGATCACGGGACGCCGAAGGGCCGCAAGGCGCCGAAGCCCCGTGGAGCCCGGCGCGACCGCAGGCTTCTCGGGGTCCTGCCGCCCGTCGCCGCGCTCGGTCTCTTCTTCCTCTATCCGCTCGCGCTGGTCGTCCGGCAGTCCTTCTCCCCCGACGAGGGCGGCATCTCGATCGGGCCGTACACCGAGGTCTTCACCTCAACGGCCTTCCGGGAGGCGCTCACCACCACGGTCCTGCTGGCCGTCGGCTCGACCGCCGGCTGTCTGGTCCTCGGCTTCGCCCTCGCCCTGGTCATCGCCTTCGTACCGTTCCCGGGCAGCCGGGCCGTCGCCCGCTTCATCGACGTCTTCCTCTCCTTCCCGTCCTTCCTGATCACGCTCGCCCTGCTGTTCATCTACGGCACGGTCGGCATGGTCAACGGTGCTTGGACGGACCTCACGGGCGCCGCGTCCGGGCCGGTCGCGTTTCTGACCACCCCCTGGGGAGTGCTCCTCGCGGAGATCACGTACTTCACGCCCTTCGTGATACGCCCGCTGCTCGCCGCCTTCTCCCAACTCGACCCCGCGCAGCTCGAAGTGGCGTCCTCGCTCGGTGCCCGGCCGGCCAGGATCGTGCGGCGGGTGATCCTGCCCGAGGCGCTGCCCGCGCTCGCCGCCGGCGGCAGTCTCGTCCTCGTCCTCTGCCTCAACGAGTTCGGCATCGTGCTCTTCACCGGCGCCAAGGGGGTCACGACCCTGCCGACGCTCGTCTACAGCAAGGCGATCCTCGAATCCGACTATCCGGCCGCCTGCGTGGTCGCCGTCGTCAATGTCGCCCTCTCCGTCGGGCTGTACGCCATCTACCGAGTGGTGGCTCGCCGTGCTGGTGCATAGCCGTACGGGACGCTGGGCCGCCTGGGGCGGCTTCCTCGTCCTTTTCCTCCCGCTCTTCGCGCTGCCGCTGCTCGTCGTGGTCGCCGCGTCGTTCTCCACGAACTGGTCGGGCGCGCTGCCCTCCGGGCCGACCGCCGGGCACTACAGCGCCGCCGTACGCGGTGAATCTCTGCAGGCCCTGACGACCAGCCTGATCACAGCCGTCACCGCGAGCCTGCTTGCGCTGACCATCGGGACCTGGGCCGCGCTGGCCGGAGCCGCGCTCGAAAGGCGCGGACGCCGCCTCCTCGACGCGCTGTTCATGCTGCCCGTCGCCGTGCCGTCGGTTGTCGTGGGGCTCGCCGTACTGGTCGCGTTCAGCCGGCCGCCGCTGCTGCTGAACGGCACCCGCTGGATCGTGATCCTCGCGCACACCGTGCTGGTCACCGCGTTCGCCCAGCAGTCCGTGTCGGCGGCCGTCCGGCGGCTCGACCCGATGTACGAACAGGCCGCCGCGTCGCTCGGCGCCCGCCCCTCGTATGTGCTGTGGCGGGTGCGGATCCCGCTCCTGCTGCCGTCGCTCAACGCGGCCGCCGGCCTCTGCTTCGCCCTGTCCATGGGCGAGTTGAGCGCCACGATGATGCTCTATCCGCCCGACTGGATGCCCCTGCCGGTGCGGATCTTCACCGCCACCGACCGCGGCTCCCTCTTCACCGGCTCGGCCGTCGCCGTCGTTCTGATGGGCACGACGCTGCTGGTGCTGCTCGCCCTTTCCCGTATCCGCACCAAAGCCACTTTCCGCTAGGAGAAGACCACGTTATGCGCGCCTTCACCCACCAGCCGTTGCCCTTCACCCACCGGTCGTTCCCCGCCGTGCCGCTGCTCGCGGGCGGTCTCGTACTCGCGCTCTCCCTCACCGGGCTCACCGGCTGCGGTGCGTCCTCCACCGCCTCGGACGAGAAGTCCGTCACCGTCTACAGCGCCGACGGACTCAAGGGCGAGAACGGCGACGGCTGGTACGACCAGGTCTTCAAGGACTTCGAGATGGAGACCGGCATCAAGGTCAACTACGTCGAGGGCGGATCAGGCGAGGTCGTACAGCGCGCCGTCCGCGAGAAGTCCAACACCCAGGCCGATGTCCTCGTCACCCTCCCGCCGTTCATCCAGCAGGCCGACGCCAAGGGACTGCTCCAGTCGTACGCTCCGCGCGGCGCCGAGCACCTCGACGCGGCGGGCAGGTCGGCCGACTCCACCTGGACCGCGGTCGTCAACAACTACTTCGGCTTCATCCGGAACACCAAGGAACTCAAGCAGGCGCCCACGACCTGGGAGGACCTGCTCGACCCGGCATACAGGAACAAGCTCCAGTACTCGACGCCCGGTGTCGCGGGCGATGGTACGGCCGTGGTCATCAAGGCCATGTACGACTTCGGCGGGAAGGAGCCGGCGATGGCCTATCTCAAGAAGCTCCAGGCCAACAACGTCGGCCCGTCGTCCTCCACCTCCAAGCTCGCGCCCAAGGTCGACAAGGGCGAGATCCTGGTGGCCAACGGAGACGTCCAGATGAACTTCGCGCAGGCCAGGTCCATGCCGAACCTCGGCATCTGGTTCCCGGCGAAGGACGGCGGCAGCCCCACCACCTTCGCGCTGCCCTACGCGGCCGGTCTGGTCAGCGACGCCCCGCACAGCGCCAACGGCAAGAAGCTCCTCGACTTCATGCTGGCCGAGCGGGCGCAGCGGCAGGTCAGCGAGATCGGCGGCGGCTTCCCGGCCCGTACGGACATCAAGCCCACCGACGCCAACGCCGTCGCGCTCACGAAGCTGATCGACGGAGTCGAGATCTTCGAGCCGGACTGGAACGACATCGAGAAGAACCTCGACGCGTACATAGACGCCTGGAAGTCGGCCACCGGCAGCTGACCACCCGGAGCCGGGCAGCGGACCGTCCGGGACCGGTCGGCGGACCGGGCCGGCCCCGGAGGCGGCCCCCGATGGGGACGTCGGGCGGGTTCGGAACCTCGACGCTCTCGTTCGGCCCCGTGGTTCGGTCCCGCCTTCTCAGCCCAGTTGCTCGGCCAGTCCGACGATGATGCCCTCCGGGCCACGGACGTAGCAGAGCAGATAGCTGTCCTCGAACCGGGCGATCTCGCCGAGGAGTTCGGCGCCGTGAGGGCGCAGGCGGGCAACGGTGTTCTCGATGTCGTCGACGGCGAACATGACGCGGTGCGTGCCCAGAATGTTGTGCGGCCGGTCGCGCGGCCCGTCGCTGATCGCCGCGGGGCTGCGGTACCTCGCCAGTTCGAGCCGGCTGTGACCGTCCGGGGTCCGTACCATCGCGATGTCGCAGTGGACGCCGTCGAGTCCGGTGCACTGGTCGGCGACGAGGCCCTGGACCTCCGCCCTGCCCTCCAGCTCCATGCCGAGTTCCACGAAGAACGCGATGGCGGCGTCCATGTCCTCGACGACGATGCCGACGTTGTCCATCCGCTGAATCGCCATGCTGGTTGCTCCTTCTTCCTCGGGCGGCCGGTGGTGGCCGCTGCTGCCCCTGGGACGGAGCCGGTGGCACGTTCTCGACATCCGCGGACCGCCGAACTTCCAGAAACCTGAATCGCGCCCCGGCACCGCTCCCATGAAGACGATCAGCCGTAGCGTGCCGCCGCTTGCCCTGTGAGGTCCGGACAGGACCTGGCTGCCTGGGTGTGCGGTGGGCGGGACCCCATGCCGTCCACCGCACACCCTGGTTAGGCTGGGCGTGTCGGACCGTCCATTATTGGCCACCGCAGAGCGGAGAACAGTCCAGTGGCAGAGCGCAAGCCGATCGAGTCCTGGCTCACGGACATGGACGGCGTCCTCATTCATGAGGGGGTCCCGATCCCCGGCGCCGCCGAGTTCATCAAGCGACTGCGGGAGTCGGGCAGGCCGTTCCTCGTCCTCACCAACAACTCCATCTACACCCCGCGCGACCTCCAGGCCCGGCTGGCCCGGATGGGGCTGGATGTGCCCGTGGACAACATCTGGACCTCGGCGCTCGCGACCGCCAAGTTCCTGGAGGACCAGCGGCCCGGCGGTACGGCGTATGTCATCGGCGAGGCCGGGATGACCACGGCCCTGCACGACATCGGCTATATCCTCACCGACCACGAGCCGGACTATGTGGTGCTCGGCGAGACCCGTACGTACAGCTTCGAGGCGCTGACCCGGGCGATCCGGCTGATCAACGGCGGAGCGCGGTTCATCTGCACCAACCCCGACGAGACCGGCCCCTCGACTGAGGGACCGCTGCCCGCGACCGGCGCCGTCGCCGCGCTGATCACCAAGGCCACAGGCAAGGAGCCGTACTTCGCGGGCAAGCCCAACCCCCTGATGATGCGGACCGGGCTCAACGCCATCGGCGCGCACTCCGAGACCAGCGCGATGATCGGTGACCGGATGGACACCGATGTGCTGGCCGGACTGGAGGCCGGGATGGAGACCTTCCTGGTGCTGACCGGCGTGACCACCCCCGGCGATGTGGACCGCTACCCGTTCCGCCCGTCGACGATCGTCGACTCGATCGCCGACCTGATCGACCGGGTCTGAGGGCGGTACCTGAGGGCGTGTCCGAGGGGCGTCTGAGTGTGTCCGTGCGGCGTATGAGCGAGTGACCGCGCGCTGAGGATGCGAAAACCCTCGGCGCGCGTGAGTCTGTCGTGTACCAGGAGGTATCACGATGCGTTCAGGGTTGCTCGCGCTCCGTGGCGCGGGAGCGGTCGCCGTGCTGATGGCCACGCCTGTCCTCGGCGCCGCCACCGCGCAGGCCCATGATTCCGTACGGGTCACGCTCACTCCGTCCGCCGTCGCCCCGGGCGGCGAGATCGAGATCAGGGCCGAGGGCTGCCGTAGCGGCTCGGCAGCCGCCGTGTCGCGGGCCTTCGCCGCAGACGCGCGGCTGAGGGACCGCGCCGGCGGCGCGTTGACCGGATCCACCCTCGTCGGATCCTCCGCCAAGGAGGGCAGATACGAGATCGACGTACGCTGCGACGGTCATGGCCACGCGGGCGCGGGCGGCTTCGAGGTCGTCGCCCACGCCAGACAGGACCGGCCCGAGCAGTACGCCAGTCCCGTCGCGCCGGTCCGGGCGGGCGGCGGCGGTACGGCACCCCTGGCCGCCGCCGCGGATGTGGCCACCGACGTGGGCGACGTACACGGGGTACGGGGCGTGGGCGGTGACGAACGGACGGAACGGACGGAACGGACGGATTCGCGGACGGCCGCCGAGGCGACCGGGCCCGGTACCCCGCACGCGGTGATCGGACTCGTCCTGGCGGGCGTCGCGGCGGTTGCCGTGGCCCTCAGGAGCGCACGGCGCTCGCGCCACTCCGACCGGGACGCGGACTGATATGTCCGGCCGGAGCGCGACGCCGGGCGTCGGCAGACTGCTGGCCGGAGTGACCTGGGCCGTCCTGCTGCTGGTGCTCTGGCTCTGGGGCCGCGACGTCGGCGAAGGACCCGGCGGGTGGTCCGCGCTCACCACCGGCGATGTGGCGGCGGTCGGCCGCCCGCAGGGGGTGGCGCGGCCACCGGCCCGTACCCCGCTGGACCCGGCGGAGCCCCGGCGCGTGGAGGTGCCGTCGATAGGGATCGACGCGCCGGTCGTGGCCCGGGGGCTCGATGACACCGGGGCGGTCGATCCGCCGCCGTACGGGACACCGCGCGCGGTCGGCTGGTACAGCGGCGGGGTCCAGCCGGGCGCGGAGGGCGCCGCGCTCTTCGTGGGCCACGCCGACACCGAGACGAAACCGGCCGTGTTCCACGGGCTGAGCGCGGCCCGGCCCGGCGCCAAGATCCGGGTGACCAGGGCCGACGGGAAGACCGCCGAGTTCACCATCGACGATGTGCGGGTCTTCGGCAGGGACCGCTTCGACGCGCACAAGGTCTACGGGCCGCACAAGAAGTCCCGCGCGGAACTGCGGCTGATCACCTGCGGTGGCACCTTCGACCGTGCGACGGACTCCTACACGGCGAATGTGGTGGTCTCGGCGTATCTGACGGGAGTGAGCGAGCCGCGTGACAGCTGACGGGCCCGGCCCGGGACCGGACCGGTCCCGAGGGCGGTATGCCAGGATCGGCGGCAACCGGGCGGGCTCGGTCGGGGCCGGCCGGGGCGGCCGGGGGAGGGCGGCCCGGGCCCCGGACCCGGGCCCCGGACCCGGACGCCGTGACGGCGACACAGTGACGGTGCACCAAGGGGGAGTGGATGTACGGCAGTTATTCCGGCCGCGGCCGTGGCGTCTGCGCCGGACGCGTACGGGCCGGTGTGGCGGCGGCCGGGGCGGTGCTGCTGCTCGCGGGCTGTTCGTCCGACGGCGACGGTGAGGGCGGTGAAGGAGGCGACGGCGGCGGTACGAAGTCGGCGCCGATCGGCCAGCGGCCCAAGGCGGACGCGCCGTACTGGGTCAACCCCGACGGCAGGGCCGCCCGTCAGGTCGCCGCGTACGACAGCGCGGGCGACACCGGGAACGCCGCGCTGATCAGGAAGATCGCCGAACAGCCGGTCGCCGAGTGGATCGGCCCCGACACCCCCGAGGCGCAGACCAGGGGCTTCACGGAAGCGGCGGCGAAGGCCGACCGCGACGCGCTGCTCGTCCTCTACAACATCCCGCACCGCGACTGCGGCCAGTTCTCCAAGGGCGGCGCCGCGGACGGCGACGCGTACCGTGCGTGGGTCGACCAGGTCGCGAAGGGCATCGGCGACCGCCGGGCGACGGTCGTCCTGGAGCCCGACGCGGTCCTGCACCTGGTGGACGGCTGCACCCCCGCCCAGTTCCACGAGGAGCGGTACGACCTGCTCAAGGGCGCCGTCCAACGGCTCAAGCAGCAGCCGGCGACCTCGGTCTATCTGGACGCGGGCAACGCCGGCTGGCAGACCCCGGACGCGCTCTTCGAACCGCTCCAGCGGGCGGGCATCGCCGACGCGGACGGCTTCTCCGTCAACGTGTCCAACTTCTACCCGACCGCGGCGAGCGCGGACTTCGGCAAGCGCCTCTCCGCGAAGGTCGATGGCAAGCCCTTCGTCATCGACACCAGCCGCAACGGCAACGGCCCGTACACGAAGGGCGATCCGGCCGAGAACTGGTGCAACCCGCCGGGCCGGGCGCTCGGCGAACCGCCGACCACCACGACAGGCGACCCGCTGGTCAAGGCGTATCTCTGGATCAAGCGCCCGGGAGAGTCGGACGGCGACTGCAAGGGCGGCCCCAAGGCGGGCGACTGGTACCCGGACTACGCCCTGGGCCTGGCGCGCAACAGCCGGGGGTAGCCGGGATGGGGTGTGGCGGGTGGGGCCGCCACCTTTGAGCATCGCGGTTGCGGGTTGGGCGTCAACGGTGCTCCCTCGTCGCGTCGGCAAGACGATGACGCCCCGCTCCAGTCCGGCCGGTGCCGGTACCGCGCACATGACAATCAGCCGTCGGATGCCAGAGAAGAGGCCATGCCGTGGCTGGGCCTTTGCCACCTCCCCGGTACGCCGCCCTAGTTGGCACCGGGAGGCTTAACACCTCGTCCGGTCGCGTCACTCAGTAAGCGCCACTGCACCGCTCCGGGGGATGGATCGGTACACGGCAAACGGGATAAGCGAGAAGCCAGGATGCTGCGGAAGCGGTTTCCTCTGTACCGTAACTGCCGATACCGCCAACGATTGTCCATTCCTGCCGCTCCGTTCCATATCGAGCGAACAGAATATGCGCCTCGCTGTCCAGATATTGACGTCCTTCTTGGAGGCGCGAGTTAATGAGGACGCCTTTCGTTGGAGTGAGGTTGACGTGAAGGCCAGGCGCAACCCAAAGGCTGAGAATGTCGATGCTGCGTAGCGAGTGTCAAACAGCGAGCCCATGGCTGTTTACTCTGACCAGAGATCCCAGAGGTAGATTTCTTTTCAGTTCACCAGAAGTCCACTGACTAGGGTCGCAGACCTCTTGTGATATATCTCGAAGGAGTAGCTCCGATTCCAAGGTCTGTTCAAGCATCGGAAATAGTGCGTCTCCCTGGGATTTATTCGTGTATGTTCACTTCCGGAGCCTTGAAAATATTGCCCAGCGACGCGTGGGCCTACAGTTGTCCTTTTTTCTTTACGTTCCGTCTCTCGAGATTCTTCTGCAATCCCTCCATCCAGTTGGGCCAGAATTTCCCTTACCTTGTCAGTGTCGACGTATAGGAACTCGCGAAGCGTCATGCGCCACCCTCCCCTTCCAGTAAGAGGTATCGTATGCCGTCCATTCTCTCAAGTCCCTTTCCCCGCAGGCTGGCTGAACACTGATCTTGCCGGGCCGCGCCGTAGGAGGACACGACGAAGGCCCCGGTACCTTCGGCACCGGGGTTCGTGGTCGTTTGTGATCGGTCCCCAGCCGGACCCCCCGCGCCTGCCAGGGTTTCAGGGGTGGTCCGGTGCTATGTCAGCGGTTGTTGTGGGTGGAGCTCCGTCCGGTCGCAGGCCGGGGAGAGATCAGAATCGTTGTCGGCCGCCGGGGTATTGGATGGGCTTGCGGCAGTCCGGCGCATTTTCGCGCATGGGTTCGCCGTCGAGTGCATAGCAGAGCGAGGCGTGAAGTTGCTCGGCCTCTGCCACGGTCAGCAGCAGCGAGGAATTGGCGACGTGCTTACCGAGGTGGACGACCTGGAGCGGCAGTGTCAGTTGGCCGTTCTGGTCGCGGCTGAGTGACTGGCCCGATACCGGTCCGATCTGCCATTCAAGCGTCCTGTGGGTAGGCCGGTTCATGCGGGCGTCTCCTCGGAGGGTGACGTGATGTCGTTCGGGCCGTTGTTGCCGTCGTCGACCGGTTCGATGTCGTCGTCTTCAAGTTGAGGGAGTCGGTCGCCGCGGCTCTCGGCCACCCGCAGGGCGTCGCTCAGTGCTTCGTACAGCCGGGCGCTCAGGTAGCGGAGTTCCCAGGCTTTGACATTCTCGTCCTTGAGCATGCTGGCCGCGTGGCCGAGGAGGACGTCACCAGCTTGGAGCTGCACCTCTTCCATCTGGTCGGCGAGCTGGGACAGATGGCTGCGACCGTCGTCCGTGACGAGGTACGAGCGTTGTCCGGCTGGGCCGAGCCAGGGCAGGAGTCGGGGATTCTTGCTCACTGTGCCACCGCCGTCCAGTGGGCGGTGCAGACCAGGCCCATGCGGCAGCCGCAAGCCGGACCGGGGCGAGTGCGACGCTCGTGCGCGATGACGTACGGGCGGACGAGGCGGACGTCTTCGCCACGGATCGCGCGCCAGATGTACGGGTCGGGAACGCGCGGCAGGCTCATCGTCGGCGTGTCCACACAGGGAATGACAGGGCTGGTTTTGGCCGCGCGATGATGGCCCGGGGCGGGAAATAGCAGTCTCAGCAGCGACTCGAAAATCCTGCCGATAGGGTTCCGCATGTCTACCTGCTTTCTCAGGTGGGCCATGCCCCGGGGTGCCGCTACGCACCGCCGGGGTGTCTTGTCTCGACAGTCAACGACCGTCTTTGGCCATGCGGCAGCGTTCACATGGGGGTTCACGTACACACGTGGGTTCACGAATTTCGGGTAAGGGGGTTCACGGTGAACCCCCTTACCCGAAACTGCTGTGACAGGATGAACACTTGGCGTGACGCCGGGGGTGCCAGCAGAACGTGAACAGAGAGCCGAATCATCAGTTGGCCGCCGTCATGGCGGAGGCAGGATCCTCGAACAAGGGTCTGGCCAAGCGGGTTCGTGAGGCCGCGGAGCGGCACGGTGAACGCTTGGGGACCGCGCACGTCGCTGTTCAGCGATGGCGGGACGGTGCTGGAATACAGAGGCAGACCGCCGCGTTCGTCGCCGAGGCCCTGAGCGACAAGTTACGACGGCGGATCACCCCGAAGGACCTCGGTTTCCCTGGGGCAGCGCCGGCCCCCGCATCCACGGTCGGTATGCCGTACGCCGGTTCCCTGGCCGAGACGCTGAGCACCCTCGAAAGTCTCACACACCAGCGCCCGGAGGACCGGCCGGGGGATGAGCCCCCACTTCCTGACAGCGATGTCCACTCCGCCGCCCTTGCCTGGCTGGTGTCCCGCCCGGACGGTGTTCCTACGGACGCCTCCGCCACGCGTCGAGTCGGCATGCGCGACGTCGCAGCCATCCGGACCGCCGCTGGGTTCTTCATGCAACTCGACTTCCAGTTCGGCGGCGGACACGCGCACAAGGCTTTCCGGCACTACTTCCGCGAAGACGCCCTGCCCCTCCTCGGCGCCGGCTACAGCGCCAAGGTGGGAGAAGCACTGTTCGCTGCAGCGTCGGAGATGTCGCAGCTCCTTGCCTGGAGCGCGTACGACAGCGGGAACCACACCCTTGCGGACCGCTACATGATGTCGACGCTGCGACTGACCCAGGTGTCCGGTGACCGCATGATGGGTGCGCGCATCCTCACCAACATGAGTCACCAGGCGAACTACTTGGGCCGAGTGCCCAGGGCCGTCATGCTCGCCCGCGCATCGGTGGAGGGAGGGAAGGGTAGTTCGACACCACGAGCCATGGCGCTCTTCTCCGCTCACGAGGCCCGCGCGCTGTCCACTTCTCAGGACCACAGGGGCGCCGCGCGCGCGATGAATGACGCGGAGAAGTTCTTCGAGCGAGCCGACGGCGCCGAAGATCCTGAATGGCTCGCCTACATGGACGAGGCCGAGCTGATCGGCGAGTTCTGCCACTGCTTCCGGGACTTGAAGCAAGGCGCCGAAGCCGTCCGGTTCGCCGAGCGCGCCGTAGCGCTCACCGACCCCAAGTACGCGCGCACGCTCGGCTTCTGCCGCATGGTTCTCGCACAGAGCCAGCTACTCAACGGGGACCTTGACGCCGCCGTGACAACGGCCAGTCTCGCTGTCGAAGCGGGAGACGCCCTCCAGTCCGCCCGGTTCCAGCGGTACGTGGGCGACTTCCAACGCGAGGTTTCGGTTCACGGGACGCTTCCGATCGTCCAGCAGTTCAACGGGCAGGTACGGGACGCGATGGAGCGCTTGGACGATGAGTAGCCGGGCTCAGCCCGGGTTCCAGTCGCGCGGCGCGTCGTCGTTCCGCAGCGAGGAGATCCGACGGGCGTACTCCGCCGCTGTCCCGGAACTCTCGGAGACGTTCTGCATGAGCCACGTCGTCATGTTGAATTCCTGCACTGCCCGCAGCGTGGAAAACCCGGACCAGGTACGGAGATCCCGCCCGTACGCGCCGACGAAGGCGCCGTACTCCTCCGGGGTCTGCCACCCCAGGCTGTGATGCTCGGTGGCCGTGACCATGAGATCCCACTCGGGAGAGTCGAAGCTGAACCTCTCCAGATCAATCAGGATCACCTGATCGTTCTTGGCCACCATGAGGTTCTGCACATGGGCATCCCCGTGCACGGGACCCTTCTCGGACTCGAACCAAAGGTCTCCCACCCGATCCCGCAGCTCACGCGCACGCTTGCGCAGGAACGCACGATCGTCCTCCGGTATGTCCACCGCGGCGTTGATCCGCCGGTCCGTCCGGTCCAGGACCGGGTACGGCGGCAGCGTCAACGTGTCCGGCAGGCTGAGCGAGTGAAGGTCACGCAGAACCCCGCCCAGCTCTCCGTACGTCGGCTTCCGGTCGCTCTCCTCGATCAGGTGCCAGAACGTCACGGGATGACCGTCAACGATCATCGGCTGTTCCAGATCATCGACCACCCGCGTGACCGGGAACCCCTCACCCGCCAGCCAGCGCGACACCTGAACCTCACCCCGCGCCGAGTCCAGATACTCCGTCGATCGTGCGATCCGCACCACCACGGGGCGCGCGGCGAGGCGGAACAGAGCGTTCTCGCCCAGCCGGATCAGACGCGCGCCGTCACCGTCGAGACCCGCGCGTCGGCACGCCGCCGCCACCACCTGAGTGGCGCTCGCCGACGTGAACCCCTTTCCCGTACTCTCCGCTGCATCAGACGGCATGCCCGTACCCACCCCTTAGATACCGCGGCGGCGACCTGGCCGTCGGCAACAGACGTCTGTGCGACGCTACCCACGGGCAGCGAAGACAGACGATTCCGGGGCGTGAGGATCGGCCATCCTCGGAGACATGGATCACTCGGCCCTGGGGCATGGCCTCTGGCCTGCTGGTATGCGACAGAGTGGAAGAGGACTACGAACAACGCTTGACATGGATCAAGCCGTCTTTCCTGTGGATGTTACACCGCCGCGGCTGGGGCACTAAAGAGGATCAGACGTCCGTGCTGGCCGCGTCGATCGCCCAGGACGGGATGGAGTCGGCTCTGGCGTATGCCTGTTTGTCGCACTACGACCGCGCCGTGCACCTCGTACCGGCGCTCTGGAAGCGCGAGTTGAAGCGCTCTCCTGCCCGCGTGCCAGGGGACCCCGCTCGCCCACACGATCCATGCCCATGTGCCGGAGGGGGAGTTGGAGGCCGCGCGGCACTTGCTCTCCCGCGAGCGCCCCTACCCCGTGGACGACGGACTTCCGGCCCACCTGCACGAGTGAACCGAGCACCAGCCGGGATGTCCTCTGCCGATCTTCCGGGCTCATGGCCGTGATCGCGTCGCCCCTCCACGGCATGGCCGCTAAGGGATCTCCACCCACACGCCCTCCGACGACGTTCCCTCCTCGTCCGTGACGAACGGCATGTACCAGCCCGGCGAGACCAGCGCGCTGTTCTTCGGCACCGTGACCTCGACGCCGTCCGCCGTCTTCTTCATGTCCAGGGTCAACCGACCGCTGTTCGACGTCGGTGACATGGGTGACCGCGCTCGGTCGCATCAGCTTCGCCGTCTTGACCGACGCAGGGTCCTTCGTCCTGAAGGCGGCCGTGCCGCCGCGCTCGACACTCTTCGGGCCGCCCGAGAGCATGGGGCGTGCGTCGCGGAAGAGGTACGGCGGGGTGTAGATCTCGATCCGCTGCTCGAAGACGCCCGGCTTGGTGTTGGCCTTGTCGGCGAAGAGCGTGTCCGAGCCGAAGATCATGACGCGGCCGTCGGGCGGCAGCACCGAGCCCGAGAGGCAGTTGCGGCCCACCGCCGGGTCTGCCACCCGCTTGTACGTGGACGAGACCGGGTCGTACATCCGGGCCTGGAGCACGTCGGAGCCGCCGCGCCCCCCGGTAGTCCTCCGAGCCGCCGGTGACCAGCACGCTGTCGTCGGGCAGCAGCGAGGCGCTCGGGTAGCGGGTGCCCTTCTCCAGCGTCGGGCCGTCCGTGAAGCGGGGGTCGGGGTCCTTCAGATCGACCAGCCGGGACTTGTCGCTGGTCCGCGGATTCCGGGCGCGGTGCATCTCGAAGCCCGTCGCCATGTCCTCGGTGATCGAGTCGTACAGACCGCCGATCTGCTTGAGAGCCCTGATCCGGACCGCGTTGCTCGTCCCGACGAACATGGGGGCGCCGTAGCGGTTGCCCGCGCGCTGGATCAGCGCGTGGAAGAGGAACTGCTGCGATTCGGCGGCCTTGGTGACGAACGTGTCGTAGTTGCCGTAGACCTGCGGGCCGATGACGAAGCCGACGTCCGGGTCGCGGAAGTAACCGAGCATCCGCTCCAGGTAGTTGGGCATCGGTACGTGGTCGGTGTCGACGGAGGCGAAGAACTCGTAGTCGTCGCCGTGCGCGTCCAGCCAGGCGTTGTAGTTGCCGTGCTTGGTCTTCGCGCGGTGCGCGCCCATGGCCTGGTTCCACACCATCTCCAGGGGCTCCTTGCCCGGTACGAAGGAGGTGAGGAAGGCCACGCGGGTATTGGCCTCGGGCACGACGGGGACCGGGTCGCGCGCCACCAGCGTCGCGTGCGCGTTCGAGAGGACGTTCATCGTGCGGAACAGCTCGATCAGTCCGATCGAGACGAGCATCACGATGTCGAGGACGAGCAGGAGATCGTTCTTGACGTTCGGGTCACGCTCCGTCCAGTGCTGCGGCTGCATCAGCCAGACGAAGAGGCCGAGCGAGAGCAGCGGGGCCGCGCCGAGCAGCAGGGCGGCGCGGATACGGTGCGGCTCCTGGGAGAGCAGCGAACGGTACTGGACGCGGTACGGCTTGGCCGGATCGGGCCTGGTGAGGGGTCCGGCGAGCCGGCTGTCGCACGGACGGGGCCACCGACCGCTGTTCGGCGTCGGTGACATGGGTGACCCCGCCGGACCCACCGCTGGGGCATCCCCTCGTACCGCGTCCAACTGTTCGGACCGCACGCCCCATTGGCGTTCACCAGCCCAGTCTGATCATGTGAAGAACCCTGGGGGATTCGCCCCGGAGGGATCGTATCGTGGGCGGCGCGGTGCACGAGCGGGTGCGAGTGGGCGCGAGCCCGGGTGAGCGGGGCGAGTGGGGGCGGGCGGGGGCGTCAACGAGTGGTGCGACACAACGAGCGAGGCCCCCTCACATGAAGTGAGAGGGCCTCGACTGTGCGTGCGCCGCCAGGGACTCGAACCCCGGACCCGCTGATTAAGAGTCAGCTGCTCTAACCAACTGAGCTAGCGGCGCCTGCTGACCTGGCCAACTCTACCCGATCGGCTTGGGTGGCCCCGACCATTTGATGGGTGTTGCGGCCTGTCGGATTGTCCTTTCTTCCC
This sequence comes from Streptomyces sp. NPDC039430, assembly GCF_055639435.1. NCBI lineage: Bacteria > Bacillati > Actinomycetota > Actinomycetes > Kitasatosporales > Streptomycetaceae > Streptomyces > Streptomyces sp. NPDC039430. The sequence goes on along the minus strand of NZ_JBVKAK010000001.1, from coordinate 947,706 downwards.
TTTGATCCGTCAAAATGCGATTTGTTCGGACAGTTGACGCACTGGCGCTCGTGCAGCCGCGCCCAAAGATCTTGATGACTTGATGAGTGTGGAGGGGATCGCATGACCGTCCCGGTCTTCGAGGAGTACGAGCCCGCTCCCGACTGCCCCTGTGCGGGATGCGCCGAGCACCGGCGCGATCTGGCCAGAGGGCTGCCGGTACGGGCCGGTGGCCATCCGGCCGCGCACGGTGCCCGGCGCGCACTGGTGCTGGTGACCGCCGCCGGGGTGGCGCTGGGCGTGCCGTGCGCGGGCGCCGGCACCGCATGGGCCGCCGCGCCGCCCGGTACGGCTGCCGGCACCTCCGTCGATCCGCATCCGGTCACCCCTCAGGGCGGCAGCGGCCCCCTGCACGGGCGACCGCAGTCGAGCAAGCCACCGGGCGAACTGCGCGCGACCACCCGGGCCGACATCATCAACCGCGCGAAGCGGTGGGTGCAGGCGCAGGTGCCGTACAGCATGGAGAAGTACTGGTCGGACGGGTACCGCCAGGACTGTTCCGGCTATGTGTCGATGGCCTGGAACCTCTCCGACAACGAGTGGACGGGCAGCCTGGCGGATTTCGGCGTACGGATCTCGCGGGACGAGCTGGAGCCCGGGGACATGCTGCTCTTCCACAATCCGGCCGACCCCAACAAGGGCTCGCACGTCACGCTCTTCGGCGGCTGGACCGACTACACGCACTCCTACTACGTGGCCTACGAGCAGACCAAGCCGCATACGCGTACGGAGTCCACGCCGGTGGGGTACTGGAACAACCCCGACCGCTATGTGCCGTACCGCTATAAGGGGCTGACCGAGGTATCGGAGGGCAAGGGGGCGAACTCGGCCACGGGCAACGGGGCCGGGATGCCTGCGGCGTACCCGGGGGAGCGCTCCTTCGGGCCGGGCGCCCGCAACGCGTATGTCACCCGGCTCGGCCGGCTGCTGATCCAGCGGGGCGGCAAGCGGTTCTACAGCCAGGGCCCAGGACCCGAGTGGGGCGAGGCGGACCGGCGGGCCACGCAGGCGTTCCAGCTCGCGCAGGGCTGGAGCGGCGCGGAGGCGGACGGCCGGCCTGGGCCCGGGACCTGGCGCCTGCTGGTGAAGGGCCTGGGCAGGAACATCCCGGCCGAGGACGCGGGCGGGCGCCCCGGCGGCTCCGTCGGTGGCGGTGGCGGTGGCGGTGGAGCCGGGAGTGGCGCGAGCGGGAACGGGAGCGGGAGCGGGGGCGGGAGCGGTACGGGGAAGGCGCCGGCGTTCCCGGGCGTCGAGTTCTTCCGGCCCGGCCAGTCCAGCGTCCACGTCGAACAGCTCGGCAGACAGCTGGTGCGGAAGGGCTTCGGCAAGCACTACACCTCGGGTCCCGGCCGGCTCTGGACCGAGGCCGACCGGCGTAACACCGAGGCGTTCCAGCGCGCTCAGGGCTGGAGCGGCAGCGCGGCCAACGGTTACCCCGGTCCGGAGACCTGGCGGCGACTCTTCGCATGACGGAGGCAAGGATGACGACCACGCGGCGGCCGAATGGCGACGAGGACGACCTGAGGGGCGTGTTCACGGTACGGCGCACACCGCCCCCGGTGGAGCCGAGCCCCGAGCCCGAGCCCCAGGGCGCGAGCGGGAGCGAGAAGGGGGACGGGGACGGGGACGGGAGTCAGAGCCGGCCCGATCACGGACCCGGACTCGAACCCGAGTCCCGGTCCGAGTCCCGGTCCGAGTCCCGGTCCGAGTCCCGGTCCGAGCGCCGGTCCGAGCGCCGGTTCGATTCCGAGCCCGAGCGGGTGCCGGACCGGCCCCCCGAGCCGACGGTCGGTCCGGCTGACGACGACACGGCGGAACTTGTACCGGAGGGCGCGACGCGCGGGGAAGGGCCGGCTCCCGACGACGGTGGAAGCGGCGGCGGATGTGATCGGGACCGCTGCCCGGAGCCGGTGCTCTTCGGGAAGGACGCTCCCGCCCACCACGACGGTCCCGGCCCCGACGATCCCGCCCCCGCCCCCGGCGATTCCGCTCGTACCGGTCCCGCCCCCGCCGGCCCCCTCGGCGATGACACGGACGCCGACCGTCCGGTCCTCGCCGCCTTCGGTGCTCAGGCGCCCGGCGCGGGGGCCGCTCCGTTCGTACGCACCGCGGGTGTTCCCCGGTGGAGCCCGCTCATCGTGGGCGAGAGCACCCAGGAGATCCCCGTCCATCTGCTCTTCCGCGACGAGGCCGACGCGCTCGAAACCGCCGGACACCCGGCCGGGCGTCCCGCCGGACAGCCCGTCAGGCCCACCGTCGTCGGGCGCCGATGGGGGACGGGGGAGCAGCCCCGGGTCCGCCGGGTGCCGGGGCCCGCGCCCATGCCGGTCGCGCCGAAGCGCGCCGCGCCGCCCGTGGACCCCAAGCTCGCCGAGCGGCCGGGTCCTGCGCTGCCCGGCTGGGCCGCCGCCCTCGTCGGCTGCGTGGCGCTCGTCGGCTGCGCGGCGGTGGTGTGGTCGACCGGAGCCGTACCGGACGGGGCGTCCAGGGTGCTCGGGCTGCCCCGGCGCCCGTACCACGGCATCGGGCTCGGTCAGTGGGTCCTGCTCGCGCTGGGGGTGACGGTCACGCTCTTCGCCTTCGGCGGCCTCGGCCGGGGCCGGGTCGGCCAGGCGTGGGTGCTGACGCTCTTCGGTGACTACCGGGGCAGCGTGCGCCGTACGGGGCTGCTGTGGGTGAGCCCGCTGCTGCTCCGCCGCGGGGTGGACGTACGGCTGCGGCACTGGCGCAGCGAGCCGATGCCCGCGGTCGACTCGAACGGCACCGCGCTGCGGGTCGTCGTGCTGGTGGTCTGGCGGGTGCGGGACACCGTACGCGCGGCGCTCGGCGTCAAGGACCACGAGGCGTATCTGCGCGAGCAGGTGGAGGCGGCGATGGCGCGGGTCCTCTCGCAGCTGCCGGCCGACGCGTTCCACGACGAGGCGCCGACGCTGCGCGACGCGGAGACCGTCGGTGACTCGCTGACCAGAATGCTGTCGGCGGAGTGCCGGCCGGTCGGCGTCGAGGTCTTCTCGGCGCAGCCGACCCGTATCGAGTACGCGCCGGAGATCGCGACGGCGATGCAGCGCAGCCGGATCGCGGCGATCGACGCCAGGCACCGGGACTCCGTGCTGACCTCGGTGGTGGACGCGGTGGACGACACCGTGAACCGGCTGACCTCGCGGGGACTGGTGGAGCTGGACGACTACGAGCGCAAGGCGTTGGTCAAGGACCTCACCGTCGCGTTCTACACGGGTCGTCAGGGAGCGGCGGAGAAATGGTGACCGTTCGGCGCTGATTGGTCTGGACCTTGTTCGTACTTGTTATGGACACGGTCAAGTTCTGTCCATACCCTAGGACTTGGTCTAGACCGCATAACTGCTCACCTGCACGCGCGCAGCACGGCTCACCGAACTCCCCACGTTCTCTGGAGCGAAGCATGCGAAAGAAGATTGGCGCGGCCGTGGTCGGCCTCGCGGTCGCGGGCGTATCCCTGCTCGCCACCGGCAGTGCCAGCAGCCACGGCTACACCGACTCACCGATCAGCCGTCAGAAGCTCTGTGCCAACGGCACCGTGAGCAACTGCGGCAACATCCAGTGGGAGCCGCAGAGCGTCGAGGGGCCCAAGGGCTTCCCGGCCGGCGGTCCCGCCGACGGCAAGATCTGCTCCGGCGGTCTCGGCCAGTTCGCGCAGCTCGACGACCCGCGCGGCGGTGCCTGGCCCACCACCAAGGTATCGAGCGGCCAGAGCTACAACTTCCGCTGGCAGTTCACCGCCCGGCACGCCACGACCGACTTCAAGTACTACATCACCAAGAACGGATGGAACTCGAACGCCCCCGTCACCCGGGCGGCTCTCGACTCGCAGCCGTTCCTGACGGTGCCGTACAACAACCAGCAGCCGCCCGCGACGCTCTCGCACTCGGGCACGCTGCCGTCGAAGTCGGGCCGGCACCTGATCGTGGCCGTCTGGACCATCGCTGACACGGGGAACGCGTTCTACGCCTGCTCCGACGTCCAGTTCTGAGGCAGGTCTCCACAGTAGGAACCTCGGGGGGCGTGGTTCTTCCCGGTCCGCCGCCGTGCGGTCCGCGCTCCCCGAGGCGAGTGGCTCCCCGTGGCGAGTGGCTCCCCGTATCGAGTGGCACACCCGAGCCGCGCAGCTTCCTGAGCCGCATAACTTTCTGAGCCGCACAGTTCCCCGGGCCGCCTGGTTTCCCGAGCCGCACAGCAGCCCGGGTCGCACAGCTTCCCCGCCGCCGCGGCCCGTGTCACTCTCGCGTGCCCGCGAACTCCACCGGCCGCGAACGCAGGGACAGCGCGGCCGGGACCACCGCCGAGACCGTGGCGAGCAGCGCGCACGCGCCCGCCGCCGCACCGAGCGCGCCCCACGGCAGTACGAGCGGGGCCCCCGCGTGGAGGACGCCCAGCGCGCCCCACAACCCGGCCAGACCGACCCCGGCGACCAGCGTGCCGAGCACCGCTCCGACCGCCACGACCAGCAGCGCCTCCGCCGCGACGAGCCGTAGCACCTGGGGAGCCGTGGCGCCCGCCAGCCGGAGCGCGGCCAGCTCCCGCACCCGGTCGGAACCCGCCATGACCAGGGTGTTCGCCAGGGAGATCCCGGTGTAGAGCAGTGCGATGCCCAGGACGAGCAGGAACCCCGTCCGCGTTCTGCCATCGGTCTCCGGGTAACTGGCCGCCACCCACGCGTCCTTGGTGAACACCTGCCCGCCCGAGCGTCCGGCCGCCGCGCGCAGACCGGCCGCCACGGCGCTCGCGTCGGCTCCCTCCGCGAGGCGCACGTCGATCCGGTCGACGGGCGCGCCCGGCGCGTTGCGCGGCGTCACGTACACCCCGTTGCCGCCGGTCCCGACGCGCATCACGGCGGCGACGCGCAGCGAGGTCCGCGTGCCGTCCGCCCGCCAGATGTCCACGGACTCGCCGACCGTATGCCGCTCCCACTCCTCGGTGACGATGATCGAGCGGTCGTCGAGACCGGTCACCCGGCCCGCGGCGAGCGGCAGCCGGACCGTCGCGGCAAGCGCCGCCGGATCGGCCGCGCGGGCGTCGGACCGGATGAGCGCGACACCGTCCTCCAGTACGTGGACGGCGCTCGCGGCGGTGGGGGAGACCATGGCGCCGGGGACCCGCCGTACGCGCTCCACCGTCGCGGCGTCGAAGCCCGTTCCGACCGCGTCCCGCCCGGTCGCGGCCTCCCCTCCCGGCCCGGAGATCACGAAATCCGCCGTGGTCCGCTGCCGGATCTCGCCGGCCTTCGCCCCGTCGATCGTCGCCGTGGCCCCGAGCAGGGAGCCCGTCAGCGCGACCGTCACCAGCACGGGCGCGGCGACGGCCGCGGTGCGCCGGACCCCGGCCGCCGCGTTCTCCCGTACCAACAGGCCGGTCGCGCCCGGCAGCCGGGCGGGCAGCCAGGCGAGCAGCCGGGCGAGCGGAGGCACCAGGACCGGCGCGAGCAGCGCGCACGCGACGATCAGCGGCATCGGCCCGCTCGTGTACGACTTACGGCCCAGCAGCCCGCCCGGCTCGGTCAGCAGGGCGTACACCGGCAGCCCGATCCCCACCAGCAGCAGCCCGGCGCCGCAGAACCACCGGCCCCGGGTCATGGTCCCGGTGTCCACCGCCGCGTCACGCAGCGCCTCCACCGGCCCTGTCCGCCCGGCCCGCCGGGACGCCGCAACCGCGCCCGCGAGCGCCACCGACAGCCCGGTCCAGAAGGCCAGTTGGTACGGCCAGGTGTCCGTCCCGATGGCGAACCAGCGCGGTGCGAGCCCGTCGTCCACCAGCCACGCGGCCAGCAGCGGCGCTCCCCGCGCGCCCAGCGCGCAGCCCGCCGCCGAGGCCACCACGCCCACCGCCATCGCCTCCGCGAGGACCATGCGCCGGATCTGGCCCGGGGTGGCGCCCGCCGTGCGCAGCAGCCCGAACTCCCGGCGCCGCTGCGCCACCGCGAAGGCGAACGTCGACGCGACCACGAAGACCGAGACGAACCCGGTGACCCCCGCCGCCGTGCCGAGCATGGCGTTCACCGTGACCAGCGCCTCGCTGTCGCGCTCCGGATCGGCGTCCGCGTCCTTCCTGGCGGCCCCCGTGAGCACCCGTACGCCCGCCGCGTCCGTCGCGTCCGCCGAGCCGGCCACCTTCTCGCGTACCGCACGTGGATCGGCGTCCACCACCAGCTGATCCACGTCCGGGGAGAGCCGGGCCGCGCGGTCGTCGGTGTAGAACAGCGCCCGCTCGAAGCCGAGATCCCGGACCGTACCGACGATCGTCACCGTCCCCCGGTCGGTCCGCACCCGCCGCCCCGGCGCGGTCCAGTCGCCCGTGGCCACGGCCTCGTCCGCCGCCCTCGGCGCCCGGCCCGTGTCGAGGCGGTACGGCGCGAAGGCGGCCGTGGACCACGGGTGCCCCACCAGCCCGGCCGGGCCGCCGTCGGCCCGTACCGCGAACGTACGGTCCTCGACGGTACGGCCCAGCGCGGCCAACTCCCGTCCCAGGGACGGCGGTACGGGACGCGGACTGTCCAGCTTCGCGACCCGGTCGCCGATCCGGGTCGGTACGCGCAGGGTGTCGGCGCCCTTCACCACGACGGGCGCCTTCGCGAACCGCTCGGGGCGGCGCTCGGGCGCGTCCAGGGTCGCGGCCAGGGCGAGTCCCATGGTGGCGATCAGCCCGACCCCCAGGGAGAGCGCGATGAAACCGCCGACGAAGGTGGTCCAGCGGCTGCGCAGCGTACGCAGGGCGACGCTCAGCACGGCACGGCCTCCAGAGCGGTCATCCGGGCCGCGATCTCCTCGGCGGCCGGCGCCGGCAGTTCGCCGCCGACCCGTCCGTCGACCAGGAAGACGACGCGGTCGGCGTACGAGGCGGCGACCGGGTCATGGGTGACCATCACGATCGTGGAGCCCTCCCGGTCCACCAGGGAGCGCAGCATGGCCAGCACCTCACGGCCGGTCCGTGAGTCCAGCGCTCCGGTCGGCTCGTCGGCGAACAGCACCTCGGGGCGGGTGATCAGGGCGCGGGCGAGCGCGACCCGCTGCTGCTGGCCGCCCGACAGCTCGGTGGGCCGGTGCTTCGCGCGGTCGGCCAGACCGACCCGGTCCAGTACGTCCCGTACCCGCGCCCGTGAGGCCGCGCGGCCCGCGAGCCGCAGCGGCAGGGCCACATTCTGCTCGGCCGTCAGCGCGGGCAGCAGATTGAAGGACTGGAAGACGAAGCCGACGCGGTCGCGGCGCAGCAGGGTCAGCCCTCTCTCGGTCAGCTCCGTCAGTTCCGTCCCGCCGATGGACACCGACCCCGAGGTGGGCCGGTCGAGACCGGCCGCGCACTGGAGCAGGGTCGACTTCCCGGAACCGGAAGGGCCCATCACGGCGGTGAACGTGGCACGGGGGAAGACGAGGGAGACGTCGTCGAGGGCGGCGACGGCACCGTCCCCCGATCCATGGATCCTGCGTACGGAGCGCAGCTGAATCGCGTCATCGTGCGCGTCGCCGTCCGTGCGCTCGTCCGTGTGGTCCTGAGCGTGGTCCGGCTCGTCTCGATGCCGGGCGTCGTGCCGGGCGCGGAATGCGTTGTGGGTCATACGTCCAGTCCACCGGCGCGCGCCGCCCGGCACACCAGTGCGGGGCCTATTCCCGGGGTAGGGCAGGCCCTACCCCGGACACTCCGCCTGCGTGGATGGCCGGTCCTCCGGTTCGCCTTCTACCGTCCTCCCATGCGCTCCCGCTCCCGCACCGTGTGGCAGGCCCTGGCCCGGCCGGACTTCCCGCTCTCGCCCTGGCCGTGGCGCGCGGCGGCGTATCTGCTCAGCGGCGTACCGGCCGGGGCCGCCGTGCTGGTGGTGGCCCTGGCCGTCATCGCCGTCGGCGGGGCGCTCTCCCTCGTACTGGTCGGGCTGCCGCTCCTCGCGGTCTCGGCGCTCGGCGGGCTGCCCGTGGCCAGGTTCGAGCGGTTCAGGGCGCGGCTGATCGACGGGCGGCCCGCCGCCGATCCGCACCGGCGTCCCACGGAACCGGGGCTGTGGCCCTGGCTGCGGACCCGCTTCCAGGAGCGTGCCACCTGGCGGGAGCTGGGATACGCGGCGCTCTTCGCGCTGGTGCTCTGGCCGCTCGACGCGATCGCCGTCACGCTCTGTCTGCTGCTGCCGCTCGCGATGGTCGCCACACCGGTCCTGCTGGCCACCGTGGGGGAGGGCGAGGAGGTGAAGGTCGTCAAGGTGTGGACGGTCACCTCCTGGCCCATGGCGTGCGCGTTCGCCGTGCTCGGCCTGCTCTTCCTCGCGGTCTGCTGTTACGCGCTGGGCGTGCTGGCCGGCGCCCGCGCCGGACTGACCCGGATCCTGATCGCGCCCCGGGAGACCGCGCTGGGCCGGCGGGTCACCGAACTGAGCCGCTCCCGGGTGCGGTTGGTGGACGCCTTCGAGGCGGAGCGCCGCCGGATCGAACGGGATCTGCACGACGGCGCCCAGCAGCGGCTGGTCGCGCTGACCATGACGCTCGGCCTGGCCCGGCTCGACGCCCCGCCGGGGCCCGCCGCCGACCGTATCGAAGCGGCGCACCGGGAGGCCGGCGAGGCGCTGGCGGAGCTGCGCGAACTGATCCGGGGCATACACCCCAAGGTCCTCACCGACTACGGACTCGCGGCGGCCGTCGCGGATGTGGCGGACCGCTCGGCGCTGCCGGTGGACGTGGCGATCGAACGGATGCCGAGGTTCTCCGACGCGGTGGAGGCCACCGCGTACTTCGTGGTGTGCGAGGCGCTGGCGAACGCGGGCAGACACAGCGGGGCGAGCCGTGCCACCGTCTCCGGCCGGTACGGCGACGGGCGGCTGATGCTGGAGATAGCGGACGACGGCGACGGCGGTGCCCGCGCGGGCGGGGGAAGCGGGCTGACCGGACTGGCCGATCGCGTCTCCGTACTGGACGGCAGGCTCTCGCTGTCCAGCCCGGCCGGCGGCCCGACCGTCCTGCGGGTCGAGATCCCGTGCGCGCGAGGGAGTTGACGGGTAGGACCAGGCGCCCTCCGCCGCGCCGGCGGCCGGACACAGAACGGTCAACTGGGGACGGATGTGTCAACTGGACGCTGTCCGCCGGGAGTTCGCCGCACAAGGGGTTTGCCGACGCCGGGATTTGGGGGACCATTCCCGCGTCGGTCATCGCGCGTAGACCCATGCGACAGCCGCGCCGCTCACTCTATGGACGCTCCATGCCCACCCGGGCGTGGAACGTCTTCCCCCCCCATGTCCCCCCATGCCTCGCCCGGAGGATCACCGTCATGCGCAGACGCCTGGCACTTCCCCTCGCCTCAGCCGTACTCGCCCTCGCCGCCTCGCTGGTGACGGCGTCTCAGGCCGCCGCCGCCCCGGCCGACAAGCCGCAGGTCCTCAGCGGCTGGACCCAGGAATCCGCCGCCAGCTACAACTCCTGGGTCTCGGCCCGGGGGAACCAGGGCGCGTGGTCGGCCTACGGTTTCGACTGGTCCACGGACTACTGCTCGTCCTCGCCGGACAACCCCTTCGGCTTCCCGTTCCAGACCGCCTGTTCCCGCCATGACTTCGGATACCGCAACTACAAGGCGGCCGGTCAGTTCGCGGCGAACAAGGCCCGGCTCGACTCCGCGTTCTACGCGGACCTGAAGCGCGTCTGCTCGGGATACTCCGGCGCCACGAAGACGTCCTGTGACGGTCTGGCGTGGACGTACTACCAGGCGGTCAGCATCTTCGGCGTGAGCCCGATGGTGGACGGCTCGCGGTCCGTGGTCTGAGGATCGTGAACGAGGGAAGGCCCCCCGCTTCCGCAGGGGGCCTTCCTCTGTCTGTGCGCCGCCAGGGACTCGAACCCCGGACCCGCTGATTAAGAGTCAGCTGCTCTAACCAACTGAGCTAGCGGCGCCTGCTGACTCGAAAATAATACCCGGTGGTCCAGGGTGCTCAGGACCACGGCCATGATCACCGGCCGGGCAGCCGACCGGACAGGCGGAAAAGCTAGATCGTCAGCGAGAGGGCCAGCGGGGCCGCCCCGCGGTTCAGGGCCTCCGCCGCCACCCGCAGCCGGTGGACGTGCTCGACCGGGAGCGACAGCGCCAGGCAGCCCACCGTGGACCCCGCCGTCAGCGGGACGGCGGCGCAGACGGTCCCCAGCGCGTACTCCTGGAGATCGAGCACCGGCACCGTCGGCGCCTGGCTGTCCAGCCGGGAGAGCAGCAGCCGCTCGCTGGTGATCGTCCGGGAGGTGAACCGGGCGATCTTGTGGCGGTCCAGGTGGTCACGGCGGCCGTCCCTGTCCAGCTGGGTCAGCAGACACTTGCCGATCGCGCTGGCGTGGGCGGTGGCGCGGAAGTCCACGTACTCATTGACGGCGGGCGTCAGCGGGCCGTCGGCGACCTGTGTGACCTTGATCTCACCGTCGATATAGCGGCTGAGATAGACCGCCGCCCCGACCGAGTCGCGCAGCTCGTCCAGCGCGCTATGCAGCCTGTCCTCCAGGGCCTGCCGCCGGGCCGCGCCGGAGCCGAGCATCGCCAGTGACTCGCCGATCACATACGCGCCGTCCGTGACCTGCTCCACGTATCCCTCGCGCCGCAGCAAGGAGAGCAGAGGAGCCAGATGACCGGCCGGCAGTCCGCTCTCCCTGGCTATCCGGGCCTCGGTCACCCCGCCGCCGTAGTTGGACACGGCCTCCAGGACGCGCAGCACGTACCGCACCGAGTGGAACGGCGCGGTCGGCTCCGGCTTCAGCACCACGGTTCCCCCCAGCAGGTTGTGACCGCAAGCTCACTCACCACGATAGCCGTCAAGAGCCTTTGCCGGGGCGGCGGTTGCCCACACGGAGCGGACGGGCCGACGCCCTGGGCTGGGGCGCATCGCGCTGGCATATGCCAGCGGAATACTTGCCCGAGGGGATATGAGGTCAGAGCACCGCGCCCAGGAACTCGCGTGTACGTTCGTGCCCCGGCTCGGAGAAGATCCTCTCCGGCGGGCCCGATTCGATGACCTTGCCGGCATCGAACATCAGAACGTCGTCGGAGATGTCCCGGGCGAAGTTCATCTCGTGGGTCACGCAGAGCATCGTGATGTCCGTGGTGCGGGCGATGTCCCGGAGCACATCGAGTACGCCCGCGACCAGCTCGGGGTCGAGGGCCGAGGTGACCTCGTCGAGCAGCAGGATCTTCGGCCGCATCGCCAGCGCGCGGGCGATCGCCACCCGCTGCTGCTGGCCGCCCGAGAGCTGGGTCGGCTTCGCCGCGCAGCGGTCGCCGAGGCCGACCAGATCGAGCAGCTCGCGGCCGCGCTCCTCCGCCTCGTCCTTGCTCAGCCCCAGCACCTTCACCGGGGCCTCGGTGACATTGCGGAGCACGTTCATGTTGGGGAAGAGATTGAACTGCTGGAAGACCATGCCGATGTTCTTGCGCACGTCACGGACATGCTTGTTGTCGGCCGGGAAAAGTCTGTCGCCATTGATGGTGATGACGCCCTCGTCCGGTTTCACCAGGGTCATCAGCAGCCGCAGGATCGTTGTCTTCCCCGAGCCGGACGGGCCGATCAGCGTCACATGCTTTCCTGGCCGCACGGAGAAACAGAGATCGTCCAGCACGGTGTTCTTGCCGAACCGCTTGGTGACATTGTCGAAACGGATCAGCTCGCCCGCGGGACCGGTGGTGGCTGTCGGATCGGGGATTTCGGGGGTGGATATGTCAGCGGACAAGACGACGCTCCAGGGCTCGCATGAGAAGAGAAGCCGGGTAGGCGATGAGAATGAAGGCGACACCGACCACGGTCAGCGGTTCGGTGTACTGGAAGGTGGTCGCGCTCTCCAGCCGGGACTGCTGGAGCATTTCCAGCACACTGATTCCGGCGAGCAGCGGCGTGTCCTTCAGCATCGAGATGACGTAATTGCCCAGCGCGGGCACGATCCGCCGGATCGCCTGCGGCAGGATCACCACCATCCACGTACGGCCGGGCGGCAGACTGAGCGCGGTGGCCGCCTCCCACTGCCCGGCCGGCACCGCGTCGATACCGGCCCGGTACACCTGGGCGGTGTAGGTCGAATAGTGCAGGCCGATCGCGATCGTGCCGGTGGTCAGCCCGGAGAACTGCACGCCCCATTCGGGCAGGACGAAGAAGAAGAAAAACAGCTGCACGAGCAGCGGGGTGTTCCGGATGAACTCGGTGACGACATTGACCGGCCACCGGATGAAACGCGTCGGCGCCCGGAATCCGATCGCCCAGACCAGACCGAGCGTGAAGGAGAGCAGCGAGCCGAGCACCAGCACCTGAAGGGTGAGGAGCAGGCCGTCCCAGAAGCGTGGCATGAAGTCCGCGACGGCGGACCAGTCCCAATTGTTCATCGGGCACCTCCCGGTGTCGCGGTGATGCCGATTCCGGCCTTGGTCTTGCGCTCAAGCGCCCGCATTCCACGGGCGAGGACAAACGCGAGCACGAAATAGATCACCAGCGTCACCGAGTAGATCTGCGCGCTCTCCTGGGTGGCCAGCCGCACCAGATAGGCGGCGAACGACACATCGGCGACGCCGAGCAGGGAGACCAGCGCGGTGCCCTTCAGCAGCTCGATGAGGAGGTTGCTGAACGGCGGGATCATCTCCGGGACCGCCTGGGGCAGCAGGATCAGCCGCATGCGCTGCCAGGGAGAGAAGTTCAGGGCGATGCCGGCCTCGCGCTGGGCGGGCGCCACGGAGTTCAGGGCGCCGCGTACGACCTCGGCGCCGTACGCCCCGTACGACAGCCCCAGCGCCAGGACGGCGGCCCACATCGGGACCAGGGCCCAGCCGAACAGGCCCGGCATGACGAAGAACAGCCAGAACATCAGCACCAGCGCCGAGGTGCCCCGGAAGATCTCGGTGTAGAGGCCCGCGAGGAAGCGGACGAAACGCGAGCTGTGCGTACGGGCCGTACCGACGGTGAAGGCCACGACGGCGGCGAGCGCGGCGCTGTACAGGGTGAGCTGGACCGTGATCCAGATACCGGGCAGCACCCAATGGGTCCAGAGGCCGGCCGTCATGCGCACAGCTCCTCTGCGGTCAGGGTGGTCATCTCCGCTTCCGTGAAGCCGAACGGCTTGAGGATGCGGAACAGCTCGCCGCTCTTCTTCATCTTGTGGATCTCGACATTGAAGGCGTCCCGGAGACCGGTATCGGTGGGACGGAAGGCGAATCCGCCGCCGTCGATCTTCTTCTTGCCGTCCACGACCGGCGCGAACGGCTTCGTGGCCTCCGCCTTGGTGCTCTTCTTCACCACATCGCGGCCGGTGAGCGCGGTTCCGGCGAATACGTCGACCCGGCCGGACTCGACCGCGTTCAGCCCCGCGACGGGATCCTGGAGAATGACGAGTTCGTTCTCCGGGACCCCGGCGGATATCGCGTAGTCGATTTCCGCGTAGCCGGTGCCGGTGGCGATCTTCGCCTTGGTCCGCACCACGTCCTGATACGAGTGCAGCCCTTTGGGGTTGCCCTTGCGCACGATGAACGAGTCGAGCATCTGGTACTCGGGATCGGCGAAGATGACCTGCGCGCAGCGCTCCTTGTTGATGTACATCCCGGCCGAGACGACATCGAACTGCTGCGAGTTGAGGCCGGGTATCAGCGAGGAGAAATCGGTGGCAACGGGCTGCACCGCGCCGATGCCGAGCCGCTTGAAGATCACCTTCGCCAGCTCCACCGCCTCACCGGTGAATTCACCCTGGTCGTCGATGAATCCGTACGGTGCCTCGCCCGCGATACCGAGACGCACCGTGCGCTGCGATTTCAGGCGGGCGAGGGTGTCACCCGACGGAATCCTGCTGCAGCCGGCGGCGCCGAGTGCCCCCGCGGCGCCCAGCGCCGCCGCGCCCAGCAGAAGCGAGCGGCGGCCCAGAGACCGGCGCGCCGGTGACCGGCGGCCTATGGACCGTTTTGCGGTTCTTTCCCTGTCGTGCTCTGGTGGTGAAGCCATGGGCGCGCGGCTACCCGACTCCATACGGGTTATGCACATCATTTCGAGCCGATCTTGGGATCGTCCCGCGCCCGGCCGACCGCTCTTGACTCAGTGGATCAGATGAGGACCATGAGGACATGGCCGACCGATTTGTAACTGTGTCGCTCGACAAGCGCGGGGTGCACTGCACCGCGAAACTCCTGGACGACCGGGCTCCGGTCACCTGCGCGGCGGTGTGGGAGGCGCTGCCGCTGGGCTCGGACGTGTATCACGCGAAGTACGCGCGCAATGAGATCTACGCGCTCTTTCCGGCCTTCGCCGCCGAGGAACCACCGCTGGAGAATCCGACCGTGACCCCCATCCCCGGGGATCTGTGCTACTTCACCTTCTCCGACACGGAGCTGGGCACGTCGTCGTACGGCTACGACGAGAAGGCGGTGCGCGGCCGGCGTACCGTCGTGGACCTGGCCCTCTTCTACGAGCGCAACAATCTCCTGATCAACGGGGACATGGGCTGGATCCCCGGCATCGTCTGGGGGACGGTGGTGGACGGCCTCGACCGGATGGCCGAGGCCTGCCAGGACCTGTGGCGCGCGGGCGCCGTCGGCGAGACGCTCAGCTTCCGGCGGCAGTAGGCGCCGGAAGGCCGGGCGCCGCGCCCGACTCGTACAGCGCGTGCGCGGCGCGCAGCACCAGCGCGTCCGCGTGGCGCCCGGCGACCAGCTGCACACCGACCGGCAGCCCGTCCCCGTCCACCCCGCACGGCACGCTGGCGGCGGGCTGCTGCGTCAGATTGAACGGGTACGTGAACGGCGTCCAGGCCGTCCAGCGCCGCTGGCCCGAGCCACGCGGCGTCTCCCGGCCCGCCTCGAACGCGGTGATCGGCAGCGTCGGCGTGACCAGCAGGTCGTACGACTCGTGGAACCGGCCGAACCGCCGGCCCAGCTCCATCCGCGCGTCGACCGCGGCCAGATAGTCCAGCGCGCTGTAGCGCTCACCGGCCGCGACGATCTCCCGCAGCCCCGGATCGAGCAGCTCGCGCTGCTCCGCGCCGTACGGCTCCACCAGCCGGGCCGCGCCGCTGAACCACAGGGTGTGGAAGGCCTCCACCGGATCCGTGATGTCCGGATCGGCCTCCTCGATATACGCGCCCAGCTCGGCGAGCCGGCCCACCGCGCGCCGTACGGCCGAGGCCACCTCGGGGCGTACCGCGACCTGATTGCCGAAGGTCGGGGAGTACGCGATCCGCAGCCCCTTGACGCCGCTCCCGCCCGCCCGTCCCGCCGAGCCCGTCGCGCCGTCCGTCAGCGCGGCGGAGAGGCTCGGCGCCGGGGCGAGCTGTGACCAGTCCCGCCAGTCGGCGCCGCTGATCACGTCCATCAGCAGCGCGGCGTCCGCCGCGTCCCGGGTCATCGGCCCGGCGTGCGCGAGCGTGCCGAACGGGCTGGACGGATAGAGCGGCACCCGGCCGTACGTCGGCTTGAACCCGAAGATCCCGCAGAAGGACGCCGGGATACGGACCGATCCGCCGCCGTCCGTACCGATGGAGAGCGGGGCCGCGCCCAGCGCCACGGCCGCCGCGCTGCCGCCGCTGGACCCGCCCGACGTCCGGGACGGATCGTACGGATTGCGGGTGACCCCGCTCAGCGGTGAGTCGGTGACGCCCTTCCAGCCGAACTCCGGGGTGGTGGTCTTGCCGACGAGAACCGCGCCGTGCTCCCGCAGCCGCGCCACCGCCGGCGCGTCCTCGTCCCAGGCGCCCTCGGCCCGTACGGTCCGGGAGCCGCGGAGGGTGGGGCTGCCGCGCTGGAGGAAGATGTCCTTCACCGAGACCGGCACCCCGTCGAGCAGCCCCCGCGGCTCCCGCGCGCGCCAGCGGGCCGTGGACGCCTCCGCCTGCGCGAGCGCGGCGTCGGCCGCCACCCGCACGAAGGCGTTGACCAGCGGCTGCACCACCTCGATCCGGTCCAGTACGGCACGGGTCGCGTCGAGCGGCGAGAAGTCGCCCCTCTCGTAGCCGGCCAGCAGCTGCCGTGCGGTGAGGTCGGTGAGGCGGGTGGGGTCGCTCGTGTGATCAGTCATGCATGGGGACGTACCCACGTTTCTTGTCCACCACGTTCGGCAGAGGCTTTCCGGCGGCCCAAAGTTCATACAGATCCACGAACTGTTCGCCCAGCCGGTCGCGCCAGCCGACCGTGTCCCCGCTCATGTGCGGGGAGATGATCAGCCCGGGGACGTCCCAGAGCCTGCTGCCCGTGTCCAGCGGCTCCCGCGCGAAGACATCGAGCGCCGCGCCCGCGATCCACCGCTTGGACACCGCCGCGACGAGATCGTCCTCCACCACGAGCTGACCGCGGCCCACGTTGATGAACCGGGCGGAGGGCTGCATCAGACCGAAGAGCCGTGCGTCGAACATGCCGCGTGTGGCGTCCGTGAGCGGCGCCGCGGAGATCACCCAGTCGGCCCGGATCACCAGCCGGTCCAGCTCTTCGGCGGCGTGCACGCCGGGGCGCGCCGTACGGCCGGTGACGGCCACCGTCACGCCCAGCGCGCGCAGCGTCCCGGCCACGGCCCGGCCGATCGGGCCCGCGCCGATCACGACCGCCCGGCTGCCCGCGACCTGAAGGCCTTCGCGATGGCGCCAGCGGCGCTGGCGCTGAAGCTCCAGCGTCCCGGGGAGATCCTTCGCCATGGCGAGCACCAGCCCCGCCACATACTCGGCGATCGGCGCCTCGAAGATGCCCCGGGCATTGGTCACGACCGTGTCGGAGGCGATCAGCTCGGGGCAGAGCAGCCGGTCCACCCCGGCGCTCGCGGTGTGCACCCAGCCGGGCCGCGGCCCCTCGCCCGGCCAGGCGTTCCGTACCGCGTCGGAGGTGAAGTCCCAGACCAGCAGGGCGTCCGCGTGCGGGAGTTCGGCCGCGAGCCCGGCTTCGTCGACGGAGCGGATCCGTGCCTTCCCGGTGAGGCGGCCCAGCCGTGGCGGAGGCTCCGCTTCCAGGACGAGGAGGGTGGGTGCTGTCATGAGGAGCAGCCCTTCTGC
Organism: Streptomyces sp. NPDC039430; assembly: GCF_055639435.1. Lineage (NCBI taxonomy): Bacteria > Bacillati > Actinomycetota > Actinomycetes > Kitasatosporales > Streptomycetaceae > Streptomyces > Streptomyces sp. NPDC039430. The sequence continues at coordinate 930,697 of NZ_JBVKAK010000001.1, read as the reverse complement.
CGGGGCCGGACCGGCGGCGGGTCCGCCGGGTGCCGGACGGGAATCCGCCGTCCACCAGGCGGGAGTCTGCCGATGATCGGGCCGGGCGGGGTTCCCTCGGGATTTCCCTCGGGAAAATTCCGTGCAACGTCTGAGATGGGCGGATTGACCACGCTCGCACTTGGCTCCTACCGTCGTCAAACAAGAGCCTGATAAGGGGGCACGACGTGGAAGTCTCCTTTCTGGGTGGTCCAGAGCCGCAGCGTGGTGTCGGCGTGGTCGCTCCCTTCGATTTCGCACTCGACCGTGAACTGTGGCGGTGGGTGCCCGACGATATTTCCCTGCGCGTGACACGTACGCCGTACGTGCCGGTCGAGGTCTCCCTCGACCTGGCGCGGCTGGTCAGCGAGCACGAGACCCTCGGCGAGGCGGTCAGAGCGCTCGGCGCCTCGGAACCCGAGGTCATCGCCTACGCCTGCACCTCCGGCAGTTTCGTCGGAGGCGCGGCAGGCGAGCGCGCCATGTGCGAGGCGATGAACCGCGCCGGTGAGGTGCCCTCGCTCACTACGTCCGGCGCCTTGGTCGAGGCGCTGGAGGAGCTGGGCGTCGGCCGTATCGCGCTGGTCACGCCCTATACGGAGTCCGTCACCCAGTCGCTGGAGGACTATCTGGGCGAGGTCGGGGTAACTGTGACGGGTCGCGCTTTTCTGGGACTGACCCGGCACATCTGGAAGGTGCCGTACCGCTCGGTCGTGGACATGGCGCGGCAGGCCGTCGTCGGGGCGGCCGACGCGCTCTTCATCAGCTGTACGAATCTGCCGACGTACGACGCGATTCCGCAGCTGGAGGCCGAGCTGAGGATGCCCGTCCTGTCCGCCAACCAGGTGACGATGTGGGCGGCACTGCGCAGGCTCGGGGCACACGCCGTCGGTCCGTACCAGGCGCTGCTGCTCGATCGGCCGTCGGCGCGTTCGGTGCCGGCGATGCCGCTGGTGGAGCCGCTGCCGCCGGTCGCGCCCGTCTCGCCCGCGGCACCGATCGGGCCGGTCGGCCCGGTCGGGGTAGCCCCGCCGGGGCAGGCCGCCCTGCCGGCGGAGCCGCTGCCGGAAGATACGGAAGGATGGACATGACCACCGTCGGACTCCTCTACCCCGGACATTCGGCCGAGGACGACTACCCCCGCATCGAAATGATGTTCGGTAGTGACATCAGGCTGCCCGTGGTCCACACCGATATCGGCGAAGACGCCCACCGCGTCGACGCGCTGCTCCGGATGGGGGCGGACGAACGGCTCGCCGCGGGGGTGGAGGAACTGCGCCTCGCCGGTGCCGAGTCCGTGGTCTGGGCGTGCACCAGCGGAAGCTTCGTCTACGGCTGGGAGGGCGCCCATGAGCAGACACGCGCCCTGGCCGCCGCCGCGGGACTGCCGGCGTCGAGCACCTCGTTCGCCTTCGCCCACGCCGTACGCGCGCTGGGCGCCCGGCGGGTCGCCGTGGCCGCCACATACCCGGCGGACGTCACCGCGTACTTCGCCGCCTTCCTCAAGGCGGCCGGGATCGATGTCGTCTCCGACCGGGCCAGCGGCATCATCACCGCGGCCGAGGTCGGCACCTGGGAGCGGGAGCAGGTCCTCGAACTGGCCCGCGCGGGCGACCATCCGGACGCGGAGGTCGTCCTGCTCCCGGACACGGCCCTGCACACGATCGCGTATCTGCCGGAGCTGGAGGAGATCCTCGGCAAACCGGTCCTCACCGCGAACCAGGTGACGGTCTGGGAGGGGCTGCGGCTCGCGGGGCGCAGGGCCTGGGGGCGCCGGCTGGGGAAGCTGTTCGAAGGCCGGGAGTTCGAGGCCCGGGGCTGACGGCGCGGGCGCGGGTGCCGCCGACGTGGGCGAGGCGGCCACGGTGACGCGCGCGGGAATAATCCGGGGGCCGGTCCGGGAATAAGCGGAGAGACCCTCCTGTTGTACCCCTGCTGTACGCATTCGATACGCAGGAGGGTCTGACCGGTGGACGACGCGAGCCGAGGCACGACGGACGGCATCAGGGGCACGGCGCACGGCACCGCGCCCGTACCTCTCTCGGTACTGGACCTGGTCACCGTGGGCAAGGGCTCCACGGCCTCCGAGTCGCTGCGGACGAGCGTCGCGCTCGCGAAGCTCGCCGAGCGCCGGGGATACCACCGGCACTGGGTCGCCGAGCACCACTCCATGCCGGGCGTCGCCTCGTCCTCCCCGGCCGTGATCCTCGCCCATCTCGCCGCTCACACCGAGCGCATCCGGCTGGGCTCGGGCGGTGTGATGCTGCCCAACCACGCCCCGCTGGTGATCGCCGAGCAGTTCGGCACGGTGGAGGCGCTCGCCCCGGGCCGGGTCGACCTGGGCCTGGGCCGCGCGCCCGGCACCGACGGGGCGACGGCCGCCGCGCTGCGCCGCTCCGACCGGCTGAACGAGGGCGCCGACGACTTCCCCCAGCAGCTCGCCGAGCTGACCCGGTTCCTGGACGACGACTTCCCCGACGGCCACCCGTACGCCCGTATCCACGCGGTACCGGGCCCGGTCCAGGGCCCCGCGGGCCGGCCGCCGATCTGGCTGCTCGGTTCCTCCGGCTTCAGCGCCCGGCTGGCCGGGGTGCTGGGGCTGCCCTTCGCCTTCGCCCACCACTTCTCGGCGCAGAACACCATCCCGGCGCTCGATCTCTACCGGGACTCGTTCCGCCCCTCCGGGGTCCTCGACGCCCCGTACGCGCTGATCGGCGTCTCGGCCCTGGCCTCCGGCAGCGAGCGCGAGGCCCGCCGTCAGGTACTGTCCGGCGCGCTCTCCATGGTGCAGCTGCGCACCGGCCGGCCGGGGCTCGTCCCGACGCCGGAGGAGGCCGAGGCGTACCGGTTCAGCCCGATGGAACAGGAGTTCGTGGACAACTGGCTCGTCAATATCGTGCACGGCACCCCGGACGCGGTCCGCGACGGCCTCAACGACCTTCAGAAGCGCACGGGCGCCGACGAGCTGATGATCACCTCCCACGCGCACAGCGGTGAGGAGCGGCTGCGCAGCTATGGGCTGATCGCGGACGCGTACGGCCTGCCGGCCTGACGCTCGCGGGGTCGCCGCCCCGGACAGGACCTAAGGCATATCCGGCCCGGTCGTGAGGACGCCCGCCGGGGTGTGCAGCCATGGTGTCTGCCGGCCGTCAGGGGTGACGGTCAGGCCGAATCGCTCCGGGCCCGGACTGCCGGCCCGGAGCCACCACCGGTACGTCGCCTCGACCTCGTCCCACAGCCGGCGGGGGCCGTACTGCCAGACCGTGAGCCGCTTGTCCGTCCGGCCGTCCCAGTCCACGGCCGCCCAGGACGTGGTGTCGGTGGTGGCGAGCCAGAGCCGGGACGCCACGCCGTGCACATCCGGGTTGTCGTGCCAGGCGCGCCAGATGTCGGGGAGCCGCAGGCCGATGGCGAAGCGCGCGGCCGGGTCGTCGCCCGCCACCGCCCAGGGGCACAACTGCGTGGCGGACCGCTCCGGTATCTGGTGGTCCTCCACGACGTCGCGGTAGATCCGCAGGTCCGTGCGCTGGCTGCGGATGAGCACGAAGGCGGAGTGCGGGGAGAACCGGCCGGACGCGCTGCCGTCGTCCCGTACGGTGAGCCGCAGCAGCCCGAAGCGGAACCAGGGCGATTCCCAGGGCGTCAGGATCACCCCGCCCGGACGGGTCTGCTCCAGCCAGGCGCCCGGCACCCGCCGCACGGAACAGGTGGCGACGACCCGGTCGTACGGCGCGCCGGGCGCGTATCCTGCCGCGCCGTCCCCGGTGATGACCCGGGGCGCCAGGCCGGCGCTCCGGAGACGGCGGGCGGCCTGCGCGCTGAGCCGGGGATCCAGCTCGACGGTGGTCACGCGCTCGCTGCCGAGCCGATGCGCCATCAGCCCGGCGTTCCAGCCGGTACCGGTGCCGATCTCCAGCACGCGGTGGCCGTCCTCCACCGCCAGCAGGCGCAGCATACGGAAGACGATCGACGGGGCCGACGCCGAGGACGAGGCCCGCCGCCCGCCGCCGCCCGGGTCCCGGATGTCGTCGATTCCGTCGTCGATCCAGCCTCCGATCCTGTCGCCGCCCCCGTCACCGATTCCGTCACCGATTCCGTCATCGACCGCCGTCACCACCGGACCGTTCGCGTACGCGGCGCGGAGCCAGTGGTCCGGTGCCGCGCCACGGGTACACGCCGTCAGATCGTCATCGATCCAGACCCTTTCCGGCAGGAACCGGTGCCGAGGAACGGCCCAGAAGGCCCGCTCCCACTCCGGCGCGAGCGGCCCGGCCAGGGCACCGCGCAGCCCGTCGAGCAGCCCTCGCATGGCGGCCCGCTCGGCGGCACCCGTACGGAACGCACCCGGCGCGTCCGTCACCGCGTCTACTTGCCGTGCTTGCTGTGCTTGCTGTGCTTCGGCCCTGGGCCGGGCCGAGCCGTGACCGCCGACGACCCGGGGCCTGTCCGGCGGAGCCCCGGATCCCCGCCCTCCGTGTGTCCGCCCTCGCTCCCGCCACCGGCCGTGACCCTTCCCCAGCACATGCCTCGCGCCCCTGTCTTCTCCGCCGCCGTGGTCCAGCGTCCCGGCGGGACAGACGCCGGGACGCCCTTCCACGATCACCCAGCGTCCCGATCACCGGCAAGGCCGCCCGGACGAATGGCGAGTCCCCGCCAGCCAAGGGCCCATCTGTTCGAGCAGGGCGAGCACGAGAGCGGCCGTCACACGTCTCTCGGGCTGACCGCGACCATCTCCGCGATCCGTTCCGGCGCCACCGGACGGGAGAAGAGCCAGCCCTGCCCCGTGTCACACCCGATCCGCTGGAGCCGCGCCGCCTGGCCCGAGGTCTCCACACACTCCGCGGTGACCGTCAGCCCCAGCCGGTGCGCGAGCTGGATCAGGGCCTCCACGATCGTCTCGTCGGCCGGGCTCGGGTGGACTCCCTCGTCGTAGCGGAAGCCGCGGACGAACGAGCCGTCCAGCTTGAGGACCGAGACGGGCAGCCGGCTGAGATACGCGAGGTTCGAGTACCCCGTCCCGAAGTCGTCGATCGCGATCCGTACGCCCATGTCGCTCAGCGCCTGGAGCGCCTGGAGGGGCCGGCCCGCCGAGCCCATCACCGCCGACTCCGTCAGTTCCAGCTGCAGCAGTTGCGGCGCGAGACCGGTCTCCGCGAGGATCTCCGCCACGTCCGCGACCAGATCCGAGTCCCAGACCTGGCGCACGGCGACATTGACGCTGACGAAGAGCGGCCGGGTGTGCGGGTGGTCCAGCTGCCAGCGCCTCGCCTGGCGGCACGCCGTACGCAGCACCCAGCGGCCGAGCTGCACGATCGAGCCGTCCTCCTCGGCGATCCCGATGAACCGATTCGGCGCGAGAGTCCCGAATTGCGGGTGGTTCCAGCGCACCAGCGCCTCCACCCCCCGTACGACCCCGTCGGCCATCCCCACCAGCGGCTGGTACTGGAGCACGAACTCCTCGCGCTCCACGGCCGGCCGCAGCGTCGAGGTGAGCGCCTGCCGGGTCATCCGGTGGGCGTTGCGCTCCGGGTCGAAGAGGGTCCAGCGGGCCTTGCCGTCTGCCTTCGCCCAGTACAGCGTGGTGTCGGCGGCCTGCATCAGACCGGTCGGGGTGGTGCCCTCGGCGACCCGCTCCACGACCCCGATCGACGCCGAGACCGAGAGCCGCTGCCCGGCGAGGTCGAAGGGGCGCTGGAGCGCGGTGAGCACGGAGCGCGCCAGGTCGGCGAGCTGCTCCGTACCGGTGGAGTCCTCGACGAGGATCGCGAACTCGTCCCCGCCGAGCCGGGCGACCAGATGGCCGCCGCTGCGCGTGTAGCCGTCGTGGTCGGCGCACTCGGTGAGCCGGGTCGCCACGGCCGCGAGCAGCCGGTCGCCGGTGCGGTGGCCGAGGGTGTCGTTGACCGCCTTGAAGCCGTCGAGATCGAGGTAGCAGAGCCCGATCCGCCCTGTTCTGCCGTCGCCGTACGGCCTGCGGTCCAGATAGGCCGGGGACACGCCGTACGCCACGCCGTCGTACGTCGAGGCCTCCAGCGCGGAGGCGAGCCGCTCGAAGAACAGCGTGCGGTTGGGCAGCCGGGTCACCGGGTCGTGCATCTGGAGATGGCGCAGCCGCGCCTGGAGCTCGCGCCGGTCGCTGATGTCAGCGATCGACAGCAGCGCCCCGCGTCCTTCCGGTACGGGGACGACGGTGACCTCGGCCCAGAGGGTCCGTCCGTCGGGGTGCTTGAGCCGGCGGGTGCAGCGGAAGCGGGCGCGCCGGCGCTCCAGCACCGCGCGATAGGCGTCCCAGGTGCGGCTGTCGGAGGCGAGGTCGACGAGATCGGCCGCGGCCCGGCCGGCGACCGCGGCGGGTTCGGTGTCGAGGAGCACGGCGAGCGCGTCGTTGGCGCTGACGACCGTGCCCTCGTGGTCGGTCACGGCCATGGCGAGCTCCGCGGCCCGGAAGGCGCCGCGGAAGTGCTGCGCGTCGCCCGGCGTGCGTACATCGCGCGGTGTGCGGCTGCCGCCCGGCAGGTGCGCGCCGCCCGGCGTGGGTACGTCACGCCCGTCCGATGGCTCGGTGGCTGTTCTGCCGAAGGTATGACGCTCCGTGACGGGTGGCCGTGCGATGCCCGCCGCCGCGACCGCCGCTGGACGCGGCCCTTCGGAGGTTCCGCTCACGGCTCGCTCCCGCGGTGCAGTCGTGTCGTACAGAGTGGTCGGGACGGTCTGCCAGGGAAAGTGTGCCGATCATAGAGGCAGGCCGGGCGGCCGTTCCAGCTCCTGGACGTCGAAGAGCCCGCGGAATCCCGCCGGCGCCCCACCGGGCGATCGTTTCTGCACGTCTGTGGCACCGGAAGAGCCCGCCGTGATCGCTTGTGACTTTCCGTGATGCGCCGGGGTGTCGGGTCGTCGACGCAGTGATCACAAGGCCCCTCACCCATGTGGTGCAGCGGAACAGGGCATAGTCGTACAAATCGACCCAGGGTGGGGAGTGGTGCCCCCCAATCCGGAGCCGGAGGTCGATGTGGAGCGTCCGCAGCCACCCGGGGGAGTGGAACGGCCCCGCCTGCGCAGGACCGCGGCCGCCGTGACCTCCCTCGTGGCGCTCGCCGCCACATCGCTGATCGCCGGGCCCGCCGGGGCCTCGGCCCCCGAAGGGCCCTGCGCCCTGCCGCGTACCGGCGCCCATCACTCCCTCGGCCTCGACACCTGGAACGCCTCCTATCCGCGCCCGGACCGCGTCCTCGACGCGGTCATGATCTTTCTCTCCTTTCCCGACTCGGCGCCGCTGGCCGACCCCGCCGAACTGGCGGCCGATCACTTCCCGGCCACCAGCCGCTTCTACGAGCAGGCGTCGTACGGAAAGTTCGCGCTGCGCGCCCACCCGCAGCTCCAGTGGTTCCGGATGCCGCACGCGTCCACCGACTACGGGATACGGCGCGACTGGGAGCCCGCCCGGCGCACGGCCTATCTGCGGGACGCGCTGGCCGCGGCCGATCCGGCGGTCGACTTCTCGCGCTACGACGTCGTGTATCTGGTCGCCGATCCGGACGCGCCCGGTGTCGACTCCGATGCCACGAAGGTGGTCAACTTCGACCGGCCGATGCGGGCGGACGGCACGGACATCCGGCGGATCGTCACCGTCTTCGAGCGGCACCCGCCGGACCGCAATGTGCTGGCCCACGAGACCGGGCATGTCTTCGATCTGGCGGACCTGTACCACCGGCCCACGGACGGCAGGGGTGACTGGGACACCTATGTCGGTGACTGGGATGTGATGGGAAGCCAGTTCGGGATGGCGCCGGATCTCTTCGGCTGGCACAAGTGGAAGCTCGGCTGGCTGGACCAGCGGCAGGTGCGGTGCGTGCCGCCCACGGGCACGAGCCTGCTCACCCTGGAGCCGATCGCGGCGGCGCCCACCCCCGGCGGGAGCGCCGGGACCCGGCTCGCGGTCGTCAGGACCGGCCGGAACACCGCGCTGGCCATCGAGGCGCGCGCGGCGACCGGAAACGATCTGCACACCTGCACCGAGGGGGTGCTGATCTACCGCGTACGCGGCGAGACGGCGTCGGGCGGCGGGCCGGTCGAGGTGGTGGACACCCATCCGGGCGGAGAGGGCTGCTGGGACCGGTCGGTCTATCCGCCGCTGGCGGACGCGCCGCTGGGGGTCGGCGAGACCTTCACGGTGGAGCAGGAGCGGACGCGGGTGGAGGTGGCGGACCGTACCCCCACCGGGGCCTGGACCGTCAAGATCACCCCGGAGGTCACGTCCTAGAACCCCCTGGGCCTCACGCCGTGTGACCGTGCCCGATGTACGGAAAACGGAGGAGCCCCCCGCTCGCGCGAGGGGCTCCTCCGTGTCTGTGCGCCGCCAGGGACTCGAACCCCGGACCCGCTGATTAAGAGTCAGCTGCTCTAACCAACTGAGCTAGCGGCGCCTGCTGACGTCGTAGACCTTAGCACCCGGATCGGCGCGAAGAAAAATCGATACGGGCGGGCCGCTTCGGGAGGTGTTTCCCATGGTCAGGAGCGTGACCGGGGAAGCCGGGCGGCCGCCGCCGCCGACGGTTCCGGCGCCGTCCTGGGGCGCGGTACGGAGCCCGTCCCGGCCGCCGCCTGGTCGCGGGCCGCCCGTACGCAGGCCCAGAGCAGCACCTCGGGTCCGGGCAGCCAGGGGTGGCGGGTGTCGGGCGCTACCACCCAGCGCGGCCCCGACGCCGGGCCCGGCGACAGCGGCGGGACGGTCACCGCGTCGCCGGAGCCGTGGCAGAGGAGGGGCGGCGGCGCCGTCTCGCGCCCGCCGCCGCCCGAGCCGCCCCACTCCTCCCAGGAGAGCAGGGACGGCAGCCGCTGGGCGGTGCCCGGCGCGGCGAAGAGGAGCGTACGGCCGCGGTACGCGGCGACCGGCCCGGAGCCGGGGCCGTCCGCCCACAGCCGGTCCAGCATGCGCCGGCCGAAGACCGCGGGGGCGTTCACCACGTCGAAGGCGGAGCCGCAGGGCAGCACCGCGGGAGCGGTCGGACGGGCGGTCCAGAGGGAGAGCGTGGAGCGGGGGTACGGTCCGGCGGAGACGAGCCACTCCGCACCGGCCTGGGTGACCCGCTCGGCCTGCGGGCCGCCCTCGTCACGGAGAAGGCCGAAGATGTCGGTGCGGCGCTCGTCGTCGCTCATGCCGGGACTCAGCGGGGATTCATCTCGTAGCCATGCGCTCATGGCAGTCAGATCTACCGGGAGTAATGGGCTCGTTCCCGAGAGTTCGCGAAAGACGGGACAGGGCGGCGGGGGAGGCGTAACCTGCGCCACGCATATGCCACACGGGTGACACGCAGGCCCGCCAGTTCCCTGCCGTCCCGCCGGCCTCACTGGCTCGCCAGGCCCTCGCCGCTCAGCAGGTCCCGGCCGAACTCGACCATCTTCTTCGCGTAGTCCTCGGTCCACTGCGCGCGCAGCGCGATGTCCGCCGTCGTCAGCCGGTCGAAACGGCGGGGATCGGCGAGCTGCGCGGCGGCGATCGCCTGGAACTCGACGGCCCGGTCGGTCGCCGCCCGGAACGCGAGAGTCAGCTCCGTCGCTCTGGCCAGCAGGTCGGCGGGGTCGTCGATGGATTCGAGGTCGAAGAAGTGCTCGGGGTCGGCGACCGCCTCCGAGGGCTCGAAGAGCAGTGGTGCCGGCCGCAGCCGCCGCTCGCTCCGCTCGGGATCCGCCATCGGTTCTCCTCCTGCTCGTGCGTGTAGGGCCTTTCGGCCACCGTCCATTGTCCCGCCCGGCGCAAGGGGGCCTCAGGGCCGCCAGCTCACCCGGTGCTCCGAGAGCTTGGCCAGGACCGAGTGGTTCGCCTCCCAGCCGTCCGGGAATTTCACCGTCACCCCCAGCCGCACCGGCTCCGTCGAGGGGTGTTCGTCCAGCAGCTCGGCCACGCCCGCGCGGCACACCACGACACACGCGTGCCGGTGCCGGGACGCCAGCACGCACAGCCGGCCCGTCTCCAGATGGAACGCGGTGGCGTCCGGGCGGCCGGAGAGCGGGTGGAGCACCACCGTGACATCGAACTCACGGCCCTGGAGCCGGTTCGCCGTGTCCACCGCGACTCCGCTCACCCCCAGCTCCGCGAGGGCCGCGCGGACCGCCGCCGCCTGGTCGCGGTGGGCGGTGCCGACCGCGATCCGGTCGGCCGTGACCGGAACCGGACCGGGGGAGCGCTCGCTGGTCGCCGCGCCGCCGCGGTCCAGCACCCTGCGCACGACCAGCGCCACGGCCCGTACCGCCTCCGGGTCCGTACGGGGCGTACGCCGGGCGGGCAGCTCCAGCAGGCCCCAACCGGACTCGGCCGCCTCGTCGAGCACCCGGTCGGGACCCGAGCCGTCGGACGGCACCCCGAACGCGAGCCTCCGGTCGCCGTGGCCCGTACCGCTGCGGAACGGCGTGTACGGATAGAACGCGTCCGACACCAGCGGCGCCGCGGACGCGGGCAGCCGCCATGACACGGGCAGCCGGTGCTGGGGCAGCTCGGGGTTGTGCGCGAGGAGCGTGGAGACCGCGCTCGCCGACGGGTCGTACGACAGCCCCGCCCACTGATCGGCGCCCACCACGCTGAACGGGTCGAGCTGGCCGGGGTCGCCGACGAACAGCGCGCGTTCGAAGAGCCCGGCGACGGCGAGGAGCGCGTCGGAACGCATCTGGTACGCCTCGTCCACGATGGCGTGCCGCCAGGGCTCGACCCCCTGCACATGCGCCCACTTCGCCGCCGTCGAGATCACGACGTCGAGCCCCGCCAGATCCGCCGCCTTCGCGGACTTGCGGACGTTCGGCAGGGCGTCCAGGGCCTTGTCGTACGGGTCGGGGTCATTGCTGTGCAGCCGGCCGACCGGCAGCTCGGGGTCCTTCTCGGCGAGCCGCGCCACCAGATCGTCCACCTGCGCGTTGGTCTGCGCGACGACCATCAGCGGCCGTCCGGCGGCCACCAGTTCGCGGGCGGCCCGTACGACGAGCGTCGACTTGCCCGCGCCGGGCGGTGAGTCGACGACCACGCCGCGGTGGGTGCCGTGCAGTGTGTCGCGCAGGATCGCGTCGGTGGCACGCGCGGCGGCGGCGCCCGGATCGAAGGCCCCGGGGCCGGGACGGCCTGGCCGGCCGGGGCCCGGCAGGGCGGTGGTTTCCGACGCGGCGGTGTCCGTCACAGGAAGTCCTCCTCGGTGACCGGGTCCGGAGCCTCGGCCCGCGGGCCGCTCCCGGCCCGGTCCTGAGTCTGGGCCTGGTCCTGGGTCTGGGCCTGGTCCTGGGTCTGGGCTTGGGGCGCGGTCTCGGCCGCGTTCTCGACGTGGGCCGTGGGCGCGTCCTCCGCAGCCGGCGGACCGCCGTGGGTCCACGGGGTCTCCTCCGCGTCCGGCAGTTTCGGGCCACCCCGCTGGTCGTGCTCGAAGAGCGTCCAGGCGATCCGGTCGCCCTTCTCCGGCACGGAGCCGGGAGCGGGCTCCTTGCCGCGGCCCATACGGTCGGTCAGCCGCAGCACCAGCACGCCGTCGGCGCTGTCGGTCCCGTCCGCCTCTTCCGTCCCGTTCGCCTCGTCCACCTCGTCCGTCCCGTTCGCCTCGTCCACCTCGTCGGCGGACGACCGCACGAACTCCGCGGACTGCGGCTTTCCGTCCAGCGAACGGAACACCTTCGTACCCGCCTCCAGATGCGGCCGGTCGTCGGTGCGGACGGTGACCAGCGGGCGCGGGCTCGGCCGTTTGCTCTCGCTGTACGCCATCACCACCTCCGTCACCTCGCTCAGGAACGCCTCGCCCGACAGCCTGCGCCCCGCGAACACCAGCGGATCGTCCAGCGCCTCCTGGGCCTCCAGCTGCGCCTGGGCCGTCTCGCGCGAGGCGAGCTTCCGCGCCGCCGTCACCGCGTCGTCCCGCCGCGGCTGCGGCGGCTCCCCGGCGCGCACCCGGTCGCGATGGCCGGTGAACGACCAGCGGTCGCGCGTCCAGCGATCGGTGACGCGCGCCCCCTCGGGCAGCGCGCGCAGCAGGTCGAGACCGCGCCACACCGCGTCCCAGGTCGGCCGCATGACGCCCGCGAGCAGCTCGCGGATCTCCCGCTCCGCCGCGGTCAGCCGGGCCAGCTGCTCCTCCGCGCCCGGCCCGTCCTCGGCCGACGCGAGCGCCTGACGCGCCCGGTCGTACCCCTCGATGGCCGGTGCCAGCAGCCTGTTGTCGAACGCCGGGTCGGTGGCGGGCCCCGCCGGGGGGCAGCGCAGCTGTCCGCCGCGGTCCCGGTCCAGCTCGGCCCGCAGCGCCGCCTCGGCGCCCGAGGCTCCCTCGGGCGGATCGATCCAGGCGAGCAGCGCGCCGAGATGCTGGTCCTCCAGGCTGGACTGTCCGGTCGCCCAGTGGCGGTTCAGCAGATCCGTCGCCGCGAGCAGCAGCGAGGACCCCGGCACCCGGGCGCGCTCGCCGTAGTGCGTCAGCCACCGCCCGAGCAACGGCACGCGCGGCGGTGCGGGATACGGCGTGTCCGGGTCGTCCTCGGCCGTACGCCGGAACCGCATCGACCGCCCCAGCAGCCGTACGAAGTCGATGCCCGGCCGGCTCGGCACGATCAACTGCGGCGCGTCCACGCACAGTTCGGTCTCGACCTTGACCCGCTTGCCGGTCTCCGGGTCCGTCTCGCTGCGCTCGGCGGGCTCGATCACATCGGCGTACGCGTCGAGATACGGCAGCACGGCCTCCGCCAGCTCGCCGAGGAACGCGAACCGCAGATCGCGGTCGCGCGGCTGAGCGACGGTCAGCAGCCGCGGCGCGTCCCGGTCCGTCCCGACCAGCGCGCCGAGCGGGGCACCTGCCTCGCCCGCGGTGGTGAGCGGCACGAGCACCAGCGGCTCGTCCGAGATCCGGCGGTGCCGGACGGTGGCCAGCGGGCGGGCGCGGCCGCTCTCGACGGCCTCCAGCCGGGCGAGCGTACTGATCAGCGACATGTGACCGCCTCACCCGCGGATCCGCCGGCCGTGGCCGGCCTGACGGCAGACACGGCGGCCGGCCCGTCGACCGCTTCGCCGATCGCCTGATCGGCCTCCCCCTCGCCCCCGCGGGCGGCCGCCTCACGGGCGGCCCCGGCCGCCGCCAGTGCCTCCGCCCGCAGCGCGGCCGCCCTGCGCAGCGCGATGACCGTCGGGTCCGCCGGGTCGCCCGCCCCGCCGTGCGCCGCGGCCAGCACCGCGCCGACCGTGGTCAGACCGCCCAGCTCGCCCCGTACGCCACGGCCCAGCGTCTCCACCGCGCCCTCCGCGCGGGCCCGGTGACGGCAGTGGAAGGCCAGTTCGCACGCGGACAGGCATTCGGGCGCGTAGGCCGCCGAGACCGATTCGACCGCGGCCGTCAGCTCCTCGCCCGAGCAGTGCTCCAGATCGAAGGTGGTGCCCTCGGGCAGCCCGGCCGCGATGTCCTCGATCCGGGTCAGCCTGGCCAGCTGACGGCGCGTCACCGACAGCTGCTTGCGTACGTCCACGACCGACGCGGCCGGCAGGTTCGAGAAGTCCTTGGGGCAGACCAGCAGCACGCGGTCCGCCACCTCCGCGCCCGCCGTGTGCAGAGCGACCCGCTCCAGCGCCAGTACGTACACCGCGGCCTGCCGCGCCGCCGCGCCCACCTTCGCCGCGTCCGCGGAACCGTCGATCATCGGGAAGGACTTGATCTCCACGACGGTCCACCGGCCGTCGGGACGCACCACCACAGCGTCCGGCTCCAGATACGCGGGGGAGCCCGCCACCTCAAGAGCCAGCAGCGGATGGTCGAGCAGCGCCCACGTCCGGGCCTGCGTGGCCTCGCGCAGGGCCAGCGCCGTACGGGCCGTGCGCCCCTCGGGACCGGCCGCCGACAGGTCGGGGACGAGGACCTCACCGGGGGCGGGCGGCGGTGACTGCCCGCCGAGCCGTTCGGACAGCAGCCGCATCAGCTCCGTACCGCCGTCGGCCTTGACCCTGGCCTCGAAGGCGTTGCCGCGCATGAACGCGAACTGCGACTGGCCGAACGGGGCGGGCGAGCCGAGCGCCGACGCGAGCGCCGCCTTGTCGACCCCCGCGCCGTCCAGCAGGGCGCGCCGTTGGCAGCCGGGGTTGGCCGCGAGGGCCGCCAGCGCGCGGGCGTCGAGCGGATGCGGCGCGACGGCGGGGCCGCGCAGCTCAGCGAGCCGTCGCCGGAGTGTCGTCTGCGGAGGTGGTGCCGGTGGTGCTGGTGCGGGTCCGCTGCCCAGGGAATCGCTCACCCGCGGAAGTCTCGCATCCGCCGCTGACAACCGGGCCTTTACGGGGTGATGCGCGCGACGACGTACGGGGCGACGAGGCGGCGGACGAGGACACGGGGGAGGCGGCCGGGGACGGCGGGGAGGCGGCACCGGGGGACCCGCCGGCCGGCGCCGGGGACCACCCGGAGCGCGCCCGCGCCGCGGCCCGTACGCGCTCGGCCGCGCGCAGCGCCGGCCGGGTCAGCAGCCCCCCGAGGCCGATCACCGCCGCGCCCGCGACCGCGTCCAGGAAGTAGTGGTTCGCGGTCCCCATCACCACCACGGTGGTCACCAGCGGATAGCCGGCGCCCACCCACTTCACCAGCGGGGTACGGGCGTGCCGCCACAGCAGGACCCCGCACCACACGGCCCAGCCGACATGCAGGCTCGGCATCGCCGCGTACTGGTTGGTCATCCCGCCGAGACCGCGCGGCGCGCTCGCCTCGTCGCCCCACCAGCCGTACGAGCTGTACTGCGCCATGGTGTCGACGAAGCCGTGTCCGGCCGCCAGCAGCCGGGGCGGGCAGGTGGGCAGGAGGATGAAGCCGGCCAGGCCGAGGACGGTGGAGAGCGTCAGCCAGGTGCGGGCGGCCCGGTAACGGGCCGGGCGGCGGCGGAAGAGCCAGACGAGGACGGCCGGGGTGACGAGGTAGTGCAGTGAGGCGTAGGCGAAGTCGGCGGGTATGCCGAGGGCCGGGGTGCTGGTGAAGAGCCGGTTGAGCGGATGCTCGGCGTTGAGGAGGAGCGCCTTCTCCACCCGCAGGATCGCCAGTCCGTGGTCGACGGCGGTCGACACGTCGCCCCGTGCGAGCAGCCGGCCCAGTGAGTACGCCGCGTAGACCAGGACGAGCAGCGTCAGCTCGGTCCACCAGCGAGGCCGCGGGCGGGGGTGTGTCGTCCCAGGGCTCTGCGGCGCGCTGGCGCTGTACGGCATCCGGACGATCCCCATCATATTTTCATTCAGCTGTCGGCCAACGTTCAACCGTACGGTGTATGAGATCGAGTCCTTCGACCGGGTGTGCCTACGGAAGAACGTTCGACGACATCCCCTGGCAGGGAGAGGGACGTGGAGATCGTCCGGGAGGTTGCCCCTGGAGATCGCCTTCCGTTCAGGTGCGCGATGATGGAACGGCACCAGTTGTGAACCTCAGGGAGCACCTTCATGGCACCGCGCATCCTGCTCGCCCGGCACGGCCAGACGGCGTGGTCGCTGTCCGGCCAACACACGGGCAGGACGGACATCCCGCTGCTCGACGAGGGCCGGCGCGGCGCCAAGCTGCTGGGCGAACGGCTCCATCAGGCGCCATGGTCGGGGCTGCCCGGTGTGGAGATACGCACCAGCCCGCTGGCGCGCGCCGCTGAGACCTGCGCGCTGGCCGGGTTCGGCGACCGGGCCGAGGAGTGGGACGCGCTGATGGAGTTCGACTACGGCGCGTACGAGGGCCTGACCCCGGCACAGATAAAGGCGGAGCGGCCCGACTGGTTCATCTGGCGCGACGGAGTCCCGGACGGCGAGACCCTGGAGCAGGTCTCCGCCCGCGCCGACGAGGTCGTCTCCTGGGCGCGCTCGGCGGACCGTGACGTCCTGGTCTTCGCCCATGGCCACATCCTGCGCGCGATCGGCGCGCGCTGGCTGGGCGAGGACATCTCGTTCGCGGCGCGGATCCGGCTCGATCCGACGTCGGTGTCGGTGCTGAGCTGGGCGTACGACCTGCCGGCGATCCAGATCTGGAACGACACGGCACATCTCGCACGCTGACCCGGGGCCGGGGCCGGGGCCGGGCCCGGGGGCCGGAGCCCAGGGCTCGGGGGCCGGAGCTGACGGTTCCGGGCCGACGGTTCCGGGCCCCGGTGCTTCGGGCCGCCCGCTCCGGTCCTCAGGCCCGGACGTTCGTCGAGGCGTGGCGGTCCAGGAAGGCGCCCACCTCCGGCAGCCGCCGCTGCGGCAGCAGGACCCGCGCCGTGGCCGCGAGTCTCGTATGGATACGGGACGACTGGACGACATCCAGCGCGTCCAGCACCTGATGGCCGGCCGCCGCCGCCTCGTCCGGAGCGCCGGCGCGGGCCAGGTCCGTGGCCAGCTCCACCCGGTAGAGCGCCAGATTGCGGGCGAAGTGCGGATCCTGGAGCGCCGTCGCACGGTGGGCGTGCCGGGCGGCGCGTGACCAGTCGCCCAACGCCGCGTGACACAGCGCCTCCTGCGACTCCAGCTCCGGCTCGCCGAAGAAGGACATCCACTCGGGGTCGGCGTCCGAGAGGCCGCGGTCGAAGAGGCCATGGGCCCGGGACAGCGACTGCTCGCAGTTCGTACGGTCGCCCAGCTTGGCCCAGCCGGCCGCCTCGCGCAGGGAGAGCAGCGACAGCAGCCGCGGCGAGGCGAGATGCCTGGCGGCGCGCCGGCCCGCCTGCGCGGTCCGCACCGCTTCCCGGTACCGGCCCGAATCCTTCGCCAGGAACGAGGTGTTGGCGAAGGCGTGCGCCTCCACCCCGGGATCGTTCGCCATCCGCGCCGTCGCCAGCGCCTCCGCGTAGTGCGAGCGCGCGTCGTCGAAGCGGCCGGAGTCATGGGCGAGCCAGCCCACCGAGATCGACAGCTCGCCGGCGCTCGCGTAGAGCCGGTCGGCGACGGACTGGCGGGCGGGCATGCCCGAGTCGAGCAGCGCGTAGGCGGCGCGCAGCGGCTGGGCCGCCTGCCGGTAGATCCCGTCGGCGCCGTGCCGGTCGTCCAGCAGCCGGATCCGCCGCACGGCCGCCTCGACGGCGAGCACTTCGGCGTCGCCGGCCGGCCGCGGTGCCCGCCGCGGCGGCGGTACGGCCGCGGCGGCCGTACCGCCGAGACCGAGGGAGGCGACCACCACGGTGACGGGGCCGCTCTTCATGAACGCGCGACGCAGCACGTCGCTCTCCTCGCTGGTGTCGCCGGTCCTGCTCGTATCGCCGGTGCGGCTCCGACGGCTGGTGGTGTCCACCTTGTCGGCTCTGTCTGTTCTCTCTGCTCTGTTCATGGTGGTCGTCGTGGCCCGCGCCGCTCTGCCCCGTACGTGCTCGCGCGGACAGAAGCCCAGGTCCTTCAGGCTCAGCCCGGGGAACATATGCAGGAAAACCCGCTCGTACGCGTAGTTGGGACAGCGGATCTCGCCCGCCTCCACCCGTCCGATATAACGTGCGTCACAGGCGACTTGTTCACCGATCTCCCGCGCGGCCCTGCGTACGGCGGCGGCGAACTCCCCCGGCGAGCGCCGCCCGCGCAGCCGGCGGAAGGCGAGGTTGGGAACTGCCCGAGACAACGCCATGGCCGAGCCCTCTCCTGGTACAGCCGTTGGTGCCCGCGGGTCACCCGGAGCGTGCGGTGTGGTCTGGCGCGGTGCCCAACTCCGGTTGTTCCGACGGGCAGAACGTACCGGCTGTGACGGTCGTGACACATAGAGTTTGCCCACATACCGGATTTCTCGCCCATGATCTGCCATGAACTGCCATCTTTTTCGGCGGTGCGCCGCCGTAGCTGTTGACGCCGCCGTGCGTTGAACCGCGTGGGAGACGCTCAATGTGGAGGTCGGTATGGACACCAGTGGTGGCTCGCGGACGACTGCTCGGCGCGTGCCCGGCCAGGAGTGCGGCGCGCGTCCCGGGGACGACGCCGGGGAGCCCTGCGACCTGGTGACGGTGCCGGCCCGGCAGGGCTTCGAAGCGGTGGACATCCTGCGCCGCGGGGGTGCCTCTCCCAAGGTGGGGCCCGTGCTCCACGACGGCCCGTGCGACACCCTGGGCTTTCTGGTCCCGCCGGGTACGGCCGCGGGCTGGGACATGCCGGGCAGCGCCTGTACGCAGACGAACGGCCGGGGTTTCCGTATCCCCGCCGAACCCCCGGTCATCGGCTCGGCCTGGCTGCTCGACCCCGATACGACGGGCCCGGTGACGGACCCGGCGCTGCTGAGGGAGGCGCTGGGCGAAGCGGCGCGGCTCCTTGAGGCCGCCGACCGATGTAGATAGCCGCCGGCCCCGTGCCCCTCCGGCCCGGGTCTTTCCGGTGGCGGTCTTTCCGGTGGCGGGTGAGCCGGAGGTGAACCGGGCCCGCAGAATGGGCACGTGGCAAAGAACAGGCGCCGCGCGCCGTCCGTGACGGTCGTGGCCGAGGACGTCGACGGCGGTCGCGCCGAGCTGGTGCCCGACCGGGAGCGGGCGCGGGCCTGGTCGTTGCTGATCGACGGGGCCCCGCAGTCCCATGTCGACCTCGACGACCCCACGCGTCTCTCCTTCGCGTATCAGCGCAGGCTCGGCCATGCCGTCGATCTCGTGGCGCCCGCGGGCCGGCCGTTGCGTGTCGTGCATCTCGGCGGCGGGGCCTTCACCCTCGCCCGTTACATCGCCGCCACCCGCCCCCGCTCCACCCAGCAGATCGTCGAAGTGGACGGTCCCCTCATCCATCTCGTGCGCGAGCGGCTGCCGCTGGACCCCAACGCCCGGATCCGTGTCCGCACCGCCGACGCGCGGGCCGGGCTCGCGAAGGTGCCGGACGGCTGGGCGGATCTGGTGATCGCGGACGTGTTCGACGGCGCCCGTACCCCCGCGCATCTGACCAGCGCGGAGTTCCTGGGCGACGTACGCCGGGCCCTGGGGCCGGACGGCCATTACGCGGCCAACCTCGCGGACGGTCCGCCGCTGGCGCATCTGCGCGGCCAGATCGCCACCGCCGCCACCGTCTTCGGGCGGCTCGCGCTCGCCGCCGACCCGGCGGTGTTCCGGGGCCGCCGCTTCGGGAACGCCGTACTGCTCGCCTCGGACCGTGAGCTGCCCGTCGCCGAACTGACCCGCCGGGTCGCGGGCGATCCGCATCCGGGGCGGGTGGAGCACGGCCGGGCACTGGCCGACTTCACCGGCGGCGCGGCCGTGGTGACCGACGCGAGCGCCAAGGCTTCGCCGCCGCCTCCGGCCGACGCGTTCAAGTAGCCCGCCTCGTCAGGCTCGTACGGCGCACACACCTCGTACGGCGCACACACCTCGTACGGCGCGTACGGCCGCGTTCGCTCAGCGGTCGTCGAACTGCACCATCGGCGGATGGCCGTTCCAGGTGCAGAACACCGAGACCTCCCGGCCGTCCCGGGTGAACGTCACCCGGATCCAGGCCGGTTGGGTCCACACCTGCATCTGCCAGCCGCTGTCGGGCGTCGCGGAGACCAGTTCGGCCGAGGCGCTCCCGATGTCGAAGACGACCCGGCCGCCGTCGACCGTATAGCCCTTCACCTCGCCGGAGGCGCCGGACGAGTCGGACCCCGGCCCCGACCCCGGCCCCGACCCCGGCCCCGCCCCCGTACCTGTCCCCCCTGTCCCCGCGCCCTCGTCGCCGTACCCGCCCCCGTCCCCGTGCGTGCTCCCGCCCGCGTCCTTCGTCTCCTCGGCCGTCGAACGCGACGAGGGCCGTTCGCTGTCGCCCGGTGCCGCCGAGGGCGAGGAGGGCGGCTTCGCGGACGGGCTCGGGGGGCGCCAGGTGGACGAGGCGACGGGGCTCGCGCCCTGTTCCGTCGCGCTGTCCACGGGCAGCGGGAGCGCGCGCGGCGGGTCGTACGCCGTCCCCGCCATGACCGAGTGGACGCCCCACCACGACAGCGTGACCGCCGCGCCGGTGGCGAGCGACCACGCCAGGGTGTGTACGAGTCCCATGCGCATCCGGGCCATACTGCACCACCCGCACCACGGCTGTCCCGTGAGCACCGAGAAGGGACACGGGTCACGATCGACCCCGGAGACCGGCCCTCCCGCACCCCGTGGATGGCGTACGGTGCCGCCCATGCCCAGTGTGCTCGTGGTCGAGGACGACCAGTTCGTACGCTCCGCCCTCATCAGGCACTTGACCGAGGCCTCCCACACCGTGCGGAGCGTCGGTACGGCTCTGGAGGCGCTGCGCGAGGTGGCCCATTTCCAGTTCGACGTGGTCATTCTCGATCTCGGTCTGCCCGATCTGGACGGTGCGGAGGCGCTGAAGATGCTGCGCGGCATCACCGACGTACCGGTGATCATCGCCACCGCGCGGGACGACGAGGCGGAGATCGTCCGGCTGCTCAACGACGGCGCCGACGACTACCTCACCAAGCCGTTCTCGGTGGAGCATCTGGCGGCCAGGATGGCGGCCGTACTGCGCCGTTCGCGCGCCACCGCCGGCGAGGCCACGCCGCCGCGCGTCATCCGGGTCGGCGGGCTCTCCATCGATCCGCTGCGCCGCCAGGCCGAGTTGGACGGGGCCCGGCTCGATCTGACCCGGCGGGAGTTCGACCTGCTGACGTTCCTCGCCGGGCGCCCGGGGGTGGTCGTGGCGCGCAAGGAACTGCTCGCGGAGGTGTGGCAGCAGTCGTACGGCGACGACCAGACCATCGACGTCCATCTCTCCTGGCTGCGGCGGAAACTCGGCGAGACCGCGGCCAGGCCGCGCTATCTGCACACGCTGCGGGGTGTCGGGGTGAAGCTGGAGCCGCCCGTCCCACCCGCTCCGCCCGTCTCATCAGTCCCGCCCGCCCCGCCCGGCCCTCAGGTGTCCGTATCCGAGCCGCCCGCACGGGAGTTGCCCCTCCCGGGGCCGCTGCCGCCCGCCGCGGAGCCGCCCGTATGAGATGGGCCCTGGTCAAGGTGGCCGTGGCCGTGACCGCCATGGTCGTCGTGGCCTTCGCCGTGCCGCTCGGACTGGTCATCAAGGAGATGGCGAGGGACCGCGCGTTCTCCAACGCCGAGCGCCAGGCCGCCGCCATCGCCCCCACCCTCTCCATCACCACCGACCGCGAGCAGCTGGAACGGGCCATCGCCTCCACCAACGCCGGTGCCGACGGCCGGATGGCCGTCCATGTCCCGGCCGCCCCGGGGCCGGAGTCCGGTCGGCTGGACATCGGGCGCGGACGGGCCGCCGAGAAGGATCTGTCGACCGTCCAGCGGATTCCCCGCGCGGCCATGGCCGAGGTCGCGGGCGGTTCCGTACTGCTGCAGCCGACCGCCATCGGCTCCGGCCAGATCGCGATCGTCGAGATCTTCGTCCCCCAGAACGAGGTCTCCAAGGGCGTCACCACCGCCTGGCTGGTGCTCGCCGGTGTGGGAATCGCGCTGATCGTCGGATCCGTCGCCGTCGCCGACCGGCTCGGCGTGCGGATGGTCGAGCCCGCCCAGCGGCTCGCGGGCGCCGCGCACGCCCTGGGCGAGGGGAAACTCGGCGCGCGGGTCCCGGAGGAGGGCCCCGCCGAGCTGCGGTCCGCCGCGATCGCCTTCAACTCCATGGCCGACCAGGTCGTCGGGCTCCTCGCCAACGAGCGGGAGCTCGCGGCCGATCTCTCGCACCGGCTGCGCACCCCGCTCACCGTGCTGCGCCTCAACGCCGCGTCCCTGGGCGAGGGTCCGGCCGCCGACCAGACCAGGGCCGCGGTCGCGCAGCTGGAGCGGGAGGTCGACACGATCATCCGTACCGCCCGCGAGGCCAAGCCGCACACGGTGGCGGCGGGGCCGGCCGGCGGGTGCGACGTCTCGGAAGTCGTCAAGGAGCGGATGGACTTCTGGTCGGCGCTGGCGGAGGACGAGGGCCGTACGGCACGGGTCGCGGGCATCGGCCGTCCCGTGCGCATACCGGTCGTCCGCGCCGAACTGGCCGCCGCACTCGACGCGTTGCTCGGCAACGTCTTCCGCCACACCCCGGAGGGCACGGCCTTCGCCGTCGACGTGCACAACGGGGAGGACGCCGTGATCGTCCTCGTCTCGGACGCGGGTTCCGGCATCGCCGACCCGAAGGCCGCCCTCGCCCGGGGCAACAGCGGCGGCCGGGAGGGCTCGACCGGTCTTGGCCTGGACATCGTGCGCAGGGTGGCCGAGTCGACGGGCGGCGACGTACGGATCGGACGCTCGGTGCTCGGCGGTACCGAGGTACGGATCTGGATCGGCCTCGACGGATGGCGCGCCGCCGACGGGCCGCGCCGGGGCCACCGGCTGCGGCGGCGCGGACGCCGCGGCGGCGGCCGGGACTTTTGACGGCCGCCGACTTTAACGGCCTCCGATGCGTTCCTTAAGCCTGCCCTAAGGACAGCGACCGCCGCCCGGAACGGGCCGTTCGTCCGGATCGGGACGGCTAACGTGCTGGCATCGGCATCTCCACCCGCCCCCTGCCCGTCCCCCCGCCGCCCGT
This sequence comes from Streptomyces sp. NPDC039430, assembly GCF_055639435.1. NCBI lineage: Bacteria > Bacillati > Actinomycetota > Actinomycetes > Kitasatosporales > Streptomycetaceae > Streptomyces > Streptomyces sp. NPDC039430. The sequence continues at coordinate 908,280 of NZ_JBVKAK010000001.1, read as the reverse complement.
CCCCCGACTGTCCCCGCCCGTCCCCCCGGACCGCGCGCTCCGGCCGGTACATCACCCCCCACCCGGCCGGGGCGCGCACCCCCCTTGCTGCCCGCGGCGTCACCCGATGGGCACCTCCGGCAGCACCCCCGTGCCCGCGAGCCGGGCGTACCAGCGCGCGCTCGACTTCGGCGTACGGCGCTGTGTCTCGTAGTCCACATGGACCGCGCCGAAGCGCTTGCCATAGCCGTACGCCCACTCGAAGTTGTCCATCAGCGACCAGAGGAAGTACCCGCGCACATCCGCCCCGTCGGCGATCGCGCGCTGTACCGCCGACAGATGGCCGTGCAGATAGCGGATCCGGTCCGGGTCGTGGACCGCGCCGTCGGCATCCGGCTTGTCGGCGTACGCCGCGCCGTTCTCGGTGACCATCAGGGGCAGCCCGGGGGCCTCACGCGTATAGCGCAGCAGCAGGTCGTACAGTCCGCTCGGATCCACCGACCAGCCCATCTCGGTCAGTTCGCCGGGCGGCTGGTGGAAGGCGACGGATTCGGCGCCCGGCCAGGGGGAGTGCTCGCTCGCGCCGTGGCCGTCCCGCCGGTCCTTGCGGCCGGCGCCCTGTCCCGAGGCGTCCTGTCCGGCCGCGGCGGAGACCACCGCGGGCTGGTAGTAGTTGATGCCCAGCGAGTCCAGCGGCTGCCTGCTGACGGCCGCGTCGCCGGTGCGGACGAACGCCCAGTCGGTCAGCCGCGCGGTGTCCGCGAGAAGGTCCTCGGGGTACGCGCCGGTCAGCATCGGGCCGGTGAAGACCCGGTTCGCCAGCGCGTCGATCCTGCGTCGCGCGTCCAGGTCCCCGGGCGACTGCGTACGGGCCCTGACCGCCGCCGGGTTGAGGCTCACCGAGATCTGACCGCTCGCCGGGAGCACGGCGCGCAGCGCCTGCGTCGCGAGTCCGTGGCCGAGGTTGAGATGGTGGGCGGCGCGCAGGGCGGCCACCGGGTCCGTACGGCCGGGGGCGTGCACCCCGGACCCGTACCCCAGGAAGGCGCTGCACCAGGGCTCGTTGAGGGTCGTCCAGCGTGTCACCCGGTCGCCGAGCGCCTCGGCGACGGCCCGCGCGTACTCCGCGAAGCGGTACGCCGTCTCGCGCTCGGGCCAGCCGCCCGCGGCCTCCAACTCCTGCGGCAGGTCCCAGTGGTAGAGCGTCAGGACCGGTTCGATGCCATGGGCGAGCAGATCGTCGACCAGACCGCGGTAGAAGTCGAGCCCGCGCTGAATGGCCGGGCCGCGGCCGGTGGGCTGGACGCGCGGCCAGGAGACGGAGAAGCGGTACGCGTTCACACCGAGGTCCGCCATAATCCGGACGTCCTCGGCCCTGCGGTGGAAGTGGTCGACGGCGATGTCTCCGGTATCTCCCCTCTCGACCTTGCCGGGCGTATGGCTGAAGGTGTCCCAGATGGAGGGCGTACGGCCGTTCTCCCGTGCCGCGCCCTCGATCTGGTAGGCGGCCGTGGCGGTGCCCCACAGGAACCCGGGCGGAAAGGTGTCGGACATGATGCGGCTCCCGTTGACCGTAGGAAAGGGGGGATGTGGTGGTGCGAGAGGGGTGCCGGGTGGCACCGGGACCGGTCCTCCGGCCCGCGGCGTCCGGCCGTACGGACGTCAGCCCTTGACCGCGCCCTGCATGATGCCGCCGACGATATGTCTGCCGAAGATCACGAAGGCGAGGAGCAGCGGCAGTGTCCCCAGCAGCGCGCCGGCCATGATCACCGACTGGTCGGGGATATAGCCGCGGCCGAGCCCGGTCAGCGCCACCTGCACGGTGGGGCTGCCGTTCTGGGTCAGCGCGATGATGGGCCAGAAGAAGTCGTTCCAGGCCATCACGAACGTCAGCATCCCGAGCACGGCCATCGCGGGCCGCGCGGCCGGGAAGACGACATGCCACACCACCCGCCAGCTGCTCGCGCCGTCCACCCGGGCCGCCTCGATCAGCTCGGTGGGCAGCGCCCCGGTCAGGTACTGCCGCATGAAGAACACACCGAACGCGCTGACCAGGGTGGGCAGAATGACGGACTGGAGCTGATCGGTCCAGGACAACTCGGCGATCAGCAGGTACAGCGGTACGACGCTGAGCTGCGGCGGCACCATCATCGTGCCGATCACCAGCAGCAGAAGCAGGTTCTTGAACCGGAAACGCAGCTTGGCGAAGGCGAAACCGGCGAGGGTGGAGAAGAGCACCGTGCCCGCCGCGATCGCCCCGGCGACGACCGTCGTATTGATCAGGGCCGTACCCATATTGGCGTCGGTCCAGGCGATTTCGAGGTTCTTGAAGAGATTCCCGCCGAACCAGAAGGGCGGCGGGGTCTGGGCGAGCCGGGTGTTGTTGCGGGACGCCGCGACCGCCGTCCACACCAGGGGGAAGAGCGACCCGGCGGTGAAGAGGATCAGTACGGCGTGGGTGATCCGCCCGCCGTGCAACTGCCGCCCCGCGCCCTTCCCGTTCCCGCCGGAGGTCCGGGTCGTACCGCCGGTCCGCGCCATCGTCGCCATCTCTCTCCCCTACGCGCTCTCGCGGAGACGGCGGGCGATGATCCAGTTCACCGCGCCGACGATCAGCAGGATCAGGAACATCGCCCAGGCGATCGCCGAGGCCCGGCCGAGATGCAGATTCACCCAGCCCTGCTCGTACAGATAGAGCCCGAGCGTCTGGAACTGGTGATCCGCCCCGCCCGTGGCACCCGCGCCGCCGTTGAACAGCAGCGGCTCACCGAAGAGCTGGGTCGCGCCGATCGTCGAGACCACGCACGTGAACAGGATCGTCGGCCTCAGCGAGGGAACGGTCACATGGAGGAACTGCTGCCATCGCGAGGCTCCGTCCAGCGCCGCCGACTCGTACAGGTCGTCCGGGATCGCTTGCATCGCCGCCAGATAGATCAGCGCGTTGTAGCCGGTCCAGCGCCAGATGACGATCGTGGAGACCGCGAGCTGTGAGGTCCAGGCGCCGTTCTGCCAGTCGACCGGGTCGACACCGGCCAGCCCCAGCACCCAGTTGATCATTCCGTAGTCGCGGCCGAAGAGGAGGACGAAGACGAGCGTGGCGGCGGCGACCGAGGTGGCGTACGGAGTAAGCACCGCGACCCGGAAGAACATCGAGCCGCGCAGCCGGTAGTTGAGCAGATGCGCGATGCCCAGCGCGATCAGCAGCTGCGGAACGGTCGAGAGCACCCCGATGGTGACGGTGTTCTTCAGCGCGTTCCAGAAGAAGTCGTCGGTCAGCAGCCGGGAGAAGTTCCGCAGCCCCACCCACTCCATGTCGGTGGGCGCGGTCAGCTCCACCCGGTGGAGCGAGGCCCAGCCGGTGTAGAGGAGCGGGAAGAGGCCGAAGGCCAGGAAGAAGACGAAGAACGGGGCGATGAGGGCGTACGGGCTCCACCGCACGTCGCGGCGGTACCAGCGGCTGCGCCGCTCCCGGCGCCGGTCGTCCAGCTCCTCGCCGAGCCGTCCCGGCCGCCCCGGCCGTTCGGACCGCTCCCGAGGCCCGGCGGGCGCCGCGGGAGCGTCCCCGACGCCCGCCGTGTCCCCGACGCCCGCCTCCGGGACGGCTGTCGCGTCACCACTGGCCATCGGTCACTGATCCAGTGCGTTGTCGATCGCCTTGACGGCCGCGTTCCAGCCGTCCTTGGAGGAGGTGCCCTTCTGGTCGACCTGGAGCATGCCGACGTCGGCCAGGTTCTGCGCGATGATCAGGTCCTTCGGGCCGACGATCTGGACCGGTACGCCCTGGGCGGCGGCGGAGAAGATCTCCCCGATGGGGGCGTCGCCGAAGTACTCGTGCGTGGCACCGGACACGGCGGGCAGCGCGTACGCCGCCCGGGAGCTGGGGAAGCTGCCGCGCTTCGCGAAGAACGTGGCCTGCTGTTCCGGCGCGGTCAGCCACGCGACGAGTCCGGCGGCCTCCTTCTTGTGCCTGCCCGCCTCGGGCACCACCAGGAAGGAGCCGCCCCAGTTGCTCGGCTTCGGCGCGGCGGCCACATCCCACTTGCCCTTGCCCGCGGCGCCGGACTTGTCCTGGATGTAGCCGAGCATCCAGGCGGGGCAGGAGACGGTGGCGAAGCCGGCGTTCGCGTATCCCTGGTCCCAGGCCGGGGTGAACTGCTGGAGCCGGGCGGTCAGTCCCGCCCCGGCGAACTGCGCGGCGATGTCCCACGCGTTCCGTACGGCCGGGTTGGTCTTGTAGATGACCTTGCCGTCCTTGTCGTAGAACCGGTTCGCCTCGCTGCCGGTGATGGCGGCCATGACGCCGCTCGCCGAGTCGACGAAGGCCGTTCCCTTGGGCGCCTTGGCCTTGAACTTCTTCCCGGCGTCCAGATACTTCCGCCAGTCGCCCGCCCACAGCGCGCCGACCGACGCGCGGTCGGTGGGGAGCCCTGCCGCGGCGAAGAGATCCTTGCGGTAGCAGATGCCCTCGGGCCCGATATCGGTACCGAGCCCTATGGTCCGGCCGGTCTTGTCGGTGGCCTGCGCCCACTTCCACGGCAGGAAGCTGTCCTGCCGTACGCCGCCGGTCTTCCCGAGGTCCATGAGCCTGTCCGACTGGGTGGCGGTGATCTCGGCGATGTTGTTGACCTCGACGGCCTGGATGTCGGCGAGTCCGCTGCCGCTGCCGAGGTGGGTGAGCAGCTGGGGGTAGTAGTTCTCGTTGCGCTCGATGGACGTCTGTCTGATGACGATGTCGGGGTGGAGCTTCATGTACTGGTCGTAGAGCCCGGCCTCCTTCAGGCCGAAGGCCCCGAAGACGCCCACCGTGAGCGTGGTCTTCCCCTTGCCGCCGTCCCCGCCGTCGCCGCCGCCCGTGCCGCTGCCGGCGGGGCCTTCGCCGTCCTGGGCGCAGCCGGCCAGGAGCCCGGCGCCGAGCGCGGCGACGGCCGCGAGGACGACCACCCGGGACGAGCGAGTACCTGTACGCATGACGTCCTCCTAGTGCACCGACGTGCCGGCCTCCGCCCTGCGGCCGGTCCGTCCGGGCGTGGTCGGGCAGCGTGCGGGGCAGGTATGGGTCGGGTACGGTGGGAGCGCTCCCATATGTGATGTGTTGAAGCGTCGCGGGTCCCCGTAGGGGTGTCAAGGGACCGGGCTGGACTCGGGGCGGATTCATTGGGGAGGCGGAGATGACAGCTCGTACGGCCCGTGAGACGGCGGCCGCGCGCACATCCCGGAAGGAGGCCCGTACGGTCCGTACGGCCCGTGCGCGCGGCGCGAAGCCGCCCACGCTCGAAGAGGTGGCCGCGCGCGCCGGGGTCGGGCGGGGCACGGTCTCGCGGGTGATCAACGGCTCGCCGCGGGTCAGCGCGCCGACCAGGGCCGCGGTGGAGGCGGCGATCGCCGAGCTGGGGTACGTACCGAACCGCGCGGCCCGCGCGCTCGCCGCGAACCGCGCCGACGCGATCGCCCTGGTGGTGCCGGAGCCGGAGGCGCGGTTCTTCGCCGAGCCGTACTTCTCGGACATCGTCAGCGGGGTGGGCGAGGCGCTCTCCGAGACCGGGATGCAGCTGCTGCTCACCTTCGCGGGCGGCCCGCGCGAGCGCCGCAGGCTGGCGCAGTACCTGGCCGCGCACCGGGCCGACGGGGTGCTGCTGGTCTCGGTCCGCGCGGACGATCCGCTGCCGGACCTGCTGGCCGGCACCGGCGTTCCGACGGTCGTCAGCGGGCGCCGCTCGGCGGCCGAGCCGCTGCCCTCGGTCGACTCCGACAACGCCGGTGGCGCCCGTACGGCGGTGACGCATCTGCTCTCCCGGGGCCGCCGTACGATCGCGACGATCACCGGACGCCTGGAGGTCTACGGCGCGGCCTGCCGCCTGGACGGCTACCGCCGGGCCCTCGCCGAGGCCGGCCACGCGCCGGACGAGTCGCTGATCGCCGTGGCCGACTTCACGGAGGAGGGCGGCCGGCGGGCGATGCGCGAACTGCTGGCCCGCCGCCCGGCCCTGGACGCGGTCTTCGCGGCCTCCGACGTCATGGCGGCCGGTGCCCGCCAGACCCTCCGCGCGGCGGGCCGGCGCATACCGGAGGACGTGGCGCTGATCGGCTTCGACGACTCGGCGATAGCCCGCCACATGGACCCACCGCTGACGAGCGTCCGCCAGCCGATCGAGGAGATGGGCCGGGCGATGGCCCGGGTGGTCCTCGCGGAGATCGCGAGGCGCGCGCCGGGGGCGGCCGGGCCCGTGGAGGCGGGGCCCCTGGAGACGGAGCCCGGGGGAGGCCCGCGACAACTGGTGCTGCCGACGGAACTGGTGGTACGGGGCTCGTCCTGAGGGGCAGCCCCTGTCCGGTCAGGGAAGCTGGGCCGGAAGACGGGGCCGAAAGACGGGGCATGAAAAAGGCCCGGTCTGCTTTCGCAGATCGGGCCTTGATCGATCAGGGTGAGTAACGGGACTTGAACCCGCGACATCCTGGACCACAACCAGGTGCTCTACCAGCTGAGCTATACCCACCAAGGGCCGGTCTTCGTTCCCTACCGGCCGAGAAAAAGTGTACAGGGTCCGCGAGGGTGCTCGCGCCCGGATTCCGGGGCCGTGACCGGGGGGCGGTCAGGGGCCGGGGCGGGGTGCCGGCCCGGGGGTGGTCAGCCCCCGGGCAGCACGTGCTTCGCGGCGATCTGCTTGGCCGTGTCCGAGTCCGGGCCCGGCTGGGGTACGAAGACCGCCTCGCGGTAGTAGCGCAGCTCCGCGATGGACTCGCGGATGTCCGCCAGCGCGCGGTGGTTGCCGCTCTTCTCCGGGCTGTTGAAGTAGGCCCGCGGGTACCAGCGGCGGGCCAGCTCCTTGATCGAGGAGACATCGACGATGCGGTAGTGGAGGTAGCCCTCCAGCGTCGGCATGTCGCGGAGCAGGAAGCCCCGGTCGGTGCCGACGGTGTTTCCGCACAGCGGGGCCTTGCCCGGCTCCTTCACGTGCTCGCGTACGTACGCGAGGACCTGCTCCTCGGCGGCGGCGAGCGTGGTCCCGCCCGCCAGCTCGTCGAGGAGGCCCGAGGCGGTGTGCATCTGCCGCACCACCTCGGGCATGGTCTCCAGCGCCGAGTCCGGCGGGCGGATCACGATGTCCACCCCGTCGCCGAGCACGTTCAGCTCCGAGTCGGTGACCAGCGCGGCCACCTCGATGAGTGCGTCCTCCGTCAGCGAGAGCCCGGTCATCTCGCAGTCGATCCACACCATTCGATCGTTCATGCGCCTTACCCTACGGGGCGCTCCGCTGGCCGGGCAGACTCGGACGGCCCGGACCTGTCGCGTACATGTCGGGACCTGTTCTCCCGTGCTCCGTCACCGTCGCGGACGCGGACGCCTGGCCCGGCGTACTGGCGGCTGCCGCTGCCCGCCTGGAGTGCGGGGACGCCTGGGCGGGGACCATCGACTCCATGACCCCGTGGGGCATGGACTCGCCCTGCGGCCTGCGGGCCCGGTAGGCGGACCGGTAGGCCGCCGGGGAGGAGCCCAGCTGGCGCCGGAAGTGGCCGCGCAGTGCCACCGGTGAGCGGAAGCCGCAGCGGCCCGCGACCTCGTCGACCGAGTAGTCGGAGGTCTCCAGCAGCCGCTGTGCCTGGAGCACCCGCTGGGTGATCAGCCACTGCAGCGGCGCGCTTCCGGTGAGCGAGCGGAACCGCCGGTCGAACGTACGGCGGCTCATGTACGCGCGGGCCGCGAGCGTCTCCACGTCGAACTGCTCGTGCAGATGCTCCAGCGCCCAGGCCACGACCTCGGCGAGCGGGTCGGAGCCGATCTCCTCTGGTAAAGACCTGTCCAGATAGCGCTCCTGGCCGCCGCTGCGCCGTGGTGGTACGACCAGTCTGCGGGCGAGCGCGCCCGCGGCCTCCGCGCCATGATCCGTCCGGACTATGTGCAGACACAGGTCGATTCCGGCCGCTGTCCCCGCGGAGGTGAGCACATCGCCGTCATCGACGAACAGTTCTCTCGGATCCACATGGACGGACGGATAACGCTTGGCGAGCGTCGGTGCGTACATCCAGTGCGTGGTGGCCGGCCGGCCGTCCAGCAGACCGGCCGCGGCGAGCACGAACGCGCCGGTGCACAGACCGACGATCCGCGCGCCCTCTTCATGGGCACGGCGCAACGCGTCCAGTGCCTCCGGCGGTGGCGGTGATGTGATCGACCGCCAGGCCGGTACCACCACCGTGCCGGCCCTGCTGATCGCCTCCAGGCCGTACGGCGCGGTGAGTTCGAGGCCGCCGGTGGTCCGCAGCGGCCCGTCCTCCCCGCCGCAGACGAGCAGGCGATAGCGGGGAACCCCGGCGTCCTGGCGGTCGATTCCGAACACGGAGAGCGGGATGGAGCTCTCGAAGATGGGGCCACCGCTGAAGAGCAGCACAGCGACGACTTCCCGGCGACGTCTTCCGGAAAGTTTACGTGCTGACTCCGGTGCGGTAGTGGAGTCCTGGCTCATGGTGCTAAGCCCCCCTCGGTGTTCGCGTCTCCCCGTTCTTGTCGGGCCTTTCGCTCCTGCACGATTCCCCTCGGTTTTGCACGGGTCCCCAGCCTTCGATACTCATGATCGAATCTACTGTGTCCCGTGGTGCCGGCGTGACAAGTTCTCCAACCGGCGCTATGTCGACAAGGCAACTTGGCGCGAAGCATTCGATCACGAAGCGTTCCACTCGGAAGCCGAGAGTGGAAGTGCGCCTCGCGTGCATGGCCCATCCCCGTAGGGTGCTCAGGACCGCTGCGGTCCTTTCTTCCCTGGTGGCAAGGGGGTTGGCAGGCCATTTCGGCAAGGGTTCTACTCACGTGCGAAGTTGGCTGAAAAGCGATGGGTGCGTCGGTGTGATGCACTCAGTATCCCGGCGCACACCCTTCGCGTACGCGCGAGCCCCGGCGCGCCCCTTGGAGGCCTCGGGAGTGACGGCTTCCGGACGTTGCGTACGTAACGTACGTCCTGGCCTCCTCCGTGTGCCGCCGTGCGGCGTCGCGCCCGTACCGCCGCGGCGGCGGCCGGCGGACCGCGGTCGCCGCGACGGGACCGGGCGCCGCCGCCGCCGTACCGCCGCCGTACCGCCGGAGGCGGCGCCGTACGCCGCGCGGACCACCGGAACCGGCGCAGGGCTCGGCGCCGCCCGGCAGGCCCCGTCGTCCGCCGGTTCCGCGGCGGATCGTACGGCGGGCGCGGCGTCGGCCGGTGGCGGCCGGTGCGGCCCCGCGCTGTGCGCCCCATGATGCGCCCCGGAGCGCGCTCCGTGGCGTGCGGGCCTCGCGGTGGCGGCGGGGGCCCCAGCGGTGCGTGAGGCGGGCACGGGGGCTCCGTGGGCCCGGGGGCATGGCCGATGGCCAACGAGGAGCGGAGCCGTCCGGTTCGCTTCCGGGCCGCGCGAGGACCGCTGTAGAGACCATCCGGCATTGCCATCCGGGACGCCCTCGTGCATGCTCCCTGGAACGCCGCGTATGGGGCGCCGGGCACTGGGCAGGAGAGGAGTGCCGCCGTACCCTTCGGGGTATGGGGTTGGGAAGATGATTCCCGGACACAGCTCCCCCCGTCACGCCACTTGTTGATCCTTCTCAAGAGGACCTCTTTCGCCGAGACACTCATGGCCGGTCACGAAATCCCAGAACCCGCAGACCGCGAGCAGGTAGCCGACCCACTGTCGGACCTGCAAGCGGCGGAACAGACGCGCGCTTCCTGCGATCCCGCCTTCCGGCACGGAGTCGTCGTCGGCTTCGACGGCTCGATGTCGAGTGAACGGGCCCTCGCGTACGCCATCGGCATGGCCAGACGGCTGGGCTCGGGGCTGATCATCGTCCATGTCGCCAACCGGCTGCCCACCACGGTCTGGGCGGGCTGCGAGCCGCCCGTGTTCGTGGATGTGCCCGACCACCGCACCGAAGTGCTCGGTCTCGAACTGGCCTGTGCGGACTATCTCGCCGAGGTGCCGTGGATCCTGGTCGAGCGTGGCGGCGACATCTGCCATGAACTCGAAGAGGTCGGCCAGGAGTACTCCGCCGACGCGATCGTCGTCGGGTCCACGCACGGCATCGTGGGGCGGATCTTCGGCTCGGTGGCGGGGCGGCTGGCGCGGCGTGCGCAGCGGCCCGTCGTGGTGATCCCGTAACCCTTCGCGCCGCCGTTCGCCCGCTGTTCCCCCGCGCGACCGTCTCCACTCGCAAACTCTCCCGCGCGCGCAACCCGCCTTGTGTGTCAGTCGCGTTGACGTCAACGTCACGCTGACGCCGTGTCAACTCCCTTACGCGCGATGTGAATCTACTCACAGGTAGAGGTGGATCGCGTGCTTGTGAAGGGTACATATCGGCCGCTGGGACACAGCACCACGCACATCGTGAAGGGAGCCCGCCGTGGACAACGCCGTCTCTGCGGGAAGCGCTGCTTCGACCTGGGTTCTGGGCCATCTCGCCCTGGGCCTCACCCTGCTCGCCTTTGGAATCGGCCACACCGGCGTCATCGACGGAGTGACGGCGGTCGCCGCCGTCACGCTCGCGCTCTACGTCGGCGGCATCGCCCTTTTCCTCGCCGGACTGCTCGAATTCCGGGCGGGCGACTCATTCACCGGTACGGCCTTCGCGGGCCTCGGCGCGTTCTGGTTCACCTGGGGCATGGGAGTCGGCCATCAGGTGTCCGCGGACGCGGCGGGCCTCTTCCTCGTCCTCTGGGCGCTTCTGGCGTTCAGCCTCGCCGTCGGAGGCGCGGGCGCGGGGCCGCTGGTGCAGACCGCGTACGGACTGTTCTGCGTCGGGCTGCTGCTGCTCGCCGCGGGCCAGTTCGCCGGCAGTGCGGGCCTCGTCAAGGTCGGCGGCTGGTTCGCCGTCGTGGCGGGCCTCGCCTCCTGGTACGCGGCGACGGCCGCGCTCGCCAAGTGGCCGACCGCCCTGCCGCGCCGTCGTGCTGCCGGCCGAGGAGTGACGGCCACCGGCTGAGGCAGCCGCGGGCCGGCGCCAAAGGGCAAGGGCCTGTCCGGCTGATCCGCGAAGGTCCGCCGACAGGCCCTGGCACCGGCCCCTTCGGGGAGCGTCCCCGGCGCGATGGGTGGCACGCGCCGGGGGCGCTCTCGCCAGTACGGCCCGTACGGGCGCCCTGTGTCGTACGGGCCGTACTGGCGAGAGCGCCCCCGAGAGGGGGCGAGCCGCTACTCGACCGTCACCGACTTCGCGAGGTTACGGGGCTTGTCGATGTCCCGGCCCAGCGCCAGAGCCGTGTGGTACGCGAGCAGTTGGAGCGGGATGCCCAGCAGGATCGGGTCCAGTTCCGTCTCGTTCTTCGGTACGACGATGGTGTGGTCGGCCTTCTCCTGCGGCTGGTGCGCCACCGCCAGGATCGGGCCGCTGCGGGCCTTGATCTCCTCCAGCGCCGCCCGGTTCTTCTCCAGCAGATCGTCGTCGGGGACGATCGCGACCGTCGGCAGCGCGGGCTCGATGAGGGCGAGCGGGCCGTGCTTCAGCTCCGAGGCCGGGTACGCCTCGGCGTGGATGTAGGAGATCTCCTTCAGCTTCAGCGAGGCCTCCAGCGCCACCGGATAGCCCCGCACCCTGCCGATGAACATCATTGAACTGACCTGCGCGTACTGCGCCGCCAGCTTGGCGATGTCGTCCTCCGTCGCCAGGATCTCGGCGATCTGGGCGGGCAGCCTGCGCAGCCCGTCGATGATCCGCTTGCCGTCCGCGACCGACAGATCCCGGATCCTGCCCAGATGCAGCGCGAGCAGCGCGAACGACACCACGGTGTTGGTGAAGCACTTGGTGGAGACGACACAGACCTCGGGGCCCGCGTGCACATACACCCCGCCGTCGGTCTCCCGGGCGATCGCCGAGCCCACGACATTCACGACGCCCAGGACGCGCGCGCCCTTGCGCTTCAGCTCCTGGACCGCGGCCAGCACGTCGTATGTCTCGCCCGACTGGGACACCGCGACATAGAGGGTGTCGGGGTCCACGACCGGATTGCGGTAGCGGAACTCGGAGGCGGGCTCGGCGTCCGCCGGGATCCGGGCCAGCTCCTCGATCAGCTGTGCGCCGATGAGGCCGGCGTGGTACGAGGTGCCACAGCCGAGGATCTTGATCCGGCGCACCCCGCGCGCCTCCCGGGCGTCCAGATTGAGACCGCCCAGATGCACGGTCGAGAACCGGTCGTCGATCCGGCCGCGCAGCACCCGGTCCACGGAGTCGACCTGCTCCGAGATCTCCTTGTGCATGTAGGTGTCGTGGCCGCCCATGTCGTACGACTCGGCCTCCCACTCCACGGTGGTCGGCGTCGCCGAGGTGCGCGAGCCCTCGGTGGTGTACGTACGGAAGTCGTCGGCCTTGAGGGTGGCCATCTCGCCGTCGTCCAGCGTCACGACCTGGCGGGTGTGGGAGACCAGCGCGGCCACGTCGGAGGCGACGAACATCTCCTTCTCGCCGATGCCCAGGACGACCGGCGAGCCGTTGCGGGCGACGACGATACGGTCCGGGAAATCGGCGTGCAGGACGGCGATCCCGTACGTGCCCTCGATCAGCTGGAGCGCCTGGCGGACCTTCTCCTCCAGGGTCGGCGCCTGGGAGCGGGCGACGAGATGGGTCACCACCTCGGTGTCCGTCTCGGACTGGAACGCGACACCGTCGGCCTCCAGCTTGCGCCGCAGCTCCGAGGCGTTGTCGATGATGCCGTTGTGGACGAGGGCGACCTTGCCCTCGGGATCCATGTGCGGGTGCGCGTTCTCGTCGCTCGGCGCGCCGTGGGTGGCCCAGCGGGTGTGCGCGATACCGGTGGTGCCGGAGAAGCGCTTGGGTACGCGGGCCTCCAGCTCGCGGACCCGGCCCTTGGCCTTGACCATCTTCAGCGCGGCCGGCTTGCCCGCGGCCGGCTTGCCGGTGATGACCAGCCCGGCCGAGTCGTACCCCCGGTACTCCAGCCGCTGCAGGCCCTCCAGCAGCAGTGGTGCCACATCACGCTTTCCGATGTATCCGACGATTCCGCACATACGGTCCCTGTCCCTCCTGAGTCACGCTGTCCTGAGTCACGCTGCTTCGCACGGTCAGCCGTAGACGATGCGGCGCAGCTGCCGCAGCGAGAGCGCCGGGGGCGCCACCGCGCGGTGCGGCAGCTCGGCCGCGATCCGCTCGAAGATCTCCGCGTTCGTGGACCCACCGGACTGCATCTCCCGGTGGCGGCGGCGGACGAACTCCTCGGTCGTCTCGTCGAAGTACGCCAGCACGTCGAGCACCACCCGGGCGGCCTCACCGCGCTGGAGCGCGGTGCTGCGGACCAGATGGTCGATGAGGTCGTCGTACGACGAGCGGCGTTCGAGCACCTGTTGATATTGCGGGTGATCAAGGGGGTTTGCAAGAATCCTGCCCGGAATCGGGCAGGATGCTGTGGAAACAGGGGCCGAAAGAGGGAAAGCGGAGATGCGGAGTGGAGGCCTGGGGTGGAGATCCCGGTGGAGATCCGAGGTGGAGATCCGGGGTGGGGGTGCGGAACGGAGGACCGCGACCCCGAATCAGAGCCGCTTGAGGACGGCCTGCTTCGCCGTGCTGAACTCCTCGGCGGTGAGGATCCCCGCCTGGTGCAGTTCGCCCAGCTCCCGCAGCCGGCGCAGCAGGGCGTCATGGTCGTCGCCGCTCGCCGCCGCCGGTCCCGCGGGGTCCGCCGTGTCCGTGGCGCGCGTCGCGGCCTTGGTGAGGTCCGGGTCCTGGGCGGCGGTGAGCGCGTCGGCCGTGGCGCGGGGATGGGGCAGCCGGGCCACCACCGCCGCACCGACCAGAGCCATCAGCGGGTCCTTCCTGAACCCGTACAGCTCCACCGCCTGCGGGTCGTACTTCGGCGGGGTGGACACGGGCGCCCTGCTGGTGAGGAAGCGCAGATAGCCGTTCTCCAGACCGGCGCTCGGCAGCCATTCCACCGCCTCCACCTCGCTCAGCGCGAGGGTGCGGGGGCCGCCGGAGGACTTGGACTCCTCCGTCTTCCAGTTCCACTCCAGCCGGATCCGCTCCCCGTCGAAGGTGACGCTCGCGTCGCCCGCGCTCACGGTGATCGGCAGAGCCGGTCCCGGCAGCAGATAGCGGTCGACGGGACCGGGCCCCACCTGGTCGAGCAGCAGCGCGTTCCGTACCTCGTCCACGAAGTACTCGGCGACCCCCACGCGGTCCTTGTCGACGGTCAGCAGATAGGGGTCGGAGCTGTCGCCCAGCCGGCCGCCGGTGATCTGGAGCAGCGGGTCCGCGCCCTCCCGCAGGCGCAGCCGCAGCCGCCCCGACCTGCGCCCGGCCTCGAAGGAGACACCCGCCAACGCGCCCAGCGGCAGGGCGATTTCACCGAGAGCCCTGCGGAGCGGGCTCACGCCCTTGTCCGTGCCGGGCACGATACGGACCGTGTCCCCGTCGAAGGTCCATGTGCCGTCCTTCTGGATGATTTCCGCCATGCGGGGATTCTTCCATCAGGCGGGCGGAAATTGGTCTACACCTTGACCGCCGGTGGGACGTGCGGGTCCCATGGTGAGTGCTCGGCACCGCAGGTGAGTACCCCGTCGCCCCGTCGAAGGGACAATCTTGTGAGACAGCACAGCACGTTCCCCCGTCTGTTCGGTTCGCTGCTGCTCGTCGTGGCGGCCGGTATCTCCAGCATCGGAGCCGCGCCGGAGCGTGGCGCTCCGGCGCCCGCCCAAGCGCCCGCCGCGCGTCCGCTCGATCAGATCGTGCCCGCTCCCGCCCAGGTCAGGGCCGGTGGGGCGGTGTACACCCTCACCGCGCGCAGCCGGATCCAGGTGGCGGGCCGGTCGGACGAGGACGCCCGCGAGGCCCGCCGTATCGGCTCGTACCTGGCCGGGCTGCTGCGGCCCTCGACCGGTTACGCGCTGCCGGTCACCGACCGCCGCGACGGCGACGGCGGCATCCGGCTGCGGCTCGTCGGCTCCGACGGCCGGGACCGTGAGAAGGCGGGACTGTCGCCACACGCCCCAGGGCTGGGCGAGGAGGGCTACCGCCTGGAGTCCGGCCGCGGCGGCGTCACCATCACCGCCCAGGAGCCCGCCGGGCTCTTCCACGGCGTCCAGACCCTGCGCCAGCTGCTGCCCGCCTCCGTGGAGAAGCGGACCACCCAGCCCGGTCCCTGGACGGTCGCGGGCGGCACCATCACCGACACCCCGCGCTACGCCTACCGGGGCGCGATGCTCGATGTCTCACGGCATTTTCTGACGCCTGATCAGGTCAAGCTCTATATCGATCAGTTGGCCCTCTACAAGATCAACAAACTGCATCTGCACCTTTCCGACGACCAGGGCTGGCGGATCGCCATCGACTCCTGGCCGCGCCTGGCCACGTACGGTGGCTCCACCCAGGTCGGCGGCGGCCCCGGCGGCTACTACACCAAGGCCCAGTACCGGGGGCTGGTGAGCTACGCGGCCTCCCGGCACCTGGAGGTGATCCCGGAGATCGACATGCCGGGCCACACCAACGCCGCCCTCGCCTCGTACGCCGAGCTGAACTGCGACGGTGTCGCGCCCCCGCTCTACACCGGCACGGCGGTCGGCTTCAGCTCGCTGTGCGCCCCCAAGGAGGTGACGTACGACTTCGTGGACGACGTGGTCCGCGAGCTGGCCGCCCTCACCCCCGGGAAGTATCTCCACATCGGCGGCGACGAGGCCCACTCCACCAGCCACGCCGACTATGTGACCTTCATGGAGCGGACGCAGGCCGTCGTCCGGAAGTACGGGAAGACCGTCGTCGGCTGGCACCAGCTGACCGGCGCCACGCCGGTGAAGGGGGCCGTCGCCCAGTACTGGGGGTACGACGCCACGAGCGCCGCCGAGCGCGCGCAGGTCGCGGCGGCGACGAAGAAGGGCACCCGGCTGATCCTCTCCCCGGCGGACCGGGCGTACCTCGACATGAAGTACGACAGGAGCACCGTGCTGGGCCAGTCCTGGGCCGGTTACACGGAGGTGGACCGCTCGTACGACTGGGACCCGGCCACCTATCTCGCCGGCGCGGGTGTGTCCGAGGACGCGGTGCTCGGTGTCGAGGCGCCGCTCTGGACCGAGACCCTCGCGACCAACGACCAGCTGGAGTCCATGGCTTTCCCGCGGCTGCCCGGTATCGCCGAGCTGGGCTGGTCGCCGGCCGCCACGCACGACTGGGACACGTACAAGGCGCGGCTGGCGGCGCAGGGGCCGCGCATGACGGCGCTCGGGATCGACTACTACCGCTCGCCGCTGGTGAACTGGCCGGCCGGGCAATAGGCCCGGACGGGCGGAGCTTGGCCCGGACCGGCGGAGCCTGGCCCGGACCGGGAGAGCCGGAGAGGGCCGGGCGCCGGGGGATCCGCACACCCCCGGCGCCCGGGGCGCCTCAGCCCGTGGGACTCAGATCCGCCAGGCCCAGCTCCCGCGCGATCAGCATCCGCTGGACCTCGCTCGTCCCCTCGCCGATCTCCAGGATCTTGGAATCCCGCCACATCCGGGCGACCGGATACTCGTTCATGAAGCCGTATCCGCCGTGGATCTGGGTGGCCTCACGGGCGTTGTCGACCGCGACCGTCGACGAGTACAGCTTCGCCAGCGCGGCCTCCTTCTTGAACGGCTCGCCGTGCGTCAGCCGGGAGGCCGCGTCCCGCCAGCCGATCCGCGCCATGTGCGCGCGCATCTCCATGTCGGCGATCTTGAACTGGATGGCCTGGTTGGCGCCGATCGGCCGGCCGAACGCGTGCCGTTCGCGCGCGTACGCGACCGACTCGTCCACACACCCCTGGGCGAGCCCGGTCGCCAGCGCGGAGATCGCGATCCTGCCCTCGTCGAGGATGCGCAGGAACTGCGCGTATCCACGGCCCTCCTCGCCGAGCAGATTGGCCAGCGGGACGCGGACGTCCGCGAAGGACAGCTCGCGGGTGTCCGACGCGTTCCAGCCGACCTTCGAGTACGGGGCCGCGACCGTGAAGCCGGGGGTGCCCGACGGCACGATGATCGAGGAGATCTCCGGACGTCCGTCCTCCTTGCGGCCGGTGACGGCGGTGACCGTGACCAGACCCGTGATGTCCGTACCGGAGTTGGTGATGAAGCACTTGCTGCCGTTGATCACCCATGAGTCGCCGTCGCGCACGGCGGTCGTGCGCGTGCCGCCCGCGTCCGAACCGCAGTCCGGTTCCGTCAGGCCGAACGCGCCGAGCAGCTCGCCCGAACAGAGCCGGGGCAGCCACTCACGCTTCTGCTCCTCCGTACCGAAACGGTGGACGGGCATGGCGCCGAGCGAGACCCCGGCCTCCAGGGTGATCGCCACCGAGGAGTCGACGCGGGCCAGCTCCTCCAGGGCGATCCCGAGCGCGAGATAGTCGCCCCCCATGCCGCCGTACTCCTCCGGGAACGGCAGTCCGAACAGCCCCATCCGCCCCATCTCACGGACGATCTCGTAGGGGAACTCGTGCCGCTCGTAGAAGTCGCCGATCTTGGGCGCGACGACCTCGCGGGCGAACTCCTCGACAGTGCGGCGCAGTTCTTCGTGCTCGGCGGAGAGCCGGTGGTCCAGGGACATCGATGGTCACTCCTTGTGGGAGAGGGCGCGGACGGTACGGGAAGGGCTGGGGCGGCCCAGCCGTTCGGCCAGCCAGTCGCTGGTGGCGACGAGCCGGCCGAGATCGACGCCGGTTTCGATACCGAGGCCGTCGAGCATCCACACGAGGTCTTCGGTGGCGAGATTGCCGGTCGCGCTCTTCGCGTACGGGCAGCCGCCGAGGCCGCCCGCAGAGGCGTCCACGGTGGTCACTCCGTGCTGGAGCGCGGCGAGGGTGTTGGCGAGCGCCTGGCCGTACGTGTCGTGGAAGTGCACCGCGAGGGCGTCGGTCGGCACGCCCTCCTCGTTCAGCTCGGCCAGGAGCGTCTGCACATGGCCCGGGGTGGCGACGCCGATGGTGTCGCCGAGGCTCAGCTCGTCGCATCCCATGTCCCTGAGGGCCTTGGCGACCCTGACGACCTGATGGACCGGGACGGGCCCCTCCCAGGGGTCGCCGAAGCACATCGAGAGATAGCCGCGGACCGTCATGCGGTCCTCCCTGGCCCTCGCGACGACCGGCTCGAACATGGCGAGCGACTCGTCGACCGTCCGGTTGAGGTTGGCCTTGGCGAAGGATTCCGTGGCGCTGCCGAACACGGCGATACGGCGGGCGCCCAGCGCCATGGCGCGGTCCAGCCCGCGCCCGTTCGGCACGAGCACGGGAAGCTCGATATCGGGGGCCCCGCCGAGGTCGGCGAGCATCGGGAACAGCAGCTCGGCGTCGGCCAGCTGGGGCACCCACTCGGGGCGGACGAAGCTGGTCGCCTCGATGGTGGTCAGTCCGGCGTGGGCGAGGCGGTGGATGAACTCCGCCTTGACCTCGGTCGGTACGACGGTCTTCTCGTTCTGGAGCCCGTCGCGCGCGCCCACCTCATGGATACGGACCCGGGGCGGCAGGCCCTGCGCGGGCACCGCCATGGGCAGTCCTTCGGTCATGACTCCTCCTCGGCGGGGCCGGCCGGCGCGACGACGGCCAGCACCTGATCCATGGCGACGGTGGAGCCGGGGGTGACGTCCAGTTCGGTGACCGTGCCGTCGTGCGGCGCGGAGATGACGTGCTCCATCTTCATCGCCTCGACGACCAGCAGACTCTGTCCGGCCGTCACCTCGTCCCCGACGGCCACCTTCACGACGGTGACCGTCCCGGGCATCGGCGCCGTCAGCGCGTCCACACCGCCCGCCCCGGCGGCCCCGCGCAGGGCGGCCTCCACGGGGTCGAAGTCCTGGACGTGCCAGCTGTCCCCGTCCCTGCCGAGCCAGTCGCCCGCGCGGTGGAAGGTGTGGGTCACCCCGTCCACGGTGACCGTGACCCGGCCGGGCTCCACCCGGGACCGGTCCGCGGGCGGCGCCTCGCGTGTCACGGGGTCATGTCCCGGCACTCGCAGGGGATGGCCGACCGGGTGGGGCACGCCGCCCAGGCGCCAGCCGTCCGGTACGGAGAAGGGGTCCACCCATCCCGCCGTCGCGGGCGGCAGCAGCCCCGCCTGACGGACCGCCGCCGCGGCCGCGTACACCTCGGGCGGGACCGCCTCCGCCAGCAGCCCCGCCGCCTCGCGCTCGACCAGACCCGTGTCCAGCTCGCCCGCGACCACCGAGGGGTGGGCCAGCAGCCTGCGGAGGAACCCGGCGTTCGTCGGGACCCCGAGCGTGACCGTCTCCGCGAGCGCCGCGCGGAGTCTGCGCAGGGCCGTGGCGCGGTCGGGGCCGTACGCGATGACCTTGGAAAGCATCGGGTCGTACGCGCTGCCGACGTCCGCGCCCTCGGAGAGGCCCGAGTCGGTCCGTACGCCGTCGCCCTCCGGCTCGCGCAGGGCGAGGACCGTACCGCCGGAGGGCAGGAACCCGCGGGCGGGATCCTCGGCGCAGACGCGCGCCTCCACCGCGTGACCCTCGAACGCGATGTCGCCCTGGCCGAAGGGCAGTTCCTCGGCGGAGGCGATCCGCAGCTGCCACTCCACCAGATCCAGGCCGCGCCGTCCCCCGACCGACACCGCCAGCTCGGTCACCGGATGCTCGACCTGGAGGCGGGTGTTCATCTCCATGAAGAAGTACGACGACGGGTCGCCGCCGGGGACGATGAACTCGACCGTCCCCGCGCCCTCGTAGCCGCACGAGCGCGCCGCCCGGACCGCCGCCTCGCCCATCGCCGCGCGCGTCGCCCCGTCCAGCAGGACGGACGGCGCCTCCTCGACGACCTTCTGGTGGCGGCGCTGGAGCGAGCACTCGCGCTCGCCCAGATGCAGCACGTTCCCCCGGCCGTCCGCCAGGACCTGGATCTCGATATGGCGCGGGCGGTCCACCCACCGCTCCACCAGGAGCGTGTCGTCCCCGAAGGAGGAGCGCGCCTCGCGCCGGGCCGCCGCGATCTCCTCGGCGAGCGCCGCCTCGGCCCGCACCAGCCGCATGCCCTTGCCGCCGCCGCCCGCCGAGGGCTTCAGCAGCACCGGCATCCCGATCCCGCGCGCCGCCTCGGCCAGCTGGTCATCGCTCAGTCCGCCGCCGGAGGAGCCCGGCACCACCGGGACCCCGGCGGCCCGTACGGTCTCCTTGGCGCGGATCTTGTCGCCCATCAGCGCGATGGCGGGCGCGGGCGGGCCGACGAAGACCAGCCCCGCGTCCGCGCAGGCGCGCGCGAAGCCGGCGTTCTCGGCGAGGAAGCCGTAGCCGGGGTGGACCGCCTGCGCGCCGGTACGGGCCGCCGCCTCCAGCAGCCGGTCGACGCGGAGATAGCTCTCGGCCGCGGCGGCGGGCCCGATCCGTACCGCGGTGTCGGCCTCCCGTACATGCCGGGCGTCCGCGTCCGCGTCGCTGAACACCGCGACCGAGCGCACGCCCAGGGCCCGCAGGGTGCGGATCACGCGGACCGCGATCTCGCCGCGGTTGGCGATCAGAACCGTGTCGAACATTCCCACCCTCACATCCGGAAGACGCCGAAGCCGGGCGCCTCGCTGTCCCTCAGGGGCAGCGGGGCGTTGGCACACGCGGTCAGGGCCAGACCCACCACTTGGCGGGTGTCCAGCGGGTCGATGACGCCGTCGTCCCAGAGGCGCGCGGTCGCGTAGTAGGCGTTGCCCTGGGTCTCGTACTGCGCGCGGATCGGGTCCTTGAAGGACTCCTCGTCCCCGGCCGGCCACTCCTCGCCGCGCGCCTCGATCTGGTCGCGCTTGACGGTGGCCAGCACCGAGGCGGCCTGCTCGCCGCCCATCACCGAGATCTTCGCGTTGGGCCACATCCACAGGAAGCGGGGGGAGTAGGCCCGGCCGCACATCGAGTAGTTGCCCGCGCCGTACGAACCGCCGACCACGACCGTCAGCTTCGGCACCCGCGCGCAGGCGACGGCCGTCACCATCTTCGCGCCGTGCTTGGCGATCCCGCCCGCCTCGTAGTCCCGGCCGACCATGAAGCCCGAGATGTTCTGGAGGAAGAGCAGCGGGATGCCGCGCTGGTCGCACAGCTCGATGAAATGCGCGCCCTTCTGGGCGGACTCGGAGAACAGGATGCCGTTGTTGGCGACGACGCCCACCGGATGGCCGTGGATCCGCGCGAAGCCGGTGACCAGCGTCGTCCCGAACTCGGACTTGAACTCGGCGAACCGCGAGCCGTCGACCAGCCGCGCGATCACCTCGCGGACGTCATAGGGCGTACGGGAATCCACCGGCACCGCGCCGTACAGCCCGGCGGGGTCCACCTTCGGCTCCTCCACCGGCTCGACGGACCAGGGGAGCGGGCCGCGCGCGGGGAGCGTGGAGACGATCGTCCGGACGACGCGCAGCGCGTGCGCGTCGTCCTCGGCGAGATGGTCGGTGACCCCCGAGACCCGGGAGTGGACCTCGCCGCCGCCCAGCTCCTCGGCCGTGACGACCTCGCCGGTCGCCGCCTTCACCAGCGGCGGGCCGCCCAGGAAGATCGTGCCCTGCCCGCGGACGATCACGGCCTCGTCGCTCATCGCCGGGACGTACGCCCCGCCCGCCGTGCAGGAGCCGAGCACCGCGGCGATCTGCGGGATGCCGGCGCCGGACATCCGGGCCTGGTTGTAGAAGATCCGGCCGAAGTGGTCGCGGTCCGGGAAGACCTCGTCCTGCATCGGCAGGAAGGCGCCGCCGGAGTCGACCAGATACACACAGGGGAGGCGGTTCTCCAGAGCCACCTCCTGGGCGCGAAGGTGTTTCTTCACCGTCATCGGGTAGTACGTACCGCCCTTGACCGTGGCGTCATTGGCGACGATCACCACCTCGCGCCCGCTGACGCGGCCGATCCCGGCGATCACCCCGGCGGCCGGGGCCGCCCCGCCGTACATCCCCTCGGCCGCGAGCGGCGCCAGCTCCAGGAAGGGCGAGCCGGGGTCGAGGAGGGTGTCCACCCGGTCGCGCGGGAGCAGCTTCCCGCGCGCGGTGTGCCGGGCGCGGGCCTTCTCGCCGCCGCCGAGGCGCGCGGCGACGAGCCGGGAGCGCAGCCCGTCGGCCAGCTCCTGATGGGCCGCTTCGTTGGCCCGCCATGCCTCGGACGCCGGATCGGCGGCGCTCGCCAGCACTGGTGCCTGCCGCATCGCTCGTAGCCCCCCTCGCTGGGTTCAGTGGTGTGGTGGTGGTGCGTGCGTCGGTGCGTGTATCCGGTGTGTGTACCGGTGCGGAGTGTTAGTGAGCGTTAACGTGACGTCTCCAGGTTAACGACCGCTAACGGCCCTGTCTAGAATGATTTCCCATGAGCACCAGGACCGCGGCCCCGACCCGCCGCGAGCAGATCCTCAGCGAGGCCGCGCGCCTCTTCGCCGAGCGCGGCTTCCACGGCGTCGGTGTCGACGAGATAGGGGCGGCCGTCGGCATCAGCGGGCCCGGTCTGTACCGCCATTTCGCGGGCAAGGACGCGATGCTCGCCGAGCTGCTCGTCGGCATCAGCGGACGGCTGCTGGACGGCGGGAAGCTGCGCGTACGGGGCGCGGGCGCGGCCGGCGACCCGGCCGCCGTGCTGGCCTCGCTGATCGACGGGCATATCGACTTCGCCCTGGACGACCGCCCGCTCATCACCCTCCACGACCGCGAGCTGGACCGTCTGAGGGACAGCGACCGCAAGCTGGTGCGCCAGCTCCAGCGGCAGTACGTGGAGCTGTGGGTCACGGTCGTACGGGAGCTGTACCCGGCCGTCCCCGAATCCCAGGCGCGCGGCGCGGTCCACGCGGTCTTCGGCCTGCTGAACTCGACACCGCACCTCGGCTCGCCCGGCGGCGGCCTCCCGGGCCGCGCCGCGACGGAATCCCTGCTGCGCCGCCTGGCGCACGGCGCGTTCGCGGCGCTGGGCGCCACGGGCGAGCCCGCGCGGTAGGAGGCGGTCCGGGGGACGCCGCCGGTCGTGGGCGCGAGCGCGCGCCGCGACGACGGGCGGGTACCGGAGTCCGGGCTGGTCGAAGACCGGCCGAAGACAGTCCGGGAACGGGGACACCCGGCGCGGCGCGGGGGTCGGACGGCACAATGGACGCATGCCGATACCGAGCCGTGCCGCCCTTGTCGACCATCTCGTCCGAACGCGTATCGCCGGGGATGTCGCCACACCCCGCGACAACAACCTCTCCCACTACCGCAAGCTGGCCAATGGCGACCGCCACTACTGGCTGGGCCTGGAGCTGGGGGACCGCTGGACCGACGAGCAGGACGTGCTCGCCGTGATGGCCGAGCGGTGCGGGGTCAGCGACGACCCCGGGCACCGGGCCGGCCAGGACACCATCGATCCCGAGCTGACCGTGGACGGCCTGGAGCGGCTGGCCGCCCGGCTGCGCAAGGCAGTCGCGGGCAAGCAGCGCGTGCTGTTCGCGACCGGCCACCCGGGCGGGCTGCTGGACGTGCACCGGCAGACCGCGGACGCCCTGCGCGCCGCGGGCTGCGAGATCGTACGGATCCCGGGCGGGCTCACCGCCGACGAGGGCATGGTCTTCCAGTTCGCGGACATCGCGATGCTGGAGCGCGGCGCGACCCTCTGGCACACGCACTCCCCGGAGCCGATGCGGGCGATCCTGGACGGTCTGGAGCGCGAGGGCAGACCACAGCCCGATCTGGTGGTCGCGGACCACGGCTGGGCGGGATGCGCGGGACAGCGTGGCCTGGACTCGGTCGGATACGCGGACTGCAACGACCCGGCGCTCTTCATCGCCGAGGCGGAAGGCACGCTGGAGGTGACCGTTCCGCTCGACGACCATGTCACGGACCCGCGCTTCTACGACCCGATGACCGCCTACCTGCTGAACGAGGCGGGCCTGCTCTGACCGTACGGCCGAACCGGCCCGCCCCCTCTCTTGCAGCCTTACAGCTCCATCGACTTGCTCTTGCAGCCCTACAGCCCCATCGACTTGGCGATGATCATCTTCATGACCTCGCTGGTGCCGCCGTAGATCCGGTTGACGCGGTTGTCCGCGTACAGCCGGGCGATCGGGTACTCGTTCATATAGCCGTAGCCGCCGTGCAGCTGGAGGCACTTGTCGATGACGCGGTGCGCGACCTCGGTGGTGAAGAGCTTCGCGGACGCGGCCTCGGCCGCGGACAGCTCGCCCAGGTCATGGGCCTCCAGCGCGCGGTCGACCACAGCCTCCGCCGCGTCCACCTCGGCCTTGCACGCGGCCAGTTCGAACTTCGTGTTCTGGAACGACGCGACGCTCTTGCCGAAGACCGTCCGCTCCTGGACGTACGCCTGCGCGAACCGGACCGCCGCGGCGGCCTGCGCGTACGCGCCGACGGCGATGCCCAGCCGCTCCTGCGGCAGATTCTGGCCGAGGTAGGAGAAGCCCTTGTTCTCCTCGCCGAGCAGGTCCTCGACCGGGACCTTGACATCGGTGAAGGACAGCTCGGCGGTGTCGGAGATCCGCAGCCCCAGCTTGTCGAGCTTGCGGCCGACCGCGTACCCCTCGGACTTCGTGTCCACGACCAGCAGCGAGATGCCATGGCGGCGGTCCTCGGCGGTCGGGGCGGCGGTACGGGCGCAGACGATCACGCGGTCCGCGTGCACGCCGCCGGTGATGAACGTCTTCGAGCCGTTCAG
Organism: Streptomyces sp. NPDC039430; assembly: GCF_055639435.1. Lineage (NCBI taxonomy): Bacteria > Bacillati > Actinomycetota > Actinomycetes > Kitasatosporales > Streptomycetaceae > Streptomyces > Streptomyces sp. NPDC039430. The sequence continues at coordinate 883,748 of NZ_JBVKAK010000001.1, read as the reverse complement.
GACGTAGTGCGTGCCGTCCTCGGAGAGCCTGGCGGTGGTCTTCATGCCGGCCAGGTCGGAGCCCGTGCCCGGCTCGGTCATGGCGATGGCGTACATCGCCCGGCCGCTGACGAAGTCCGGCAGCCAGCGCTTCTTCTGCTCGTCGGTGGCGTACGCCTTCAAGTAGGGCAGGCAGAGCGCCACATGGACCCCGGAGCCGCCGAAGGAGACACCCGCGCGTGCGCACTCCTCGGTGATGACCGCCTGGAACTTGAACGATTCCTCGCCCGCGCCGCCGTACTCCTCGGGCACCTCGATGCCGAAGACGCCCAGCTCGCCGAGTTGGTGGTAGAAGTCGCGGGGCGCCTGCCCCGCCGCGTACCACTCGTCGTGGACGGGGACGACCTCGGCCTCGATGAAGGCGCGGATGGTCTCCCGGAACGCCTCGTGGTCCTCGTTGTAGACGGTACGACGCACTGGAGTGCCTCCCCCTCGTGGCTAAGCGCTTGCTCATCCAAGTTACCCGGCGGTTCGTTCCGGTGTCCAGGCCCCGGGAACGGTCGGCTCATCGGCCGGCCGGGCAGCGCCTGCGGGCACGTCCGACGGACACGGCCTATGGACGCGGCCTGCGGACACGGCCTCTGGAGCCGCCCGCCTGACCGGCCCGCGCCGTCACGCCCAGCGCAGCGCGAACCACAGCTCCATCCGTACGTCGGCGTCGTCCAGGTCCGTGTCCAGCAGGGCCGCGCAGCGGGCGATCCGCTGGCGGACGGTGTTGCGGTGGACGGTCAGGGCCACCGCCGTACGGTCCCAGCTGCCGTGCAGCGAGAGCCAGACGCGCAGCGTCTCGGCCAGGGCCGGGGAGCCGGCAAGCGGCGCGAGGCGGGCGCGGGCGTGGGCGGCGGCCTCCTCGGGGGCGAACAGGCCGCTGAGTCCCTCCCCGTGGTGGCGCACGAGTGGGGTACGGGTGGCCTCGGCGCGGCGCAGCGCGCGCCCGGCGCGGGCGTCGGCCGCGGCCAGCTCCGCGGGTTCCACCGGCTCGCTGACGCCCAGGGTCCAGCCGGGCCTGGCGGTGACCTCGCGGTCGGTGATCACCCGGGTCGTGGTGCCGTCCGTCTCGACCAGCGCGCTGCCGAGCGCCGCCGCCAGGGCGCCCGCCGCGAAGGGCGTGGCGCCGCCGCGCGCGTGGACCACGCTCCACGGCCCCGGCCCGAGCAGCGGCGCGGCCTCGGCGGGTGTGGCCCCGAGCAGCATCCGTACGAGCGCCGCCGAGCGGCCCGCCTCGGCCGCGCTCTGATGGGGCGCCGTGAGCAGCGACAGCAGGACGACGGCGACGCCGGCGACGGTGTGGTCCCCGGCCTCCCGTCCGCCGGTGGCGACGCCGAGGACGAGGCCCTGGCCGCCGCCGAGCGCGTAGGCGGCGAGATGGGCGCCCTGGGCGGTGTCGGTGGCGGACGCCGGTCCGCCGCGTACCACGCGGGCCAGCCGCGCGAGGGCCGTGCGGACCCCGGGCGACGGAGCCTGGCCCGTGGTGTGCAGCTCCGCGCCGTCCGGCGCGAACAGCACCGCGCGGCCCCCCAGCCGCACCGCCAGCTGCCGCAGCACGGCGGGCACCGGGTCCTGGCGCGCGGCGGCGGCCGCCAGCCCCTGCTGTGCCTGGGTCACCCGGCGCAGTTCGCGGTGGCGTGCCTCCGCCATCAGCCGCCACACCCCGCGTGCGACGGTGGTGAACGGGGTACGCGGCGGTACTTCGAGCAGCGGCAGACCGTGCCGGTCGCAGGCCTCGACGAGCGCGGGCGGCACCGTGTCGTACACCGGCGTCACCCCGAAACCGAGCGCCGCCGCGCCCGCCTCGACCACCCGCGCCGCGTACTCGTCCGCGTACGCGTCGCTGAGCTGGACACCGGCGGTCAGCAGCAGCTCCCCGCCGAGCAGATACGGGTACGGGTCCGCCATCTCCGAGGTGTGCACCCAGTGCACCACCTGCGAGCCGTCGTCCGGCGGCCCGGCGATCCGGCGCAGCCCGAGATCCCGGTCCGCGAGCAGCGCGGCCAGCGGGATCGGCGGGGTGGGCGGGGGAGCGGCGGGGCGCGCGGTGGGGTTCGTCATGGACGTTCCATCCGTCATTCGTCTGCGAAATGGATGAAACGTACACTTCAGCGATGCTTTCCGGCCACCTACCGTCATGACCCACAAGAACGCGGGATGAAGAGTGTGAGTCGAGACGGAGGAAGCCCATGGCTGTCGATTACGCGGTGATCGTCGTCTATCTGGCCGGCATGCTGGCCATGGGCTGGTGGGGCATGCGCCGCGCCAAGTCCAAGAGCGAGTTCCTGGTCGCGGGCCGCAGGCTGGGCCCCTGGATGTACTCCGGCACGATGGCCGCGATCGTCCTCGGCGGCGCCTCCACGATCGGCGGGGTGGGCCTCGGCTACAAGCACGGGCTCTCCGGCGCCTGGATGGTCTTCACCATCGGCCTCGGCCTGCTCGCCCTCTCCGTCTTCTTCTCCGCGCGGATCGCCCGGCTGAAGGTCTACACCGTCTCCGAGATGCTCGATCTGCGCTACGGCGGCCGGGCCGGGGTCATCTCGGGCATCGTGATGTGGGCGTACACGCTGATGCTCGCGGTCACCTCGACCATCGCCTACGCCACGATCTTCGACGTCCTCTTCGATCTGAACCGCACCGTCGCGATCATCCTGGGCGGCGCGATCGTCGTCGCGTACTCGACGCTCGGCGGCATGTGGTCCATCACGCTCACCGACATGGTGCAGTTCGTCGTCAAGACCGTCGGCGTGCTGCTGCTCCTGCTGCCCATCGCGGTGGTCAAGGCGGGCGGGTTCGGCGAGATGAGGGCGCAGCTGCCGGACGAGTACTTCGCGCCGTTCGGCATCGGCGGCGAGACGATCTTCACCTATGTGCTGATCTACACCTTCGGCATGCTGATCGGACAGGACATCTGGCAGCGGGTGTTCACCGCGCGCGGCGACAAGGTGGCGCGCTGGGGCGGCACCGTCGCCGGTACGTACTGTCTGGTGTACGCGCTGGCCGGAGCGGTCATCGGGACCGCGGCCAAGGTGCTCTACCCCGATCTGGGCAGCGCGGACGACGCGTTCGCGACCATCGTCAAGGACGAACTGCCCATGGGCGTAAGGGGGCTGGTGCTGGCCGCCGCCCTCGCGGCCGTGATGTCGACCTCCTCCGGCGCGCTGATCGCCTGCGCGACCGTCGCGAACAACGACATCTGGTCGCGGCTGCGGAGGGCCGGCGGCCGGGGCGGCGGGGCGGACGGCGGACCGGGCGGCGCCGAGCACGACGAGGTCAGGGGCAACCGGCTGTTCATCCTGATCATGGGGACCGGCGTCATCGCCATCGCGATCGCGCTGAACGATGTCGTCGAGGCGCTCACCGTCGCGTACAACCTGCTCGTCGGCGGACTGCTGGTGCCGATCCTCGGCGGTCTGCTCTGGAAGCGCGGGACGGTGTACGGCGCGCTGGCGGGCGTGATCGTCGGCGGCGGGGCCGTGGTGGGGCTGATGGCGGCGTACGGCATCCTCGCCAACGAGCCCGTCTACTACGGACTGTTGTCCTCGCTGGCCGCCTATCTGATCGTCAGCCTGGCGACCAGGCCGACGGACGAGGCGGTGCTGGCCGCGTGGCGGCGCCGGCTCGCGGGCGAAGCGGATGACGAGAGCCCCGGGACCCCGTCCGAGCCGGCCCTTCCCGTGAGCTGAGGGCGGAACCCGCGGGCGAGACCCGAGGGCGGCGGACACGCGACCCGGACCGGCCCACTGTCAGTGGGCCGGTCCATCCTTGACAGAGCATCACACGGCATCACAGAGCATCACACAGCGGCACGCAGCGGCACGCAGCGGCTGTATCGGTACATGACAGTACGCAGTGGTGCTCGGCAACACACAGCCGCGCGGAGCCGCGCGAGCACTACCCGGAGAGGCCCGACGATGAGCGGCAACGGAAACGAACCCCAGGTCACTTCCCAGGTCACCGGCGACGGAGGCGGCGACGGAGGCCGCGACGGCGGTCCACGCGGCCCGGTCGACTCGTCCCGCGTCCCGAGGTACGCGGGCCCGGCCACCTTCGCCCGGCTGCCCCGGCTCGACGAGGTCGGCACCGCCGATGTCGCCGTCGTCGGCGTTCCCTTCGACACCGGCGTCTCCTACCGTCCCGGCGCCCGCTTCGGCGGAAACGCGATCCGGGAGGCGTCGCGCCTGCTGCGCCCGTACAACCCCGCCCAGGACGCCTCCCCGTTCGCGCTCGCGCAGGTCGCCGACGCCGGGGACATCGCCGCCAACCCGTTCAACATCAACGAGGCCGTCGACACCATCGAGGCCGCCGCCGACGAACTGCTCGGCACCGGCGCGCGCCTGATGACCCTCGGCGGCGACCACACCATCGCGCTCCCGCTGCTGCGCTCGGTGGCGAAGCGGCACGGCCCGGTCGCGCTGCTCCACTTCGATGCCCATCTGGACACCTGGGACACCTACTTCGGCGCCGAGTACACGCACGGGACACCGTTCCGCCGGGCCGTCGAGGAGGGCATCCTCGATACGGAGGCGCTCTCCCACGTCGGTACGCGCGGCCCGCTCTACGGCAAGCGGGACCTGGACGACGACGCCAGGATGGGCTTCGGAATCGTCACGTCCGCCGATGTGATGCGCCGGGGCGTGGACGAGATCGCCGACCAGCTGCGGCAGCGCATCGGGGACCGTCCGCTGTACATCTCCATCGACATCGATGTGCTGGACCCGGCGCACGCGCCCGGCACCGGCACGCCCGAGGCGGGCGGACTGACCTCCCGTGAACTCCTCGAAATAGTGCGAGGACTGGCCTCCTGCGATGTGGTCTCGGCGGATGTCGTCGAGGTGGCGCCCGCGTACGACCACGCCGAGATCACCTCCGTCGCCGCCTCCCACACGGCGTACGAACTGACGACGATCATGTCCCGGCAGATCGCCGCGGGGAAGGCGACGAAGTGACCCACGACCACGATCACGACCACGGGCCCCGGCCCCTCACCCCCGAGCAGACCGCCGCCGCCCTGGCGCCGCCCGCCGGGCGCAACGGCGGTGACCTGGTCGTCGAGACGCTGTACGGGCTCGGCGCCACCACCGTGTTCGGGCTGCCGGGACAGCACGCGCTGGGAATGTTCGACGCCCTGCGCCGGTCCTCGCTCCAGTACGTCGGCCTCCGCGTCGAGAACAACGCGGGGTTCGCCGCCGACGCGTACGGCAGGGTCACCGGCGAGGTCGCCCCGCTGCTGCTCTCCACCGGCCCAGGCGCCCTGACCTCGCTCGCCGCGCTCCAGGAGGCGGCCGCCGCCTCGGCGCCCGTCCTCGCGATCTCCAGCCAGATCCCGACGGCGGGACTCGGCGGCGGCCGGCACGGCTATCTGCATGAACTCCGCGACCAGCAGGCGTCCTTCCGCGACATCGTGAAGTCCGTGCACCCCGTCCGCGCCGCCTCCCAGATCCCGTCCGCGATCGCCGCCGCCTGGGAATCCGCGCTCACCGCGCCGCACGGCCCGGTCTGGGTCGAGATCCCGCAGGACGTCCTCCTCGCCGGGACGACCCTGCCGGTCGTCACCGCCATGGACGCGACCCCGCGCGAGCTGCTGCCCCGTCCCGAACTGACCGCCGTGGCCGCCCACGCGCTGTCGAACGCCGCCCGTCCGGCGATCATCGCGGGCGGTGGAGTCGTCCGCGCCGACGCCGGCGGCAAGCTCCGGGCGCTCGCCGAGAAGCTGTCCGCGCCGGTCGTCACCACCTTCGGCGGCAAGGGCGCCTTCCCCTGGGAGCATCCGCTCTCGCTCCAGTCCTGGCTGGAGGACCGCCACACCACGGACTTCCTCGAAGACGCGGACGTCCTGCTGGTGATCGGCTCCGGGCTCGGCGAACTCTCCTCGAACTACCACACGTTCCGCCCGCGCGGCCGGGTGATCCAGATCGAGGCGGACCTCGGCAAGCTGGAGTCCAACCACCCCGCCCTCGGCATCCACGCCGACGCGCGCAACGCGCTGTCCGCGCTGCTGGACGCGGTGAGCGAGCGCCGGGACCCGGCGGGCGCCGAGTCGGTCCGTACGGTCCTGGCGAAGGTACGGGCGAGGATCGCCGCCCAGGACCTCCCCCTGGAGCAGCGGGTGCTCGCCTCCGTACGCGACGCGCTGCCCGCCGCGTCCCCCAGCTTCTGGGACATGACGATCCTCGCCTACTGGGCCTGGTCCGCCTGGCCGGGCCCGATGCACTCGGGCCAGGGCGCGGGCGGCCTCGGCTACGCGTTCCCCGCCGCCCTGGGCGCGGCGGCGGCCGACCGTACGAAGCCGGTCCTCGCCGTGTCGGGCGACGGCGGCGCGATGTACTCGCTCGCGGAGCTGGCCACCGCCCGCCAGTACGACCTGCCGGTCACGTGGCTGATCGTGGACGACGGCGGCTACGGGATCCTGCGCGAGTACATGACGGACGCCTTCGGCGAGGCGACCGGTACGGAGCTCTCCCGCCCGGACTTCGTGGCGCTGTCCGAGTCCTTCGGCGTCCCGGCGGTCCGTACCACCCCGGAGTCCCTGCGCGAGGACCTCGCCGGGGCGCTCGCGGAACCGGGCCCGTCGGTGGTCGTTCTCCCCGCCCTGCTCAGGATGTTCGCCCCGACCCACCTCTGACCGGAGTCCGCCCCGACCCACCCCGACCCATCTCCGACCGTCGGAGTCCGGCGCGGGCGATCTCTGACCGGAGCCCGGCGCGGTCGGGGAGCGAGGAGCCGGCGGTGACCGGCGGGACGGTTGCGGCAAGACCGACAGTTGTGACAATCGCGACACCATCTGGCCGTACAACCATTCACTCGTCCGTGTGCATCATGGTCGGCGAGCGCGCCGCGCGGAGCGCGCTCGCCGACGCTCCAGGGGCGGGAATCCTTCATGACGCACCAGCGCATACCCCGGCATGCCCGGGGCCCGCTCGCCGCCGCCCTGGCGGTGGGTGTACTCGTACCGGTGACCGCGGGGACGGTGCCCGCCGCCGCGGCGGCCCCGGCCGTCGCCTGCACCTCGGACAAGGCGGGGCTCGCGGCCACGCTCGCCAAGGACATCACCGCGTCGCTCAGCGGCCGGAAGTCCACCACGGCCCTCGCGGTCCACGACCGCACGACCGGCACGCGCTGCACCCTGCACGCCACACAGCAGTACGACTCCGCCAGTGTGGTGAAGGTCACTGTCCTCGCGACCCTGCTCTGGGACGCGCAGAAGACGAACCGCAAGCTGACCCGGCGTGAGACCGATCTCGCCACGGCCATGATCACAAAATCGGACAACGCGTCGACCAGCACGCTCTGGAAGCAGCTCGGCCCGACGAAGGTCAAGGGCTTCCTCAAGGCCGCGGGGATGACCAGGACCGTCCCGGGCGCGAAGGGCTCCTGGGGCCTCACCCAGATCACCGCGCAGGACGAGAGGCAACTGCTGTCCCTGATCACCGCGGAGAACACCGTGCTCAGGGCCGCCTCGCGCGCCTTCATCCTGGACCGGATGGGCAAGGTCGTCACGTCCCAGCGCTGGGGCGTACCGGCGGGCGCCCCGGCCACCGCGACCGTCCAGCTCAAGAACGGCTGGCTCCAGCGGTCCACCCACGGCTGGCGCGTGCACAGCATCGGCGCGTTCACGGGCAAGGGCCACGATTACACGATCACCGTGCTCACCTATGACGACAAGACGATGAGCGACGGCGTCAACACCATCCAGGCCGTCGCCAGGGCCGTCCACAAGGACCTCGCCCAGGCCGGCGCCTGAACGCCCTTCCTGGGCCCGGAGGCGCAGACTCCGGCGGCGAGGTCCTAGGACCATCTGCCGGTGCGTCCGGGACCGCGGACCGGTATGTGTTGCGGAGGGATGAAATCCGCGACGGCCCGCGTTGGTGCCTTCCGGCAGATCAGCTCGATCGGGAGGCACTCAGTGGCGGCGGAGCAAGGGTGGGCACGGCGGCTCACCGGGTACGCGTGGCGGTACCGGCGCAACGTGGTGCTCGCCCTCGGGTCCTCCCTCGCCGGGATGGCGGTGATGGCCCTCGTCCCGCTGATCACCAAGGTCGTCATCGACGACGTCATCGAGGGCGGTGACCGCTCCCTCCTCGTCTGGACCGGGCTGCTGATCGTCGCGGCCCTCGCCGTCTACGTCACCACCTTCGTCCGCCGCTACTACGGCGGACGGCTCGCCCTCGACGTCCAGCACGATCTGCGTACGGAGATGTACGACACGATCGCCCGGCTCGACGGACGGCGTCAGGACACGCTCTCCACCGGCCAGGTCATCGGCCGCGCCACCAGCGACCTCCAGCTCATCCAGGGCCTGCTCTTCATGCTGCCGATGACCATCGGCAATGTGCTGCTGTTCCTCATATCCCTGGTGATCATGGCGTGGCTGTCGCCGCCGCTGACGCTGATCGCGCTGGCCGTCGCCCCCGCCGTCTGGTTCATCGCCCGCCGCAGCCGCACCCGGCTGCACCCCGCCACCTGGTACGCCCAGTCGCAGGCCGCGACGGTCGCCGGGGTCGTGGACGGCGCCGTCTCCGGCGTACGCGTGGTCAAGGGGTTCGGCCAGGAGGACCAGGAGACCGGAAAGCTCCGTGAGGCCGGCCGCAAGCTGTTCGCCGGGCGGCTGCGCACCATCGGGCTCAACGCCCGCTACACGCCCGCCCTCCAGGCCGTCCCCGCGCTCGGGCAGGTCGCGATGCTGGCGCTCGGCGGCTGGCTGGCCACCCGGGGACAGATCACGCTCGGCACGTTCGTCGCGTTCTCCACCTATCTCGCCCAGCTCGTCGGCCCCGTCCGGATGCTCGCCATGGTGCTGACCATCGGACAGCAGGCACGGGCCGGGGTGGAACGGGTGCTGGAGCTGATCGACACCGAACCGACCCTTCAGGACGGTACGAAGGAACTGCCGGCGGACGCCGAGGCATCGGTCGAGTTCGACGACGTGTCGTTCGCGTACGAGGACGGACGGACCGTTCTCGAAGGCTTCTCGCTGGAGATGCGGCCCGGCGAGACCGTCGCCGTCGTCGGCTCGTCCGGCAGCGGCAAATCCACCGTCTCGCTGCTGCTGCCCCGCTTCTACGACGTGACGCACGGCGCGGTCCTCGTCGGCGGCCACGACGTGCGCGAGCTGACCCTCCACTCGCTGCGGGCCGCCATCGGGCTCGTACCGGAAGACAGCTTCCTCTTCTCCGACACCGTCCGCGCCAACATCGCCTACGGAAAGCCGGACGCCACCGAGGAGGAGATCCTCCGGGCCACCCGCGCCGCCCAGGCCCATGGCTTCATCTCGGAACTGCCCGGCGGCTACGACACCAAGGTGGGCGAGCAGGGCCTCACGCTCTCCGGCGGCCAGCGCCAGCGCATCGCGCTCGCGCGCGCCATCCTCACCGACCCGCGGCTGCTCGTCCTCGACGACGCCACCTCCGCCGTGGACGCCCGGGTGGAGCACGAGATCCATGACGCGCTGCGCGCGGTGATGGCCGGCCGTACGACGCTGCTGATCGCCCACCGCCGCTCCACCCTCGGACTCGCGGACCGTATCGCCGTGCTGGACGGCGGCAGGCTCGCCGACATCGGTACGCACGAGGAGCTCCAGGGGCGCTCCGCCCTCTACCGGCGGCTGCTGACCGAGCCGGACGAACTGGGCGGGGCCTCGCCCGGTCACACGGCCCTCGCCGTCGAGGCCCTGTCCGGGACCGGTGGCGAGACGGGAGTGACCGAGCCCGCGGCGTCCGCCGGATCCGCCGAGTCCCCGGATTCCCCGGAGTGCCTCGACGCGTTGGAGTCTGCGGAGTCCGTGGCGGACGCCCGCGCCCTCCAGGCCGAGATCGACGCGGAGTTCGACGCCGAGCGTGGTGTCACCCCCGCCCTGTGGGAACGGGACGAGGCGCCCGGCGGCGGTTCGTCCGACTCCGCGGCCCCCGGCGCCACCCCCGAACTGCTCGCCCAGGTCGAGGCGCTGCCCCCGGCCACCGACCTGCCCGCGATCGACGAGGCGCGCGCCGTGGCCGCCGAGGACGCGTACGGGCTGCGCCGGCTGCTGCGCGGGTTCGGACTGCCGCTGCTGGTCAGCCTGGCGCTCGTCGCGGTGGACGCGGGCATGGGCCTGCTGCTCCCGGTCCTCATCCGGCACGGCATCGACCAGGGCGTCGAGCGACTGGCCCTCGGCGCCGTCTGGACGGCCGCCTCGCTCGGTCTGCTGACCGTACTGATCCAGTGGGTGGCGCAGACCGGCGAGATCCGCAAGACGGGCCGCACCGGCGAACGTGTCCTCTACGCGCTGCGGCTCAAGATCTTCGCGCAGCTCCAACGGCTCGGGCTCGACTACTACGAGCGTGAGCTGACGGGCCGCATCATGACCCGCATGACGACCGATGTCGACGCTCTGTCGACCTTCCTGCAGACCGGGCTCGTCACCGCGTTCGTCTCCGTCGTCACCTTCTTCGGCATCCTGGTGGCGCTGCTGGTCATCGATGTGGAACTGGCGCTGGTGGTCTTCGCGACCCTGCCCGTGCTGATCGTCGGTACGTACTTCTTCCGCCGCAAGAGTGTGCGGGCGTACGAACTGGCCCGTGAGCGCATCAGCGTCGTCAACGCGGACCTCCAGGAGTCCGTGTCCGGGCTGCGGATCGTCCAGGCGTTCCGGCGCGAGAAGGACGGCGGCGAGCGCTTCGCGGCCCGCAGCGACCACTACCGCTCGGCGCGGGTACGGGGCCAGTGGCTGATATCGGTCTACTTCCCCTTCGTCCAGCTGCTGTCCTCGGTGGCCGCGGCGGCCGTGCTGATCGTGGGCGCGGGGCGGGTCGAGGCGGGCACGCTGACGACCGGCGCGCTGGTCGCGTACCTCCTCTACATCGATCTGTTCTTCGCGCCCGTGCAGCAGCTCTCGCAGGTCTTCGACGGCTACCAGCAGGCGACCGTCTCGCTGGGCCGGATCCAGGAACTGCTGCGGGAGCGGACGTCGACGGCCGCCTCGAAGGCGCCGCTGGACGTGCTGTCGCTGCGCGGTGAGATCGCCTTCGAGGGCGTCGAGTTCTCGTACGGAGGCGGTATCGACGGGGACGGCCGGAAGGGAAGCGGCGTCGGGGGACCCGGGAACGAAGGAGCGGCCGTCGACGGAACGGGCGTCGAGGCCGCCGGCTTCGAGGGGAGCGGCATCGCCGGAAGAGCCGAGGCCGCGCTGACCGGGGTGGATCTGCGGATACCGGCGGGCCAGACCGTCGCCTTCGTCGGTGAGACCGGCGCGGGCAAGTCCACTCTGGTCAAGCTGGTCGCGCGGTTCTACGACCCGACCGCGGGCCGGGTGACGGCGGACGGTACGGACCTGCGCGAGCTGGATCTGACGGCGTACCGGCACCGGCTCGGTGTCGTACCGCAGGAGGCGTATCTCTTCGCCGGTACGGTCCGGGACGCCATCGCGTACGGGCGCCCCGAGGCGACCGACGCGGAGGTGGAGGCCGCGGCCCGCGCGGTCGGCGCCCACGAGATGATCGCCACGCTGGACGGCGGCTATCTGCACGAGGTCGCCGAGCGCGGCCGCAATCTCTCCGCGGGACAGCGCCAGTTGATCGCCCTGGCCCGCGCCGAACTGGTCGACCCGGACGTCCTGCTGCTCGACGAGGCGACCGCCGCGCTGGACCTGGCGAGCGAGGCGCTGGTCAACCAGGCCACCGACCGGCTGACCGGCCGCCGTACCACCCTGGTGGTCGCCCACCGGCTGACCACCGCGGCCCGTGCCGACCGGGTGATAGTGATGGACCACGGCCGGGTGGTGGAGGACGGCACACACGAACAACTGCTCGCGCTGAACGGCCGGTACACCCGGCTGTGGAGCAGCTTCCTCGGCGAGGAGGAGCCCGCGGCGGTGCGGTGAGACGGTGTCCGGTTGTGTTCGATTGTGACTGGTTGTGCCTGTTGCGCGGGGGGTACGGGGGCGCACGGGGAGCGATTCCGCAACCGTCCTGGCTCCCCACGCGTCGTACGGATGTACACCTGAGGAGTTATGGGGGGCATTCGTGTTCGGTTCGGCTGGGACGGCCGCGAGCGGAATCGGGATCAGGAGGGCGCTGCTGCACTGTCTGGTGGTGCTCACCGCCACGGGAGCCACGGTGCTGGCCGGTCCCGGTGCGTCAGGAGCCGAGGCCGCGTCGGTCTGTTCGGGCCGGCCGCAGAAGACCGTGGGCTTCGCCACCGGTGAGCTGCGGGTCTACAAGAACCGCGGCTACGCCTGCGCCGTCACCGTCGCCAAGAAGCCGGGGACCAGGCGCGCGATGTCGGTCAGCCTCCAGCCGCGCGGGGGCAACCCGGTCGTGGACAGCGGCGACTACACACAGCGGGCCGGCCCGGTGACGGTGCACGCGCTGAACCGCTGTGTACGCGCGACGGGGGTCGTCTCGGGGAGGAAAGGCTCGACGGGCTGGATCCTCTGCTGAGGATTGCGCGGGAGCCCGGCGGGATAAAACGGTCAAGAGGACTGGCGGTTCGGACGGTGACCGGGCTAGGTTCACGGCGTCTGTCATGAACACAGGGAGTGTGAATGCGCAAGGCGCTGAGATGGGTGTTGTCGTTCGTGCTGGTCATAGGCACGGTGGCGACAGCCGGCGCGGCCACCGCCGCCGATCGGAGTGCGGATCACAAGACCGCCGCCGACACCACCGACATCAAGGACCGAATCCTCGCGATCCCGGGGATGAGCCTGATCCAGGAGAAGCCGTACGAGGGTTACCGCTACTTCGTCCTCAACTACACGCAGCCGGTGGACCACCGGAAGCCGTCCAAGGGCACGTTCCAGCAGCGCGTCACGCTGCTGCACAAGGACACCAGCCGGCCCACGGTCTTCTTCACCGGCGGCTACAACGTCTCCACCAACCCGAGCCGCAGTGAGCCGACCCGGATCATCGACGGCAACCAGGTGTCGATGGAGTACCGCTTCTTCACCCCGTCGCGCCCGCAGCCGGCCGACTGGTCGAAGCTGGACATCTGGCAGGCGGCCAGTGACCAGCACCGGATCTTCACCGCGCTGAAGAAGATCTACCCCGAGAACTGGCTCTCCACGGGCGGTTCCAAGGGCGGCATGACCGCCACGTACTTCGAGCGCTACTACCCGCGCGACATGGACGGCGTCGTCGCGTACGTCGCGCCCAATGACGTGTGGAACAAAGAGGACTCCGCGTACGACCGGTTCTTCGAGCGCGTCGGCACCAAGGAGTGCCGCGACAAGCTCAACGCCGTGCAGCGCGAGGCGCTGATCCGGCGCGAACCGCTGGAGAAGAAGTTCAAGGAGTGGGCGGACGCCAACGGCGCCACGTTCAACACGATCGGCACGCTCGACAAGGCCTACGAGGCCACCGTGCTCGACTTCGTCTGGGGATTCTGGCAGTACAGCCTGCTCTCCGACTGCGACACCATCCCGGCGGCCACCGTCTCCGACCAGGAGATCTACGACACCGTCGACACGATCTCCGGCTTCTCCGCCTACACGGACCAGGGCCTGACGACGTACACGCCGTACTACTACCAGGCCGGTACCCAGCTGGGCTCGCCCGACATCAAGCAGCCGCACCTGGGCAATCTGAGCCGGTACGGCTACCAGCCGCCGCGGAACTTCGTACCGCGCGACATCCCGATGAAGTTCAATCCGCTGACGATGCCGGATGTCGACAACTGGGTCCGTCACCACGCGAACCAGATGCTGTTCGTGTACGGCGAGAACGACCCCTGGGGCGCGGAGAAGTTCCGCCTCGGCAGCGGCGCGCGTGACAGCTATGTGTATGTCGCGCCGGGCGCCAACCATGGCGCCAATGTCGCGGGTCTGGTCCCGGACCAGCAGGCGAAGGCCACGGCCCGGATCCTGGCCTGGGCGGGCGTCGCGCCGGCCGCCGTGCAGAAGGACGAGTCGAAGGCGAAGCCGCTGGCTCCGTTCGACTCCAAGCTCGACCGTCAGAAGGTGGAGCGGCAGCAGACCTTGAGGCCGTAGCGCGCCGGCTCCCCGAGCCGCCCGCCGTTGCCGCGCTGTCCGCGGTGCCGGCAGTGCCGCGGAGTCAGCGGTGCCGCGGAGTCAGCAGTTCCGCAGTGCCCGCCGTTCATGGGCTCGATGCCCCGTGAACGGCGGGCACTGCGCTGTCTCCCGCGCGGGTCAGCGGCGGTCAGTAGCCCAGTCCATGGCCGAGGGGATACAGCACCCGCGCCGGATCGTCCGCGCGCTGCACCGGCACCGGCAGCCGGCCCTTCGGGCGCGCCCGGCCCGCGATCACCCGTGCCGCGGCCCGCAGTTCGACATCCGTCCATGAGTACGCGGCGAGGCAGGAGGTGACACCGGTCAGCCACGCGATGTCGTACGGATTGCGGATGGCGACCGCGACGACGGGAACGCCGCTCGCGGCCAGCGCGCTGACCAGCGTGCGCTGCGTGCTGGTGGCCGAGACGTTGTACGTGGCCACGACCACCGCGTCCTTGCCCCGCGCGGCCGCCACCGCCTCCTCGACGCGCGCCGCGGTCGGTGCCGTACCGGTGGACAGGGCCGTGGCGGTGAAGCCCAGTTCGGTCAGGGCGGTGGCCAGCACGGTGGTCGGCGGACCCGTCGTCCCGGAGGGCGAGGCCGGATCGGCGCCCACGACCAGCAGATTCCTCTCCCGGCGGCGGCTCAGGGGCAGCAGCCCGCGCTCGTTGACGAGCAGGGTGGTGGTGTTCTCGGCGATCCGGTCGGCGGCGGCGAGATGCGCCCGGGTGCCGACCTCGCGGTCCACGTCCCGGGGCGAGACGTAGGGTTCACCGCGGAACAGCCCCAGCCGGTCCTTCAGTTCGAGGATGCGCAGGACCGACTCCTCGACGCGCCGCTCGCTGAGCTCGCCCCCCTTGACCGCGGCCACGACGGCGTTCCACGCCACGCGGAGATCCGGCGGATTGAGCAACTGGTCGACGCCCGCCTTCAGCGCGAGGACGGGCACCCGGTCGTCGCCGTACTTCTGCCGTACGCCCGCCATCCCGAGCGCGTCGGTGACCACCAGGCCGTTGTAGCCGAGCTGTTCGCGGAGCACGCCGGTGACGATGGGGTGCGAGAGGGTCGCCGGGTCCTCGCTCGGATCGAGGGAGGGGACGACGATGTGCGCGGTCATGATCGAGGTGACACCGGCGGCGATCGCGGCCCGGAACGGCGGCGCGTCCAGCTCCGCCCACTGTTCGCGGGTGTGGTGGATGGTGGGCAGCGCGTAGTGGCTGTCGTCCTTGGTGTCGCCATGACCGGGGAAGTGCTTGGCGGCGGTGGCGATGCTGGCGCTCTGGTACCCCTTGACCTGGGCGGTCACCATCCCGGCCACCGCCTGCGGATCGGCGCCGAAGGACCGTACGCCGATGACGGGATTGGCCGGGTTGACGTTGACGTCCGCGTCGGGCGCGTAGTTCTGGTTGATGCCCATGGCGGCCAGCTCCTTGCCCGCGATCCGGGCGGCCTCCCGGGCGTCGGAGTGCGAACGGGACGCGCCGAGCGCCATGGCGCCCGGCAGCAGCGTGGCGGGCTCGCCGACCCGGGCGACGATGCCGTGCTCCTGATCGGTGGCGATGATCAGCGGCACGGGGACGCGCTGGGCGAGGCCGGCCTTCTGGATGCCGTTGGAGAGACCGGCGATCTGGTGCGGATCACGGGTGTTGTGTGCCCAGGCGAAGTAGATGATGCCGCCGACGTGGTACGTGGAGATCAGCTCGGCGGCCGTACGGATCCCGATCTCGGCGAGGTTGGAGTCGATGTCGGCCTGGTCGGGCGCCGTGGCGGAGTGGCCGTACACCCGCATGACGAAGAGCTGGCCGACCTTCTCCTCCAGGCTCATGCGGCTGATGAGGCGGCGCAGGCGAGCGCGGCGGTCGAGAGGGTCACGGCGGTCGAGGGGGAGCCGGTCGGGGGCTCGCTCGTGGGGCGGGGGAACGGCGGCGGCCCCGGGGGCGGTGGCGGTGGTAACAGCCGCCGCCGCTACGGCGGTTGCGGTGAGGAGGGCGCGTCTGGAAATGGTCCGGTCGTGCACTGGTGCTCCTTCCGGCCGTGCGCTGCGAGGAAAGTGAAAAAAACTTCCAAGATTTACGGATATCCGGAAAGTAACTGCCAGTCAAGAGACGCGCCACGGCGGGCGCCCGCGAGCCACGACGGCCGGACGCGGCCCGGGGGCGAGGTTCAGGCGGCGGTGACCGCCGGCCAGTGCCGCCGCAAGGTCTCCACGGTCGCCGTCACCGCCGGACGTCTGGCCGCGCCCGTCCGCCAGAGCGCGTACAGCCTGCGTATCGGTACGGGGTCGAGCGTGATCGCGCGTACCCCCTCGGGTAGTGGCCCGCGCCCCAGGCGCGGAATCATGGCGATGCCGAGCCCCGCCGCCACCAGCGCGAGCTGTGTGTGGCTCTCCTCGGCCTGGTGCGCGAGATCGGGCTCGCAGCCGGCCGCGCGCAGCGTACGCGTCAGCCAGTCGTGGCAGACCGTCCCGGGCGGCTGACAGATCCAGCGCTGTCGCGACAGATCCTCCCGCCGTACGGACGGCCGCTCCGCCAGCGGATGCGCCGCCGGTACGAGCACATCGCACGGGTCGTCCCCGATGACCGCCTGCTCCACGCCCTCGGGGGCGGGCAGCGGTGCGATGTCCCAGTCGTGCGCGACGGCCAGATCGATCGCCCCGCGGGCCACCAGATCGATGGAGAGATGCGGATCGATCTCCCGCAGCCGGACATCCAGGGTGGGGTGCCGTACGGCCAGCTCCGCCAGGACGCCGGGGAGCAGGCCGCGGGCCGAGGAGGCGAAGGCCCCGACGACGAGTTGCCCGGTCGGCTGCCCCCTGCGCTCCTCCAGGGTGGTCTCGGCGCGCTCCATTATCCCGAGCAACTCCTCGGCGGTGGAGGCGAGATGGCGCGCCTCGTCAGTGAGCGCCACACCTCGCCCACGCCGCTCCAGCAGGGTCGTACGGGTCTCCCGCTCCAACTTGGTGATCTGCTGAGAGACAGCCGAGGGCGTATAGCCGAGAGCGGCGGCCGCCGCCGCCACGGAACCGTGCACGGAGACGGCGTGCAGAGCACGCAGTCTGGCCAGATCGAGCATCACTGCCCCCTTTCTCGGAGAATCATAAGCAACGCTGAATTCCACCATGAAGAAATCCGCGCTGGTGCTACATAGTCCGGTCCGATGATCCTCGGTGCATGCGCACCACTCATATCGCTCTCGCCGTTCTCGTCGCCGCCGTCTGGGGAGTGAACTTCGTCGTCATCGAGGTCGGGCTCGGACACTTCCCGCCGCTGCTCTTCTCCGCACTGCGCTTTCTGGCGGCGGCGCTGCCCGCGGTCTTCTTCGTGGGCCGCCCGAAGGCCGCCTGGAAGTGGGTGATCGGGGTCGGACTGGTGTTGGGTGTGGCCAAGTTCGGACTGCTCTTCGTCGGTATGGACCAGGGCATGCCGGCCGGTCTCTCGTCGCTCGTCCTCCAGATCCAGGCCGTCTTCACGGCCCTGTTCGCGGCGGTCGCCCTCGGTGAACGGCCGGGCCGCGTAAGGCTGCTGGGCATGGCTGTCGCGCTGGCAGGGATCGCTGTGGCGGCGGTCGACGAGGGCGCCTCGGGCCCGCTGCTCGCCTTCACGCTGGTCATCGCCGCCGCGGCCTGCTGGGGCGTCTCCAATGTGCTCACCCGCAAGGCGTCCCCGCCGGACGCCCTGAACTTCATGGTGTGGGTGTCGGCCGTACCCGTACTGCCGCTGCTCGGTCTCTCGCTGCTGTTCGAGGGCCCGGACGCCGACCTGGCCGCACTGCGCGCCCTGGACGGCACCGGCATCGGCGTCATCCTCTACGTCGCCTGGGTCACGACCGTCTTCGGCTTCGGCGCCTGGGGCTTCCTGCTGCGCCGCTACCCCGCCTCGTCTGTTGCCCCGTTCTCCCTGCTCGTCCCGGTCTTCGGGATGTCGTCGGCGGCGCTGCTGCTGAGCGAGTCCGTCAGCCCCCTGCGCTGGTGCGCGGCGGCGCTGCTGGTCGGGGGAGTGGCCCTCACCTCACTGTCCCGCACCGGGGGCCCCACCTCACCGCTCCCCGCCGAGCAGGCCCCTGCCGCGCCGCCCCTCGCCGAGCCGGTGTCCGATCAGCCGACGCCCGTCGCGCCCGCCTCCGTCGCCTCCGCCGCGCCGGCTCCGGTCGGGCCCGCTCCCGGTCCCGCCACCGCCACTGTCACTGTCACCTCCACCTCCCGCGCCACCTCTGCCTCGAACGGCCCCGCCGGGCCCCTGGCGCCGGGATGCTCGCCGACCCGGGCCTGATGCCGAGGCCCGCCCCCGATATCCCGATCCCCCGATGCCTCCCGACGCCGCTGCCCCGCCTTTGCCCCGCACCACTGGCCTTTGCCCCGCACCACTGGTCGCCCGACCTCACCTCGGCTTCCCCGCCGGGCTCCGTCAGCTGTGGCGGCTCTGCGCGATCAGCGCCTCCAGATGCTCCCGCCCCGCCGCCAGCAGCCCCGGCAGCTCCTCCGCCTGCGGATACCAGCGCTTCTCGTACTCCCAGCACACCCAGCTGTCGTCGTCGAGCAGCGCCAGGCACTCGCCCAGGGGAAGCACGCCCGCTCCCAGCGCCAGCGGCGTCGTGTCCTCCGCCGAAGCGATGTCCTTCACCTGGACATAGCCCAGGTACGGGGCGAGCGCCGCGTACGTGGTGGCCGGCGCCTCGCCCCCCAGCCAGGTGTGCATCACATCCCACAGCGCCCCCGCGTGCTTGTGTCCCACCGGCCCGAGCACCCGGGCCGCGTCCGAACCCGTGCGGTGCGAGTCATGTGTCTCCAGCAGGATCCGTACGCCGAAGTCCGCCGCCAGCTCGGCCGCCGCGGCCATCCGTCGCGCGGCCGTCGCGTCGGCCTCGGCCGCGGGCTGGTCGCCGCCGCCCGGGAAGACACGGACGAAGGAGGCGCCCAGATCCCTTGCCAGCCACAGCAGTTCGTCCAGCTCCTGGCGCAGCCGCTCCTCGTCGGCGTCGGCCGCCGCCACCCGCACGTACCCCGCGACCGTCAGGAGCTCGATTCCGGCGCGCTGGAACGCTTCGACCACCGTGGCCCGTTCTCCTGGCCCGATGCCCGGGTGGACCGGCTCCTCCGGGTGGGCGCGCAGCTCCACCCCTTGGTAGCCGGTCCCGGCGGCGAGCGCGAGGACATCGGGGATGGGCAGGCCCGGTACTCCAAGGGTGGAGAAGGCGAATTTCACGGTCATATCCCTTCCTGGCTTGAGGTGGCTCCTGTCCCGAGAGAGAGCCGCCAGTCCTGGCCGACCAGATCCGCTCCGTACGAGTGGTGCGGTGTCTCGGAGACCAGCGTGAATCCGGCGTGCTGGTAAAGAGTGCGGGCGGCGGCGAGGATGTCGTTCGTCCACAGCGTCAGTTCCTGATACCCCGCCCCGCGTGCGAAATCCACCACCGTCCCGACCAGCCGCTTCCCGAGTCCGTGTCCCCGGGCGCCGGGCTCGACCAGCAGCAGGCGCAGCCGCGCGGTGACGGGGGCCTCGTCCCGTACCTCCGGCGCGTCGTCTCGCACGCACATCACCGACCCCACCGGGATGCCGTCCAGCTCGGCGATCCAGACCCGCTCCAGCCGGGAATCGTGGTCCTCCGCGAAGTCCGCGACGATCCGGGCCACGAGCCCCTCGAACTCGGTGTTCCAGCCGTACTCCGCGGCGTACGCGGCGCCGTGGCGCTGCACGATCCAGCCCAGCTCGCCGGGCATCGGATCGCGCAGGACCGGCTCCGCGCGGTGGGGCTCCGCCCGGGGGTCGGCGCCGAGGATGTCCTGTACGGTCCGCATCGCGTCCGCGAGCCGGGGCCGCTGCGCCGGCTCGACCTGGGCGAGCAGCGAGCCCACCGCCTCCCGTGACCGCTCGTCGAGCAGCGCCGCGGCCTCGCGTCCCTGCTGTGTGAGCGTTATCCGCTGCCGCCGGGAGTCCTGCTCGGACGGCGCGCGCCCGACCAGTCCGTCCTTCTCGAACTTCGTCAGCAGCCTGCTCAGATAGCCGGCGTCGAGCGACAGCTCGACCCGCAGATCGGCGGCGTCGGTGCGCGGCGCGTGGGCCAGCTCGTACAGCACCCGTGACTCGGTGAGCGTGTACGGGGTGTAGAGGTGCTTGCTGTAGTCGAGTGCCCCGATGAGATTCGTGTAGAAGCGGTTGAACGCGCGGATTTCCTGGACGGCCATGATCCACCCCCGGACCTTTTCTTTGACTGAGTCAACGCTACGTCGGTCCGTCGACGCGCGGCAAGGCCCGATCCGCACATTGGCGTCAGCTCGCCATCGGCCTCCGGGCCGCCGCTTCCGGGCACCGCCCCGCCTCTCGCCTCTCGCCCCGCCCCCGCCCCTCGCCCCGGCTCGGCGGCGGTCCAGCGGTCCAGCGGTCCAGGGGTGCGGCGGTCCAGCGGCTCAGCCGGTCAGCCGGTCAGTCGGTCAGTCGGCCGTCGCGCGGCGCCGGTCTGCCCGCGGTGCCGCCGTCGACGCCCGTGCCATCAACTCGGCCGTGATCGTGGCGATCCCACCCGGCGGCGGTGTCTCCGAGCCCATCGCCAGCCGGCCCGCGCGCGCCCCCGCCTCGTGCAGCGGCAGCCGCACCGTCGTCAGTGCAGGCGTCGCGTCGACCGAGAACGGCAGATCGTCGAAGCCCGCCACCGAGACGTCCTCCGGAATGCGCAGCCCCTGGTCGCGTACCGCCGCGCACGCCCCGAGTGCCACCGTGTCGTTGGCGGCGACCACGGCGGTCAGATCCGGTGCGCGGCGCAGCAGTTCCAGCGTCGCCTCGTACCCCGACCGGCGGCTGTAGGGACCGTGCACGACCAGCCCCTCCTGTCCCGGCCGCCCCTCTCCGGGTCTCTCGCCTGGGTCCTCGCCCCGTTCCGCGCCCTGTTCCGCGCCCGACGACGCCGGATCCCCCAGTCCCGCTGCCGCCAGCGCCGACAGGTGCCCCTCCAGCCGGTGCCGGGTCGTCGTCCGCTCCAGCGGGCCCGCGACGTAGCCGATCCGCCGGTGCCCCAACGTGAGCAGATGCTCCGTCAGCAGCCGCCCGCCACCGCGGTTGTCGAAGGCCAGCGAGGCCACGATCGCGTCGCTGCCCGGCAGCGGCGGGCGTCCGCACAGCACCACCCGGGTCCCCGCGTCCGCGAGTTTCGCCAGCTTCGTGGTCATCGCCGCGATGTGGTCCGGGTCTTCGAGCGCCCCGCCGGTGAGGATGACGGCCGCGGCGCGCTGGCGCTGGAGCAGGGTCAGATAGGTGAGTTCGCGCTCGGGCGAGCCGCCCGTGTTGCAGACGATGGCGAGTTTCTCGCCGCCCGCCCGGCCGGTGCCCTCCTGGCCGCCGATCTCGGTCTGCGCCGCGCCCGCCATGATCCCGAAGAACGGGTCGGCGATGTCGTTGACGAGGATGCCGACCAGGTCGGACGTGGCGGCGGCCAGTGAGCTGGCGGGCCCGTTGAGCACGTAGTCGAGATCGTCCACCGCTCGCAGCACGCGCTCCCGGGTGGCGGCGGCGACCGGGTAGTTGCCGTTCAGGACACGGGAGACGGTGGCGGGTGACACCCGGGCGCGGGCCGCCACATCCGCCAGGGTGACTGTCATCGCTTTCCTCCGAGGGGGACGAGGGGGACGAGAGGGAGAAGGGGGATCGAGCTGGTTCGGAGTGAGATCGGTGCGGGATGAGCGCCGGGCTCTTGTCCGGCTCGCTGTCGCAGGCTAGCTTCTTACCTGATAGAAAGCGCTTGCTACGGCCATATGGAGGGAACTTCGTGACACGCAGGACAGTGCGGATCGCCATGAACGGCGTCACGGGGCGGATGGGGTACCGGCAGCATCTGCTCCGCTCCGTCCTCGCGATCCGCGAGCAGGGCGGGCTGGACCTCGGGGGTGGCGAGGCGCTGTGGCCCGAGCCCGTACTCGTAGGCCGCCGCGAACACGCCGTCAAGGAGATCGCCGAACGGCACGGCCTCACCGAATGGTCCACGGATCTCGACGCCGTCCTCGCGGACGACACGATCGACATCTACTTCGACGCCCAGGTCACCTCTGCCCGGGTCGAGGCCATCAAGAAGGCGATCGCCGCCGGCAAGCACATCTACACCGAGAAGCCGACCGCGGCCGATCTCGACGGCGCCCTCGAACTGGCCCGGCTGGCCCATGACGCCGGGATCAAGCACGGTGTCGTCCAGGACAAGATCTTCCTGCCGGGTCTGCTCAAGCTGAAGCGCCTCATCGACGGCGGCTTCTTCGGCGAGATCCTCTCCGTGCGGGGAGAGTTCGGCTACTGGGTCTTCGAGGGCGACTGGCAGGACGCCCAGCGCCCGTCCTGGAACTACCGGTCCGAGGACGGCGGCGGCATCGCCGTGGACATGTTCCCGCACTGGGAATACGTCCTGCACGAGCTGTTCGGCCGGGTCACCACCGTCCAGGCGCATGTCACCACCCACATCCCGCAGCGCTGGGACGAGCAGGGCAAGCCCTACGCGGCGACCGCCGACGACGCCGCCTACGGCATCTTCGAACTGGACGGCGGAGCGGTCGCCCAGATCAACTCCTCCTGGACGGTCCGGGTCAACCGCGACGAGCTGGTCGAGTTCCAGGTCGACGGCACACACGGCTCGGCCGTCGCGGGTCTGCGCCGCTGCCGCGTCCAGCACCGCAGCGCCACCCCCAAGCCCGTCTGGAACCCCGATCTGCCCGCCACCGAATCCTTCCGCGACCAGTGGCAGGAAGTGCCGGACAACGCCGAGTTCGACAACGGATTCAAGGCGCAGTGGGAGCTTTTCCTGCGCCATGTGGCGCTCGGTGAGGCGTACCACTGGGACCTGCTCGCGGGCGCGCGCGGCGTGCAACTCGCCGAGCTGGGGCTGCGGTCCTCGGCGGAGGGCCGCCGATTCGACGTACCGGAGCTGTCGCTGTGACCCTCCGACTGCCTTCCCCCGGCGGTGGATCGCGTACGTACACGCCTCGCTCCGAGCCCGCCCGCCTCGCCGCCGACGGGGCACCCCTCGCCTCTCGTACGGTCTTCTCCGCGGCCCATGTCGTCGCCGACCCGTACGCCGACATCAGCCCCGACGCGCCCGCCGCCGTCGACTGGGACGCCACCCTCGCCTTCCGCCGCCATCTCTGGGCGCACGGCCTCGGTGTCGCCGAGGCCATGGACACCGCGCAGCGCGGCATGGGCCTGGAGTGGGCGGGTGCGGCCGAGCTGATCCGCCGCTCCGCAGCCGAGGCGAAGGCGGTGGGCGGCCGGATCGCCTGTGGCGTGGGCACCGACCAACTGTCGCCCGGAACGGGCGATTCCGGTTCCCTGGACGGAGTCCGGGCGGCCTACGAGGAGCAGTTGGCGCTCGTCGAGGAGACCGGCTCGCAGGCCATCCTGATGGCCTCCAGAGCCCTCGCGGCGACCGCGAAGAGCCCCGACGACTACCTCACCGTCTACGCGCATCTCCTGCGGCAGGCGGCGGAACCGGTCGTGCTGCACTGGCTCGGCCCGATGTTCGACCCCGCGCTGGAGGGCTACTGGGGCAGTACGGACCTCGACGCGGCCACCGAGACGTTCCTCCAGGTCATCGCCGAACACCCGGACAAGGTCGACGGCGTCAAGATCTCCCTGCTGGACGCACGGCGAGAGGTCGAGCTGCGCCGCGGACTGCCCAAGGGCGTGCGCTGCTACACAGGCGACGATTTCCACTACCCCGAGCTGATCGCGGGTGACGAACGGGGCTTCAGCCACGCCCTGCTCGGGATCTTCGATCCCCTGGGGCCGCTCGCCGCGGAAGCCGTACGCGTCCTGGACACGGGCGACACGAAGGGCTTCCGGGAACTCCTCGATCCGACCGTGGAGCTGTCCCGGCATCTGTTCCAGCCGCCGACCCGCTTCTACAAGACGGGTGTGGTGTTCCTCGCCTGGCTGGCCGGGCACCAGGACCATTTCACGATGGTCGGCGGCCTCCAGTCGGCCCGCTCGCTGCCCCATCTGGCGCGGGCGTACGAACTGGCCGACGGGCTCGGTCTGTTCCCCGACCCGGCGGTGGCGGAGGCCCGGATGGCATCCCTGCTCAGCGTGTACGGAGTGGACCAGTGACCGATGGCCCCGAGGCGGAGCTGAAGCGCTTCAGCATCAACCAGATGACGGTGAAACAGCTGTCGCTCCCCGAGCTGACCGAGGCGTGCGTGGACCTCGGTGTGCCAGGGGTCGGGCTGTGGCGCGAGCCCGTCCAGGCGTACGGGATCGAGGCCACCGCCAAGCTCGTACGGGACGCGGGCCTCGCGGTCACCACGCTCTGCCGCGGCGGCTTCCTCACCGCCGTCGACCCCGGCCGGCGGGCCGGGGCGCTGGCCGACAACCGCGCGGCGATCGACGAGGCCGCGGCGCTGGGCACGGACACCCTCGTCCTCGTCTCCGGCGGGCTCCCGGAGGGAAGCCGTGACCTCCCGGGGGCGCGCGAACGTATCGCGGACGCCCTGGGCGAACTGGCCCCCTACGCGGCGGAGCGCGGGGTGCGGCTCGCCATTGAGCCCCTGCACCCGATGTTCGCGGCCGACCGCTGTGTGGTCTCCACTCTCGACCAGGCGCTCGACCTGGCAGAACGGTTCCCCGCCGATCAGGTGGGGGTGGCCGTGGACACGTACCACATCTGGTGGGACGACCGGGCGCCCGCGGCCGTCGCCCGCGCGGCGTCGCGGATCTTCACCTTCCAGCTGGCCGACTGGACGACGCCGCTTCCGGCCGGGGTGCTCAACGGGCGCGGCCAGATCGGGGACGGCGCCGTCGATATGCGCGCCTGGCGGGAACGCGTCGACGCGGCGGGCTATACCGGTCCGGTCGAGGTGGAGCTGTTCAACGACGAACTGTGGGCGCGGGACGGCGTGGACGTGCTCACCGAGGTCATCGAACGGTACGTACAACACGCTCTGTAGAGGCGGTAGAGGCGGTAGAGGCGGTAGACGCGATGTCGCGGCGGGCTCCGCGCGACGGCCGCGCCGCTGTCTCCGGTGATCCGCGCAGGCCCGGCCGTAAACCCGGAAAATTACGCAGAGGAATCGTGCAACCCTTCTGGGGTGACGTGTGTCGTATACGTCGACAGGGCTTTCGGGGGAGGGATCCGGGGGGATCAGGAAGGCTCTGTCGAGGGGGCGCGCGTGGGGCCCGGTCCAGTGGACCGGGCCCCTAGTAGCAGCCACAGGCGCTGTCCACAGGCGGGTAGTTGTCCCGGGCGTTGTCCACAGGCCGCCCATGATGTCGGAGCCTGGCGGTAGCGTCGGATCATGTCCAATCCCGCTGTGCTCGAAGCCGTCCTTGAGCGGATCACATACGCCAATGAGGAGAACGGCTATACGGTCGCCCGCGTCGACACCGGCCGTGGAGCCGATCTCCTCACCGTGGTCGGCTCGTTGCTCGGCGCGCAGCCGGGCGAGTCACTCCGTATGGAGGGCCGCTGGGGCTCGCACCCCCAGTACGGCAAGCAGTTCACGGTGGAGAACTACACCACGATCCTGCCGGCCACGATCCAGGGCATCCGCCGCTATCTCGGCTCCGGTCTGATCAAGGGAATCGGCCCCGTGTTCGCCGACCGGATCGTCGAGCACTTCGGCCTGGACACCCTCGACATCATCGAGCAGCAGCCCAAGAGACTCGTGGAAGTCCCCGGTCTCGGTCCCAAGCGGACGAAGCGGATCGCCGCCGCCTGGGAGGAGCAGAAGGCCATCAAGGAGGTCATGGTCTTCCTCCAGGGGGTGGGCGTCTCGACCTCCATCGCCGTCCGCATCTACAAGAAGTACGCGGACGCCTCGATCTCCGTCGTCAAGAACGAGCCGTACCGCCTGGCGGCCGACGTCTGGGGGATCGGCTTCCTGACCGCCGACCGGATCGCCCAGGCCGTCGGTATCCCGCACGACAGCCCGGAGCGGGTCAAGGCCGGGCTCCAGTACGCCCTGTCCCAGTCCACCGATCAGGGGCACTGCTTCCTGCCGGAGGAGCGGCTCATCGCGGACGCCGTGAAGCTGCTCCAGGTCGACACGGGACTGGTCATCGAGTGCCTCGCCCAGCTGGCCGCCGAGGAGGAGGGGGTCGTACGGGAGAAGGTGCCGGGGCCGGAGGGCGGCGAGGAGGAGGTCACCGCGGTCTATCTGGTCCCCTTCCACCGCGCCGAGCTGTCCCTCTCCGCCCAGTTGCTGCGGCTGCTGCGCACCGGAGAGGACCGGATGCCGGCCTTCCAGGACGTGGTCTGGGACCGGGCGCTGACATGGCTGGCGGGCCGTACGGGCGCCGAGCTGGCCCCCGAGCAGCAGCAGGCGGTCCGGCTCGCGCTCACCGAGAAGGTCGCAGTTCTGACCGGTGGTCCCGGCTGCGGCAAGTCCTTCACGGTCCGGTCGATCGTGGAGCTGGCGCGGGCCAAGAAGGCCAAGGTGGTGCTGGCGGCGCCCACCGGACGGGCGGCCAAGCGGCTCGCCGAGCTGACCGGGGCCGAGGCGTCCACCGTCCACCGGCTGCTGGAGCTCAAGCCGGGCGGGGACGCGGCGTATGACCGGGACCGCCCGCTGGACGCCGACCTGGTGGTGGTCGACGAGGCGTCGATGCTCGATCTGCTGCTGGCCAACAAGCTGGTCAAGGCCGTGGCGCCGGGCGCGCACCTGCTGCTCGTCGGGGACGTGGACCAGCTTCCCTCGGTCGGGGCGGGCGAGGTCCTGCGCGATCTGCTGGCCGAAGGCGGTCCCGTGCCGCGCGTCCGGCTCACCCGGATCTTCCGGCAGGCCCAGCAGTCGGGGGTGGTCACCAACGCCCACCGCATCAATTCCGGGGTGCCGCCCATCACGCAGGGCCTCGTCGACTTCTTCCACTTCGTGGAGGAGGAGACGGAGGACGCGGGCCGGCTGACCGTCGAGGTGGCGGCCCATCGGATTCCCGCCAAATTCGGTCTCGACCCGCGGCGCGATGTGCAGGTGCTGGCGCCGATGCACCGCGGCCCGGCCGGCGCGGGTGCGCTGAACGCCCTGCTGCAGCAGGCCATCACCCCGGCCAGGCCCGATCTCCCCGAGAAGCGGCTCGGTGGCCGGGTCTTCCGCGTAGGCGACAAGGTCACCCAGATCCGCAACAACTACGAGAAGGGGGAGAACGGCGTCTTCAACGGCACCGTCGGCGTCGTCACCTCGCTCAACATGGACGATCAGCGGCTGACGGTGCTGACGGACGAGGACGAGGAGGTGCCGTACGACTTCGACGAGCTGGACGAGCTGGCGCACGCGTACGCCGTGACGATCCACCGCTCCCAGGGCAGTGAGTATCCGGCCGTGGTCATTCCGGTCACCACCGGTGCCTGGATGATGCTCCAGCGGAATCTGCTCTACACGGCGGTCACCCGTGCCAAGAAGCTCGTCGTGCTGGTCGGCTCCCGCAAGGCCATAGGACAGGCGGTACGCACGGTCTCCGCGGGCAGACGCTTCACTGCGCTCGGCCACCGGCTGACGGGGCTTTCGGCATCTCGGCTTTCCACAACTGGGGCGAAGGGGGCAGGATGGGTAGCTTGACGGCACTGAGTGCCGCCAAAAGGCCTAAAGGCCGACCCCGAGTGCACTCTCCTGAGCCAAATGGGGGATGGTAGAGACAGTCAGGGCACCTCGAAGAAGAGGCACTACGTCGGTGAGGGATGACGTGAGCGAGAAACGCGACAACGCGGTAGTACTGCGGTACGGCGACGGCGAGTACACCTACCCGGTGATCGACAGCACCGTCGGCGATACGGGCTTCGACATCGGGAAGCTCCGTTCTCAGACCGGTCTGGTGACGCTGGACAGTGGATACGGCAATACGGCCGCCTACAAGTCCGCGATCACCTATCTCGACGGCGAACAGGGCATCCTGCGCTACCGCGGCTATCCGATCGAGCAGCTGGCGGAGCGTTCCAGCTTCGTCGAGGTGGCGTATCTGCTGATCAACGGCGAGCTGCCGACGGTCGACCAGCTGGCCTCGTTCAAGAACGAGATCACCCAGCACACACTGCTGCACGAGGACGTCAAGCGGTTCTACGACGGCTTCCCGCGCGACGCCCACCCGATGGCGATGCTGTCCTCCGTGGTCAGCGCGCTGTCCACGTTCTACCAGGACAGCCACAACCCGTTCGACGAGAAGCAGCGCCACCTCTCCACGATCCGGCTGCTCGCCAAGCTGCCCACCATCGCGGCGTACGCGTACAAGAAGTCGATCGGCCACCCCTTCGTCTACCCGCGCAACGACCTCGGGTACGTCGAGAACTTCCTGCGGATGACCTTCTCGGTCCCGGCGCAGGAGTACGTGCCGGACCCGGTCGTGGTCTCCGCCCTCGACAAGCTGCTGATCCTGCACGCGGACCACGAGCAGAACTGTTCGACCTCCACCGTGCGTCTGGTCGGCTCCTCGCAGGCGAACATGTTCGCCTCGATCTCCGCCGGCATCAGCGCCCTGTGGGGCCCGCTGCACGGTGGCGCCAACCAGTCGGTGCTGGAGATGCTTGAGGGCATCCAGGCCTCCGGCGGTGATGTGGACTCCTTCATCCGCAAGGTGAAGAACAAGGAAGACGGTGTGAAGCTCATGGGCTTCGGGCACCGCGTCTACAAGAACTTCGACCCCCGGGCGAAGATCATCAAGGCGGCGGCGCACGACGTCCTCTCGGCTCTCGGCAAGTCCGACGAACTGCTCGACATCGCGCTCAAGCTCGAAGAGCACGCGCTCGCCGACGACTACTTCGTCGAGCGGAAGCTCTACCCGAACGTGGACTTCTACACCGGTCTGATCTACCGGGCCATGGGCTTCCCGACCGAGATGTTCACCGTGCTCTTCGCGCTCGGCCGGCTGCCCGGCTGGATCGCCCAGTGGCACGAGATGATCAAGGAGCCGGGCTCCCGTATCGGCCGTCCGCGCCAGATCTACACCGGCGAGGTCCTGCGCGACTTCGTCCCGGTCGAGTCCCGCTGACCCACGCTTTCCGCGCCCGGGCCCTCGTGGCCCGGCGCGCCCGCTCGTACCGCGCATGTCCGTCCACGCCGGATGTACGCAGCGAAAAGCGCCCCGCCGCCGATCCCCCCACGGGTCGACGAACGGGGCGCTTTCCATATCCCCGGAGCGGATTCCCCCCACGGGATCCGGGCCGGGCGTCTGCCGTAACCATCAACGGCTACTAGCGGTCGGACCGGGGTACGTACGGGAGGGCCGCTCAAAGCTCCCCGGTGCACGTGCCCCGGCCAATCGCGTGCATGAGACGTCCCCCAAGACATCTCACACGATCCCGTCGAACGTCCCCCAAGACGTTCTCTGGCATCGTCCTCTTAGACTCGCGAGTCGACCTAATGGTTACCCCTCAATCTATGTGATCTAGATCTCTTTGTGAAGGTCCTGTGGTGCATGTGAAGGACCGCAGGCACATAGAAGGTGCTAACCACATAAACGGAGGAGCAGGCGGGTTCGTGCCTCCGATCGTGGGGGCGGGCCCGTTCAGGCCAGTTCGTAACCGGCCTCATCGACGGCGGCGCGCACGGCGTCCTCGTCCAGCGGGGCCTGGGAAACGACGGTCACCCGTCCCGTGGCGGCCGTGGCCTCCACGGATGTGACGCCCGCGATGCCTGAGATCTCGCTGGAGACGGCTCCCTCGCAGTGGCCACAGGTCATGCCGGTGACCTGGTAGACGGTGGTGACCTGGTTCTTCGTCTCGGCGGTCATGGTGTTTCTCCTCTTCGGGGCTGACGCAGGGGCGGGTGGTGGTGCGCCAGGGGCGCGCGTGGGCCGCGTGGCGTCCCGGCACCTACGACTGTACCCCTAGGGGGTATGAAACCGAACCCGGCCCTGATGGCCGATGACGTCTCAGAGGTCCCTGACGAGCGGGCACAGGTAGCGGAAGAGCACCGACTTCAGCTCGGCGGTGTACGCGTCCCGTTCGGCGGGCTCCACGGCGAGGATCAGATCCATGCCCGCCTTGAACACGGCGAAGACCGTGTGTGCGACCCGGGTGATGTCGGGCTCGGGTGTGGAGGGGAGGTAACCGGCGAGGACTTCCTCGACCCGGGTGAGCATGGAGGAGTGCAGGGCGTCGTGCTCCCGGGTGACCTGGCCGGGGATGTCGGGGCCGTGCATGAGGACGTTGAAGGCGGGGTTCTCGAAGTTGAACTGGATCAACGGGTCGAGGACGGCGTCCAGCAGCTGGTCCAGCGGCAGTTCGAGATGGGCCGGGGTGAACGCGTGCCCGTAGGTGGCGCGCCAGCGGGTCAGCAGGTGGTCGCCCAGCTCGACGGCGATGGCTTCCTTGTTCGGGAAGAACTGATAGAGCGTGCCCGGGGAGACGCCTGCCTCGCGGGCGATGGAGTTGGTGCTCGCCGCGGTGTAGCCGGTGGTGCAGAAGACGTTGGCCGCCGCTTCGAGGAGCTGGGCGATGCGGCGCTCACCGCGGGCCTGGCGGCGGCGCGGCTTTGCCGTCCCGTTCTCGCTGCCGTTCTTGGCCTCCGGCATGTGAATCCCCGGCTTTCCTGGATCGGTTGACAAACGCGAGTGGTGGCTCGCATTATTGATTAATGCGAGCGATGACTCGTGTTTGTCTATTCTATGGCAATGACTGACCCGTGCCACGGGTCACGGTGAAGGGGACACCGCACCATGTCCGAAGTCAATACTGGACCGAGTCTTGGGGGATGGACCCGGTTCGTCACCGCGCGCCCGAGGCTCTCGCTGCTGGTCGCGCTGATGATCACGGCCCTGGCCGTGTTCGCCGGGAGCGGGGTCGCCGACCGGATGGGAAGCGGCGGCTGGGCGGATCCGGACGCCGAGTCGACGTACGCGACGCAGGCGCTGGAGCGGGAGTTCCCGGCCTCTCAGCCCAATCTGTTGCTGCTCGTGGACAGCGGCAGCCGGAGCGTGGACGACCCCGCGGTGGCCGCCGAGGCCAAGCGCCTCACCGACCGGCTCGCGGCCGAGCCGGGCATCACCGGGGTCGGTTCCTACTGGGGGACCGGGTCGGCCGCGCTGCGCGCCGAGGATGGCCGGGAAGCGCTGATCGCGGCGAGGATCGAGGGTGACGAGACGACGGCCGCGGCGTCCCTGGACCGGATAACACCGGAATTCCGCGGCACGCACGGGCCGTTGGAGGTCTCGCTCGGCGGACCCGTCGCGGTACAGCACGAGATGCAGGACATCATCCAGGAGGATCTGCTGCGGGCCGAGCTGATCGCCCTGCCGGTGACGCTGGTACTGCTGGTGATGGTCTTCGGCAGCGCGGTCGCCGCTCTGCTGCCGCTCGGGCTCGGTGTCGTCGCCATCCTGGGGACGAACGCGGTACTGCGCGGGATCACCGAACTGACCGATGTCTCGGTCTTCGCGCAGAACCTCACCACGGCCCTCGGGCTCGGACTGGCCGTCGACTACGCCCTGTTCATCGTGCGCAGGTTCCGCGAGGAGCTGGCCGAGGGTGCCGAGGTGCGGGACGCCGTGGGCGTCACACTGCGCACCGCCGGGCGGACGGTGCTGTTCTCCGCGCTGACCGTGGCGGTGTCGCTGGCGGCCATGATGGTCTTCCCTCAGTACTTCCTGCGCTCCTTCGCCTATGCCGGCATCGCGGTGGTGCTGCTGGCGGCGGCTGCCGCGCTGATACTGCTGCCGGCCGCGCTGATGCTGCTGGGGCATCGGGTCAACGCGCTGGATCTGCGGGTGCTGCTGCGCCGGAAGCGCCGGAAGTCTGGGGCGCGCGACGGATCGGAGGCCACGGGCGTGTCCGCCGAGCCGGGGGCCGGCTGGGGGCGTATGGCCGCTCTGGTGATGCGCCGGGCGCCGGTCTTCGCCCTCGCCACGGCGGCCGGGCTGGTGGTGCTCGGACTGCCCTTCCTGGGGGCCACGTTCGGCACCGCCGACTACCGGCAACTGCCGTCAAGCGCCGACTCCCGGGTGGTCCAGGAGGAGATACGGGACGGCTTCCCCGGCAGCCCGAGCGGCGGCCTGGAGGTGTTCGTGGAGGGCGCTGCCACGCCCGCCGAATACGCCGACTACCGCGGCCGGATAGAGGCTCTGCCGGGGGCGCTCCGTGTCGACGGCCCCGTCACCTCGGGCGAACACGGGTACTTCACGGTGCTGGCCGAGGGGGAGGCGGTGGGACAGGAGGCCCAGCAACTCGTCCGGGACATCCGCGCGGAACCGGCCGCGTTCGACACGTCGGTGACCGGCACCGCCGCTGTCCTGGTCGATTCCAAGGGCGCGATCGCCGACCGGATGCCCTGGGCGGTGGCCATCATCGTGGTGGTGACCCTGCTGCTGGTCTTCCTGCTCACCGGCAGTGTGCTGATACCGGTCCAGGCGGTCGTGCTCAACGCGCTGAGTCTCACGGCGATGTTCGGGGCGGTGGTCTGGGTCTTCCAGGACGGCAACCTCTCCGGGCTGCTCGGCTTCACCGCCACCGGCGACATCGAGACGACCCTGCCGGTCCTCATGTTCTGTGTCGCCTTCGGGCTCTCCATGGACTATGGAGTCTTCCTGCTCTCCCGGATCAAGGAGGAGTACGACCGCGGCGGCGATCACGAAAAGGCGGTGACCTTCGGCCTCCGTCGCACCGGTGGACTGATCACCGCGGCGGCCGTGATCCTCGCGGTGGTCATGGTGGGCATCGGTACCTCCCGGGTGACCAACACCAAGATGCTGGGGCTCGGGATCGCGCTCGCCGTGCTCATGGACGCGATGGTGGTCCGCAGCCTGCTCGTGCCCGCGGTGATGAAGCTGACGGGCAGGGCGACCTGGTGGGCCCCCGGGCCGCTGCGCCGCTTCCACGACCGGTTCGGGCTGAGCGAGGGCGAGTCCAAGCCGGCCGTCGAAGGGAATGCGGGAGATCCGGCGCGGACGGAGCCTTCTGCCGACGGCCAAGGCCAGGACCAGGGCCGGGACCGGGACACGGCGAACGTCTGACCGGAGCGGAACGGGGGCGTGCGGAACGGGGGCGGGCGGAGAGGCGGAAAGCGGGGGGGCGGGGGGGGGGGGGGGGGGGGGGGGGGGGAAAAGGGGGGGGGGGGGGGGGGGGGTGGGGGTGGGGGGTGGGGGGGGGGGGGGGGGCAGAAAAGAAGGAGAGGGGGGGGGGGGAACGAAGGCAAAAAGACCAACACCCGCCCCCCCCCCCCCCCCCCCCCCCCCCCCCCCCCCCCCACGGCCGGCGGCTCGGCTCAGCCTCTGTTGCTTCTGTTACCGGGACGCTGGGCCACCCAGGCGCGGACGGTGTCCGCGTACCAGTAGGGCTTTCCGTTCTCCACATGGTCGGGCGGCGGAAGCAGTCCGTGCTTGCGGTACGAGCGGACGGTGTCCGGCTGCACCCTGATGTGCGCCGCGATCTCCTTGTAGGACCAGAGCCGTTTGTCCGTCATCAGTGGCACCTCCCCGCGTCCGCCGCAGGAAGGCCGGTGGGCCGTCGGGGGAGCTGCGGCACGACGCTGGTGATCACCCAGCCTGTGCCCAACGAGCGACACAGAGTGATGGAGAGAGTGGATTTGTCACCTCCCTGTGACGGAAGGACCGTGTAATCGAGATATGCGTGACGGTAGAGGGATCTTTGTGGCGCATGCGGTACATATGACGCGTGCACCTCATGTGTTGCGTGGATCCCCTGTGACGCGGATGCTCACGACCGTCGCCGTGACGTCAGGCGCCGCAACTCCGCAGGAAACGGCGGGTGCGTGCGGCGATCGGGAAGGGCTTGTCGGGAGGGCACGGATACATGTCCTGCTCGACGATGGCGAAGAGGTCCACATCCAGCCGCCGTGCCGCGTCGAGTACCGGCTCCAGCGCGGGAACGCCGCCCGGCGGCTCGCACATCACCCCGCGGCCGACCGCCGGCCCGAACGGCACCTCGTCCGCGACGACCTCGGCGAGGATCTCCGGGTCCACCTGCTTGAGATGGAGATAGCCGATCCGCTCCCCGTAGGTCTCGATCAGTTTGACGCTGTCGCCGCCGCAGTAGGCGTAGTGCCCGGTGTCCAGGCAGAGTGAGACCAGATCGGGATCCGTCGCGTCCAGGAAGCGGCTGACGTTCTCCTCGCTGTCGATATGGGTGTCGGCGTGCGGATGGACGACGATGCGCAGCCCGTACCGGTCCCGCACCTCACGGCCGAGCCGCTCGGTCTGCGCCGTCAGATCGCGCCACTGTTCCGCCGTCAGGGTCCGGTCCTCCAGCACCTCGCCTGTCTTGTCGTCGCGCCAGAACGAAGGGATGACCACCAGATGGCCGGCCCCCATCGCCCGGGTGAGCGCGGCGATGTCCGCGACATGCGCCCAGGTCTTCTCCCAGACGGCGGGGCCGTGGTGCAGTCCGGTGAAGACGGTTCCGGCGGAGACCTTCAGCCCGCGCCGGGAGGTCTCCTCGGCCAGTCGGACGGGATCGGAGGGGAGGTAGCCGTACGGGCCTAGTTCGATCCACTCGTAGCCCGCCTCGGCGACCTCGTCGAGGAAACGCCGCCAGGGAACCTGCTGGGGATCGTCGGGGAACCACACGCCCCAGGAGTCGGGGGCCGACCCGACCCGGATGCGGTTGGACGTGGGTACGGAAGAGGTCATACCGGTCAGCTTTCCGGTCACGCGGAAAGAGTGTCAACCCCTTCGTCCGAATGTCAGGACAAAACATTGACAGGGCTCGGAGGCGGGCATTAGATCGGGGAGCGACGTGGATGTGGGAGTGACGTCGGAGTGACCGGCGAACCGAAGGGACACGCATGCCTGAGCCGTACGACGTCATCACCATGGGCAGGATCGGGGTGGACCTCTATCCGCTGCGGACCGGGGTCCCGCTGGCCCAGGTCGACACCTTCGGCAAGTTCCTCGGTGGCTCCGCGACGAATGTCGCCGTCGCGGCGGCCCGGCTCGGCAGACGCGCCGCCGTCATCACCCGTACCGGCAGGGACCCGTTCGGGGACTATCTGCACCAGGCGCTGCGGGAGTTCGAGGTCGATGACCGCTGGGTGACCGCGGTGGACGAGTATCCGACCCCGGTCACCTTCTGCGAGGTGTTCCCGCCGGACGACTTCCCGCTCTACTTCTACCGGCTGCCCAAGGCCCCGGACCTGGAGATCCGTCCGGACGAACTGGACCTGGACGCCATCCGTTCGGCCCGTATCTTCTGGATGACCGGCACCGGCCTGTGCGCGGAACCCAGCCGAACGGCGACCCTCGCGGCACTGGAAGCGCGGGGGAAGTCGGGGATCACTGTCTTCGATCTCGACTGGCGGCCGATGTTCTGGCCGAACGGCGCGAATCCGGGAGACCCGGGGGACGCGGAGCCGGACGGCGCGGAGCCGGGGGCGGTGTACGCGCGGGCGCTGCGGCACGCCACCGTCGCCGTGGGCAACCTCGACGAGTGCGAAGTGGCCGTGGGCGAGCGTGAACCCCATGCCGCCGCGCGGGCGCTGCTCGCCGCCGGAGTCGAGCTGGCCGTCGTCAAACAGGGCCCCAAGGGCGTGCTCGCCGTCCATAGGGACGGCACCTGGGCCGAGGTGCCCCCCGTCCCCGTCGATGTCGTCAACGGACTCGGCGCGGGGGACGCGTTCGGCGGCGCCCTCTGCCACGGACTCCTCGCCGGCTGGGATCTGGAGCGCGTCATGCGGTACGCGAACGCCGCCGGGGCCATCGTCGCGGGCCGCCTCGCCTGCTCGTCCGCGATGCCGTACGACGAAGAGGTCGCGCGGACGCTCGCGGACGGGCGGGTTCCGGCCGGGGATCCCCCGCCGGATCCCGCTGAGACGCCGTCCGCCGCGTCGTCCACGGCGCGGTCTTCGGCGCGATCCCCCGAGGACCTCTCGTGAGCGGCGTCGATGTGTCCGAGCTGGTCCGGCTGCGTACGTACCACCCCGAGGCCGTCGCCGAGGCCGCCGCCCGCCGTACCCGCCGCCCCCTGCTGCGCGCCGACGGCCGGCTCATGATCATCGCGGCCGACCATCCGGCCCGCGGCGCCCTGGCCGTCGGGGACCACCGCCTCGCCATGGCCAACCGCGCCGATCTGCTGGAGCGGCTCTGTCTGGCGCTGTCCCGGCCCGGTGTCGACGGCGTCCTGGCCACCGCGGACATCCTCGACGACCTGCTGCTCCTCGGCGCCCTGGAGGACCGCGTCGTCGTCGGCTCGATGAACCGCGGCGGGCTCGCCGGCGCCGCGTTCGAACTCGACGACCGCTTCACGGGACACCGCCCCGAGGACCTCGCCAGGCTCCGTTTCGACGCGGGCAAACTGCTCCTCCGTATCGACTACGAGGACCCGGGCTCCCTCGACACCCTCCACTCCACCGCACGCGCCGTCGACGCCATGGCCGAACGACGGCTGCCGGTCTTCGTCGAGCCGTTCATCTGCTACCGCGCGGACGGCCGGCTCCGCACCGATCTGAGCGCGGACGCGGTGACGCGCTCGATCGCGATCGCCTCCGGACTGGG
Source organism: Streptomyces sp. NPDC039430 (assembly GCF_055639435.1). Taxonomy (NCBI): domain Bacteria; kingdom Bacillati; phylum Actinomycetota; class Actinomycetes; order Kitasatosporales; family Streptomycetaceae; genus Streptomyces; species Streptomyces sp. NPDC039430. Next base: position 847,349 of record NZ_JBVKAK010000001.1, on the reverse strand, counting down.
CGGTACCTCCGCGTACACCTGGCTGAAGGTTCCCGTTACCCAGGACCCCGACGATATGGCCCGGGTGATGGAGACCTCGACACTCCCGGCCGTCCTGCTGGGCGGCGAGATCGGGGGCGATCAGGAGGGCGCGTACGAGAAATGGCGCAAGGCGCTGCAACTGCCCACCGTCCGGGGACTGGTCGTCGGCCGTTCACTGCTCTATCCGGTCGACGGGGATGTGGCCCGTGCCGTCGATACGGCCGTGGGTCTGCTCTAGGGGGTACGGAGACTTCATGACGACCAACCACGAACCGTACGGCCGGTACGTACCCGCGGGCAGCGCCGCGTCGGGACCGTACGCCCTCGACATCGATCCACGGCGGGCCGGCTGGTCACACAGCAGTCTGCGCGTCCTGGAGCTCCCGCCCGGCGGCACACACGAGCTGGCCGCCGGGGACAGCGAGTGGATCGTTCTTCCGCTCACCGGTGGTTGCACGGTGGGCACGGAGGGCAAACTCTTTGAACTGCGGGGCAGGGAAAGCGTGTTCAGCGGAGTCACGGACTTCGCGTACGTGCCGCGTGATGCCCACGCACAGATCGCCTCCGGTGCGGGAGGCCGCTTCGCCCTGGCAGGAGCGAAGTGCGAGCGACGACTCCCCGCTCGCTACGGCCCCGCGCCGGAGGTTCCGGTCGAGCTGCGCGGCGCGGGCGGCTGCTCGCGCCAGGTCAACAACTTCGGCGCGGCGGGGGTCTTCGCGTGCGACCGGCTCATCGCGGTCGAGGTGCTCACCCCGGGCGGCAACTGGTCGTCGTACCCACCGCACAAGCACGACGAGCACCGGCCGGGCGTCGAGTCCGAGCTGGAGGAGATCTACTACTTCGAGATCGACGGCGACGGCCTCGGCTATCACCGGGTCTCCCCCTCCCGCCCCGGCGGGACGGATGTTCTCGCCGAGGTCCGTACGGGCGACACCGTCCTGATCCCGGACGGCTGGCACGGCCCGTCCATCGCCTCGCCCGGCCGCGACATGTACTACCTCAATGTGATGGCGGGGCCGGGGGAGTCGCGGGAGTGGCTGATCAGCGACCACCCCGACCACGGCTGGATCAGGGACACGTGGCCGGGGCTGGCCGTCGACCCCAGGCTCCCGCTGTACGAGCCGGCATCGGCCGGGCCCGAGCCCGGACACCCGGCCGCAAGGCCGGGGGCGGTGAAACCCGGGCCAGTAAGCCGCGGCGCCGCACAGCCCGAGACCGCAGCGGTAACGGCAGGCGCAACCGGGACCGCAGCCGTAACGCCAGACGCACCCGTACCCGTAGCCGCACCCGCAGCCGAGGAGGATTCCCGATGAGTACGCGCCGTCTCACCGTCGCCCAGGCGCTGATCAGCTTCCTGTCCCGGCAGTACACCGAGCGGGACGGCCACAAGCAGCGTTTGATCAACGCCACTTGGGGCATCTTCGGCCATGGCAACGTGGCGGGTATCGGCCAAGCCCTTGTCGAGTCCGCCTCGGAAATGAGGTACTTGCAGGGACGCAATGAGCAGGCCATGGTCCACGCCGCCGTCGGCTATGCCCGCCAGAGCAACCGCCTGTCCGCCCATGCCGTGACCACCTCCATCGGTCCCGGCGCCACCAACCTCGTCACCGGTGCGGCTCTCGCCACCATCAACCGCCTCCCCGTGTTGTTGCTGCCCGGTGACACCTTCGCCACCCGTCCCGCCGACCCCGTCCTGCAACAGCTCGAACTGCCCAGCGCGGGCGACATCTCCGTCAATGACGCCCTGCGGCCCGTCTCCACGTACTTCGACCGTGTCACCCGCCCCGAGGCACTGATCCCGGCCGCGCTCGCCGCGATGCGCGTGCTCAGCGACCCCGCCGAGACCGGGGCCGTCACCCTCGCCCTGCCCCAGGACGTGCAGGCGGAGGCGTACGACTGGCCGGAGGAGTTCTTCTCCGAACGCGTCTGGCGAGTCCGCCGTCAGGCGCCCGACCCCGACGAACTCGCCGAGGCGGTACGGCTGGTACGGGAAGCGCGCCGTCCGCTGCTCGTCGCGGGCGGCGGAGTGCACTACAGCGCGGCGGAGGACGTGCTCGCCGCGTTCGCCGCGGAGACCGGTATTCCGGTCGCCGCCACCCAGGCCGGCAAGGGCTCGCTGCCGTACGACCATCCCTGCGAGGTCGGCGGCATCGGCCACACCGGCACGGCCACCGCGAATGAACTGGCCAGGACCGCTGATCTGGTGATCGGCGTCGGCACCCGCTGGTCGGACTTCTCCACCGCGTCCAGCACGCTCTTCTCGAACCCCGCCGTCCACTTCCTCAACATCAATGTCACCGGCTTCGACGCCCACAAGCTCGCGGCCGACCCGCTGGTGGCCGATGCCCGTACGGCCCTGCAACTGCTCGCCGCGGGGCTCGTGGGCCACCGTGTCGCGCCCGCGTACGCCACCGAGTACACCGAGGACAAGGAGCGCTGGGAGTACCGCGTCACCGCCGCGTTCACCGCCGACGAGGATCTCGTACGCCCCACCCAGGCCCAGGTCCTCGGCGCGCTCGACGCCCTCGTCACCGACGAGGACATCGTCATCAACGCGGCCGGGTCGCTCCCCGGCGATCTCCACAAGCTGTGGCGGGCCCGCTCCCACGACCAGTACCACGTCGAGTACGGCTACTCCTGCATGGGCTACGAGATCCCGGCGGCCATCGGCGTGCAGCTCGCGGCGCCGGGCCGGCCGGTCTGGGCGCTCGTCGGCGACGGTACGTATCTGATGAACCCCACCGAAATCGTCACGGCTGTCCAGGAGCGGCTGCCCTTCAAGGCCGTGATCCTCCAGAACCACGGCTACGCCTCCATCGGCGGCCTGTCCGAGACGGTCGGCGCGGAACGGTTCGGCACGGCCTACCGTTTCCGGGCCGACGACGGGACATACACCGGCGCCCCGCTGCCCGTCGATCTCGCCGCCAACGCGGCCTCCCTCGGCGTGCGGGTGATCCGTGCCAAGACGGTTCGTGACCTGCGTGAAGCCCTGGCCGAGGCGCGTGCCGCCGACGTTCCCACATGTGTCTATGTGGAGACCGAAACGGCAGACACTGTGTCGGGCGTCCCTCCGGCCCAGGCGTGGTGGGATGTCCCCGTGGCCGAGACCGCGACGCGCCCGTCCGCGGTCAAGGCCCGTGAGCAGTACGACCGGCACGTAGCCGCCCGCCGCCGCCAGCTGTGAAGGAGCCAAACGGAATGAAGACCGTCAACCACTGGATCGGTGGCAAGACCGTCGAGGGCGCGTCGGGCAACTGGGGCCCGGTGACCGACCCGGCGACCGGCGCCTTCACCACACAGGTCGCGCTCGCCTCCGCCGAGGAGGTGGACAGCGCGGTCGCCGCCGCGAAGGCCGCGTACGCCACCTGGGGGACCTCGTCCCTCGCCCAGCGCACGGGCATCCTCTTCCGCTACCGCGCGCTGCTCGACGCCCGCCGCGACGACATCGCCGCGCTGATCACCGCTGAGCACGGCAAGGTGCACTCGGACGCGCTCGGCGAGGTCGCCCGGGGCCTGGAGATCGTCGAGCTGGCGTGCGGGATCACCACACAGCTCAAGGGCGAGCTGTCCACACAGGTCTCCAGCCGCGTCGATGTCTCCTCGATCCGTCAGCCGCTGGGCGTGGTCGCGGGCATCACGCCGTTCAACTTCCCGGCGATGGTGCCGATGTGGATGTTCCCGCTGGCGGTGGCCTGCGGGAACACCTTCGTGCTCAAGCCCAGCGAGAAGGACCCCTCGGCGGCGAACCTGCTGGCGGAGCTGGCCGCCGAGGCCGGGCTGCCCGACGGTGTGCTGAATGTCGTGCACGGCGACAAGGTCGCGGTGGACGCGCTGCTCGCGCACCCGGATGTGGCGGCGGTGTCGTTCGTCGGCTCCACCCCCATCGCCCGCTACATCCACACGACGGCCTCCGCCAACGGCAAGCGCGTCCAGGCGCTCGGCGGCGCCAAGAACCACATGCTGGTCCTGCCGGACGCGGACCTCGACGCCGCCGCGGACGCGGCGGTCTCGGCCGCCTACGGTTCCGCCGGTGAGCGGTGCATGGCGATCTCCGCCGTCGTGGCGGTGGGCGCGATCGGTGACGAACTGGTCGCCAAGATCCGTGAGCGCGCCGAGAAGATCAAGATCGGCCCCGGCAACGACCCGGCCTCCGAGATGGGCCCGCTCATCACCAAGGCCCACCGGGACAAGGTCGCCGGCTATGTCACGGGCGCGGCGGCCCAGGGCGCCGAAGTCGTGCTGGACGGTACGGGGCACACGGTCGAGGGCTTCGAGGAAGGCCACTGGATCGGGCTCTCGCTGCTCGACAAGGTTTCCACGGACTCCGACGCGTACCGCGACGAGATCTTCGGCCCGGTACTGGTCGTGCTGCGTACGGAAACGTACGAGGAGGGCGTCGATCTGATCAACGCCTCGCCCTTCGGCAACGGCACGGCCATCTTCACCCGCGACGGCGGCGCCGCCCGCCGCTTCCAGCTGGAGATCGAGGCCGGCATGGTCGGGGTGAACGTACCGATCCCGGTGCCCGTCGGCTACCACTCCTTCGGTGGCTGGAAGGACTCCCTCTTCGGCGACCACCACATCTACGGCAACGACGGCGTGCACTTCTACACGCGCGGCAAGGTCGTCACCACCCGCTGGCCGGACCCGTCCGAGGCCCCGGCGGGCGTGGACCTCGGCTTCCCGCGCAACCACTGACACACCGCTCCCGGCTCCTGAGCGCGCCCGTGGCCCGTACGACGTCCCGCGTCGTACGGGCCACGGGCGTTCACCACGTTCACCACGTTCACCACGTTCGCCCGCCTGCCCCGCCTGCCCGCTCCGCCCGCTCGCCCGGCCGCCTGTTCGCCCGCCCCCACGCACGGGTGTGGCCGACGGCCGGTTGATGAAGTCTTTGCCCGTGGCCCGATCGTGCCGCCCTCTCCGGCGCGGCGCGCCACCACGGCCGTGGTGGCGCGCCAAATCCGGGTCCAGACGGATTCATTACCTTCGCGGCGTACGGCTGAAAGCGCCCGCTTCGCGTAACCGGTCGCCGGGCCACCGCGTTGACCGAGCGCAGTCGTATGACTCACGCTCGTTACATAGGTGCTGGATACAACTGATCTGGCCCGGTGCCCCGTCCTGCCGTGAACCCCAGGCTTGTCCACGGTCTCTGACCTGGCGCTCCGGCCTGGGATCGGAAGCAGGAGGACACACATGTGTGGCATCACCGGCTGGGTCTCCTACGACCGTGATCTGCGTTCCGCGTCCGAAACATTGGATGCGATGACGGAAACCATGTCCTGCCGGGGTCCCGACGACCGCGGCACCTGGATCAGCGGCCCCGCGGCCCTCGGCCACCGCCGGCTGGCGATCATCGACCTGCCGGGCGGCCGTCAGCCCATGACGCTCGACACCCCGCAGGGCCCTCTGGTCCTCGTCTACTCCGGCGAGACCTACAACTTCACCGAACTGCGGCGCGAACTGACGGGCCGCGGACACCGGTTCATCACCGACTCCGACACCGAGGTCGTCCTGCACGGCTATCAGGAGTGGGGCGCGGCCATGGCGGAACGCCTCAACGGCATGTACGCCTTCGCGATCTGGGACGGGCGCGACGACACGCTCGTGATGATCCGCGACCGGATGGGCATCAAGCCCTTCTACTACTATCCGACCCCCGACGGTGTGCTGTTCGGCTCCGAGCCCAAGGCGATCCTCGCCAACCCGCTGGCCCGCGCCCGCGTCCGGCTGGACGGACTGCGCGAACTCTTCGCCTTCGTGAAAACGCCCGGCCACGCCGTGTGGGACGGAATGCGCGAGGTCGAGCCCGGCACCGTACTGACCCTGAGCCGGAGCGGGCTGCGCCGGCAGGTCTACTGGTCGTTGCGGACCCGCCCGCACCCCGACGACCGCGACACCTCGGTGGCGCGGGTACGCACCCTTCTCGACGACATCGTGCGGCGCCAGCTCGTCGCGGACGTACCGCGCTGCACGCTCCTCTCCGGCGGCCTCGACTCCTCCGCGATGACGGCGCTGGCCGCGCGCCAACTGGCCGAGACCGGCGAGCGCGTCCGCAGCTTCTCCGTCGACTTCGTCGGCCGTACCGAGAACTTCGTCGCCGACGAACTGCGCACGACCCCGGACACCCCGTTCGTCCACGACGTCGCACGCGCGTCGGGCACGGAGCACCAGGACATCGTGCTCGACTCCCAGACCCTGGCCGACCCCGAGGTACGCAGCCGGATGGTCCGGGCCCGCGACCTCCCCATGGGCTTCGGCGATCTGGACTCCTCCCTCTACCTCCTCTTCCGGGCCATCCGGAAGCACTCGACCGTCGCGCTCTCCGGCGAATCGGCCGACGAGGTCTTCGGCGGTTATCTCCAGTTCTTCGACGAGGAGGCGAGGCACGCGGAGATGTTCCCGTGGCTGGTACGCCTCGCCGACCACTTCGGCGACGACGCGGACGTACTGCGCACCGACGTGAGCACGGTCGTGAACCTGCCGGACTTCCTCCGCGAGAGCTACACGACGGCCGTCGCCGGCATCGAACGCCTCAGCGGCGAAAGCGACTTCGAGTACCGGATGCGCAAGATCTGCTACCTCCACCTGACCCGTTTCGTACGGATCCTGCTGGACCGCAAGGACCGCGCGAGCATGGCCGTCGGCCTGGAGGTCAGGGTGCCGTTCTGCGACCACCGGCTCGTCGAGTACGTCTACAACGCCCCGTGGTCCCTGAAGTCCTTCGACGGCAGGGAGAAGAGCCTGCTGCGGGAGGCGACGGCCGACCTGCTGCCGAAGTCGGTGTACGACCGGGTGAAGAGCCCCTACCCCTCCACGCAGGACCCCAAGTACGCCGTGGCCCTCCAGGAACACGCCAAGGACCTGCTCTCCCAGCCGTCCCACCGGGTCTTCGACCTCGTCGACGCCGACCGGGTCCGACGAGTGACGGAACGTGACACGCCGCAGATCACCCAGGCATCGCGCCGCGGCCTGGAACGCACGCTGGACCTGGCGATCTGGCTGGACCTCTACAACCCGGAGATCACTCTGACCTGAGGACCCGGCCGGGGTCCGGGCACGGGGGTACACGGACGAAGTGGGCCGTGTCCGTACGGGACTCTCGCGCCACGCCCTGCGCCCAGGGCCCGCATACCGCGTCTGGTGTACGGCGGGGCGCCCCGTACTACCCCGGGATGCCTTCGAGTTCCGACCGGTGTCCGTACGGCCGGGGCCGGGGCCCGTTTAGGGTTCAAGCATGGAGCTACGAACCCCCCGCCGGTTTCGGCTGCGCGCGCGATGGCTCGCGGGCCTCGGCGTAGCCGCTGTGCTCGTCGGAGCCGGGACCTGGACCGCCGTCGCCTCGGACGGTGCGCCCGCCGTGCACCGCACGGACCAGGTGCTGTCGATGGACGGCGCCCGGATCGACACCTCGTACTTCACCGCGGGCAGCGGGCGCCGGCCGGCCGTGCTGGTCGGGCACGGCTTCGGCGGCAGCAAGGACGACGTACGGGCCCAGGCCGAGAAGCTCGCCCGGGACGGGTACGCGGTGCTGACCTGGTCGGCGCGCGGTTTCGGGAAGTCCACCGGCGAGATCGGGCTCAACGACCCCGACCACGAGGTCAAGGACGTCTCGCGGATGATCGACTGGCTCGCCGCCAGACCCGAGGTGCGGCTCGACGCGAAGGGCGACCCCCGGGTCGGGGTGACCGGCGCCTCGTACGGTGGTGGCATCTCGCTGCTCGCCGCCGGATACGATAAGCGGGTCGACGCGATCGCCCCGCTGATCACGTACTGGAACCTCGCCGACGCGCTCTTCCCCGACGGCGTCTTCAAGAAGCTCTGGGCCGGGATCTTCTTCTCCACCGGTGGCGGCTGCCAGACGTTCCAGAAGGAACTCTGCGACATGTACCAGCGGGTCGCCGTCTCCGGGACACCGGACGACGCCGCTCGCGAGCTCCTGGAAGAGCGCAGCCCGTCCGCCGTCGGCGACCGTATCGATGTGCCCGCGCTGATCGTCCAGGGCCAGACCGACTCCCTCTTCCCGCTCGGCCAGGCCGACGCCATGGCGAAGGCGATCAGCGCCAACGGCGCACCCGTCGACGTCGACTGGATGGCGGGCGGGCACGACGGCGGTGACCCGGAGACCGGCCGCCTCCAGGGCCGGATCACCTCCTGGTTCGACCGTTATCTCAAGGACGACAAGGGCGCGGACACCGGGCCCGCGTTCCGCGTCAGCCGGACCGGAGGCGTCGACTCCACCAATGGCCGGGCCCTGTTGCGCGGTGCGACCAGCGACCGCTACCCCGGCCTGGCGAGCGGCACCACCGGCGTCCCGCTCAGCGGCGGCACCCAGACCTTCGCCAACCCGGCGGGCGGCAGCCCGCCGGCCATCTCCGCCGTACCGGGCGTCGGCGGCGGACTCTCGCAGCTCTCCTCCCTCGGCGTCGGGCTCTCCCTCGACTTCCCCGGACAGCACGCGCGTTTCGACTCCGCGCCCCTCGACCGGTCGTTGCGGATCACCGGCTCGCCGACCATCCGGGCCACCGTCAGCTCCGACAGCGGCGACGCGGTGCTCTTCGCCAAGGTCTACGATGTCGGGCCCGACGGCCGCCAGCAGGTGCTGCCCTCGCAGCTCGTCTCGCCCGTACGGGTCGAGGACGCGGCCAAGGGCAGGACGGTGGAACTCACACTGCCCGCCGTGGACCACCAGGTCGTGCCGGGACACCGGCTCCGGGTCGTCCTCTCCGCCACCGACCTGGGCTACGCCTCACCCGCCGCCCCCGCCACCTACCGGGTCTCCGTCGACGGCCCGCTGACCGTACCGACCGTGCCCGCGCTCACCGCCGGATCCACCGCACTGCCCTGGTGGACCTGGGGGCTGCCGGCCGCCGGCGTACTGATCGCGGCCGCACTGCTGCTCACCGCCCGGCGCCGCACCAGCGCCCCCGCGCCCGATCCCGCGCTCGCCGAGGTGCCACTGCGGATCACCGGCCTGACGAAGCGGTACGCCGGGGCCGCCGACCGCTACGCGGTCCGTGATCTCTCCTTCCAGGTCGAAAAGGGCCAGGTCCTCGGCCTTCTCGGCCCGAACGGCGCGGGCAAGACCACCACCCTGCGCATGCTGATGGGGCTGATCAGCCCCGACGCCGGCGAGATCCGTGTCTTCGGGCACGCCATCAGGCCGGGCGCTCCGGTGCTCTCCCGGGTCGGCTCGTTCGTCGAGGGCGCGGGCTTCCTGCCGCATCTGTCGGGCCGGGCCAACCTGGAGCTGTACTGGCAGGCCACCGGCCGGCCCGCCGAGGACTCCCATATCGAGGAGGCCCTGGAGATCGCCGGACTCGGCGACGCGCTGGCGCGTGCCGTACGCACGTACTCGCAGGGCATGCGGCAGCGGCTCGCGATCGCCCAGGCCATGCTCGGCATGCCGGATCTGCTGATTCTCGACGAACCGACCAATGGCCTCGACCCGCCCCAGATCCGCGAGATGCGGGACGTGATGATCAGGTACGCGGCCGGCGGCAGGACCGTGATCGTCTCCAGCCACCTCCTCTCCGAGGTCGAGCAGTCCTGTACGCATCTCGTCGTCATGCACCGTGGGCAGCTCATCCAGGCCGGCCCGGTCGCGGAGATCACCGGAGCGGGCGACACCCTGCTCGTCACCACCGCCGAGGAGATGCCGGAGCCGGTCGTCGGGAAGATCGCCGCGCTGGCGGGCATCGGCTCGGCGGTCCGCACGGACGACGGACTCGGTCTGCTCGTACGGCTCGACGGGGCGAGCACCAACGCCCTGGTCACGGAGTTGATCCGGCTGGATGTCCCGCTGACGGGTGTCGGACCGCACCACCGCCTTGAGGACGCGTTCCTCACCCTGATCTCAGGAGGCTCCGCATGAGCGCGCTGATGGAATCGGCCCCCGGCTACCGGGCCGGGCGCACCCTGCCGCTGCGGGTCGAGGCGCTGCGGCAGCTGAAGCGCAGACGGACGCTGGCGATGGGCGCCGTGCTCGGCGTCCTGCCCTTCGTCCTCATCGTGGCCTTCGCGATCGGCGGTACCCCGGGCGGCGATGGCGGCAACGACCGGGTGAACCTGATGGACACCGCGACGGCCTCCGGCGCCAACTTCGCGGCCACCTGTCTCTTCGTCTCCGCGGGCTTTCTGCTGGTGGTGCCCGTCGCGCTGTTCCACGGAGACACGGTCGCCTCCGAGGCGAGCTGGTCCTCGCTGCGGTATCTCCTCGCGGCGCCCGTCCCCCGGGCCCGGCTGCTCTGGAGCAAGCTGGCGGTGGCGCTCGGCATGAGCGCGGCGGCGATGCTGCTGCTGCCGCTGGTCGCCCTGGCGGCGGGCACCGCGGCGTACGGCTGGAAGCCGCTCGAACTGCCGACGGGCGGCTCGCTGGCCATCGCCGACGCGCTGCCCCGGCTGGGGCTCGTCGTCGCGTTCATCTTCGTCTCCCAACTGGTGACCGCCGGCCTCGCCTTCTGGCTGTCCACCAAGACCGACGCACCACTGGGCGCGGTCGGCGGGGCGGTCGGACTGACCATCATCGGTAACGTGCTGGACGCCGTGACGGCGCTCGGTTCCTGGCGGGACTTCCTGCCGGCGCACTGGCAGTTCGCCTGGGCGGACGCGCTTCAGCCGCAGCTGGAGTGGAGCGGCATGGTGAAGGGCACCGCGATCTCGGTGACCTATGCCGTGGTGCTGTTCGCGCTGGCTTTCCGGGGCTTCTCGCGCAAGGACGTGGTGTCCTAGCCGGGACTTCGGACTGAGAGGTGGCGCGGAAAGGGGTGCGGGATGGCCGGCGGTTCGGGCGTTCGTCCCAGCGGTGAGTCATCCATGCTCGCCGGATCAGGCTGCGCACGGTGATGATCGTGTCGGTAAGGTCGAAGAATGCGTTGACGACGGGGGCGCGCCGCTCGTAGCAGCGGGCGAGCCGGTGGAAGGCGTTCTGCCATGCATGGGTGCGTTCGACGTGCCAGCGCTGACTGGCCTGGATGGGCGCCTTCTCGCCTTTGTGCGCGATGCGGCCGTGCAGGCCGCGTTCGTCGAGCATCGTGCGGGTCTTGTTCGAGTCGTAGCCGGCGCCCAGGTGGACGGTGACCTCGTCGGGCAACGGACCCAGGTCGTTCAGGCGGTCCAGGGTCGGGGCGAGCAGCGGGGAGTCATGGCAGTTGGCGCCGGCCAGAACACGACCCAGTGGAATGCCGTATCAGTCCGTCATGCCCGAGCGTTTCAGGCCCTGTTCGCCGCGGTCGACCGGGGAACGCCCGGCCACCTCACCGCCTCCTGGAGCTTTGGTGACGGAGCCGTCTATGGCGATCTGGTCGAGGACGAGACCGACGATCCGGACCGCGCCTGTCCGCGCGGCCGAACAGCGTTGTCAGGCTTACGTCTACTCGCGCCATCCACTCCCCTGCCCACCGTTTCCGGCGCTTCAGTCGGTCATGTTCCCGACAGGCCCGGCGAACCAGGGTGGTCGACCTGACCACTCGACAACGCGCGTGCCGGCAATGGCTGAGGAATTCTTCCCACGGAGCCTCTGCGCACGGATGGCGAGAGCTTGGGCACTCAGATGCTGTTGGCGATGCGCTCGTGGTCCCGTTCGCCCTCGCGGGTCTGGATACCAGCGGCGAGCAGCTTGTGGGCGAGCTCGGTGACCTCATCGCCGAACGCCGCGAACAGGCCCTCGTTCTCAACGGCGTACGCCGCACGCGGAATCGGCGGCGCGACCGCGTCGACCGCAGCCTTCGTGATGGAGATCACCTCCGGCCGGAGGCCGGCGATCCGTCGGGCGAGGGTGTCGACGAAGGAGTCGAGTTCTGCGGCGGGCAGGGCACGGTTGATCAGGCCATACCGTTCCGCGAGCTCCGCGCCCACGAGTTCGGCGCCGAGGATGAGCTCCAGCGCGCGGGCCCTTCCCGCAAGGCGCGTCATGTTCACCGTGCCGCCGCCTCCGGGGAGGATCCCCATCAAGGACTCCGGCTGCCCCTGCCCCGACTTGCCGATCGCCGCGAATCGCATGTCCAAGTACATGAAGAACTCGTTGCCCGCGCCGCGCGCGAAGCCCGCCAGCTTGCCGATGGTGACCTGCGGCAGCGAGCGGACCTCCTCGCTCATCGCCTGGAGGATGTTCAGGCCTTCCGGGACGGTCGAGCCCGGCGCGGCCGCGATCGCGGCGCGAGTGGCTGCAGGCAGCGCGTCAGGGTCGGTGAGGTAGGCCATGTCACCGTGCGCAACGAAGAACTCCGGGTCAGCGCTCTCGAAGACAATGACGCGGACGTCGGCGTCGTCCCGCACACGCGCGACGAATGCCCGGAGTGACGGCAGGAGGACCGCGTCCATCAGATTGAGCGGCGGGTGATCGATGGTCACCGTCGCGACCCCGTCCGAGACGTCGATCGTCAGGGCGGGAAGGTCTTCGTAGCTCATGAGGTGGCTCCATATCGCGGTAAGGGGACGGCCCGTGACCGGGCAGCCGACTGGGGACAGTGTCGCGAATCTCAGCATCGTGACTGACACTGAGTATCAGATTAGAAACCTGTATCCGAAGAAGCAAACGAGTGTGTCGGAGTACACTCGTCCCCATGAGCGCAGCGCGAGTCGGTACCCGTGAGATCAGCCGCCACGCGGTGCGAGCAGAGCTGGCCCGCGTCGCGTTCAACCGGTTCTGCCTCACCGGCTTTAACCAGGTCACCTTCGCCGACCTCTCCGAAGCCGCCGGAGTGTCGCGGAGCACCTTCCTGCGCTACTTCGGCACCAAGGAAGACGTGGTCCTGTTCGTCTTCGACCCTGTCGGTGACGTCATCACTGACGCGCTCGATACCGAGCGGGCCAACCAGGACGACTGGAGCACACTGCGCAACGCCCTGGAGTCAGCCGTGAGGTTTCTCGTGCGCGACGTCCAGGAACTCGTGACGATCCTCGGCCTCATCGAGCAGACCCCAGCCCTGTGCGCACGCCTCCGCGAGAAGCAGGCTGAATGGCGACCAGAGATCGTCGCCCGACTGCAGAAGACAACCTCCCCGACCGACGGGTCATCGATCATCGCCAACGTTCGCGTAGCGGCGGCGCTCGAAATCTTGTGGATCGTCCTCGGGCAATGGAGTGCGAGCGACGGCCAGGAGGACCTCGGCAAACTGCTGGACGCCGCGTTCGCCGCCTTCTCGACTCCGGCATGCCAGGAGACGGACGCTCCGTTGTAAAGGGCCGAAGCGGACGGTGTCCACGCTCAGCCGTGCGGGGCCGCCGAGGCCCCCACAGCACCTATCTGCGCGACCTCTGAATCGTCCGGGTCCGCCCCCTCCACCTTCGTCCCCGTCCAGGTCCGCCCCCGTCCAGGTCCAATCCTCTCTAGATCCACCCCCGTCGAGCCGCTTCCGCACCCGCCCGGAAGCGGCTCGTCGTGCCGAGGGCGGTGAGCAGATCGCCCACCCGGCGGCTATACGTACGGCTCGACATGCCCAGCCGCGTCGCCGCCGTCTCGTCGGTCAGCCCGGCGAGCAGCGCCTCCAGAACGGGCCGCAGATGTCCCGGCAGGCCCCCGGGCGAGGGGACCGCGGCCGTCGGCAGTTCCTCGCCCGTGTCCCACCACGTCTGGTGCGTACGGACAAGGGCCTGCACGACCACCGGATCGCGGATCAACAGCAGCCCGTGGTAGTGGAGTTGGAGATCGAGCGGGACCGCGGCGACCGAGCGGTCCACCAGGATCATCTTGAACGGGATGGAGTCCGTCTGCCTGGCCCGGCCGGGCAGATCGCGGGGGAGTGGGTAGGAGAGCCCGGCGAGCCCGTGGCGCGGCACGATCCTGCGGACGCCGACCGCGCTCGACCTCCCCCGCGCTCTGCCTCCCGGGCCGCTGTCATGCCAGCTCTGCTCACCCGCCGCTCGCACACAGGCGCCGGCGAACTCAAGGAACTGCTCCGGGATGCACTGCCCCAGACAACTGCCCGGATCATCGAAGATCAACAACTCTCTGCGGGCGGAACGGACCAGGGCGGTCAGCGTCGCCGTCACCTCCCGCACTCCCTGGATCGGCCGGCCGGGCGGATGGGGCGTGTCCACCACGTCCTCCCGCGCTCCGCCCACCGGCAATGTCGACCTGTTGAGCACAGAACCCGAAACCTCTGCCACGGCTGACCACCCCCGCCATCCCCTCGGAGCCGTACGCCACTCCATGTACGCACATCATTGCTCACCGTGACAAGTGTCAGTACGGAGAGTGGCGACTCCATGCCAGAGCCTCCACAACCGGCCCATATTCGCGCAGTCTGGGTGATCGGCGGCGATCGATGGGTGTGATCGAGAACCGTTCAAGAACCGTGCCCTGTCAGCCATTCCGTGCGCCATGATGTGCGCATGGCCACTCTGCTGCTCGCTCTCGCCGCGATCTCCACCGGTCTGTTCGCGGGGTACTTCCTGATCTTCCAGACCGGCATCATGCCCGCCCTGGGCCGGCTGAGCGACGAGCAGTTCGTCGCGGCCATGCGCCGGGTGAATGAGTACGTGCCCCGCCCCGTCTTCCTGCTGACCTTCCTGGCCGTGGTGGCGTTCCCGGCCGCCGCGCTCGCCGTACCCGTCGACGGGCGCTCGGACACCCAGCGCTGGCTCCTGGTGGCCGGACTGGTCTGCGCCGTCCTCAACCATCTGGTCACCATCGGCGGCAACGTCCCGCTCAACAACGCGCTGGCATCCGCCACTTCCTCACCCGACAGTGTGGCGCGCGCCGCTTTTGAGTCCCGGTGGAACACGCTCCACCTCATCCGCACGCTCTTCTCCGTCGCGGCCTTCGCGCTGGTGGTCGCCGCCGCTCTGGCCTGACGGGCCCGCGCCGCTCTCGCGTGCGGGTCGGCCGAGCCGACCCGGGGTGGCTGAGCCGACCCGAACGGCAGACCCCTGTACTGCCGGTCGGGCCGGCGACAGCCCTCGGCCCGACCGGCCGTTCAGATGCCGGACCTGTGACCGAGCGGGAGCATCGCCCAAACCGTGCGCCCCACCCCGCCCTCGCGGGATCCGACGCCCCACGCCTCGGCCAGACTCTCCACCAGCAGCAGCCCGCGCCCGTTCTCCGCGCGGGAGTCGGGGTTGCGGGGGCTGGGCGCGCCGTCGCGCGCGCCCTGGTCGTGGACGTCGAGCCGTACGTGCTCGGTCAGGAGCCGCACCTCACAGCTGACCAGAGCGCTGGCCGTGTGGAGCACGGCGTTGGTGAACAGCTCGGAGAGGACGAGGACCGCGACATCGCACAGGTCCGTGTGCAGTCTCCATCGCTGAAGCTCATCACGGAGCCAGTGCCGCGCTCTGGCGACGGAGTCCCGTCTGCTGGGAAGCGTGAAAGCGCTTCTGTGCGCGACGTACCGGCCGTGATCGCGTACGTCGTGATCGCGTACGTCGTGCCCGTGCGCGTCGTGTGCGTACGCGTCGCGTCCGTAGGGCTCGCGCCCGCACGTCTCGTGTCCGTACGCGTCATGACCATTGCTGTCGTGACAGTGCGTACGTGCGCGGAGGCCGGAGTCGGTTTCTTCGTCCAGTCGGCCGACCGAGGCACACCAGGCGCCCCAGGGGTGCCGAGCACGCGCCTGTAACTCCCCGGCGAGGGGCTGGGGTTGCTTGTGTGCACGGTGATCCGTGATGTGAGTCACGCGTTCACTATGAGCGCTGACGCTGACAGGCCGCAACTGATCGTTCTGATAATTTCACAATGCTCCACATCTCTCTGGATAGACCGCCGGTCACCTGTCAGACTTTGTGAGATGAGTCGACGTCAGGAGACCCCGCATGAGTGAGGCTCGTCCGGGTACCGCGCCCACCGTCCTGCGTATCGTTCTGGGCAAGCGGCTCGGGGCGCTTCGCGAGAAGGCGGGGGTGTCCCGGGAGGCGGCGGCGAAAGTCCTGGACGTCGCTCCGCTGACCATTCGGCGTATGGAGAATTCCGAGGTCAGCCTCAAACTCCCCTACGTCCTGCTGCTGTTGCAGGCGTACGGCGTCACGGAGAGCGAGGCCGAGGAGTTCACCGAGCTGGTCAAGGTCGCCAACAAGCCCGGCTGGTGGCATCGCTATCGCGACGCGCTGCCCGGCTGGTTCAGCGCGTACATCAGCCTGGAGGACCAGGCGAGCCTGATCAGGACGTACGAACCCCACTACGTGCCGGGCCTGTTGCAGACCGAGGAGTACGCACGCGGCGTGCTGCGGGTGGGCGCACACCGCAACGCCGAGGAGCTGGAACGGCGCGTCGCGCTGCGCATCAAGCGTCAGCAACTGCTCACCAAGGCCGACGCGCCTTTTCTGTGGATCCTGATGGAAGAAGCGGTCCTGCGCAGACCCGTCGGCGATCCGGAGGTGATGCGGGCGCAGGTCGACCGGCTGCTGGAAGCCACCGCGTTCCCCAACCTCACCCTGCAGATCATGCCGTTCGCGATCGGGCCGCATCTCGGGGCATTCGGACCGTTCCATCTCTTCCGCTTCGACATGCCCGAACTGCCCGATGTCGTCTATACCGAGAATCTCACCGGCGCCGTCTATATGGATCAGCGCCCCGATATCGCCGCCTATCTGGAAGTCCTGGACAATATGTCTGCCCGGGCGGCGCCCGTTGACGAAACCAGAGCTTTTCTCCAAGGGATACGCAAGGAGCTCTAATGCGGGAGATTTTCAACGGTATGCCGGCCGACGAACTGGGGACCGACGGCTGGGAGAAGCCATGGAGCGGTCCCAACGGCGGCAGTTGCGTCGAGACGAAGAAGGTCGACGGAGAGCGGGTCGCGATCCGTCAGTCCGCGGACCCGTCGGGGCCGACCCTGATCTGCACCGCGGCCGCGATGGCCGACTTCGTCGCCGGCGCCAAGAACGGCCTCGCCGACTTCCTCCTGTAGCCACCGCCTCTGTAGCCACCGCCCTCCGCCGTAGCCCCCCGCCGTAGCCACCGCCCCCTGTGGCCACCACCTCCCTCCGGACCCCCCCGACCCCCCTTCGGACACCCAGCCCCCCGATAAACCCCCCACGAGCAAGAAATGGACGGCCCCGCATGACGGACCTCGACCACCCGTCGGTAGACGAGATCGACACCAGCAAGCCCCACCCCGCCCGGATGTACGACTTCTACCTCAATGGCAAGGACTACTACGAGGCCGACCAAGCGGCCGCGGCCTCCGTCGAGTCGGTCTTCCCCACGGTCAAGATCTGCGCGCAGACGAATCGTCACTTCATGCACCGGGCGACCCGCTGGCTCGCGTCCGAGGCCGGCATCCGGCAGTTCCTGGACATCGGTACGGGTATCCCGACCCGGCCCAATCTCCACCAGATAGCGCAGGCGGCCGCCCCGGACTCCCGTGTCGTCTATGTCGACAACGACCCGATCGTCCTCCGGCACGCCGAGGCCCTGATGCGCAGCACGCCCGAGGGCCGTACCGCGTACATCCAGGCCGATGTCCGGGACCCGAAGACCATCATCGAGTCGGAGCGGCTGCGGCAGACGATCGATCTGACGCGCCCGGTCGCGCTGTCCCTCAACGCGCTGCTGCACTTCGTGCCGGACGAGTTCCGTCCGTACGAGACCGTCGGGTTTCTGCTGGACGCGCTGCCCTCCGGGAGCCACCTGGTCCTCTCCCACTGCACTCCGGACTTCGCCCCGGAGATGTGGGAGCGGGTGATCGGTGTCTACCACCGCGGTGGTATCCCCGCGCAGGTGCGCTCCCGGAGTGAAGTCCTCCGTTTCTTTGAGGGGCTGGATCTCGTCGAGCCCGGCCTCGCGGTGCCGCACCACTGGCGCCCGGACGGCGACCCGGAGGAGGGCGTCACCGACGAGGCGGTCTCGATCTACGCGGGCGTGGCGCGCAAGCCGTAGCGGTGGCGGGCGCCATGTGCCCGCGGTCGGGCCGTACGCGCGCGCCGTCCAGCCGTACATGCGCGCCGTCCGGTCATACGAATGTCCCCCAGGCGCTGTTCTCCAGGCGGGCCAGCGTACGGAGCCCCCGGGCCGTGACGTCGTGTTCGCCGTGGTCCGGGCCGTACGCGAGACAGCTCGCGGCGTCGAGCGCCGCCAGACATGGCAGCGCCTGGCGCTCCGCGTCGGTCAGCGGGCGGCCGTACCCGTGGAAGAACGCGGCGCGCAGATCGCCGCGGTCCTGCCAGGGGCCACAGGCCAGCCGGACGAAGTCCTGTACGGCGGGGGCGTAACGGGAGCGCTCGAAGTCGATGACCGCCAGCTGTCCCGATGGCAGCTGTCCCGATGCCGGCCGTGGCGCCTGCCGTCCCGACGCCTGTTGCCCCGATGTCCGCTGTTCCAGGGGCCGTTGCCCCGGAGTCCGCTGTTCCGGTAGCGCCTGGCCGGTCCACAGGGCGTTGCGCTCCTGGGCGTCGCCGTGGATATGGGCGGGGGCGAGCAGATCGGTCAGTTTCCGTACGTGGCCGGCCGCGCGGCGGACGAGCGCGCGCCGGCTCTCGGACATCAGGTCGGTGGCGCGCGCGAGATGGGTCTCGGCGTCGTCGGCCAGCCCCTCCAGCGCGGCCCTGGCCTCGCGCCGTCCGGCGCCCGGCATCTTGTCCGTGCCGTGCAGACGGCGCAGCAGGGCCCCGAACTGCCGGTGCGCGGAGCGGTGTGCCGGTCCGGGGAGAGTGAGTCGCGACACAGGGGTGCCCGGTACGGCGGTCAGCAGCAGGGCGAGCTGCCGGGCGTCGGTCTCGACGAGCCGCGGGGCGCGGCCGAACCCGAGGGCGGGCACCGCGGACTGGTATCCGAAGGTCTCCCGTTCGTAGAACGAGGCGCTCGCCGACTGCTTGATGAAGAAGCGCAGGCCGCGACTGTCGGTGACATCCCAGACGCGTGAGGACGCGCGCGGATGTGACGCGTCCTGTACGGCGGAGAGTGGCCCGACGACGCGTTCCGCCCATTCCCGCAGCGACGGCGGCAGGGGCTTGACGTGACCGTGACTCATGCGCCCCACCTCGGTGACGGTCGTGATGACAGGTCCGCGGGGGCCACAAAGGGAAGGACGGGAAGGACGGGAAGCGTGGGGAGGGCGGGAAGCACGGGGGGCGCGGGAAGAGGGACAGGAGCGAGGCGGGCGGGGGCGGGAACAGGTCGCATGATTCCTCCGGAGCGCAGGGCGTTGGGATGGGCGCCCGGACAACGGCCCTGATCAAGGGCGTGTAACGGGGTGCGCCGGGGGAATCATAGAACAGGCGTTCGACCTGGCGCGGACCGCCACGCGGCTTGATCTGCGCCGTTGACGGCCCGGGGGCGAAACGGGAGGCTCGGCGCGACAGCGTCCGGCGAGGGCCAATTCGGACCTCGGGTCGGCTGCAGGGGAGAGGCGGAGAAGATGGTTGAGCGAAGATTGTCCCGGTGGACGTCGGCGGTGGCGTTGCTCGCCGCCGGGGCGGTCCTGGCCGTCGGTACGGCGGGAGCGGCCCACGCGGCGGCAGGGACGGCCGAGGCACCGGCCGCGCGAGTCGTGACGTCGGGGAGCGTCACGTTCAGCAGCGATCCCACGCCGGAAGAGCAGGAGCGGCTCCGGCAGATCGCCGGCGCCATCTGGAATGACTCGCTGGCGGCCGGCTGGAACATGAACAGCGAGGTGGCGGAGATCCTCTCGACGGCCACCGGCGAGATCCTGAAGTGCTCCGAGGCCTTCGCTCTCGTTCCCCGGCCCGCGGGGTTCATTCCGGGTCTTGGCTATCTCGTCAACTACTGGAAGAACCTGCGCGACTACTTCCTCGTGGTCACCAAGGACCGGACGTACGGCGCCTGCGTGAAGGCGACCGCGCTGAATTACCGCTCCGCGATCGAAATGGCCTCGGCCGGAATCTGACGCACCTTCAACACAGTGGATGGGCGGGCCCGTTCTCCGGGCCCGCCCATTTCCGTTACACGACTCCGTCGCGCGATTCCGTCACGTATTTCCGTGCCGAGTCGAACGCCGTCGCCGTCTGTCTACCACCGGTACCAGCGGCCACGCTTTCCTCCTGCTGCCGTGGGGCGCACCAGGAATCCCAGCAGCCAGACGACCAGCACGATGACGGCGATCCACCACAGTGCCTTGAGCGCGAAACCGGCACCGAAAAGGATCAGGGCGAGCAGAAGAACGAGTATCAGGGGAACCATATCTATCAACCTCCAAGCAGCCGTCTTCCCCCAGTAATTCCGACCATGCGTGAAAAGGGGAACGGTTCTTCACGCCACCCCCTCACCGGTGTGGAAAGGGGGTGGCGTGGAGTGGAGGTCCGGGACGTGCGTACGGCCAGGCCGGAGGCCCTACTTCGGCGTCAGCACGGTGTCGATGGTGTACACCGTGGCGTTCTCCGTTTTGATGTTGCCGCACAGGATCTTCGCCGTGTCGTTCACCTTGAACGTACGGTCGGACCCCGAGGTGGAGAGGGTGGTGCCCTCCCAGGTCGAGAAGACGCCGTTGGGGAGCAGGTCGGTGGCGACCTTCTTCTCCGCCACGTGGTACTTCACGACCTTCCTGAGCTGCGCCTCGTTGTTCTTGATCTGGTCGAGTTGCGCCGTCGAGAGCTTCTTGAACGCCTCGTTGGTCGGCACGAAGACCGTGATGTCGTTCGCGGTGTTCAGCCTGTCGGTCAGCCCTGCCTTCTTCGCCAGGGAGTAGAACGTGCTGAAGTCCGGGTTGTGGGAAATGGCCGTCGCCACCTTCTCCGTGGCCATCTGGGCGAGGCTGCCGGTGCCGGTCTTCGGGATCGACGAGCAGCCGGGACCGAACGGGACGGCCGGGTTGGGCACCGCCGTCCTGCTCGGCGAGGTCGAGGGGCTGGGCGAGGCGGACGTGCTCGGCGACGTCGACTCGCTCGGCGACGCGGAGGCGCTGGGCGAGGTGGACTCGCCGGGCGACGTGGGTGTGCTGGGTGTCACAGGCGCGCTCGGCGGTGTGGGGGTGCCGGGCGCGGCGGGGTCGGCGAAGGCCTGGGGTGCCATGAGACCCAGGGAGACCGGGAGGGCCATCACGGCGGCAGCGGACACGACGGTGTGACGGATGCGGGAGGACTTCATGTTTCGATTCCTCTTCCTGTGGGAGGAGGGCCCCGGCTCGGGCCCGGGAGGCGTCGATGGCGGCCGGGGCGGCCGATCCTGCCGGTGGCGCGGGATGCCGGACGGGGCGTTGTCACCGGTCCGGCCTGTCATTCGGTCAAGCCACCGCATAAAGCGTAGCCACACCGGGTGGATTTGAGCATCTTGAGCCCCGTGACCAGGTCGGATGCCCGGATCAGGCGCGGCTGCCGGGGTCGGATTCGCCATCGGGCCCCTTGCCAGGGTCAGGCCCGCCGTCGGGGTCGGCTCCGGGACCGGCCTCGCCAACGGTTTCGGGACCGGCTCCGGCGTGGCCGCGACTCAGTGTCAGTGCGAGCCCGCTCGCCCAGCCGACCGGCTGGAGCGCCCAGTAACTCAGCACCCGGTACAGGATGGTGACGGCGATCGCCTGCTCGGCGCTCAGTCCGTACAGCACGAGCAGCGCCGTGAGACTCGTCTCGACCACGCCGAGACCGCCAGGCGTGAGCCGCAGACTTCCCGCGAACTGTGTCAGCGCGTAGACCGCGAGAACGCCGTGCCACGGTATGCCGATCCCGAGACTCCACACGCACGCGACCAGACACGCGAGGTCGAAACCCCAGTTGAGTACGGCGAGTGACGACGGCCACAGCCACGGGCGGATCCCCGGCCTGGTGGTACGGATCTGACGGCCCAGATGTGACAGTGCGCGCTCGATGTCCCACAGCCGCCGGGAACGCAGTCCGATCCGCTGCCACAGCCGCCGGGCCCGGCGCCTTACCCGGGGAAACCGGAACAGGGCGGCCGCCAAGCCCGCCACCAGAACCCCCACCACGGCGAGCCCGATGACCACGGGCCGCACCGCGGCCACCGGGCCCGAGGAGCCGGCCACCAGCACACCGGCCATCAACAGTACGAAGAGGCTCAGCCCGGACAGCAGCCCCGCGATCACCAGTACGGTCCCGGCGAGGACCTGCCCCGCGCCCCGGCGCCGGAACTGCCGGAACACCCACGCCGCCGCGAACGCCGCCCCACCGGGCAGCGCCCCCGCGATGGCGTTGGCCGCCAGCACGATGGCGCCGACGACCCGGAGCCGGATCCGCGCACCGCCCGCGCGCAGCAGCCAGTGCTGCACAGCCGCCAGGCAGGCCAGGGAAGCGGCCTCGAACCCGGCGGCGACCAGCAGCCGGGGCAGTCGGACGTCATCGATGAGATGGACGGCGGTGACCAGTTCGTGGCGCCGGGTGAGGGCGACGACCACGGCGGCCGCCACCAGCAGGGCGGAGACGGCCCACCAGAGCGGGCGTACCGACGCGAGTGCGGCGACCGGGGCGTGTCGCGAGGCCCCCTCGTGCCCCCCGGGGCGGCCCGCCACGTTTCCACGATACGACCGGGCCGACTCCCCGGCCCCGCCCGTACGCGCCGTCACCGGGGGAGGGGCTCGGGCGGCGGGACGGGCCCGGGCGCCCACGGGCGTCGCTCCGTAGAAAACGGCAGAAACGGCAGAAACGGCAGAAACGCCGAAGGCGCTGGAGACACCGGAGATACCGGAATCACCGGAATCACCGGAATCGCCGATCAGTCTGTTCTCGGCGTGCTCTTCTGACCCGGTCCGCGCCCCGATATGGAGATCAGCAGCTCCACCAGCGAGTCGGCGATCTCCCGTTCGCGCTGGTGCAGCAGAGCGGCCAGCAGCGTCACGCGCAGTGGCAAGGGGTGCGTCCGCAGGTGGGCGGGGGACTCCGCCTCGGCCCGCGCCCGCCATCCGGCCAGTACAGCGGGCGCGATGTCGCGGAACAGGTCCGGCGGCAGCCCTATCGCCCGGATCGCGAGGAGCTTGTCGATCTCCGCGAGCATCGTCCGCTGGTTGAGATCGCCCGGAGCCGGAGCAGGCCCAGGAGCGGCTTTGATCTCTCTCAGCCTGATCTCCCTCGGTCCGGTCTCTCCCAACGGCGGCGATTCGTTCCTGCTGTCCGCCGTCTCGCCCTCGCCCCCCTCGTCGCCCGCCTCGCCCTCGCCCACCAGAGAAACGATCCGCCTGATACCCGCCTCGGTCAGTCGCGAGGAGATCCTCGCCGTCAGGGACTCCTCGGCCGCCCGCAGAGCGGCTTTGACGATCCGGTCGCACCGGCCGGGCGTGGGCGGCTCGACGTTCTGGCCGCGTAAGCGCGTCAGTAGTTCCTCCCGCACCCGCTCCGGACGGCGTTCCTCGCGCGCGACATGCTCGGCGAGGTACGCCGTCAGCTCCTCCGCGTCCGCGACGGTGCATTCCCGAAAGCCGAAGTGCCGCCGGATCTGGGCGCGGTGGTACTCGATCGTGCGGCCCGTCCAGTCGTACGCGTCCAGCTCGGCGGCGGGTACCCGTACCTGCCGGGCGAGGAAGTCCACCGCCCGGTCGGGCAGTTCGGACCGGCCGCGGGGAAACCGGCCGTAGCACGCATGGAATTTGAGCAGCACGGCGAACCCCAGCCGCGTCGGGCCGCGTTTGCCGGAGACGAGTTTGCGCTCGTCCTCCAACAGCATCCAGTTTTCGGTTAGTTCATGAACATTCAACGAGGTACGGTCCACGATCGCCGATCATCCCTGCGGGCGTTCCGCGCACGCAATCGAACGACGCCACTCGTCCGGGGGGTGCGTGACGGTTTGCGGCTGGTGGCGGATTTTTAGGGGCAGTCTGTGCGGGCAGGCCGAAACCGGCCTTCGTGTGACAGCTCAGCCAACGTTCCAGCGCACTTGATCATGAGGAGTTTTCCCATGTCACAGCCGACGCCCGGCTACTACCCTCCCCAGCAGCCGCCGCCGGCCGGGTACTACCCGCCGCAGCCCCCGCCGCCCGGCTACTACCAGCCGCAGCCCGGGTACTACCCGCCCCAGCAGCCGCCGCCCGGCTACTACCAGCCGCAGCCGGGGTACTACCCCCCGCAGCAGCCGGTCGACCCCGAGGCCCCGCGGCCGAAGAAGTCCACGTTCCTCGAAGCGCACACGGTGAAGGGCAGCGCGCTCCAGGGCAAGGCGAGGGCGAAGGTCGAAGCGATCCTCACCGACGGCGACGGCCAGGGAATCCCGGATCAGCTGATCCACTTCTATGTCGCCACCGGCGGACAGGAGCTCGGCTCCGCGCGGACCAACGACCAGGGCAAGGCGTCGTTCGACAGCGGCACGCAGATCAGCGACCCCCAACTCATGGCCACCGCGATGGCGTCCGGCTACATCGCCGAGTTCAAGGGCAGCCGCGTCTACTACTCCACCGAGGCCAAGGGGAGCTTCAACGTCAGTCTCTAGTGGCCCCCGGCCGCTGAGTCTCTGAGCCGCTGAGTCTCTGACGGCCTCCGGCAGTGCGTGAGTCCGACTCCCCCCACCCACCGTCGGCTCGGCGCACTGGACCGTTCCTCGTAGCCCGCTGTCAGCCGGACAGCGGGCTACGGGCTGTGGTCGCGCCGGAGGGCGGGCGGGGCGCGGGGCCTGGCGAGTTCTGGAGGGGCCTCTTCCGCTACGTCCTGTGCATCCTGAGCGTCCTCAGCCGAGACGTGTCCGTACGTGCCCTGATGGAGGGGACATCGTTTACCGGGAAAGGCCCGGTTGACCCCCGGGTGTGATCTGAGCGGGCGTCGGCCATGGCCGCGCGCTGCTAGCGAGGACGGAGCGCCGTGCATACGCGATTGACAGAAGAACGTCCGGTGAACGAGGGCGCGGGGGACGGAAACGGCGGTGCTCGTCGCGTGGGACGGCGGGCGGCCGCGGTGGGAGCGGTGCTGGGGGCCGCGCTGGTGCCGGCCGGGGCGGCGCACGCCAACGTGATCGGTATCGGGAACGCGACGTTCGGCAATACGTGCGCCAACCAGGGCGGCGGCGCGCACACGGCCGGCGGCACGGTGGCCGGGAGCGGTGCGGTGAGCGGGAATCACGCCGCTCTTCCGCTGCATCTGCCGCGTAATCACTGCGGTAACAGCGGCATCATCTGCATCGCTGTGCTCCCGGCAGCCGACTGACTCCTGACCGAATGAGGAGGGATGCGTGTGAGGCGTTCGGTGGCAGGTGTGTCGATGCGGGACGTTCCGGTGCGGGAGCTGGCGGCGCTCAGCGGGCGCGCGGTGCCGTCGCTGAGGCAGTGGGTGGCCGAACGCCCTCGGCTCGGTGTGGCACGGGCGTTGCTGGTGCTGGCCACCGCCGACGCGCTGAGCGACACGGAGCTGCGGGACGAACTGACGGTCGCCCACCAGGACGCGCGGAGTGCGGACGCGCGGTCGATGAGTCTGGTGTACGGCGTGTTCCTCCACACGCATCGCCAGTACCGGTTGACGGCCGATCACCTGCTCACGCACTTCGCGCGATGGCCGGGTGACGAGGTGGCCGGTCTGATGCTCGACGCCTTCCACGCCTGTGGCGAGGCCGGCTACCGGGAGCGGGGCGATGCCCTGGCCGAGGAGCAGTACGCGCTGTCAGGCCCGGAGAGTTGGACGTGGACGAGCCGGCTGGCCTGGGTACGGGCGGAGCAGGGCCGTGCCGAGGAATCCCATGAGCTCGCGGGCCGGGCGCTGGCCCTGTTCCCGCGCTCGGGGCTGGCGGCCCATGCCCGCGCCCACGCCGAACACGAACAGGGCGCCGGCCCCGCCTCCACCGCTTTCCTCGACACATGGCTCGCGGCCGATCCGGAGGCCGTTCAGTTCAAGCACCTCAACTGGCATGCCGCGCTGCAGTCGCTGGCCTGCGGCGATTTCGCGGACGCGCGCCGTCGGGCGGACGAGGTGCTGGGCCGCGCTGACGTGGGCATGCGCGCGGCTGCCAACTGGCGGCTGCTGCTGGCCGGGCAGACCCCGGCCGGCCGCTGCGACCTCACGCACGTGCGGGAGTTGCTGGCGGCTCCTGGCGGGATGGCCGAGGTCTTCCATACGTTCAACCTCGCCCTGGCGCTGGCGGTCGAGGCGGCCACCGACGATCTGCGCGCCCTGGCCCACCGGGCGGCGCGCGACGAACGGCCGGACTACCGGCACGTATTGGCCCCGGTCGTCCAGGCGCTGGCCGAGATCACCGCCGGCCGGACGGCGGCGGCCGTGGATCTCCTGACCGGCCTGACCGGCCCGACCGGCCTGAGCGCGCGGACGGAACGGCTCGGTGGTGTCCGGGTGGAGCGCGAGATCGTTCAGGACACTCTCGCCCGCGCCCTCGTGGACGCCGGCGAGCACGCCCGCGCCGCCGCGCTCCTGCACCCTCGTATCAGCTCGCGGGCCCACCACACCTACGAGGACCTCCTGCTCGCTCCCAAGGCACCCACGGCCACGCCCACGGCCGTGCTCCCGGCCGCACCCACCGCCGCACCCACCGCCGCACCCGCGGCCGTGCTCCCGGTCGTCTGAGACTTCCGCCCCCGTCCCTCCCCGGAGATGTTCCATGGCCGCGCCCCAACTGATCGTCGTCTCGCCGCGTGGCAGTGGTACTCCACTGCTGACGGAGTTCACGACCGCCCTCGGCTACGCCCCCTACGGGACGATGAGCGAGGTCCGGCCCGCAGGCGATGAGCGCCCCGGCTCCGGCACTGGCCCTCGCCCCGGTACGGGTGCCGGTCCCGGTCCCGGCGAGGTCTACCCCCTGCTGGTGGCCTCCTACGGACAGGACCGGGCCGTACGGCTGCTGCGTCGGCGGGACGAGGAGCGGGACGACGAGCGGGACGAACTGAGGTCGGCCTTCCAGGAAGCGGTCAGCGCCCTGTGGCGGGTGTGGTGGACGCGCCTGGGCCAGCCGGTCACCCTCACCTCACCCCTGGATCCGGATCTCGAAGGGCGTCTGGCCCGGGTGCCGGACAGCGAACTGCACCGTCTTCTGCCGGGCCGGGGCTGCTGGTACGTCACGGGCCTCGACCTCCAGCGGGCCGAGGCCGGCTTCCTGCGCGCCTGGCACGCGGAGGGGCAGCCGCCGGTCATCTTTCATGACCGCGATGTACGGGACCGGATCATCAGCCAGATCCAGCTGCTCTCCGGACCCGCGGAGCGCGTCGGATCCCTGCCCGACCACCTCATCTACCGGGACATCGTCAGGGCCCTGCCCACCATGGACGCCAGAATCACCCTGGCCCTGACCGATCCCGCCTTCCCCGGCATGGAGGAGACCCGCCGCTGCCAATGGCTGGCGCGCCACCCGGCGGTGACCGTGATCACCCATGAGGAACTCGCGGGCCCCGCCCACGGCGGAACCACCGAGGCCCGCGAAGAGGCCGTGACGCGCCTGCTGCGCGCCACCGGACACCCCTCGCTCGCCCTGGACCTGCCCTCTCCCTCCCCGGACCTGCCCTCCCCGCGCGCCGGCGGCGACGACCTGGAGGTGGGGGTCTGGCGCCGGCACTTCACCCCGGCCCACGAACGGATCCTCGCCCGGCTCCACAGCGACCTGCTGACCGGGCCAAGCGCCCTGCCCGCCGGGAGCAATTGACCATGGCCACCGGGAGCGCCTGACCACCGAGCGTCACTCGCCCCACGCGCCCGTGTCCCCACGAGGCGTCCCCCGTGCCCCGCGCGGGAGCCTCGGCGTTTACGGCGCCGCTACAGCGTGCCCGCTACATTTGCGCTGACCTGCGCAAAGGCCCTCCCTGAGGGAGGGCCGTGCACCGCGCGTAGAAAAGCGCCCCCGGCAGGACTCGAACCTGCGGCCAAGTGCTTAGAAGGCACCTGCTCTATCCACTGAGCTACGGGGGCCGGGTGGTGGCCTCGGTGACCTGGAGCCCCGGTTGGGTAGTTCCACGACCTTGCCGGGACAAGGATAGGGCTCCGATCCCCTTGACCCGGTTGCTTCACGCCCGTGGCACGTTGTGGAGGTTCAGTGAAGCGAACCGATAATCGCAGGCAGGTGCGATTCACGCATCGCTTTTGGCCCTCGGCGCCCCGGGTGTTGTGCAGTCGTTATGCCTGCGCCCCACTCGTCCCGTCTGTCCCGAGTATGTGATCGGCGCGCAGGGATGTCCATACGCTTCAAAAAGGCTCCAAAATTGGGCATTCTTCGCATGTGGTGACCTTGGACGTACGGCCCCAGCTGCTCGACGCACTTACCGCACTGCGCGACCGTGTCGCCGCCGTGCGTCTTCCACTGCCTCTCACCGGGGCGCCGCGTGCCCGGCAGACCAGGGCCGAGCTGCTCGCGCAGCTCGACGACTATCTGCTGCCCAGGCTCAGGGACCCCGAAGCACCCCTGCTCGTGGTCGTCGGGGGGTCCACAGGCGCCGGGAAGTCCACGCTCGTCAACTCCCTTGTGGGGCGGCGGGTCAGTGAGGCGGGGGTGCTGCGGCCCACCACACGTACCCCCGTACTGGTCTGCCACCCCGAGGACCACCACTGGTTCGCCGGGATGCGGGTGTTGCCGCATCTGACGCGCGTATGGCTGCCGCAGCAGGAGGACGACGCGGGGGCCGGCGCGGACGGGACGGTGCCCGTGGAGCAGAGCGCGCTGCGTATCGACACGGCCGCGGCTCTGCCCCGCGGGCTCGCGCTGCTCGACGCGCCCGACATCGACTCGCTCGTGGTGGACAACCGGCTGCTGGCCGCCGAGTTGATCTGCGCCGCGGACGTGTGGGTCATGGTGACCACCGCCTCCCGGTACGCGGACGCCGTGCCCTGGCATCTGCTTCGTACCGCGAAGGAGTACGACGCGTCGCTGGTGACCGTCCTCGATCGGGTGCCGCACCAGGTGATCGACGAGGTGTCACGGCAGTACGCGGCGCTGCTGACCCGGGCGGGGCTCGGTGACGTACCGCGGTTCACCATCCCCGAACTGCCCGAGTCCGCGGGCGCCGGGCGGGGCCTGCTGCCCACCACCGCCGTCGCGCCGCTGCTCGCCTGGCTCGCGCACCGGGTGCAGGACCCGGCGGCCCGTCAGCAGGCCCTGGTGCGTACGGCGGCCGGGGTCATCGACTCCCTGAACGCGCGTATGCCCGAGCTGGCGGGGGCGGTGGCCGCGCAGTACGCCGCCGCCGTGCGGCTGACGGGCGCGGTGGAGGACGCCTACGCGGCCGAGGGCGAGCGGGTGCGCAGGCAACTCCAGCGCGGGGCCGTGCTCGCCGGGGACGCGCGCACCCGCTGGCGCGGCTATCCCCGGGACAGCTCGGCGCGTGAGCTGCTCGACTCGCTGGTGGAGAGCCTGGGCGCCCTCCTCCAGTGCGCGGTCGCCGCCGCCGAGGAGCGGGTGGAGGAGGCGTGGCAGCGCGAGCCGGCCGCCGGGGCGCTGCCCATGCCGGGCCCGGACGGGGAGGCGGCGGAACGGGTCGGCATGGCCGTACGCCGCTGGCGCCGCGTCCTTGAGGAACTGGCCGAGGAGGAAGTGCGCCAGCTCGAACGGACCCCCGCGCCCGACGCCGAGACCGTCGCGGCGCTGCTCGCGGCGGCCCTGCTGGGCGGCAGACGGGCCCGGCTCGCGGGGGAACGGCTCGCGGAACGGGTCGGGGCGCACGCGGCGCTGCGGCTGCGCGACCGGGGCGGCGAGCTGGTGACGACATACATCGATCGCGTACTGCACGGGGAGCGCGACCGGCGGCTGGCGCCCCTCGACGCGCTTGAGGTGACCCCGGAGCCGCAGGCCGAGCTGATCGCCGCGCTGTCCGTACTCCAGAGGGAAAAAAGGTGAGCGAGGTGGCTCAAGTGACTGGTGTTGCTGGTGAGGGTAGTGAAGCCGATGAGGTTGATGAGGCCGAAAGGGCCGCTAAGGCCGATAAGGCTGCCGCGGCTCCTGAGAATGGAGGGGAGGGAGCCGAGAAAGCCACCGACTCCGGGAAGTCCGCGAAGCTCGCGAAATTCATGAAGCCTGTGAAATTCATGAAATCAGGTAAATCGATGGAATCCGGCGAATCTGGCGAATCCATTGAATCTGGCCAATCGGCTGAATCGGCTGAATCGGACCAATCCGAGGGGCCCGATGAGGCCGCCGCGTCCGCCGCCTCCGAGCCGGATGCCTTCGCGTCCGACGAGTTCGCGTCCGGAGAGTTCGTGTCCGTCCCCGACGAGACCGGCACCTCCGCCGGCAGCTGGGACGACGGGCTGATCGCCCGCCGTGCCACCGAGAAGGGGTCTCCGGACGGCCTCGGCGGCCTGGACGGCTTCAGCGGGCTGGACGGCCTCGACGGCACGCTGGGCGCCGGTTCCGACGACGCCGAGGCCCACACACCCATCGGGGGCGCGTACGGCGGCTCTCTGCGGGTACGTCTCGACGCCCTGGGCGAGCTGCTCGGCCTGTCGAGGACCCGGCTCGAAGGGTCCGTACTCGCCGAGGCCGGACGTGTCCTGGACGAGGCGTCCGCCCGTCAGCGGCTCTCCTCGCGCCATACCGTCGTCGCCATCGCGGGAGCGACGGGCAGCGGCAAATCGACGCTGTTCAACGCCCTGGCCGAGGTGCCGATCTCGGAGACGGGCCTGCGCAGGCCCACCACCTCCGCCCCCATCGCCTGCGTCTGGTCCGACGGCGCCGCGGGGCTGCTCGACCGGCTGGCCATCCCGGGGCGGCTGCGGCGCAAGCCGCTGGCGGGCGGGGACGGCGACGAGGAACTGCACGGCCTGGTCCTCGTCGACCTCCCGGACCACGACTCGGCCGTCGTCCGCCACCGTGAGCAGGTGGACCGGGTGCTCGCGCTCGTGGACGCGGTGATCTGGGTCGTCGATCCCGAGAAGTACGCGGACGCCGCGCTGCACGAGCGCTATCTGCGGCCGCTCGCCGGCCACGCGGAGATCACCTTCGTCGTGCTCAACCAGATCGACCGGCTCCCCGGCGACGCGGCCGACCAGGTGCTCGACGATCTGCGCCGGCTGCTCGACGAGGACGGGATGGCCCTCGGCGAACACGGCGAGCCCGGCGCCACGGTCCTCGCGGTCTCCGCGCTCAGCGGGCACGGCGTGGGCGAACTGCGCGAGCTGCTGGGGCGGTTCGTGCAGGAGCGGACCGCGGCGGAACGGCGGCTCTCCGCCGACGTGGACGCGGCGGCGTGGCGGCTGCGCTCCGCGTATGTCGCCGAGGGGCGGGCCGGGCTCGGCGAGCGTTCCCGTGAGCAGTTCGCCGACCGGCTGGCCTGGGCGGTCGGCGCGGTGGCCGCGGGCGAGGCGGCGGAGCGCGCCTGGCGCAGGAACGCGGGGCGCGCGTGCGGGACGCCCTGGCTGCGGCTGTGGCGGTGGTACGAGTCCACGCGGATGCCCGGCGGCCAGACGCCGCGGCCCCCGGCGGTCGTGGAGGAGGAGCTGACGGCACGGCAGCGGGTCGAGCAGGCCGTACGCACGGTGGCGGAGGAGGCGTCCGCCGGGCTGCCCGCGCCCTGGGCGCACTCCGTGCGCGAGGCCGCGGCGCGGGGTGCGGAGGGGCTGCCGGAGGCGCTGGACGAGCTGGCGGTGACGGCGGCGACCCCGAGCAGCAGGCCGCCGCGGCCCGCCTGGTGGCCCGCGGCCGTGCTGGCACAGGCGTCCATGACGCTGCTTCAGATCTTCGGCGCGCTGTGGCTGGTGGGGCAGATCGTCGGCGTACTGGAACCGGGACTGCTGCCGCCCGTGCTGGTGATGCTCGCCGGGATCATCGGCGGGCCGTTCGTGGAGTGGGCGTGCGGGGCGGCCGCGATGGGGCCGGCGCGGCGGTACGGGCAGGACGCCGAGCGGCGGCTGCGCGAGGCGGCGGCGGCCTGCGGGAGGGCGAGGGTGCTGGACCCGATCTCGGGGGAGCTGATGCGCTACCGGGAGGTGCGGGAGCAGTACGTGACCGTGTCGCGCACGGGCGGATGAGGCGAGTGACGGGGTTTTCCACAACTGACGGGTAATCCACAGCCGACAGCGCATTCTTTCCATCCGGTCCAGCATGGGATCAGTCAATGCAGCCGGACGGGGAGGGCCGTTATGAACGACACCGTGGTAACCGTGGTGGGGAACGTCGCGACAGGTGTGGAATTCAGGGAGTCGGCCACGGGCGGGGTGGCCCGGTTCCGATTCGCGGTGACCGGGCGCCGCTGGGACCGGCAGAAGAACAGCTGGGCGGACGGGCCCACGAGCTTCTACACGGTATGGGCGTGGCGGACGCTGGGAGCGAATCTGGCCGCCTCGGTCTCCGTCGGTGAGCCGCTCGTCGTGCACGGCCGACTGCGGGTGCGGGAGGACGAACGGGAAGGGCAGCGCCGGACGTCCGTGGAGATCGACGCGTTGGCGGTCGGTCACGATCTGACGCGTGGGACCGCCGCGTTCAGACGTGTGACCAGGGCGACTCCCTCCCTGACGGAGCGTCACCAGCCGTCGACGGAGGGGGAGGAGCGGGAGCGGACGCGGCTTCAGGGGCCGGAGCAGGGGCGGTTTCCCGCGCCGGAGCCGGCACGGGACGGGGCGCCGGGCGCGGCGCCGGGCGGGACGGCGGGCGCGGGACCCGCACGCACGGCGGGCTCGGGACCCGCCCGTACGCTCGTCGCGGCCTCGACTGCCGTTCCCTGAGCGTGGGTTGTGGAGACATGTCGATATACTCGTGCGCATTGCATAGTTCTGCCGGAGTGTCGATAACGATTCCGATTCGGAACGGTTATCAGAGTGCTTGAGTGGACACCGGCGGTTCGCGCCGTCCATAGGATTCGCGAGTACCCACGGGGCACTTGAGTCTGCTGGCGAGGCATCCCCCCACGCGTTCAACGCGGAAGAATCTCGCCCGAAGGGGAATTCTGTGTTTTCTGCGATATCAGCGTCATCCGTACGGAAGCGGGGCGCCGCCCGTCTCGCCGCCGCGGTGCTCGTCTCGGGACTGGTGGCCATGGGCTCGGTGGCCGGCGCGGGCGCGGCCGCCGCCGACGAGGTCCCCCCGCACCAGGGCGGCGCCGCGGCCACCCTCGACGGACTGAAGACCTACGACGGCGCCGTGCTCCACAGCGACGGCAAGGACCAGCAACTCCCCGCCGGGCTGTTCGAGATGACCGTGGACGGCGGCGGCAAGCTCAAGACGTACTGCATCGATATCCACAACCCCACACAGGACCAGGCGAAATACCTGGAGACCCCCTGGAACCAGACCTCGCTGGGCGCCAACAAGAACGCCGGCAAGATCCGCTGGATCCTGGAGCACTCCTACCCGCAGATAGACGACCTCTCGGCACTCGCCAAGAGCGCGGAGACCGGGCCCCTCACCGAGAAGACGGCGGCGGCGGGCACCCAGGTCGCGATCTGGCGCTACTCGGACAGCGCCGATGTCGACGCCAGCGACCCGGCGGCCGAGAAGCTCGCCGACTGGCTGGAGAAGAGCGCCCAGGACGCCCCCGAGCCCAAGGCGTCCCTGACGCTTGAGCCCGGCGCGGTCTCCGGCAAGGCCGGTGAGAAGCTCGGCCCGATCACCCTCCGCACCGACGCCGCCGGTGTCACCGTCACGCCGCCCGCCGACGCCGCCGCCAGCGGCGTCAGGATCACCGACAAGGACGGCGCCCCGGTCACCACCGCCGCCAACGGGACGCAGCTGTACTTCGACGTCCCGTCCGACGCCGCCGACGGCACCGCCTCGCTCGGTGTGCAGGCCACCACCTCCGTACCGGTCGGCCGCGCGTTCGCCGGGGTGACCAAGAGCCAGACGCAGATCCTGGCCGGGTCCAGCGAGTCCACGGTCTCGGCGACGGCGACCGCGACCTGGGCCGAGCAGGGCGCGATCCCCGCCGTCGCCGCTCAGAAGAACTGCGCGGAGGGCGGCGTCGACATCACCGCCGCCAACAAGGGTGACGAACCGTTCGTCTTCGAGCTCAAGGGCACCGAGTACGCGGTCCCGGCGGGCGAGTCCAAGACCGTCACCGT
Source organism: Streptomyces sp. NPDC039430 (assembly GCF_055639435.1). Lineage (NCBI taxonomy): Bacteria > Bacillati > Actinomycetota > Actinomycetes > Kitasatosporales > Streptomycetaceae > Streptomyces > Streptomyces sp. NPDC039430. The sequence continues at coordinate 813,596 of NZ_JBVKAK010000001.1, read as the reverse complement.
CCCGGTCGGCGAGGACGAGGCGTACGACTTCACCATCACCGGACCCGCGGGGTTCACGCAGAACTTCAAGGGCGTCCTGGACTGCCTGACCACCGGCGACTCGGGCCCCGTGACCCAGCAGGAGTCCTCGCAGCCGCTCCCGGCCTCGGCCGGCGGCTCCTCGGCGGCCGCCACGGACAACCTCGCGGCGACCGGCTCCTCCAGCGCGACCCCGGTCATCGCGGGCATCGCGATCGCGCTCGTGGTGCTCGGCGGCGGCGCCGTGTTCCTTCTCCGTAAGAAGAACGCCGCCACATCGTCGACTCCCGGAGAGTGACGGACATCTCGCGCTGAGTGAGACCTCGCAGCCCGTGGCCCCCGGCACGCACCCGCGTGCCAGGGGCCACGGCCGTGAGAACGGCGTGAGAGCGGTCCGGGGAGCGGTACTGGTTTCCATCGGGGGATGGACATGCGGCAAGATGGCGTGTATCTGCCCTCACGCGGCGGAGCCGCACATTGGCCCTTCTCGATTGCCGGACGGTTTCTCTTGGCTGAGTACATCTACACGATGCGCAAGACGCGTAAGGCGCACGGCGACAAGGTCATCCTCGATGACGTGACGCTGAGCTTCCTGCCGGGCGCGAAGATCGGTGTGGTGGGTCCGAACGGCGCCGGTAAGTCCACCGTGCTGAAGATCATGGCGGGTCTGGAGCAGCCGTCCAACGGCGACGCGTTCCTCTCCCCCGGATACACCGTCGGCATGCTCCTCCAGGAGCCGCCGCTGGACGAGTCCAAGACCGTGCTGCAGAACGTCCAGGACGGCGCCGCCGAGATCATGGGCAAGCTCAACCGCTTCAACGAAGTGGCCGAGCTGATGGCGACCGACTACTCCGACGCGCTGATGGAGGAGATGGGCAAGCTCCAGGAGGACCTCGACCACGCCAACGCGTGGGACCTGGACACCCAGCTCGAACAGGCCATGGACGCGCTCGGCTGCCCGCCCGGCGACTGGCCCGTCACCAACCTCTCCGGTGGTGAGCGCCGTCGCGTAGCGCTCTGCAAGCTGCTGCTCGAAGCCCCCGACCTGCTGCTGCTCGACGAGCCCACCAACCACCTGGACGCCGAGTCCGTGCAGTGGCTGGAGCAGCACCTCGCCAAGTACCCCGGCACCGTCGTCGCCGTCACCCACGACCGGTACTTCCTCGACAACGTCGCCGGATGGATCTGCGAGGTCGACCGCGGCCGTCTCCACGGCTACGAGGGCAACTACTCCAAGTACCTGGAGACCAAGCAGGCCCGTCTCAAGGTCGAGGGCCAGAAGGACGCCAAGCGCGCCAAGCGGCTCAAGGACGAGCTGGAGTGGGTGCGGTCGAACGCCAAGGGGCGTCAGGCCAAGTCCAAGGCGCGACTGGCCCGTTACGAGGAAATGGCCGCCGAGGCCGACAAGATGCGGAAGCTGGACTTCGAGGAGATCCAGATCCCGCCGGGCCCCCGGCTCGGCAGCGTCGTCGTCGAGGTGGAGAACCTCTCCAAGGCGTTCGGCGAGAAGGTCCTGATCGACGACCTGTCGTTCTCGCTCCCGCGCAATGGCATCGTCGGGGTCATCGGCCCGAACGGCGCCGGCAAGACCACGCTCTTCAAGATGATCCAGGGCTTGGAGGAGCCGGACTCCGGCACCATCAAGGTCGGCGACACCGTCAAGATCAGCTACGCCGACCAGGGCCGCGACAACATCGACCCGAAGAAGACGCTGTGGGCGGTCGTCTCCGACGAACTGGACTACATCAACGTCGGCCAGGTCGAGATGCCCTCGCGCGCCTATGTCTCCGCGTTCGGCTTCAAGGGCCCGGACCAGCAGAAGCCGGCCGGTGTGCTCTCCGGCGGTGAGCGCAACCGGCTCAACCTGGCGCTGACCCTCAAGCAGGGCGGCAACCTGCTGCTCCTCGACGAGCCGACGAACGACCTGGACGTCGAGACGCTGTCCTCGCTGGAGAACGCGCTGCTGGAGTTCCCGGGCGCGGCCGTGGTCGTCTCCCACGACCGGTGGTTCCTGGACAGGGTCGCCACGCACATCCTGGCGTACGAGGGCGAGTCCAAGTGGTTCTGGTTCGAGGGCAACTTCGAGTCGTACGAGAAGAACAAGGTCGAGCGGCTCGGCGCTGACGCCGCCCGTCCGCACCGCGCCACCTACAAGAAGCTGACGCGAGGCTGAGATGGCCCGCCACTACTACAACTGCCCGCTGCGCTGGTCGGACATGGACGCCTTCGGGCATGTCAACAACGCGGTCTTCATCAGTTATCTGGAAGAGGCCCGTATCGACTTCATGTTCCGGCTGGCGCCGGGGGACGGCTCGCCGTCCTTCTCCGGCGGGTCCGTGGTGGCCCGGCACGAGATCGACTACAAGCGGCCGCTGGTCCACCGGCACGAGCCGGTGACCATCGAGTCATGGGTGACGAAGATCAACGCCGCGTCGCTGACGATCGCGTACGAGATCAAGGACGAGGGCCAGGTGTACGTACGGGCCTCCACGGTCGTCGTGCCGTACGACCTGGCGGCCGGGCGGCCCCGGCGGATCACCGAGGAGGAGAAGATGTATCTCCGGAAGTACCTCGACGACGAGGCCGCCACCGACAGGGGCGAGAGCGCGCGGGACGCCGAGGACAAGGACGCGCTCGCGGCATGACGGCGCCCGAGCAGACAGTGGAGTTCGCCGACGCGCGGGAGGCGGCCGACCTCGGCGCCTTCCTCGCGCGGCTGATCCACTACGACCGCGCCGCCGCGGTACGGCTCCAGGCCGGGGGCGGCGCCCTCGCCGTGTTCGGCCGGCCGGCGTCGTTCGAGGTGCTCGCCATCCGTACGGCCCGGCTCGCCGCGCCGTACACGCTCGACGTCACCGTCTCCGCCGGGGAATTCCTTGAGGCGATCGACGAGGCGGCGGGCAGCGCGGTCGTCCCGGCGGCCGTCACCGGCCCGCCGTGGGCCGGGGTGCTGCCACCGCGCGGCGGCTGGCGACAGGTGCCGGGGCTGCCGGGCACGGACGCCATGCGCGGTGCGCTGGGCGTCGCGGTCGCCGAATTCCGTTCCCGCGACGAGCGGTTGACGCCCGGCGACAGGACCCGTACGGAACGCGACCGGATAGGCCGGGAGATCTGGTCCAGGACCCTCGGAGACACGCCTCTGCCGCTGCGGGCCGTGCACGCCGCGCAGTCACTGGGGTTCCTGCGGCCGGTCCGCGCCATGGTGCCGGCCGCCGCGCCCGCCGGGGAACAGCCGGTGGCGCTGCTGGAGTCGGGCAGCTGGCTCCGGCTCCGTACGCCGTACGGCTCGATCGCGGTACGGCGCGCGGGGATCGGCGGTCTCACGGTCACCCCGGTCTGAAGGTCCGAAGACCGGACACGACCGGGCCGGGGGCCAGGGACAGGGGAAGAGGTCAGCCCGCCGTGTTCACCATGGAGGCGGCGGCGTAGGTGAGGTAGTCCCACAGCTGCCGCTGGTGCGCCTCGGAGAGACCCAGCTCCTCGACGGCCACCCGCATGTGCGTGAGCCAGGCGTCGTGCGCGGCGCGGTCCACCGTGAACGGAGCGTGGCGCATCCGCAGCCGGGGGTGGCCCCGGTTGTCGCTGTAGGTGCGCGGACCGCCCCAGTACTGCATCAGGAAGAGCACGAGGCGCTCCTCGGCGGGGCCCAGATCCTCCTCCGGATACATCGGCCGCAGCAGCGGATCCTCGGCCACCCCCTGGTAGAACCGGTGGACCAGGCGCCGGAAGGTCTCCTCGCCGCCGACCTGCTCGTAGAAGGTCTGCTCCTGAAGCGTGCCCCGCGGAATCTCGTTCACCTGTCCATGGTCTCAGACGGACCGGCCGAGGACCTCGGGCCTAGGACCACCCAACACTCCCGCATCCGGCCTGTCCGATTGTGGCGTGCAGATGCCAAGGCCCACTCGCTTCCCGGCCGCTCACCCAGGACAGTGGAGGGATGGGCGCACACCGGGAGGACGTGTACGGGCCGGACGAGGCGGACGTCGCCGACGCACGCGCCGGGCTGATCCGGGAGATCGCGATGACCGGGGCGCTCGACGACCCGGCCTGGCGCGAGGCGTTCGAGGCGGTACCGCGCCATCTCTTCGTGCCGTACTACTTCGTCGGCCGCCCCGGTGGCTACGACCGGCTGTGGAGCGGCGACCCGGACCCGGTGCGGCGCCGGCGCTGGCTGCGCGGGGCGTATGTGGACGGGCCCCTCGCGACCCGGGTGCGCGACGGTGAGCTGATCTCGTCCAGCAGCCAGCCCTCGCTGATGGCCCGGATGCTGGTGGAGCTGGACGTACGGGACGGTGACCGCGTCCTGGAGATCGGCGCGGGCAGCGGCTACAACGCGGCCCTGCTCTGTCACCGGCTGGGCGACGAACTCGTCACCACCGTCGATGTCGATCCGGAGATCACCGAGTCCGCCCGCAGTCATCTCGCCGCGGCCGGCTACCGGCCCGCCGTCATCACCGGCGACGGCGGGCGCGGCTGCCCGGAGCGCGCTCCGTTCGACCGGATCATCGCGACCTGCACCCTGCCGTCGGTGCCGACGACCTGGCTGTCGCAGTGCCGGCCGGGGGCACGGATCCTGGCGCCGCTCGCCACCGGGCTGATCAACCTCCGCGTCGGGCGGGCGGCTCACGGGAACGGCGCACCGGACGGCGGGAGAGGGCGTGGCGAGGGAGAGCGCGGCACTTGCGCGGAGGGGCACTTCCTGGACACCGCCGCCTACTTCGTACCGCTGCGGGGCGTGCCGGGGAGCACGGCCCTGGCACGCCGGCCCCTCGGCGGACTGCCGAGGCGCGCGAGCGAGAACGAACTCTTCCGCTTCCTGCTGACCCTGACCGCGGGCAGCCTGGACCCGCACGAGGCGCTCTCCCTCTGGGAGCGTGAGCGCCACCCGGAGCGGGAACGGTTCGGCGTCACCCTCACCGGCGGCCGCCAGTGGGCCTGGCTGGACGACCCGGCGGGGCCGTACGTATGGCCCCTCAGCCCCGGTGGGGTCAGCCCCGGCGGATCGTGATCGTCGTCCAGGCGCCGACATGCACGCGGTCGCCGTCCTTGAGCGGGACGGGGACATAGGGCTGTATCGGATCCTCCGCGCCGTTGAGCGTCGTGCCGTTGGTCGAGTTCTGGTCGACCACGGCCCAGCTGCCGTCCGGCTGGTGGACCAGGACCGCGTGCTGGTGCGAGACGCCCGGGTCCTCCGGCGGGACGGACAGGTCGATCTCGGGCGACTCGCCGGTGGAGTGCCTGCGGCGGCCGATCGAGACCTGGTTCCCGGCCAGCGGCAGACGCTGCTCGGGGGAGTAGGCGGGCAGATTCAGCCCGGTGGCCTCGGGGCCGCTGCGCTGCATCATCGCCATGAAGTACTCACGGTCGGGGCCGATGACGGCCGTCCAGGTCGCCGGGGCCTGCTGGTACTGCCGCATCGGGTCGTGCTGCTGGGGCACCTGCGCCGGTGCGTGCGGCTGCGACTGCTGTGACGAATGCGACTGCTGCTGCGACTGCGGGGCCTGCGGGGCATGGGGGGACTGCGGGGCATGGGGCTGAGCCGGGGCCGACATACCCGAGGGCGGCGGCAGCATCCAGTCGTCGTCACCGGCCGGCCGCGCGGGCGAGGGCGACCGCGGGGCGGCGGACTGCTGCTGGAAGGCGGACGGAGGCGGGGGTCCCTGCTGCTGATACGACGGCGGGGGCGGCGGGCCCTGCTGGTGCGGGCTCTGCGGCGAGGGCGACGGAGGCGGCGGTGGCGAGTGCGGCGACGGCTGCTCGGGCGACAGCGGCTCGGCGGGCCGGTTCAGCTGCGAGGGCCGCGAGCTCTGGTACTCGTACGGATCGTGCGGCCGCGGCGGCTGCTGGGCCTGGAAGCCCGGTGGCAGGTTCAGCCCGGGAATGGGGCTGCTGGTGCCGCCGAGGCCGCCGGGGCCCGGCTGCGGGGCCAGCGGGGTGTAGGACGTCGCCGTGTTCGTCAGGAAGTTCCAGCGGCACTCCTCGCAGAACGGAGCCATCGGCTCGCGTGGAGTGCGGCACTGCGGGCACAGCTCGGCCTGGGCGGTGGCACCGGGCCCGGGGCCCGGCGGATAGCCGTAGCCGGGCGCGGGCGGCGGGGGAGGTGGTGGTGGTACGGCACCCGTGGGAGCGCCAGGACCGGCCATGCGATGGCCGCAGACCTCGCACCAGTCGTCGGAACCCGACTGGTGTCCGTTCGGGCAGGTCGGCATGTCGGCGCCTCCCCCTCTCCTCGTCCGGCCCGCAGGCCGCCGTTCTCTGTATCTCCGTGCGGCGGACTCTTCGCTACGCGGATGCTTCGTGATGTGATGCCGGTACTTCGTTACGCGGTTATCTCTTGACGCGAACGGTCTTGGTGGAGCGCGTTTCGAGGGTCATCTCGTCCGCGTCCGCGACCTTCGCCTTCAGTCGCACAGTACCTGTCGCCGCGTCGACGACGTCCACCACCTTCGAAAGCAATTTCGCGGTATCGGCGTTCCCCGACGACGCGGCGAGCTGCACCGCACGTCCCAGTTTCGCGGTCGCGCCGTCGAAATCGCCCGACTTACGCGCATCCAGACCCTGTTGGATGACTTGCGCCAGTTCGGCTTGACCCGTGTAGTGCGCGACCTGGGGGTTTATCGAGGTGGAGGCCGCCATGTCGTCCGTCCACACCGCCCGTACCAGCCCCTGCGACAGCACCTCGGGAGCTCCGCCGCCCGGCGTGGGGAGGATCAGCGAGACCCGCGCGGCCAGCATCTCCTGGCCGATGCCGGCCTCCGGAACCCGTACAGACACGTGGTAATCGCGCGATTCGTCGCCCCAGGACCCGGTCGGATAGTCCCCGGCCCGCGGCCCCGCCTCCGTGCGCCGGCCGGTCAAGTCCTCGACCGTGGGCGCCACCTGCTTGACGAACGCGATCTCCACGCCGACGGGTGTCCACATCCGCAGCGCCACATCCGCGACCTCCTTGCCCATCGCGTTCTCCATCATGGCGGTGAAGTCCGCGGCCAGCCCGGCCGGATCGGCGACGATATCGGCGCTCCCGAGCAGCGCGGAGGCGATGCCCGTGACCTCCTTGACCTCCCAGTCCGTGCCGACACCGCGGGCGTCACAGGTGAACCGTCCCGCGCAGGAGTCGAGCGCGGCCCGCAGATCCTCCGGCGCCTCGTGCTCGTTACGGCCGTCGGTGAGCAGGATGCCGTGCCGGATGGGGACATCGGCCGTGGCCAGCAGCCGGTCGGCGAGCCGGAGCCAGGTGCCGATGGCCGTACCGCCGCCCGCGCTCAGCCGGCGCAGCGCCTCCTTGGCCTGGGCTCTGGTCTGTCTGTCGGCGACCGCGAGTCTTCCGTTGCCCGGGTAGACCTCCTTCGCCACATGCGTACCGCCGACGATCGCGAAGGCGACGCCGTCGCGCAGGGTGTCGACGGCCGCGGCCGTGGCGTCGCGCGCGTTGCGCATCTTCGTCGGCGGGTAGTCCATGGACCCCGAACAGTCGACCATGATCACCACGGCCGCGTTCGGGCTGTGCCCGGGAAGGGCGGAGGGTGTGGACGAGGCTCCCGCCAGTGGCACTCCGCCGGTGGTGCCGCCCCCTGTGGAGGTGACCGTGACGATCGCGCTGACCTCGCGCCCGCCTTCCGGCAGGTATTCGTTCTGGTACACGTCGACGGAGAACTGCGGCACGTTCGACTTGGAGAAGTTCGCCATCTGTATCGGCTCCTTGACGCTCCACACAGCAGAGACAAGTCAGTGAAAGGGGCAGTAAAAGGTCTTCAATTGATCAGTGATCAGTCAGTTCAGGGGCATGCGTGATCGAGCGTGGGCAGAGCGGGAATCACGCCGAGTTGTAGGCGGATCCTGCCCCTTGGGGTGGCAGGGCGAACGGCAGCACCGCCACTGTTACGTTGTCGTGGCCCCCGCCGTCGAGCGCGTGCCCGACCAGTACCTGGGCGGCGTGCAGCGGCCTTCGCGCCGCGTCGGCCGGCAGGGCCCTGGCCATCTCGTCGGCGCCCTCCGCGTAGTTCCACAGACCGTCCGTGCAGACCACCACCACACCGGGGCGGTCCGGCTTGAACGACGCGGTGTGCGGCTCCAGTTCGTACGCGTCGGCGCCGAGCCAGCCGGTGATGGCGTGGGCGCGGGCGTCCGCGTACGCCTCCGCCTCGTTCATCAGCCCCGCCGCGACCATCTGCGCGGCCCAGGAGTCGTCCTCGGTGAGCCGGGCCGGCGGGCCGCCGCGGTCGTCCGGGATCCAGTACGCCCTGCTGTCGCCGATCCAGCCGACGACCAGCAGGCCGCCCGCGACCACCGCGCCGACGATGGTGCACGCGGGGGCGTTCTGGTGGCGGTGCGGGTCGTGCCCCATCCCGCCGCCCGGGGCCGTGGCGAGGGCGTTGACCGCCTCGGCCGCGACCACGATCGCGTCGTGCATCGACTGCTGCGGATGCGTACCGCGCTCCAGCGCGGCCAGCAGGGACTCGTTCGCCGAGGAGGCCGCCGCGGCCGAGGCCTCGTCGGGGCGGGTCGCGGACGACACGCCGTCGCAGACGACCGCGACCACGGCGGGGGAGCCGTCCGGCAGGGCGGCCGACGACACGGCGAACGCGTCCTCGTTGCGGTGATGGCGCAGCCCGCGGTCGCTGACGGCCGCCACCGCGCCCAACTCCTGCTCCACATGGTCGCGTTCGCGCGGCTGGGCGTGTCCGCAGTTCTCGCAGTAGCCGTCCGTGTCGACCCGTCCGGCCCGGCAGGCGACACAGAGCTTGCCGCCGGGCGGGAGCGCGGCGCCGGGGTCCACCGTGCGCGGATCGGCGGCGTCCGGGTTCGGCCTCTCCGGGCCCGCGCTCCCTCGGTGCGCGCTCTCCTGGCCCGTGCTCTCCTGGCCCGTGCTCTCCCGCGTCGCGTAGTCGCGTGCCGAGCTGTCCCGGACCACGGCGGCGGGCGCGGCGGGCGCGGGCAGCTCGAAGTCATCCGGGTGGGCCGGCAGTCGTGAGCCGCTCGACTCCAGCCCGAGCAGTTCCTCCGGCAGATGCATCGGCGCGGGTGTGCCGGAACTGTCGGTCCCGGTGACCGTCGGCCACTCCACACCGGCCACCGGAGCACCGGCCGCCGTGGCGTCGGGCACTGGGGCGTCGGGCACGGTGCCGTCGGGTACCCGGGCGCCGGGTACCCGGGCTTCGGGCTCCGCCGGTCCCATGCCCTTCATCACGAGGGTGGGTCTGTCGTCCGGGCGCGGCGGCACGACCGACAGGTCGTAACCGCACGCGCCGCAGAACAGGTCGCCGGACTCCAGCGGCTCCTCGCAGCTGGGGCAGGTCGGCAGCTGCGCCGACTTGGGCTTCTGGGACATCAATCACACCCACGTCCGGGGGCGGAAACGGTTGGCCCGCTCCACCAGTTCGATCCTCTCCTCGCCGCGCTGAGCGAGCCGGGCGAGTACCCGGTAGGAGCGTTCCAGTCCGAAACGCAGCCCACGTTCGTCCAGTTCGCTGCCGAGCAGTACGGCCCGCACCGGACGGGAGCCGGGACTACCGGAGAGTACCCAGTCCAGGGCCGTCCCCAGTACCTCTGTCGACAACCGCTCGCGCCGCACCGCGTCCAGACCGAACTGCTGGAGCGCGGACACCTGATGGGCGGCCGCCGTCAGATCGTCGATCAGCGGCCGCTCCTGGCCGGGACCGGCGACCGCCGCCGTCTGCGCTCCGCGCTGCCGCAGCCTGGCCCGTACGGCCGCGACCCGCGCCGCCGTGTAGTGGATCGACGCCTCGGGCACGGACTCCAGGGACCGTACGGCACCGGCCCGGTCACCGGCGGCCAGCTGCACCCGGGCCAGACCGAACGCCGCGCTGACATAGCTCGGGTCGGTCGTCCAGACGAGACGGTAGTACTCGGCGGCGTTGTCCAGCTGACCGAGCACCTCGGCGCAGACGCCCAGCGCCAGCTTCGGGGCCGGCTCGCCGGGGAACGCGTCGTATATCGCGTCGAACGAGAGCGCCGCGGTCTCGTGGTCGCCCGTGGAGAGCGAGGCGACGCCCCGGTACCAGACGACCCGCCAGTCATCCGGACGCCGCTCCTCCAGGGCGGCCAAGGACACGGCGGCCGTGGCCAGTTCACCCATCTCCAGCCGGGCGCGCAGCTCGCGCAGTCCGCGCTCCACGGAGTCGGCGGGGGCGGCGGCCAGCGCGGTGATCAGCTCGGCGGGGGCCGAGGCCAGCAGACCGGCGAGGAATCCGGCGTTCGGATCGTTCGGATCGACTCTCGGTACGGGCAGCGCCAGCGCGATCGCGCGGGTGTCGAGCGGCGCGAGCCGAGGCACGCCGGGGCCCGGGGCGCCCGTCGTTCCCGGGACGCTCGTCCCCGAGGCGCCCGTACCCAGGACGCCCGCCGTCGCGCCCGGGGCCGCCTCGGCGCGGGGCGCCGGCAGATACGGCGGGGCCGCCGGGGCGAGTCCACCGGCTCCAGGAACGCCGGGCCGTGCGCCCGGCGCGGGAAGGGCGACCGCGCCGGCTCCGGTGCCCGGCGGCAGGACCGGCGCGGCGCCCGTCCCCTCGCCGCCCGCGAGCGCGGGCCCCGCCCCCGTCCCTCTGGCGCGCCGGCCGAACAGACCGCCGCCCCGGGCCCGTTCGGGACGCGCCCCCAGCTGTGAGACCTCCTCGGTCAGCTCCGCGAACAGCTCCGTGTCCGTGACCCGCAGCTCGGGACCGAACAGCGTCGACAGCGAAGGACGCGGACGCCCCGTCTGCAGCGCCACCACCTCACGCAGCACGCCCGTCAGCTGCTCCGCCATCTCCTGCGCCGACGAGAAACGGCGCGCCGGATCCGGGTCCGTCGCGCGGACCAGCAGCCGGTAGAAGGACTCGTACGTCCGGAAGACCTCGATGTTGTCCGGGTCCGGAAGCGAGTCCGCGAACACGTTGGTGTAGCCCTGGAAATCGAAGGTCAGCACCGCCAGCGTGCGGGCGACCGTATAGAGATCGGACGCCACCGACGGGCCGACCTCCGCGACCTCGGGCGCCTGGTAGCCGACGGTGCCGTAGATCGCCGACTCGTTGTCGTCCGCCCTGCGGACCGCGCCCATGTCGATGAGCTTGAGCTGGTCCTCGGTCTGGATCGCGTTGTCGACCTTGAAGTCGCAGTAGAGCAGATTGCGGCTGTGCAGATGGCCGAGCGCCTCCAGCGCCTCGATGCCGTACGCGCACGCCTGCTCCACCGGCAGCGGATCACGCCTGCCCGCGGCGGTGCGGCGATCGTTGGCGATCTCCTTCAGCGACTTGCCGCCCACGTACTCCATGACTATGTAGCCGTCCATGGAGCCGGTCCGCTGGTCGAGATGTTCCACGAAGTTGTAGATACGGACGATGTTGGAGTGCTCGATCTCCGCGAGGAACCGGCGCTCGGAGATCGCCGCCTCCATGGCGTCCTGGTCGCCGGTGTCCAGCAGGCCCTTGAGCACCACCCAGCGGTCCGAGACCGCGCGGTCGATCGCGAGATAGACCCAGCCGAGACCGCCGTGGGCCAGACACCCCACCACCTCGTACTGGCCGTGCACGATATTGCCCTCGTGCAGCTTCGGCACGAACGAGTACGGGTGCCCGCACTTGGTGCAGAACCCCTCCGTACGGCCCGGCCGGTCCCCGCGCGCACGGCCCACCGGCGCACCGCAGTCCGAGCGCGAGCAGAACCGCTTGCGCTCGGGTACCTCCGGATGCTCCATCACCGCGGAGCGCGGGTCGGGGCGCGGCACGTCCGGTACGGAGACGAGGCCCGCGCCGAGGCGGTTACGGCCCGACGCGGCCGTGGACGAGCCGGAGCTGCGTACCGACACCGACTGGGTCGACAGCCGCCCGGACAGCGTGCGCGAGAGGCGGCCCGAGACCGAGCGCCGGGACGTGGACGAGCGTGAGGAACTCCGCGACGAGGCCCGTGCGGAGGAGCCGGACGACGAGCGCGAGGACGCGCCACGGCCGGAGCCGCTGCTCCGGCCGCCGCCCGTGATGCCGGTGGGCGGCGAGGACAGCGAGCCGTTGGGCGAGACGACGGGCGCCAGCCCGCAGGTGTCGCAGTACAGCTCACCGCCGCCCATGTCCTCGTACGAACCCTCGCAGCCGGGGCGCTGGCATGCGTTCGTCCCGCTCATCTGTCCCCCCGTTGACCCGTTGACGCCGGCGTGCCTGTCGCGTCCCGCTCCGTCGTCCGTCCGCCAGGCCGTGTCCGGTGTCCGGACCTGCGGCCCGCCACCGCGTACCGCTCCGTCATGTGTCCCCCCTGTGGCCGTCGGCGGAGCCGGGCCCGCGGGGGACCAGCACGTCCGCCGCCGCCCGCTGATAGCGCAGCACCGCCTCCTCGGCCACGCGCAGATCGCAGGGCGCGCTCCACAGCATCCGGCGCGCCGCGTCGTACCGCTCGATCAGCACCGGGTCCTCGGCCAGTCCGTGCCGGGCGACCTTCGCCTTGTACGCGTCCAGCCGGCCGCGCAGCTCGGCGCGGACCGCCAGCGGCGCCGTGACCGCGGTCAAGGACTCGCGGGCCCGCAGCAGTTCGTCCTCGGCGTCGCGCTCCAGCGACTCCAGGAGCGGCGAGAGCCGGTGCCACTGCGCGTGCCTGCGGTACTCGGCGGCGGTCGAGAGCCGTTCCTGAAGGGCCGTCGGCGGACCGCTCACCGCGGGCACCTCGGAGGCGGCGATCTTCGCCAGCACCTCCCCACGGGCCGACCGGGCCTCGGTGAGCGTACGGTCCGCGCGCGACAGTACGTCCCGCAGCCGCATCAGCCGCTCCTCGGAGTCCTGGCGCACCCGCAGGACGGCCTCGATCTCGCGCCGTACGTCCTCCAGCGCGCGGGCGGCACGGTCGTAGCGCTCGGTGTCGGGACGGCCGCCGCCGGGCGCCGAACTCCCGGGGCCCGGCCGCCAGAACGCCAGCGGATCGGAGATCACCTGCTCGCGCAGCGTGCTCAGTTCCCGCGTGATCGACTCCAGGTCGTCGCCGGCCGGATGCTCGCCGGGCCGTACGCCGACGGAGTGCGCGAGCGAGCGGGTGCGCCGCAGCTCCGCGGAGAGCAGATCGATGCGTGCGGGCAGCGCGGACCACACCGAGTCCGCGGCCACGACCATGTCCAGGGACGCCGCGTACAGCTCGTTCATCCTGGCCACCAGCTCCGCGAGCGTGAAGCGCTCGGAGAGCTTCGCCGGGCCGGCGAGGGACGCGGGCGGCTGTCCCGCGGCGCCCGCGACCACGACAGCGCGGCCGCGCAGCGTCTCCGTCAGCTCCAGCAGGTCGTCGCGGTTGGGCCAGCGCCGTCTGGCGCGTGCCTCACGGGCCCTGTTCAGCGCCGCGGTGTAGCTGTCGAAGTACGTCCACAGGAGCGTGATCGACAGTTCGGCGGCGGCCCAGCGGTCCTTGGTGACGCCGGTCAGGTCGGCGCCTTCGAGGAGTCTGCGGCCCGCGTGGTCCTGGAGGGCGAGCAGCGAGGTCTCGATCGCCTCGTACTCCGCTTCGAGGCGTGACAGGGCGCGGTCCGCCTCGTCCCGGTCCATCACCGGTCCCGGTGGCCTCCCCGTCGAGTCGGGGAAGGAACCCGTGACGCCCATCGCTCACCTCTCCGCTCGTCTCGTCGGCCCTGGCCGGAACGCCGGCCGGCGCACCGCGTGCCGCCGGTCACCGGCCTTGATCCTCGGCCCTCCGTTGCCCGGCCCTTGGTTGCCGGCCCTTGGTTGCCGGCCCGTCAGTCCTTGTACGTGGCCGTGGGCGGCTTCGTGATGCCCGGCAGCCCCGCCGCCAGCCACCGTGTGTACGACTTCATCCAGGGGCTGTTGGGCCCGCCCGCGCGGTACTCCTCCAGCACGTGGTTCACCCGGCGCACCAGGTCGTCGTTGCCGAGCTTGGCGGCGACACCGTAGTACTCCGGCTTGAGCGGCTTCCCGCGCAGCTCGACCGCCGGGTCCTGGGCCGCCTGGCCGGCCGCGAGGGCGTTGTCCGTCATCAGCGCGTCGACCTCGCCCAACTGGAGCCTGACCAGGCAGTCGAGCTGGTTGGGCACCGTCAACTGGTCCTTGTCCGAAGGCTTCCCCTCATTCGCGTCCTCGTATATCGCGCCGAACGATTCACTCTTCAGTGTCTCGTTCGCGATCGAACCCTCGGCCGTGCAGACCCGCTTTCCGGCCAGGGACTCGTCGTATCCCTTGATGGCCGACCCCTTGGGGACCAGTATCTGCTGGCCCGTCTGGAAGTAGGCGGTGGAGAAGGAGACGTCCTTGAGCCGCTCGCAGGTGATCGTCATCGTCCGGACGACCAGGTCCACCGTGCCACTCTTCAGCGCTTCGGTGCGCTGGTTGGTGGGGATGGTACGGAAGACGATGGCGTCCGGACTGCCCAGTATGTCCGCCGCTATCGCCTTCGCCAGATCGATGTCGAAGCCCTCCAGATCGCCGGTGTCCGGGTTGCGGGCACCCCAGCGGTAGCTGTTCTGGTCGACTCCGACGATCAGCTTGCGGTCGTCACCCGTACGGTCTCTGATCGCCTTGACGCCGGGGGCGTTGTCGTCGTCGGCGGGCCGGAGACTGGCCTCGGGGGAGGGGCAGTCGGCCGCCTTCGCGGGCAGGGCCGTGGCGATGCGCTCCTCGGAGGGCTCCGCTCCCTCCGAGGTCGTACGGGCCAGCGGCAGCAGGGTGACCGCGGCCGTCAGTACACAGGCGCCCGCCATGGCCGAGACACCGCCCCAGCCGCGGAGCCGCCGGAACGGGCCGGGGCCGCGGGACCGGCGCGGCCTGTCCGTCGAGGTCATCCCTCCCCCTCTCACCGGTACTCCGAAAGCCTGCGGCCGATCCCCAGGACCGCGCCCGTCGCGGCCACCAGCGCCAGCGCGCCTGCCCCGATCGCCAGACCGTTCAGCGCGCCGAGACCGTCCGAGGCGTAGGTGTCGAACTCCTTCTGCTCCAGCTCGATCGCCAGCTTCAGCGACGAGTCGACCTGGCGGAAGGACTCGCCGGTGGAGCCCTTCGACCCGGTCGCCACCGGGTCCTTCGCCCCGATCACCAGCGCCAGCGCGGTCTTGTAGTCACCGGTCTTGTCGGCCTTGCTGGCCAGGGCGTGGCGCTCGCGCCACTCGGCGACCGAGGCGATCGCGTCCTTCACCGGTGTACGGCCGTCGCTGTTGTCGGCGAGCCCCTCGGCCCTGCCGAGCGCGACGCTGAGCTTGTCCATGCCCGTGGTGTAATCCGTCTCGTACTTGTCCTTGTTGTCCTCGTTGAGGACGGCGCCCCTCGCGACCAGGGTGAGGTTCTCATTCGCGCGGGCCTTGAGCGAGTTGATCCGCGCGTCGTTGAGGACCTCCAGCGACGCCTGGCCGTGCTTCTTCGCGTTGTCCAGCTCCGCGCGCGCGACGGTCTGCGCGGCGGCCAGCCAGAGCAGCAGGACCGTCGCGGCGGCGGTGGCGGCGAGCAGGCCGTGGTTGAACACGCGGTTCGTCCGCAGGTAGTTGCGCCGCTGCGCCCAGAAGAGACCGCCGAACGCCAGCACCCCCAGCGCCGTCGAGACGAACGGCCACAGCCGCGCGTCGTCGTTGTCCGTCGCGAGCCGCGCGGTCTCCGCCGCGTACAGCTTCTCGGCGGCGGGCAGCAGTTCGTCGCTCATCAGCTGGTTCGCGTACCGCAGATAGGCGCCGCCCAGCGGCAGCCCCTGCCGGTTGTAGGCGCGGGCCTGCTCGATCAGGCCGGTGTAGCGCGGCAGTCCCTCGTTGAGCGTGGCGATCTGGCGGCCCGACTCGCTGGCGCTGTCCGTGTGCGTGGCGGCCGTGATCAGCAGCCCCGACGCCGTCGTGATGTCCGTGCTGTACGTCTTGCGCACATCCGCGGGCTCCGGCGCGCCCGCCAGGAAGCCGCTCGCCGCGGCCGTGTCCGCGTCGGCCAGCGAGCGGTAGATGTCCGCCGCGTCCACGCTCAGCGGCTGACTGCGGTTCACCACGTCATCGGCGGCGGTGAACCGGTCCGACGCCTCCCAGGCCGTCACCGCCCCGAAGGCCATGACCAGCAGGGCCAGGGCCGCGCCGATGATCCGCAGCCGGCCGGGCTCGGTCGTCGCGGCCGCGCGCAGCCGCTCGGTGGTCTCGGCCCACGCCGCCCGGCGCGCGGGCGCCTGGCCGGCCGGCGGAGCCGACGGCGGCATCGGCGGCCGCGCGGGCGCGTGCGGCGGAGCCGGCGGTGGCGCGGAGGGCGCATTCGACGGATTTGTCACGTGACCTCCCCCTTGGTCATGGACGACGGCGGCCCGCCCCCTGCGGGCCGGGGGACAACTCCAGGTCAGCAGTATGGCCGGAGGTACTGACAACTACACCAGGATTGACTGGATCTTGTCCTTCTCGCGCCGGCCGCGACCGGCCGCTCCCCCCGGCCCGGCCCCCGCTGTCTTCCTGTCGTCTCCCTCATGAATACGCCGGAGCCCCGTGAGCGGTTCCCGTTCACGGGGCTTTCGTACGCGCGTGAAGGCCCGGAACGCGCGTGGCCGTCCGGGCCTCGGATGGCGGCCCGGGTCAGGCGTAATGCGCCCCGAGCCTGGCGTGCGCCTCCGCGCCCGCCCCCACCTGGTCGAGACCGAGCAGCGCGGCCCCCAGCACCGGCGGCGCCGTCACCACACCGATGACCGCCTTGGGCGCCCTGGCCGCCAGCAACTCCGCGATCCGGTCGTCCAGCTGCGGATGACGGGCCGCCAGGACACTCCCGCCCAGCAGCACCGGCACCTCCTCGTCGAGCAGCCCGAGCTTGCCGAGCGCCACCGCGGCCAGGACGACGACCTCCTCGGCCAGCCGGTCGACCACGGAATGGGCCACCGCGTCGCCCGCCGCGCTCGTCGCGAACAGCACCGGCGTCAGCTCATGCCTGCGGGCGAACGGGATATGCCCCAGATGCAGCGCCTCGATCAGCTCGTACATCGAGCCGAGCCCGAAATGGCCGGGCAGCGTCCGTACCAGCTCCGTCGGCTCGCCGCGGCCGTCCTCGGCCCGCGCCGCGAACCACAGGGCCTCCTCCGCGAGGCCCGAACCGCCGCCCCAGTCACCGGAGATCCGCCCGATCGCGGGGAAGCGCGCGGTACGGCCGTCCGGCAGCATCCCCACGCAGTTGATGCCCGCGCCGCAGACGACGGCCACGCCCCGCGGCTCCGCGCCGCTCGGCAGCCCGGCGCGCAGTATCGCGAAGGTGTCGTTGCGCACCTCTGTCGTACGCCCCCAGCCGCGCGCCTGTACGGCCTCGGCCAACTCCCGCTCCTCGACCGGGAGATCGGCGTTGGCGAGACAGGCCGACACATGGCCGACGAGATCGCGCTCCGGCAGTCCGGCCGCCGAGGCGGCCTCGGCGACCGTCACCGCCAGCGCGTCGACCGCCGCGTCGATCCCCACGACCGGCGGCTGGAAGCCGCCCCCGCGGGCCGTGCCGAGCACCGAGCCGTCGGCGCCGATCACGGCCACATCGGTCTTGCTGTTCCCGGCGTCGACGGCCAGGACGCTCGCGCGCCCCACCGTCTCGCCGGCTGTGCTCACCGCCACGCTCACACCCACGCGAGATGCTCCCGGTTGTGGGCGATCAGCTGGTCGGTGAGCGCCTCGGCGTACTCGTACTGCCCGATCAGCGGATGCGCGAGCAGCGCCTTGAAGACCCGGTCCCGGCCGCCGCGCAGCGCGGCCTCCAGCGCCAGGTCCTCGTACGCCGTGACATTCGCGATCAGGCCCGCGTACAGCGGATCCAGCTCGGACACCGGGAGCGGCGCCGCGCCCGACGTGTCCACCCGCGCCTGGACCTCGATCACCGCGTCGTCCGCCAGGAACGGCAGCGTGCCGTTGTTGTACGTGTTCACCACCTGGACGGGGCTCCCGCCGCCGCGCAGCAGCGAGGCGGCCAGATCCACCGCCGCCTCCGAGTAGAAGGCGCCGCCGCGCTTGGACAGCAGCTCGGGCTTCTCGTCCAGCGTGGGATCGCCGTACATCTCCAGCAGCTGCTTCTCCATCTCGGCCACCTCGGCGGCCCGGGACGGCTTGGTCCGCAGCTCCCGTACGACCTCGTCGTGCGCGTAGAAGTAGCGCAGATAGTACGAGGGCACGACGCCGAGCCGGTCGAGCACCGCGCGCGGCAGCCGCAGATCGGCCGCGAGCGAGTCGCCGTGCTCCGCCAGCAGCTTGGGCAGCAGATCGGCGCCGTCGGGGCCGCCGAGCCGTACCCCGCGCTCCCAGGTCAGATGGTTCAGCCCCACATGCTCCAGGTAGACGTCGGAGGGCGCGACGTCGAGCAGCTTCGCGAACCTGCGCTGGAAACCGATCGCCACATTGCACAGCCCCACGGCCTTGTGGCCGGCCTGGAGCAGCGCCCGGGTCACGATCCCCACCGGATTCGTGAAGTCGATGATCCACGCGTCGGGGTTGGCGCGCCGCACCCGCTCGGCGATGTCGAGTACCACCGGCACCGTGCGCAGCGCCTTGGCGAGACCGCCCGCGCCGGTCGTCTCCTGTCCGACACAGCCGCACTCCAGCGGCCAGGTCTCGTCCTGGTTGCGCGCGGCCTGTCCGCCGACCCGCAGCTGGAGCAGCACCGCGTCGGCGCCGGCGACGCCCGCGTCCACGTCCGAGGTGGTGGTGATACGGCCGGGATGGCCCTGTTTGGCGAAGATGCGCCGGGCCAGCCCCCCGACCAGTTCGAGACGGTCGGCCGCGGGGTCGACCAGTACGAGTTCCTCGATCGGCAGGGTGTCCCTCAACCGAGAGAATCCGTCGATGAGTTCGGGTGTGTAGGTCGATCCTCCGCCTACCACGGCGAGCTTCATGGTTCTCAGCCCTTCACTCCGGTCAGTGTGACTCCCTCGACGAACGCCTTCTGGGCGAAGAAGAACACGAGGATCACAGGGGCCATGACCAGTACGGTCGCGGCCATGGTCAGATTCCAGTCGGTATGGTGCGCGCCCTTGAAGGACTCCAGGCCGTAACTGAGCGTCCAGGCGGCCGGGTTCTCCGAGGCGTAGATCTGCGGGCCGAAGTAGTCGTTCCAGGCGTAGAAGAACTGGAACAGCGCGACGGCCGCGATCCCGGGCCTGGCCATCGGCAGGACGACCCTGATCAGGGTACGGAACTCGCCGCAGCCGTCGACCTTCGCCGCGTCCAGGTACTCGTTGGGGATCGTCAGCAGGAACTGGCGCAGCAGGAAGATCGAGAACGCGTCACCGAACGCCATCGGGATGATCAGCGGCCAGAGGGAGCCCGACAGATCGAGCTGCTTCGCCCAGAACAGATACATCGGAATGATGATCACCTGAGGCGGCAGCATCATCATCGAGATGACGAGCATCAGCGACAACTGCCGCCCGCGGAAGCGGAACTTCGCGAGCGCGTACGCCACCGGGATCGAGGAGAGCACCGACAGGACGGTGCCGAGCCCCGCGTACAGCAGGGTGTTCTTCCACCAGGTCAGAAAGCCCGGGGTGTCGAACACCTTCGCGTAGTTGCCCCACTCCCAGGAGTTGGGGGTCAGATCGCGGGTGAGCGCCTGGTGGTCGCTCATCACCGAGGTCAGGAAGAGGAAGACGAACGGCAGCACGAAGAAGAGCGCGGCCGCGACCCCCAGCGAGTGCACGGCGATCCAGTGCAGCAGCGCCTTGCGGCGCGCGGTGCGGGCGGCGGGCGTACGGTCGGCCGCGCCGGGCGCGGCCGTCGTCGGCGAGCCGGGCCGGCCGAGGAGTTGGGTCATCTCAGTCACCCGATCCGATCAGTCCGCCGCGCCGCCGCATCAGCAGCGCCGTGAAGGCCATGGCCAGCGCGAACAGCACGAGCGCGACCACGCACGCGGCGCCGTAGTCGAAGCGCTGGAAGCCCAGGTTGTAGACCAGCTGCGGCAGGGTCAGCGTGGACTTGTCCGGGTACCCGGGCTCGAACTGCTGCCCGGATCCTCCGATGACGCCGGAGGCGACCTTGCCCGCGACCAGCGGCTGCGAGTAGTACTGCATCGCCGAGATGACGCCGGTGACCACGGCGAACATCACGATCGGCGAGATGTTCGGCAGGGTCACGTACCGGAAGCGGTGCCAGGCCGACGCGCCGTCCAGCTCGGCCGCCTCGTACTGCTCCTTCGGTACGTCGAGCAGCGCGGCCATGAAGATCACCATCAGGTCGCCGATGCCCCAGACGGCCAGCAGGGTGAGCGCGGGCTTGGACCAGCCGGGGTCGTTGAACCACCCGGGGGTCGGCAGGCCGAGGTCCCCGAGAATCGTGTTGACCGGCCCCGTACCCGGGTTGAGCAGAAAGACGAACGCGAGCGTCGCGGCGACCGGCGGCGCCAGATACGGCAGATAGAAGAGGGTGCGGAAGATTCCCGTACCCGTCTTGATCTTGGTGATCAGCAGGCCGATGCCGAGTCCGAAGACCACCCGGCACGTCACCATGATCACGACGAGCCAGAGGGTGTTGCGCAGGGACGGCCAGAACATCGGGTAGTCGTCGAAGACGTACGACCAGTTCCCCAGACCGTTCCAGACGGGCGAGTTGAAGCCGTCGTACTTCATGAAGGAGAAGTAGACGGTCGAGATCAGCGGATACGCGAAGAAGACGGTGAAGCCGATCAACCAGGGCGACATGAACGCCGCCGTCCGAAGCGCCGACCTGCGGCGCTTCGAACGGAGCGTGTGCGTGGACATCGGTGGCGTCCCGGCCCGCTACTTGGCCTGCTCGATGTCACGGTCGATCTGCCGGGCGGTCTTCTCCAGACCCGCCTGCAGATCCTTCACCTTGCCCTGCTCGTACTGGTACCCGAAGTCCTGGAGCGTCTGCTGGTACGTCGAGCCGTTGACGGCGGCGGGCGGCGTGCTGGACTTCGGGTGCTGCGCGATGTCGAGGAAGGTCTTGAACCGCGGGTCGAACGTCAGGCCCGGGGACTTCAGCGCCTCCAGCGTCGAGGGCACATTGCGGATGCCGTTGGCGAACTGGACGACCGCCTCGGTGTCGGTCGTCATGTACTTCACCAGCTCCCACGCGGCGTTCTGCTTCTTGCTCTGCGGGGCGATCCCCA
Source organism: Streptomyces sp. NPDC039430 (assembly GCF_055639435.1). NCBI lineage: Bacteria > Bacillati > Actinomycetota > Actinomycetes > Kitasatosporales > Streptomycetaceae > Streptomyces > Streptomyces sp. NPDC039430. The sequence goes on along the minus strand of NZ_JBVKAK010000001.1, from coordinate 792,567 downwards.
TGATCGTGCCGGAGAGGAAGCCCTTGCCGTAGCTGTCCGCCTCGTCGTCCGCCACCGGCATCGGCGCGACACCGATCTCGAACGGCACCTTGGCGTCCTCGGCCATGCCGAGCCGCCACTCGCCGTCCAGCTGCATGGCGACCTGGCCGGTGTGGAACGGGTGCTTGGCGCCCCACTCGTCACCGAACGTGGAGCGGAACTTCTCCAGCTTCGGGTAGCCGCCGAGGTCCTCGACCAGCTTCTTCTGGTACGTGAACATCTTGGCGAAGGCCGGGTCCTTGGCGATGCTGGACTTGCCGTCCTGGTCGAAGTACGCGTGGTCCCAGCTCGACATGTAGTGGTCGACGACCGTCTCGTAGCCGTGGTAGGTCGGCATCAGACCGACCTGCTCGTAGCTGTCGCCCTTGGTCTTCGTCAGCTTCTTGGCGACGGCGGCCAGCTCCGACATCGTCTTCGGCGGGGAGGCGATCCCGGCCTTCTCGAAGGCGTCCTTGTTGTAGTAGAGCCCGTACGCGTCGCTGAGCAGCGGCAGCGCGCAGCGCTTGCCCTCGAACTGCGTGTACTCCAGCAGCACCTTGGGGAACGTCTTCTCCAGGTCCAGCTTGGACTTCTGGATGAACGGGTCGAGATCGGCGAAGGCGCCCGACGAGCAGAACTTGCCGACGTTCGAGGTGGTGAAGGAGGACACCACGTCCGGTCCCTTGGAACCGCCCGCGCGCAGCGCCTGGTTGAGCTTGTCGTCGTTGATGTTGCCGACGACGTTCACCGTGATGTTCGGATGGTCCTTCTCGAACCGGTCGATGTTCGCCTGGATGGCCTTCACCTCGGCGGGCGCGCTCCAACCGTGCCAGAAGGTGATGGAGGTCTTGGCGTTCGGATCGTCGGACGCGTCGGCGCCGGACTGTCCGGTACACGAGGTGGCGAGAACGGATATCGCGGCCACCGCGACGGCGGAGACGGCGAGACGACGGTTTCTGAGCATGGCGGTACTCCCGGTGATGGGTACGGGGGTCGGAAGGGAGATACGGAGGGTGCGGGGGCGGCGGAAGGGAACGGGGGGCGGTGAACGGCGGTCGGTCTTCGGCGGGCGGTGAACAGCGGGCGGTGAACAGCGGGCGGCGCTCCGCGGTCGGCGCTCAGCGGGCGGTGTCGAAGACCTCGTCGCGCGTGGTCGACAAGGCGCTCTCCAGCGCGCCGCGCAGGACGGGACGGTGCTGGACCTCACCGATGAGGAGCCGGGGGCGGGACGCGGCCAGTTCGGCCAGCTCCGCCTGGACGAGGGCGCGCAGCGGCTCGCCGCCGGCGGCGGTCACCCCGCCCGCGAGGACGATCAGCTCGGGGTCGAGCACGGCGGTCACCGAAGCGAGACCGGTGGCGAGCCGCTGGGCGTACAGCCGCAGCAGCTCGGCCAGCCGCTCGTCCCGCTCGTGCCCGGCGGCGGCCCGGGTCAGCAGCCCGGCCGCGACCTCGGCGTACGGCGTCTCCGGGGTGTCGATGCCGAGGGATTTCGCGAGCCGCGGCACGGACTGGGCGCCCGCCAGCTCCTGGAAACCACCGCTGTTCGCCCGGACCACCTGGCGTACCAGCGGGGTGCCGGGGACCGGCAGGAAGCCGACCTCGCCGGCGCCGCCGGTGAAGCCGCGGTGCAGCCGCCCGCCGATGAACAGGGCGGCGCCGAGGCCGTCCTCGTTCCACAGCAGGACGAAGTCCTCGTCGCCGCGGGCCACCCCGAGGCGCTGCTCGGCGACCGCCGCGAGGTTCACGTCGTTCTCGTACCCGACGGGCATCGGCAGGGCCGCGGCCAGCTCGTCGAGGAGCGTGGTGGAGTGCCAGCCGGGCAGATGGGACGCGTAGCGCAGCCGGCCGGTGGACGGATCGAACGCGCCGGGCGTACCGATCACCACCCGGCGCACGTCGGCGACGGCGAGACCGGCCGCCTTCACGGCCCCCTCCAGCGCGTCCGTGACCTGACGGACCACACTGTCGGCGCGGCGCCCGGGGGTGGGCAGTTCGAACTCCCCGACGGTCGTTCCGGTGAGGTCGGCGACGGCGGCCAGGATCCGCCGCGGACTCACATCGAGCCCGGCGGCGTACGCGGCGCGCGCGTTGACCGCGTACAGCTGGGCGTTGGGCCCCGGCCGTCCCTCGGTCGTCCCGGTGGCGACGACCAGGCCGGCCGCTTCGAGACGGGCGAGCAGCTGGGAGGCGGTCGGCTTCGAGAGGCCGGTGAGCTTGCCTATCCGGGTCCGCGAGAGCGGGCCGTGGGCCAGCAGCAGATCGAGCGCGGCCCGGTCGTTCATGGCCCGCAGCACACGGGGTGTCCCCGGTGACGGAGTGGGTGATCCGGTCACATCGGTCACGGACTCGACACCTGCCCTTCCCCTGCTCACTCCCGACACTGTTAGGAAAGTTTCCTATCGGGTGGGAGGAAAGTAGGCCGGAAGCCTCGAAGGCGTCAATACTCTCCGGCACAACACACCCCCGCGGCAACCAAAGCGTTACCTGCGGGGGCGGTGGGAAAAGGGCCGTGCTACTTCGCGAGGTTCGCGGGCGGCGTGATCGGGGCCGCGGCCAGGGACTGCGGGGACGTCGGGCTCGCCAGCGCCGAGGGAGCGGAGACCCCGGCCGCGGGGTCCGCCGTCGCCGCGGGGGCCTCCACCGCCGGGAGCAGCCCGCCGACGATCTGGATGCCCGCCTCGTCGAACGCGCGCTTGATCCGCCAGCGCAGCTCGCGCTCCACCCCCAGCGCCTGGCCCGGCATCGTCTTCGCCGAGAGCCGCACCGTCATCGAGTCCAGCAGGACGGCGTCCAGCCCCAGCACCTCGACCGGGCCCCACAGCCGCTCGTTCCACGGGTCGTCCTTGGCCATCTTCTCCGCGACCCCCGCGATGACCGTACGGACGTTCTCCAGGTCCTCCGTCGGCCGCACCATCACATCGACACCCGCCGTCGCCCAGCCCTGGCTGAGGTTGCCGATCCGCTTCACCTCACCGTTGCGCACGTACCAGATCTCGCCGTTGTCGCCCCGCAGCTTGGTGACCCGCAGACCGACCTCGATCACCTCGCCGGACGCCACCCCCGCGTCGATGGTGTCCCCGACGCCGTACTGGTCCTCCAGGATCATGAAGACCCCCGACAGGAAGTCCGTCACAAGATTGCGCGCACCGAACCCCAGGGCCACGCCCGCGACGCCCGCGGAGGCCAGCAGCGGGGCCAGATTGATATTGAGCGCGCCCAGCATCATCAGCGCCGCCGTGCCCAGGATCAGGAACGACGTGACCGAGCGGAGCACCGACCCGATCGCCTCGGAACGCTGCCGGCGCCGCTCCGCGTTCACCAGCAGCCCGCCGAGCGCGCTGCCCTCCACCGCCTGCACACTGCGGTTCATGCGGTCTATCAGCTTGGTCAGCGCCCGGCGGATCACATGGCGCAGCACGAGCGCGATGACCAGGATGAGCACGATCCGCAACCCGGTGCTCAGCCAGATGGCCCAGTTCTCCTGCACCCAGCTCGCGGCGTTGTTGGCGTGGTCCGCGGCCTCGTCGAGCGTGACGGAGTCGGACGACGGGCCGGCGGCCAACGGGGCGGACCAGGACACGGCGGAAACCTCCAGGTGTTGCCGGGGCGGTCCCACCACACTAACGGGGCAGTCCGGCCAGGCCGCCGCTCGAAGCGGCCGGAGAGACGCGCCTCACGTATGCCGCCCACGGCCCGTCCAGGGCCCCCGCGCGGGCCTGTGCGCGGGGCGCGGGGCGTCTTGTGGTCGAAAACACTCATAGCCCGTTACCTGCACGTGGTGGCGTTTCGACCAGGCATGAGGAGAGACTGAGAACAGATCGTCCCGGCGCGAGCCACGTGCCGCCGGCGTACAAGGAGGCATCCGTGCCGCATGTCCTGGTCCTCAACGCGTCGTACGAGCCGCTCGGCGTCGTACCGCTCCGCCGCGCGCTCGTCCTCGTCCTGGAGAACAAGGCACTCTGCCTCGAGGAATCCGGCGCCTTCATGCACAGCGAGACCCGTGTCATCCCGGCCCCCAGCGTCGTACGGCTGAAGCGTTTCGTGCGGGTCCCCTACCGGGGGCCCGTTCCGCTGACCCGCCGGGCCCTCTTCGCCCGTGACGGCGGTCGCTGTATGTACTGCGGTGGCGTCGCAACCAGCGTCGACCACGTCATCCCGCGCAGCCGCGGCGGGCAGCACCGGTGGGACAACGTGGTGGCGGCCTGCCGCCGCTGCAACCACGTCAAGGCGGACCGGCACCTGCGGGAACTGGGCTGGCGCCTCAACCACCAGCCCGCCCCGCCGTCGGGCCTGGCCTGGCGCATCATCGGCACCGGCCACCGCGACCCGCGCTGGATGCCGTACCTCCAGCCGTACGGCGCGGAGGACGCGGTGGCCCGCATCGACGCGCCGCGGGTTTCTTAGGGAAGGCGCGCGTCCGGTGCCGGTGCCTCCGGTGGTCGGTACGGGGTGCGGGCTGGAATGGGATGCCGCGCTGTTCCGGGTGCGCACGACCGCCGGCGAGTGAGCCGAAGGGCGCGCCGCTGTCGAAAGGGAGAGCGCGCGGAGGTTCCCGAGGAACGAGGGAATCGAGCACGGTCGACCGTCGACAGTGGCATAAAGCGCCCGGAGGCGAACCGAGCCCTCCCCTCGAAAAGAGAGGCCGCGCGGCGGTGCGCGAACGTAGGCGCTCAGGTCTGTCCTGAGCACCCCGGCCCGTGCCCGGAGGCGAACCAGCCCTCAAGAAAGGGCCGCCACCGCGTAGACCTCCACCGCGAACAGCGAGTACCCGAACCGCGTCGCCCGTCCCTCCCCCCGCACCCGCACGAACCGCGCGTCCTTCGCGTCCATCCCGAGCGCCTCCCGTCCGCCCCCGCCGTCCGTCACCGTCGCCGCCGTCCGCCAGGTGCGCCCGTCCGCCGAGACCTGGACGCGGTAGCGGGCCGCGTACGCCTCCTGCCAGTGCAGTACCACCTGTCCCACCCTGGCCGGCCGCGCCAGCTCCACCTGCCACCACGCGCCGTCCTCCGCGGGCGAGGACCAGCGGCTGGCCGGATCGCCGTCGGCCGCGGCGGCGGCCGGGAAGTCGGGGGTCTCGTCCCCGGACGACGAGGCCGTGCCCGTACGCGCCAGATCCGGGCCGCCGGTGACGGGCGAGGCACGTACCGTGAGCGTCCGCTCCTCGCCCGCGAAGGCGAGCGGCACCTCGTACCGGCCGGCCGGGGTGCCCTCGGGGACGCTCACCTCGATGGGGACCTTCGTACGGGAGCCGCGCGGCACCGTCGTCTCCTTGGGCACCGTCACCCGAATGCCGGAAGGCGGCCTCGCCGTGAGCGCGCCCCGCACCTCGCCCGGCCGCTGCGCGGCGATACGCGCCTCGACGGTCTTCGGCTCCCCGCCGATCTGGGCGTTCGCCTCGCCGCGCGGCAGGTCGAGGCTGGCCCGCGGCTCGTCGGCGAACCAGGGCACGACATGCCGTATGGACGGCGTGGACCCACTGGGTCCGCCGGGCCCGGCGGCCGCACCGGACCAGGCGATCCGTACCGCGTCGACCCGCTGCCCGGCCAGCCCCTTCGCGTCCGACTCGGTCCAGCCGCTCGTCGAGAGGGGCCCCAGGGCGCGCCAGCCCTGGCCGGGGATCCGGGCCTCGACGGTCGCGCCGGCGCCCGTGCCGGGCTCGGCCATCGTGTTGACCGCCTCCAGGGGCCTGGCCCGCCCCAGCTCGACGGTGTAGGTCCGCGCGTCCTGGGCGACGGCGTCGCCCGTACCACCGGCGGACTCCGTGCGTCCCGCCGCGCGATCCGCTCCCGTCCAGGCCGACGACTCCTTGGCCGCCCGCGCCAGGAACGGCCCCAGCACGCCCTCGCCGACCGTCACCCGGCTCGCCTCCGCGGCCTCGCGCAGCGGCTCCAGCTCCACCGAGGCCCGCCACGCCGCCGCGCCGTCGCCGCGGTCCTGGGCCCGGAGCATGTCGACGGCCAGTTCGCCCGCGGCGCCGTACCGCGCGAGCTGGTCGAGCCAGGGCCGCACCTCGTCGTCCAGCCGTCCGTCGGCGGTCCCCGACAGCCGCCGCGGGGCCTCGCGCATCGCCGAGAACGCGGCCCTCAGCCTGTCCGCCGCGGCGGTCCTGGCCGCCGTGTCCGTGGTCGTACGGGACCGCCAGAACGCGTCCAGCAGCGGCTTCAGATACGCCGACTCCGACGGGCTGAGGATCGACGAGGCGTCATTGCCCGCGAGCACGCCCAGCGCCTCGCGGGCTCCCTCGTCCCCGCCCGCGAGATCGTCGATCGCGGCACGCCAGGACTCCTGCGGCTGGTAGCCACGCGGGTTCCAGGCGTAGTCGGCCGCCGTGAACAGCGGGATACGGGACGCCGACGCCTGCTCCATCGCGTTGGCGAGCAGCCCGACGGAACCGCCCGCCACGGCGGGCTCCCGGCCGGTGTACGGGCCGAGGAAGAGCCGGCCCTGCTCGTAGTCGTTGACCGGATAGTTGTCCATGGTGACCAGCGGGTGCTTGAACGCCGCGCGGGCGCCCATCAGTTCGCGTCCCGTGATCGTGCGCGGCACGACCCCGACGCCCGTCCACGCCACCCGCACCCGCGCGTCGAGCGCGCCGGCCAGCGCCGTGCGGTAGTCCGTGGCGCCGTCCTGGTAGTACTCGGTCGGCATGACCGTGAGCGGTTCCGCGCCGCCGTAGCGGGCCGCCAGATGTCCGGCCACCGCGTTCGCGACCCGGGCCTGTGCCTCGGCCGCGGCGCCCGGTCCCGAGCCGAAGGTCTCCGCGTCCTGGCCGCAGTGCCACTCGCTGTAGCTGACGTCCTGGAACTGGAGCTGGAAGGCGCGCACGCCCAGCGCCCACATCGCGTCGATCTTGCGGATGAGCGCCTTGAGGTCCGCGTCCGAGGTCATGCACATCGACTGGGCGGGGGAGACGGCCCAGGCGAGCGTCACGTGGTTGCGCCGGGCGCGCTCCGCCAGCTCGCGGAACTCCGCGCGCTGCGCCGCCGGATAGGGATCACGCCAGCGCGCCTGGCGGTACGGGTCGTCGCCCGGCGCGTAGAGGTACCGGTTCTGCTTGGTGCGCCCCATGAAGTCGAGCTGCGCCAGCCGCTGCCGGTGGTCCCAGGGCTGCCCGTAGAACCCTTCCGTCGTGCCGCGTAAGGCGGTGCCCGGCCAGTCGCGTACGACCACGCCGGGCACGGCGGGACGGTCCGCCGTCCGGCGCACGATCAACTGACGCAGGGTCTGCGCGGCGTGGAAGAGACCGTCCTCGCCGACGCCGTCCAGAGCGACCGTCGCGCGGCCCGCGACGGTGCCCACGGCGATCCGGTAGCCACCGGACGGCAGGTCGGCGCGTTCGGGCGCGCGGAGGGCGCGCAGCGCGTCCCGCGCGCCGCCGCCCCCGGCGAGCACCACGGGCCCGCGGCCGGCGGGCGGCCCTCCCGAGGGCCCGGCGGACGCGTCGGACGAGGTGGTGCGCACGGTTCGGACACCGGCCGCGCGCAGCAGATCCGCCACTGCCTGTACGGCGTAGGTGTCGGCTTCCGGGCCGGCGACGACGGTCACCTCGTCCCCGAGCGTGACCGCGCTCCCGGCCGCCCTGATCGTCTGGGGCCGCGGCCAGACCGCGGGCACCGCCGTCCCGGCCTCGGGTTCCGGGGTGGCGGCCGCGGGTGATCCGGGGTCCTGAGGGGCGGCGAGCGCGCTCGGCGCGGTGCCGAGGAGTCCGCCGATCACGGCGACCGTGACCGCGGTCGCGGTCCGCTTCCTGCGCCCGAGCTGCATGCCTCGTCCCCTCATGCTCACTGGTTTCGCTTCTTGGCACCGCCCACGTCCCGCCGGAGTCCCGACAAGCGAGCCGTCGAGCGGCATCGAGCCCACCACCCCGTGGTGAAGGTGTCAATGCGCGTGGCCGTTGTGTCGCAAATGCCCGTTTGTGATAGGCAGGACCTTCAACTGCCGCACGGGGAACGGATCGTGACTCGACACACGTTTACGGGGCGTACACGTCTGCGGCTCCGCCCGCTGGGTAGGGCTGCTATGACCTGTTCCCTGTTCCTTGGAGGCGCCGCCATGGCCGCATCCGCACAGCTTCTGCTCTCCGCCCTCTCCAAACAGGCGGAGCCCGCCCCGCTGACCAGCGAGCCCCCGCTCGGCGGCGTCGGCGCGGGACCTCTGACGAGCGAGCCCCCGCTCGCCGACGCGGCACCCCTCACCAGCGAGCCCCCGCTCGCCGGCGCCGCCCCGCTGACCAGCGAGCCGACCGCTCCCGGCACGGCGGGTGGCACGGAGTACCCAGGAGTCTGACCTTCCGAACGGAGTGCGTATGGGTCTGGCCAGGCTCGCCGAGCTGCACGGTGTCGCCACCGCGTACTCACCTTCCCCGGGCGTCACCGTCGCGGTCCCCGACGAGACCGTGGTCTCGGTGCTCGCCGCGCTGGGCGTCGACGCGGCCACGCCCGAGGCCGTGGACGACGCGCTCGGCGACGCCGAGTCCGCCGAGGCGAGGCGGCTGCTGCCCGCGACGCTGGTGCTGTGGACCACCCGGGACGATTCCCCGAGCAGCCCGGACGCCCCGAGCGCCCCGGACGTCCCGAGCGCCCCGGACGCCCCCGGCGTCCTCGGCGAGTCCGCGAGCCCCCTTCAGGACACGGCCCCGCCGCCCCCCGAGCTGCCGCCCGCCCTGACCGCGCTTCCGCACGGCTCGGTGCTCCGGGTGGAGACGGAGGAGGGCGAATCGGTGGAGCTGCCGCACTCCGCCCCCCAGGAGCCCGCCGCCTGGGCGGGGCTCCCGCTCGGGGTGCACCGGCTGGCCGTCGAGGCCCCCGACGGGCGTACGGCCTGGGTGGTGCTGATCGTCGCGCCCGCGCTGGTGCCGCGCCCGCCCGCCCGTACCCACGGCTTCCTGGTGCAGCTCTACTCCCTGCTCTCCGCCCGCTCGTGGGGCATGGGCGACCTGGGCGACCTCGCCGAGCTGGCCGGCTGGTCGGGCCGGACCCTGGGGGCCGGATTCGTCCAGATCAACCCGCTGCACGCCGCCGTACCGGGCGATCCGACCGACCCCTCCCCGTACCGCCCCTCCTCGCGCCGCTTCCCGGACCCGGTGCATCTGCGGATCGAGGACGTCCCGGAGTACGCGTATGTGCGGGGATCCGACCGCGCGCGCCTCGACGCGCTGGTGGAACGGGCCGCGGCCCTGCGGGAGTCCGTCCTCGACAAGACCCCGGGCAAGGGCGCGCTGATCGACCGCGACGCCGTGTGGGCGCTCAAGCGCGCGGCCCTGGACATCCTGGACACGGTCCCGCTCGGCCCCGGGCGGCGCGCCGCCTACTGGGACTTCCTGGCCGCGCAGGGCGGCGCCCTGGAGGACCACGCCACCTGGTCCGCCCTCGCCGAGGTGCACGGCCCGGAGTGGCACGACTGGCCGGAGGCGCTGCGGGATCCGCGCTCCGCCGAGACGGCCGCCGCCCGCCGGGAACTGCTCGACCGGATCGACTACCACTGCCGGCTGGCCTGGCTGACGGACGAGCAGCTGGCGGCCGCCTCCCAGGCCGCGGCGGACGCCGGCATGTCCGTGGGGATCGTCCATGACCTCGCCGTCGGGGTGCACCCGGGCGGCGCCGACGCCTGGGCCCAGCAGGACGCCTTCGCCGCGGGCATCTCGATCGGCGCGCCGCCGGACGCCTTCAACGCGCTCGGCCAGGACTGGGGCCTGCCGCCCTGGCGCCCCGATGTGCTGGCCGCGTCCGGGTACGCCCCGTTCCGCGGACTGCTCCAGGGCCTGCTGCGGCACGCGGGGGCGTTGCGGATCGACCATGTGATGGGGCTGTTCCGGCTCTGGTGGGTGCCCCGGGGCCAGGACCCCACCCGGGGAACGTACGTCCGTTACGACGCGGAGGCGATGCTCGCGGTCCTCGCCCTGGAGGCCCACCGCGCGGGCGCCGTCGTCATAGGGGAGGACCTGGGCACGGTCGAGCCCGGCGTACGCGAGGCGCTCCGGCGGCGCGGGGTGCTCGGCACGTCCGTGCTCTGGTTCGAGCGCGACTGGGAGGGCACGGGACGGCCGCTGCCGCCCGGGAGCTGGCGCGAGGGCTGTGTGGCCACGGTCACCACCCACGATCTGCCGCCCACGGCGGCCCGGCTCACCGGTGAGTACGCGGAGCTGCGCCACCGCCTCGGTCTGCTCACCCGCACGCTGGAGCAGGAGCGGTCGGAGGAGCAGGCGGAGATCGCGGAGTGGCTCGGCGCGCTCGCGCGCCTGGGGCTCCTGCCCGGGGGCGACGGGGACGAGGAGGAGGAGATCCGCGCCTTCTACCGCTTCCTGACGCTCACACCGGCGCGGATGATCGGCGTCTGGCTGCCGGACGCGGTCGGCGACCGCAGGCCGCAGAACCTGCCGGGCACCTGGAGCCAGTACCCGAACTGGCGGCTGCCGGTGGCCGACGCCGGGGGCCGCCCGATGAGCCTGGAGGAACTGGCCGCCTCGCCCCGGCTGCACGGGCTGATGGAGGCCCTGCGCGACCACTGAGCTGTTGTACGGCACCCCGGGCGCGCGGCCCGCGCACGGGTTCGCTACGTTTGCACCGTGGACAAGAAGAACGCTCTGCGCGCCGGCGCCCTGGCGACCGGTACGACGCTGATGATGCTGCTCATGTCGTCCCCGGCGCTCGCGCTGACCCGGGACGACGGCGACGACCCGGGCCCCGGCCTGAGTGTGGGCGAGACCCTCGGCCTGTTCGTGGTCGCCCCGCTGGTGATCTTCGGCATCATCGCCGGTCTGGTGATGGTGCTCGACAAGTCGCGCAAGCAGGCCTGACCCACCGGGACTCTCCGGGCGTCGTCCGGCACCTCGGGTGCCGGGCGGCGCTTCTGCGCGTGGCGCGGCCGGCCGGTCTCCGAAGGGGACGGACGGAGACGGGCGGGCCGGGGAACGGCCCCGCGAGGCCGCCCCGGCCCGCCCGTCTCCGGACAGACAGCTATGCGACGGCAGCCGCCGCGTCCGCCTCCTGCGCCTTCAGCGCGCGCTCGACGCCCGACCTCGACTCCGAGACCAGCCGGTGCAGCGCCGCGTTCGGGCCCGCCGAGGCGAGCCAGGCGTCCGTCGCGTCCAGCGTGGCGCGGGAGACCTGGAGCGCCGGGTACAGACCGACCGCGATCTGCTGGGCCATCTCGTGCGAGCGCGACTCCCAGACCTCGCCGACCACCGCGAAGAACTTCTCCGTGTACGGGGCCAGCAGTTCACGCTGGTCGGTCTGGACGAAGCCGCTGATCACCGCCTCCTGGAGGGCGTTCGGCAGCTTGTCGCTCTCCACCACCGACGCCCATGCCTCCGCCTTCGCCTCGGCCAGCGGACGCGCCGAACGGGCCGCGGCCGCGTGGCGTTCGCCCGCCGCCGTCCGGTCGCGGTCGTACTCCGCCGAGATCTCCTCCTCGTCGTGCAGCCCCACCGCCGCGAGCCGCTGGACGAACGCCCAGCGCAGCTCGGTGTCGACGGCCAGGCCCTCGATCGACTCCGTACCGTCGAGCAGGCCCTGCAGCAGATCCAGCTGCTGCGGCGTACGCGCCGTCGCGGCGAAGGCCCGTGCCCACGCCAGCTGGTGGTCGCTGCCCGGCTCGGCCGCCCGCAGATGCGCCAGCGTGGCGTCCGTCCACCGGGTCAGCCCCGCCTCGCGCCACGCGGGCGCCGCGTACAGGTCCAGCGCCAGCTTCACCTGGCGGTGCAGCGACTGCACCACCCCGATGTCCGACTCCTTCGTGATACCCGAGAGCACCAGCTCCAGATAGTCGCGCGTGGCCAGCTCGCCGTCGCGCGTCATGTCCCAGGCCGACGCCCAGCACAGCGCGCGCGGCAGCGACTCCGCGAAGTCGCCGAGGTGTTCGGTGACGACGCGCAGCGACTCCTCGTCGAGACGGACCTTCGCGTACGACAGGTCGTCGTCGTTGAGCAGGATGACGGCCGGACGCGGCGTGTCCGCCGGGAACGGCACCTCCGTGCGCTCGCCCTCCACGTCCAGCTCGATCCGGCTCGTACGGACCAGCTTGCCGTTCCCGTCGAGGTCGTAGCAGCCGATCGCGATCCGGTGCGGGCGCAGCACCGGCTCGCCCTTGGCCCCGGCCGGCAGCACCGGCGCCTCCTGCCGTACGGCGAGCGAGGTCACATGGCCCGAGGCGTCCAGCTCGATCTCCGGGCGGAGCACATTGATGCCGGCCGTCTCCAGCCACGCCGTCGACCAGGTCTTCAGATCGCGCCCGGAGGTCTCCTCCAGCGCGCCCAGCAGGTCGGACAGCCGGGTGTTCCCGAACGCGTGCGCCTTGAAGTACGCCTGCACGCCGCTGAAGAACTCGTCCTGGCCGACGTACGCGACCAGTTGCTTCAGCACGGACGCGCCCTTGGCGTACGTGATGCCGTCGAAGTTGACCAGCACATCGTCCAGATCACGGATGTCCGCCATGATCGGGTGCGTGGAGGGCAGCTGGTCCTGCCGGTAGGCCCAGGTCTTCATGGAGTTGGCGAACGTGGTCCAGGAGTGCGGCCACTTCGAGCCCGGCGCGTACGCCTGGCAGGCGATCGAGGTGTACGTGGCGAACGACTCGTTCAGCCACAGATCGTTCCACCACTCCATGGTGACCAGATCGCCGAACCACATGTGCGCCAGCTCGTGCAGGATCGTCTCGGCCCGCGTCTCGTACGCCGCGTCCGTCACCTTCGAACGGAAGACGTACTGGTCGCGGATGGTCACCGCGCCCGCGTTCTCCATCGCGCCCGCGTTGAACTCCGGCACGAACAGCTGGTCGTACTTGGCGAAGGGGTAGTCGTAGGCGAACTTCTCCTGGAACCAGTCGAAGCCCTGCCGGGTGACCTCGAAGATCGCGTCCGAGTCCAGATACTCGGCGAGCGAGGGCCGGCAGTAGATGCCCAGCGGCACGGACTGCCCGTCCTTCTCGTACGAGCTGTGCACCGAGTGGTACGGACCCACGATCAGCGCGGTGATGTACGACGAGATGCGCGGCGTCGGCTCGAAGACCCAGGTGTGGTCCCTGGGCTCCGGCGTCGGCGAGTTGGAGACGACGGTCCAGCCCTCGGGCGCCTTCACGGTGAACTGGAAGGTCGCCTTCAGGTCGGGCTGCTCGAAGGAGGCGAACACCCGCCGCGCGTCCGGCACCTCGAACTGCGTGTACAGGTAAGCCTGTTCGTCGACCGGGTCGACGAAGCGGTGCAGCCCCTCGCCGGTGTTGGTGTAGGCGCAGTCCGCGACGACCGTCAGCTCGTTGGGGCCCTCGTGCAGATGCGTCAGCGCGATCCGCGAGTCCCGGAAGACGGCGGCGACGTCCAGGGAGGTGCCGTTCAGCACGACCTCGTGCACCGCGGGCGCCACCAGGTCGATGAAGGTCTCCGCCCCGGCCTCCGCGCTCCGGAAGCGCACCGTGGTCACGGACCGGTAGGTGCCGCCCTCCTGTGCGCCGCTGAGATCGAGATCGATCTCGTACGAGTCCACGGTGAGGAGGCGTGCGCGCAGCTGCGCCTCTTCGCGGGTCAGATTTGTGCCAGGCACCCGGGTCATCTCCTCGGTTCGTGACGTTTGGGCCCATCTTTCCACGCGGACGGGGCTCGACGCCCGGCGGTAACCGCTGTACGCGGCGGGTCAGCGCGAGGTCCGGAAACCGCCGGTCACGGGCGGATGGCCGCGCGACGCTGAACCCATGACGAACCATCTCGCACGCCCCATCACCCCCGCCGCGCTCAAGGAACTGCGCGACACCGACGACTCGGGCCACACCCGTGCCCCGTTCACCGACGACGAGGGCGGCGCGCCGCTGCGCTGCTGTCTGCGGCCGAGCCGGGTCGGTGAGCGGCTGCTGCTCGTCTCGTACGCCCCGCTGCGCCGCTGGGCCGCCGAGAACTGGGCCCAGCCGGGCGCGTACGACGAACAGGGGCCGGTCTTCATCCACGCCGAGGAGTGCGGGGGACCGGCCGAAGGGGGCGGCTACCCGCACACCAGGCCCGGCGCGCTGCGCACCGTGCGGCGCTACAGCTCCGAGGGCCGGATCCTCGGTGGCCGGCTCCTGGAGCTTCCGGAGAACGCCGACGCGGGGTTCGACGAGGCATTCGACACGGCATTCGCCGAAGCCTTCGCCGATCCCGAGGTCGCGCTGGTGCACGTACGCGCGGTGGAGTTCGGCTGCTTCCAGTTCGAGGTGCGCCGCGGCTGACCGGCCGGACCGGTGAAGAGGCGGGGGGGGGGGGGGGAGGGGGGGGGGGGGGGAGGGGGGGGGGGGGGGGGGGGGGGGGGGGGGGAAAGAGGGGCGCGGTGGGCTGG
>NZ_JBVKAK010000001.1:746981-778242 GCF_055639435.1 Streptomyces sp. NPDC039430 | reverse complement strand
TACTGATCTTGGGGTGGGGCTGTTGCCTTTCTTGGCGTTGTGTTCTGTTTGCTTCTATTCGGGGGTTCGCTTCGGCTGCCTGTCTGGCTCGGTGCCGCGTCGCCGCCCCGCCTCCCCGGCCCCCCGCCGGAGCCCGTGCCCGGCGGGACGGCCGCCGGGCACGGGCCGGTTCAGCTGTCGGAGCGGAACGCGCCGTGGACGCGCAGGCTGCCCTGGATCGCCACCTGGTCGTCGTTGACGTGCACGAGCCAGTCGGTCCCGTTGCGGACCGACAGGCGCCCGTTGGCGTTCACCTTCCCGATGAACAGCGAATCCTCCTGGACGCGCAGGCCGCCGTTGACCGATATCTTGTCGTCGTTGGTGTGCAGGATCCAGTCGCCGCCGTTGCGGACGGACAGATGCCCGTTGGCGTTCACACGCCCCTCGAACTGCGACTCCCCGTGGACGACGAGACCGGACTGGCTGTCCTCGGTGGTCAGCTTGTCCCTGACCGTCAGATCGCCCGCGTGGACGGCGCCGCCGACCTCCAGGTTCCGCATCGGCCGCAGATCGCCGTTGACGGTGAGGTCACCCCCGGCGACGACGTTCCCGGCGGCGTTCACCTCCCCGGCGGCGTCCAGCCGGCCGTGGACGACCAGGCGGGGCGGACCGTCCTGGGTCTCCAGCACGTTGTCGACGGTCAGCCCGCCCTGGAGGGTGAGGCGCTCCTTGACCTGGGCGCGGCGGGTGACCAGGTCGTCCAGGTCCGCCTTGGCGGCCGCGACGGTTCCCCACTGATGGTTTCCGGCGCCCTGGTACACGTTCAGCCCGGCGGACGGGAAGGAGATCCATCCGTCGTCGGCCGTGCGGCCCTGCACCCACGCGGTGTTGATGCCGTTCATATCGGCCTTGTCGCCGGCGACGGTGCCCCAGGCCTGCTTTCCGTCCTTGCGTACGTTCACACCGGACTGCGGGAACTCGGCCCAGCCCTTGCCGCCGTCGCGGTCGCCGACCCACGGGGTGTTCACGCCGTTCGCGGCGCTGACCTTGTCGGCGGTGACGGTGCCGGCCGTGACCGTGCCGGGCGCGTGGGAGTCGTTGTGGATCCGCGCGCCCTGTGCGGTGAAGGTGATCCGCCCCTTGTCCGTGGTGCCCTCGGCCCACGGGGTGTGGAGCCCGCCGGTGGCGGTGACGCTCTCGAACTCGGGACCGCGCAGGTGGACGGTGGTGGTGAGGATGTGCTCCGGCGGCTGCTGCTGCGGTGACGAGGCGGCTGTCAGGGTGTAGGTCGCGTCCCGCTTCGGCTCCTCGCCCGCCGCGGGCGTCCACTCCCAGCCGGTCCCGGACTTGTGCGGGGCGTTCTTCGAGGGGCCGTCCGGTCCGTGGATCCGGTAGGTGAAGGCAGCGGATCCCTCCCACCACAGGACGACGCTCGTGCCGTCGGCCACCAGGGACTGCTTCGGACGGAAGTTGCGCGGCGCCCTGGGAGCCTGCTTCAGCAGGCTCAGCGTCACGGGGGAGTCCTGCTTCCAGGGGCCGTTCCACACCGTCTCCGTCACCCGCAGCAGGACCGGCCCCGGCGTGCTGGAGACCGGGAAGCCCTCCAGCGCCAGGATCATGGAACCGCTCGCCCCGAAGTAGGTGGTGGGCTGGGGGGTCACGATGAAGACGCCCGTCGCGGGGTCCCAGTCGGTCAGCGGCTCTTCCCCCGGCTTCCGCGCCTTGTCCGGCAGGACCCGGGCCGTGATCGCCTTCGGATCGGGCGTCAGGGCGTCCTCCTGCTGCCCGAAGGGCACCCGCACCGTGAGGGAGACCCAGGCCATGTCCTGGTCCTTCGGATTGGAGACGACGATGTAGACCGTCCCCCTGGACGTGCCGCCCGCCTCCGACACCTGGAGCGGAGCCGGGTCGGTGAGGATGTCGTACACAAGAAAGGCCACCGCTGAAAACCCCCCTGGATTCGGCTGCGGGCGCGCCCGAGCGCACGGGCCGGCCCCCGTATGGTCCATACGGCTGTCCCGCCGGACCGCCCATGAACCCCGAGGCGCCGTAACCGGCGCGAACCAGTCCTACGCTGGCCGAAACAGGGGGATTTACCGACGTTCCGGTGCAAGGCCGTCAAGGCACGGCCCCGCCCCGCCCCGTCCGTCCGCCGGTGCGAGCGGAGCGTCAGCCCTTCAGCTCGGCCGCGACCAGCTCCGCGATCTGGACGGCGTTGAGCGCCGCGCCCTTGCGCAGGTTGTCGTTGGAGAGGAACAGCGCCAGACCGTTCTCCGCGGTCTCGTCGTTCCGGATCCGGCCGACGTACGAGGCGTCCTTGCCGGCCGCCTGGAGGGGCGTCGGGATCTCGGACAGCTCCACCCCGGGCGCGTCCCTCAGCAGCTCGTAGGCGCGCTCCACGCTGACCGGGCGGGTGAAGCGGGCGTTGACCTGGAGAGAGTGGCCGGTGAAGACCGGCACCCGGACGCAGGTCCCGGAGACCTTCAGCTCCGGGATCTCCAGGATCTTGCGGGACTCGTTGCGGAGCTTCTGCTCCTCGTCGGTCTCGAAGGAGCCGTCGTCCACGACGGAGCCCGCGAGCGGGAGCACGTTGAAGGCGATGGGGCGCTGGTAGACGGCGGGCTCGGGGAAGTCGACGGCCCCGCCGTCGTGGGTGAGCCGGTCGGCCTCGGCGATGACCTTCTGCGCCTGGCCGTGCAGCTCGGCCACACCGGAGAGCCCCGAGCCGGACACGGCCTGGTAGGTGGTGGCGACCAGCGCGGTCAGCCCGGCCTCGGCGTGCAGCGGGCGCAGCACGGGCATGGCGGCCATCGTGGTGCAGTTCGGGTTGGCGATGATGCCCTTGGGCCGGTTCCTGATCGCGTGCGGGTTGACCTCGGAGACGACCAGCGGGACCTCGGGGTCACGCCGCCAGGCGGAGGAGTTGTCGATCACCACGGCGCCCTGGCCCGCGACCTTCTCCGCGAGCGCCTTCGAGGTGGCGCCGCCGGCGGAGAAGAGCACGATGTCGAGCCCGGCGTAGTCGGCGGTGGACGCGTCCTCGATCGTGATCGGCGTGCCCTGCCACTCGACGACGGACCCCGCGGACCGCGCGGAGGCGAAGAGCCGCAGCTCGGTGACCGGGAAGCTCCGCTCGGCCAGGACCCTGCGCATGACTGTGCCGACCTGACCGGTGGCTCCGACGATTCCGACCTTCACTGGGGCTCCTTCATTCGCGACTGTCCCGGGCACATGTCCCGCTTCATCATGCGTCTGTCCCGGGGAGGCTTGTCCAATCCATTGTCCAGGGGGCGGACAAGACGGGGCGTACGGGCGGAGGACACGGGAGAGGCGGGCAGAAAGGGCGGGCGCCCGCGTACGGACGCCCGCCCCCTGGTGCTGCCTCTCGGCTTCTTACGGTACGTCCCGTTACGGGGTGACGCTCTCGATGATCACACTGCCGGTGCCCGCGGCCGTGCCGCGCGTGTTGAGCAGCTGGACCTCACCGAAGAACTGCCGGCCCGCCGGGGCCGCGCTCTTCACCAGCACCTCGGCCGCGACCTGCGCCGAAGCACCGCTGGCGAGCTTGACGGGACCGTCCGCCTCCACCGAGCCGAGCGAGGCCGAGTAGTACACGTCGCGGTAGTCGTACGCCGTGGACCCGGCCGGGACCGCGTAGGCGTCGACGGTGATCGTGTACGTACCGGCCGCCGGGTTGGCCAGGCTGACGGACTCCGCCGAGCCGGCCGACGTGGACTGGCCGAGGGTCCGGCCGTCCTTCTCGACGAAGAGGTCGAGGTCGGCGCCCGTGTCGCTGGTGCCGCCGATCGCCACGTCGAGCCGCTCGACGCCCGCACCGATGGTGACGGTCGTCACCTGCTGCTCGCCGTCCGCGATCGTCGGACGGGTGACCTTCGCCGAGCCCAGCGAGCCGCCGCCGAGCGTGCCGTCGAGGGCCGCGTAGCCGTTGGTGACCTTCCAGGACACCGGGGCAGGGGTGCCGATCTTCGCCTCGGGGATCGTGGTGACCGCCGGGTCGAAGACCGTGCCCATCAGCGTCGTGTCCAGCGTGTACGTGTTGTCGAGCAGCGGCGACGTACGGCGCGACTCGACCTCGATCTCCCAGACGCCGGGCTGCGGGTCCTGGTACGACCGCACATCCGGGCGGCAGGTGTTCGCCGGGTTCGGGTAGTTCGGGTAGCAGAAGATCGTCGAGCTGTTCTCCATCTGCACGCCGTACGGGCTGATGGCGATGAACCGGGTCTGGCTGTCCTTGGCCAGTCCGCCGAGCGCCACCTCCAGGGTCTTCGCGCCCTCGGGCACCGTCACGAAGTACGACTTCGACGCGTTGCGCTGCACCGAGCCCGACGCCGAGAACGCGTACGCGGGCTTGGCCAGCTCCTTCGAGACGACCACGGTGGTGAGGACCTGCTTGTCCACGCCCTCCGTACGACGGTCGTCGATCTCAAGGATCGCGCTGTGCACCCCGGCGGAACCGGGCCTGGCCTGCACGGTCACGGTCACCGGCTGGTTCAGCGGCAGCTTGATCCGGTCGCTGCCGAGCAGCCGGAAGGTCTTGTCGTCGTACTTCCACTTCAGCCGGTGCTCCAGCGCGCCCTTGGCGCCGGTGGTCCGGGTGAGGGTGATGTCGTACGTCCGGCTCTTGCCGGCCTTCAGACCGCCCTCGCGGTCGTACAGACCGGTGCCGAAGCCCGGCGTCTTCAGCAGCTGGTCGAGGGCCGTGTCGACCGGCGCCTTGACGGTGTACTCGTGAGCGGTGGCGCCCTTCTGGATGGACTTCCACGCACCCTCGACGTCGATCAGACCGGCACCCTGCTCATGCGCCTGGAGACCGGGGATCTTGGTGGCGCTGCTGGTGAGCGCCGTCCGCAGGGTGGCGGGGGTGAGGCTGATCCGCTTCTGCTTGGCGGCGGAGAGCAGCAGCGCGCTCGCGCCCGCGGCCTGCGGGGACGCCATTGAGGTGCCCTGGAGCATGGAGTAGCCGGGCGGCAGCTGGTAGCCCGCCTCGGCGACCGGGCCGCCGGGGGCCCAGGTCTGGGTGCTGTTGATGGCCGCGCCCGGAGCGGTGAGGGTCGGCGTGAAGCCGCCGTCCTCGCGGGGGCCGCGGGCCGAGAACGGCAGCAGGCTGTACTTCGTCGTCACACCGGAGCCGTAGTTGGCGGCCCAGGTCTCCTTGGAGATCGACGCGGCGACGGAGATGACCTTGTCGGCCAGGGCCGGGTCACTGATGGTGTTGGTACCCGGGCCGTCGTTGCCGGCCGAGATCACGATCTGCACGCCGTACGTGTCGATGAGCCGCGTGTACAGCTGGGCGCGGGCGTTGTTGCCGTCGTTGAGCGGCGGCAGACCGCCGATCGACATGTTGACGATGTCCACGCCGCGGTTGGCGACGAGGTCGATCATGCCCTCGGTCAGCGCGACGCTGGTGCAGCCGCCGCTCCAGGAGCAGGCGCGCGAGGACACCAGCTTGGCGCCGGGGGCGGCGCCGTTCATCTTGCCGCCGAACAGACCGTTGGCGGCGGTGATCCCGGCGACGTGCGAGCCGTGCGCGCCCTCGATGACACCGATGTTGACGAAGTCGGACTTCGCGCCCTGCGCGTTGTAGACGACGTCCTTGCGGATCTCGACCACGAACGGGATGCGCTCGACCACCGAGGTGGCCGGGTCGTCCTTGCCGAAGTAACCGATCTGGAAGCCGTTCTTGTACGGCTTCATGGCGGTGTCGTTCGTGAAGTTGCCGTCGTTGTTCAGGTCGACGCGTACGGTCCCCTTGGCCGGGTCGTAGAGCACGCCCCAGCTGTCGGTGGTGTCACCGTCACGGTTGAGGTCGCCCGCCATCTCGCCGCCCAGGGTGGCGTCCTCGCGGAAGGCGCGGTACTTGAACGAGCCCGCCGGGGCCTTCCACGTACGGCCGTCGGCGGTGAAGGACGGACCCGACACCGCGGTGTCCATCCGGCGCCAGGTGCCGTCGCCGTCGGACACCGGGTCCGTGGCGGTCACCCAGTCGACGATCTTGCGCTCGCCTGTGGTGGTCTTCTGGAGCGCGGGGTGGCCCAGGTCGACACCCGAGTCCAGGATGCCGATGGTGACACCGCGGCCGTCGGCCTTCGGGTTCTTCTTGACGAAGTCCACCGCACCGGTCTCGAAGGACGGGTTGTACGGGTTCTTCGCCGGGGTCTCGCTGCTCGGCGCCGGGTACTTCTTGGCGGCCGAACCGCTCGCGCCCTTCGCGGCCTTCGTCGTGTCCGCGGCGGGCCTCGGGTCGTCCAGCGCGATCTCCTGGTTGAGATCGATGCCGTGGACGGAGGAGAGCTTCTGGGCCGCCCGGATCGCGGCGTCCGCCTTGGCGGTGGGGAGCGTGGCCCGTACGTAGCCGAGCTTGTCGTTCGTCTTGCCGACCACGGCGCCCGCGACGGCGTCCAGTTGACCGGCGACCTGCTCGGTCGCCCCCGGTGCGGTGGCGACCATCATGGTGATGTTCTTCTCGCCCTTGGCCTTCGCCTTGGCGAGCAGGCCGGCGTCGGCCGCCCCGAGCTTGTCGGAGGCGTCGGAACCGGAGGACGACTTGACGGGGGCGGCCGGGTCATCGGCGCCCGTCGCGGAGAAGGCGGGCACCGCGCCGGTGGCTATCAGCGCGGCCACCAGACCGGCGGCCGCCGCGACCCTGGCCACGCGTCTCGCCCCGGATATGGAGCTCTCGGATTCGGAGGTCATCAGCATCCCTGCGTCGTGAAAGAGACAGTCCGGAATTCGGTACCGGATGACCGCTCAGCTTTTCGTAAGTGACAGGGTTTTGTGGAGGGTTGTCAGGGGCGAGTTTCAGTCATGGCGGACACCCGCCAGTGGTGCGTCTGCGCCACAGGGGACCAATGGTGCGAAATCCGTGCCGATACCGGGGAGCCGGGCCGGTCGGGCCGGCGCCGCGCCGGGGGCGGAGGGCCATGGGCGGGGGCGGGCGGCCGGGCGCCGGCTCCGGTCACCGCGCGCCCGCCCCTCGCCGCGCCGTTCACCTCGGCAGGATGACCACCTGTGCGGCCGGATCCCGGTCGTTCGCCGCCATCAGGGCCGTACGGACCACCGTCGCCTGCTGTTCCGGCGCCTCCCGCAGCTTCCTGGGCGTGAGATGGACGACCGTGATCCCGAGCCGCTCCAGATGCTCGCGCTTGCGGACGGCCGCCGCCCACAACTCGTCCTCGTCGTCCGTCCGGTCCTCGTCCCGGCCGCCCGGCCTCGGTGCCCTGGTGTCCAGTTCGACGGCGACCGCCTGATCCGGCCAGTAGGCGTCCACGCCGCCCAGGTACGGCCCGCCGGGCAGCCGCAGATCCACGTTCCACAGCGGGTCCTGGAGCCCGTACACCCGCACCAGTTCGTACAGCCGGCCCTCGGCCAGCGTCCGCCCCTCGGCGAGCAGGGTGTCCACCGCCTCCACCACATGTCTCCGCGCCAGCAGCCCGGACTGGTTCAGCTCTCTCACCACCAGGGCCGGTTCGCAGTGGCCGGCGCGGACCGCCTCGGTCAGCAGCGCGACGACGGCGTCCGCGTCGGACAGTTCCGCCACCGCGTCGGCCAGCGCACGCCCCACGGGCGCCACCGGCATTGCGTCGATCAGCTCGGGGCACGGCAGGGAGTGGGCCCGGATCAGCCGTGCGTACCCCGTGGACCGCAGCCGACGGGTGCGCGGTACGAGCACATCGATCCGGTCCAGGGAGAGCAGCGGGGGAGTGGACGTGAAGCCGTACAGCGCCAGCGCCGCCGGCCCCGTGATCATCACCGCGCCGTACGGGGACCCGGAAGCCGCGGACCCGGACCCGGACCCGGACGTGGACGTGGACGATGGCGAGGACGCGGAGGTGGGCTGGGCCGGCACACCCCGGGAGCTCTCCGCGCTCGGCCGCCCCGCGTACAGCAGTACCGCCCGGAGCCGCTCATCGGCGGTCGGCGGCCCGGCGTGCAACAGGAAGACCCCCGGCAGCGGTTGCTGCCAGGGGCCGCCGGGCCGGCACTGGGCGGTGGCCCGGCCACCGGGGACACCGCGCTCACGCAGCTGCGCGAGCGAGAGCACACGACTCCGGGCGTCATCGGAGAGGTGGCTGAGGGGGCGGGGGGAGACCGGGGTGTTGTTGTTCATGTCCCGGTGTCTCCCCCTACTCAGGCGCCCCTCTAACCCCTGTTACCCGTTTGTCGGCAAAACCGGACAAGATCGTCCTAAAGTAAGGGCGTTCGACTGCCGATCAGGGGCCCGCCCATACGCTCATATGCCGTCAGCCCGCCGTCAGCCCGCCGTCAGCCCGCCGTCAGCCGGCCGCCGCCGTACCGCACGCCGCGTCGCACTCCTGACCGCGCAGCGCGCGCGCCAGATCGTCCGTCGCCTCCAGCACCAGCCTGCGCAGGGCGGGGGCCGCGTCCGGGTGCGTGTCCAGCCAGGCCGTCGCCGCGTCCAGGGTCCCGCGGTCTCCCTGGAGGCCCGGGAACAGCCCGCGCACCACATCCATGCCGATCTGGATCGAGCGCTCGGCCCACACCCGCTCGATCACCTCGAAGTACTTCGCGGCGTACGGCGCGAGCAACTCCCGCTGGCCCGGCTGGGAGAAACCGGCGATCGTCGCCTCGGCCAGCGCGTTCGACAGCGCGTCGGACTCGACGACCTGCGCCCATGCCTGTGCCTTGACGGCGGCCGACGGCCGGGCCGCGAGACAGCGCACCTGGTGGCGCTTGCCCGACGCCGTGTCGTCCCGGGCCAGTTCGGCGTCGATGACGGACTCGTCGGCCCGCCCGTGCGCGGCCAGCGGCCCCAGGAAGGCCCAGCGCAGCTCCTGGTCGACATCGAGACCGTCGATCTTCGCCGTGCCGTCCAGCAGCCCGCGCAGCAGCTGGAAGTCCGCGTCGGACGCGGCGACGGCGGCGAAGAAGCGGGCCCAGGTCAGCTGGTGCTCGCTTGCCGGCTCGGAGAGCCGCAGCTCGCGCAGCGCGCCCTCGGCCAGCAGCCGCCCGCCCTCCTCGCGCCACGCGCGCGCCGCGTAGTGCGTGAGCGCCGACTCGGCCCAGGCGTGCAGCATCTGGAGCACGCCGATGCTCGTCTCGCGGCCCGCGTGGGTGAGCACCAGACCGATGAAGTCCCGGGCCGGCATGAGCCCGTCGCGCGTCAGGTTCCAGAGCGCGGACCAGCACAGGGCGCGGGCGAGCGGGTCGGACAGGTCCCCGAGATGCGCGCGCAGGGTGTCGAGCGAGCCCGCGTCGAAGCGGATCTTGCAGTACGTCAGATCGTCGTCGTTGACGAGGATCAGCTCCGGCCGCTCGGCGCCCGCCAGTTCGGTGACGACCGTACGCGGCCCGGCCACATCCGTCTCGGTACGGGCGAACCGTACGAGCTCGCCCTCCGGCGTACGCCGGTAGAGCCCGATGGCGACGCGGTGCGGCCGGAGTTCCGGATGCGACTCCGCCGCGTCCTGCACCACGGCCAGCTCGGTGATCCGCCCCTCGGCGTCGAAGATCACCTGTGGGGTGAGGGAGTTGAGCCCGGCGGTTTCCAGCCACGACCGGGACCAGCCCGTCAGGTCGCGCCCGGACGTCTCCTCCAGCACGGAGAGCAGATCGGCCAGCCGCGTGTTGCCGTACGCGTTCCGCTTGAAGTAGCGCCTGGCACCCTCCAGGAAGGCGTCCTGGCCGACGTACGCCACCAGTTGCTTCAGCACCGACGCGCCCTTGGCGTAGGTGATGCCGTCGAAGTTCAGCTTGGCGTCCTCCAGATCACGGATGTCGGCCGTGATCGGATGGGTGGACGGCAGCTGGTCCGCGCGGTACGCCCACGCCTTGCGGTTGTTGGCGAAGGTCGTCCAGGCGTGGGTGAAGCGGGTCGCCCCCACCTGCGCGAACGTGCCCATGAAGTCGGCGAACGACTCCTTCAGCCACAGGTCGTCCCACCACCGCATGGTCACCAGATCGCCGAACCACATGTGCGCCATCTCGTGCAGGGTGGTGTTCGCCCGGCGCTCGTACGACGCCTGGGTCACCTGGCCCCGGAAGATGTACTCCTCGCGGAACGTCACCAGACCCGGGTTCTCCATCGCGCCGAGGTTGTACTCGGGCACGAACGCCTGGTCGTACTTCCCGAACGGATACGGGTAGTCGAAGTGGTCGTGGAAGAAGTCCAGGCCCTGCTTGGTGATCAGGAAGATGTCGTCCGCGTCGAAGTGCCGGGCGAGTCCCTTGCGGCACATCGCGCCGAGCGGGATCTCCAGAACCGTGCCGTCGTCGAACGTACGGCGGTAGGAATCGGTCACATAGTGGTACGGACCGGCCAGAACCGCCGTGATGTACGTCGAGATCGGCTTCGTCTCCGCGAAGTGCCAGACCCCGTCGACGAGCGTGCCCTCGCCGTTGCTCCACGCGGTCCAGCCCTCGGGCGCGGTCACCCGGAAGCGGTACGGGGCCTTGAGGTCGGGCTGCTCGAAGTTGGCGAAGACGCGGCGCGCGTCGGCCGGCTCGTACTGCGTGTAGAGATAGACCTCGCCGTCCTCCGGGTCGACGAAGCGGTGCATGCCCTCGCCGGTGCGGCTGTACGCGCACCGCGCGTCCACCACCAGTACGTTCTCCGCCAGCAGGCCGTCCAGCGCGATCCGCGAGCCGTCGAAGACGGTGGCCGGGTCCAGCTCCGTCCCGTTCAGCGTCACGGCGGTCACGCCCGGGGCGATCAGATCGGCGAAGGTGGCGGCCCCCGGCTCGGCGCAGCGGAACCGGATCGTCGTCACGGAGCGGAAGGTACGCGGCGGGCTGTCCGGTGCCTCTCCGCCCGGTGCCTCCGCGCCCGGTTCGCCCGGGCCCGGCACCTCGCCGACCGCCGAGCGCAGGTCGAGGTCCACCTCGTACCCGTCTACGGTCAGCAGGTCGGCCCGCTCGCGGGCCTCTTCGCGGGACAGGTTCTCACCGGGCACGGTCACTCCTTTGTGGCTCGCCTTCGTGGCTCGTCCGAAACAGCGACGATCCTTGCACGCGTCACCGACGCGCCGCACACGGGAATGCTCCCGGCGGCCCGTGGCGTTCCTGTTGCCAGGTGCGTCCGCAGCCGTTTCATGAGGAGAGACATGTCCGAGAAGACCCCCGTCGACTTCTGGTTCGACCCGCTGTGCCCCTGGGCCTGGATGACCTCCCGCTGGGTCCTCGAAGTGGAGAAGGTCCGCGATATCGAGGTCCGCTGGCATGTGATGAGCCTGGCCGTCCTCAATGAGGACAAGGACATCCCCGAGGAGTACCGCGAGGGCCTCGCGAAGGCCTGGGCCCCGGTCCGTGTGGTCATCGCCGCCCAGCAGAAGCACGGTGACAAGGTCGTGGGACCGCTGTACACCGCGCTCGGCACCCGTATCCACAACCAGGGCGAGGGTGCGACCCGCGAGGCGATCGCCGCCGCCCTGGCGGACGTGGACCTGCCCGCCGATCTGATCGACTACGCCGATACCGACACCTATGACAAGGAGCTGCGCGCCTCCCACAAGGAGGGCATCGACAAGGTCGGCCAGGAGGTCGGCACGCCGGTCATCGCCGTCCCCGGCGCGGACGGCGAGCAGATCGCCTTCTTCGGCCCGGTCGTCACCCCGGCCCCCAAGGGCGAGGAGGCCGCGAAGCTCTGGGACGGCACGCTGATGGTCGCGTCGATCCCGGGCTTCTACGAGATCAAGAGGACGAGGACGCAGGGCCCCGTCTTCGACTGACCTTTGTCTGTCATTGCCAGCTGCCCGTTGTCACAGAAGGACCCCCGCGAGTCACGTCCTCGCGGGGGTCCTTCCTCATTCCGCCCGCACGTGAAAGGTGAGAAGACGATCACGAGCAGGACGCGTACGCCCGTGGGCCGGGCCCGCCGGCCCGCCGGGGCTACGGGGCGAGCAGCAGGTTGTTGGCGCGCTCCTTGGCTGCCGCGTAACGCTTCGCCACGTCCTGCCAGTTGACGACGCGCCACATGGCCTCGATGAAGTCCACCTTCTGGTTCTTGTACTGGAGGTAGAAGGCGTGCTCCCAGGCGTCGAAGACCAGGACGGGCACCGAGCCCTGGCCGACATTGCCCTGGTGGTCGTAGACCTGCTCGACGATCAGCCGGCCGCTGACCGGCTCGTACGCGAGCACGCCCCAGCCCGAACCCTGGGTGGTCGCGGCGGCCTTGGTCAGCTGGGACTTGAAGCCGGCGAAGGAGCCGAAGGACTCGGCGATCGCGTCCGCCAGGTCGCCGACGCCGTCCGCGGCGAGCGGCTCGCCGCCCCCGTCACCGGTCATGTTGTGCCAGTAGATCGAGTGGAGGATATGGCCGGAGAGATGGAACGCGAGGCTCTTCTCCAGCCCGTTGACCGCTCCCCAGGACTCCTTGTCGCGCGCCTCCGCGAGCTGATCGAGGGTGTCGTTGGCGCCCTTGACGTAGGCCGCGTGGTGCTTGTCGTGGTGCAGCTCGATGATCTGCGGATTGATGACCGGTTCGAGCGCCGCGTAGTCGTACGGAAGTTCAGGAAGCGTGTATACCGCCATGGTCAAACCCTCCGGCCTCTTATTGCACATCCTATGCAAGTGCACGCTAACAGCAACATGGCCGGGTGCTGATCAGCCCGTGGTCCTAGGTCCTCCGTGCCGTCCGGGCCGCACCCGTGCCGCGGCGCGCGACGTCCGGAGCGGCACTTTGTGCCATCTCCGACAACGCGCCGACGTCCCCTTTGTGGGCGACTGACGGTGATGCGGCGCGGGGCCGTCGGCTACCGTCGGGCTGTTCGACACCTGACACAGAAGCCCGTAACCCGACGTCGGAAGACCGGCGCCCCACGACCGCGGAGACCCCATGAGCACTGCTGCCGCCGCCCCCCGTACCGGAGCGGTACTCGCCGATCTGCTCCCCGCCACCCGCACCCGGGACATCGCCCTGGTCGTCGGGGGAGCGGTGCTCACCGGAGTGGCGGCGCAGATAGCCGTCCCGGTCCCGGGCTCCCCCGTACCGGTCACCGGCCAGACCTTCGCCGCGCTGCTCGTCGGGACCGCCCTGGGCGCCCGCCGCGGCTTCCTCTCCCTCGCGCTCTACGCCGTGGTCGGCATGGCCGGGATGCCGTGGTTCGCGGAGGGCCGCTCGGGTCTGGGCTTCGCCTCCTTCGGCTATGTCCTCGGCATGCTGCTCGCCGCCACGGTGGTGGGCGCGCTGGCCCGCCGCGGCGGCGACCGCTCCGTACCGCGTACGGCCGGGACGATGGTGCTCGGCTCGGCGCTCATCTACGCGGTGGGCGTGCCCTACCTGGCGCTGTACACCGGCATGTCACTGAGTGCCGCCGTCAGCGCCGGTCTGGTGCCCTTCCTGCTCGGGGACGCGCTCAAGGCGGCCCTGGCGATGGGCGCGCTGCCCGCCGCGTGGAAGCTCGCCGGCCGCCGCGGCTGATATCCCCCGGAGCGGCCGGGGCGCCCCGGAGCGGCGTCACGCGCGGAGGTAGGCGAGGACGGCGAGGACGCGGCGGTGCCCCTGGCCGTCGAGGCGGAGTTCGAGTTTCTGCAGGATGCCGCTGACGTGTTTGTTCACCGCCGCTTCGGTGACGTACAGCTCGCGGGCGATATCGGCGTTGGCGTGGCCCTCGGCCATGAGGGCGAGGACTTCGCGTTCCCGTGGGGTGAGCCGTCGCAAGGGGTCGTGGCGGCGGTTCAGGAGCTGGCGTACCACCTCGGGGTCCACCACCGTCGCACCGGCGGCGACATGGGTGACCGCGTCGACGAACTCGGTGACGGCGCTCACGCGGTCCTTGAGGAGATAGCCGACGCCGCTGTCACCGCCGAGGTCGAGCAGGTGGGCGGCGTAGGACTGCTCGATGTACTGACTGAGGACCAGGACCGGCAGGGTGGGGCTCTCGCGGCGCAGGGCGATGGCGGCGCGCAGGCCGTCGTCGGTGTTGTCCGGTGGCATGCGGACGTCGGTGACGACGATGTCGGGGCCGAGTTCCCGGACCGCGGTGAGCAGGGCGTCCGCGTCGCCGACAGCGGCGAGCACCTGATGGCCGAAGCGGGTGAGCACGCCGACCAGGCCGTCCCGCATCAGCGGGGAGTCCTCGGCGAGTACCACGGTCAGCGGCATGGCAGCTCCACGTGCAGGAGTGTGGGTCCGCCGCGCGGGCTGGATATACGGAGTCTGCCGTCGGCGGCGGCGACGCGGTCGGCGAGGCCGGTCAGGCCGGTGCCCGCCTCCGGGTCGGCGCCGCCGGCGCCGTTGTCGCTGATGGACAGGGTGAGCACGTCGGTGTGCAGCCGGGCGTGCACCCGGGCCCGGGTCGCGTGGCCGTGTTTGGCGGCGTTGGTCAGGGCTTCGGCGATCACGAAGTACGCCGTGGTCTCCACGGAGACCGGCACACGGCGGGGAAGGCGGATGTCGGCCGTGACGGGCAGGGCGGAGCGGGCGGCGAGGTTCTCGACCGCCGCCGTCAGACCGTGGTCGGTGAGGGCCTTGGGGTGGACGCCGCGACTCAGCTCGCGCAACTCGTCGACAGCGAGGGTGACTTGCTCCTGGGCATCGCCGAGCTGCCCGGCCAGGGAGGAGCCTGGCTCGGCATCGAGGCGGGCCAGACCGAGCATCACATTGAGGGAGACGAGCCGCTGCTGCGCCCCATCGTGCAGATCCCGCTCGATCCGGCGTCGCTCCGCGTCGAAGGCGTCGACCAGACGCGCTCTGGAGGCTCGTACGTCGGTCAGCCGGCGCCCCAGTTCGCTGTCCCGGGGCGCCAGCATGAGACGGGTGACCGCGGCCCTCGCACCGGCCCAGGCGGTGATGGTGTACGGCGCCGCGGGCAGCAGACACAGGCCGACGATCAGCAAGGGCCAGGCACCGGGATCGTCGGCCGGCGACACCATCACCAGCACGGGGACCCCCAGGGCGAAACCCAGGACGAGGAAGTCCATCCACCACAGCGCGGTCAACGACACCGCGGTGAAGCCGAGTTCGCGCCAGGTCGCCGGCTCCCGCAGCCGCGTGTACAGCCAGCCGCGCGGCCCCGCCCGCTCGGGGGCCCGGTGGGGGTCCGGCACCGGGTCCAGGTCCACGAGGCGCAGGCGCCACCGCTCGAAGCGGGTGACGACGATGCCGGACAGCGCGACGCCGAGCAGGAGCACCGCCCCCACGGCCACGATCAGCGAAACGACGCCCGCGACCAGCATGACCACCAGGACGGTCGTGGTGACGGCGCCGAAGACGACCCCGGACAGCAGATAGGCGAACGCCCGCCAGGGCCAGCTGGAGCCGAGCACTTTCAGTGGGGTCTGGGCCAGGGCCTGCCACGCGGTTCGGTGTCGCACGCGCCGACCGTACCGGGGCAGGGATCTCGAAGCGGTAGTGCGGGCACTACCTTCGGACTCCCGTGTACGCCAATGCCCCGTTGGGGGCCGGCCCGGTGCACTGGGCCCCATGAAAATGTCCACCGTCCCCGCCGCACGCGCCGTCCCCGCCGCACGCGCCGCCCGGTCCGTAGCCCGTCGCGGACCGGCCGCCCTGGTGGCCGCGCTCGGCATCGCGGTCACGTTGTCCGCCGCGCCCGCGCTCGCCACGCCCGCACCCGGCGCGAGACCCGCCGCCACCTTGGATCCGCTTGCCATCGACCGTTACGTACGGGACTACATGGAGCAGACGGACCTGCCGGGCGCGGTGGTCGCCGTGACCAAGGGCGACCGGGTCGTACACACCGCCGGTTACGGGCACACCGCGTCCGGGCAGGCCATGACCGCGCGGACGCGCGTACCGGTGGCGTCGCTGTCGAAGTCCATGACCGCGCTCGCCGTCATGCGGCTCGTCGAGACGGGCAGGGTCGACCTCGACCGGCCCGTGCACCGCTATCTGCCGGAGTTCACCATGGCCGACCGGCGCGCCGAAAGGATCACCGTCCGGCAGTTGCTGACCCAGACCTCCGGCATGGCCGACTCCGCCTACCCCGATCTCAGGCGTGCCCAGCCGCGGACCCTCAAGGAGGCGGTCGCCGCGATGCGCGAGGCGCGCCTGGCCGCCGACCCCGGCACCAGGAACAGCTACCACAACCCCAACTACTTCGTCGCGGCCCGTCTGGCCGAGGTCGTCAGCGGCCGGCCCTTCGCCGACTACCTGTCCGCGGAGATCTTCCAGCCGCTGCGCATGACGCGCACCACCTCCGTCGGCACCACCGACGACATGCCCGATGGCGCCCGCGGCTACGTCCGCGCGTACGGCTCGGTGTTCTCCCGTCCCCATCCCCGCTGGTTCACCGCGGGCGGCCACGGTGTCGTCACCACGGCCGACGACCTCTCGCGGTGGCTGATCGCCCAGAACAACCAGGGCGTGTCCGCCGACGGCCGACGCGTCGCCTCCGCACGCACCATCGATCTCACGCACACACCGCCCACCTCACCGCCGGACAGCCACTACGCGATGGGCTGGTCAAAGAGCACGCGGGACGGCGAACTCAGGCAGATCCAGCACACCGGCCAGTTGCTCACCCACAACTCGATCGCCACCCTGCTGCCCGACAGCGGGATCGGTATCGCGGTCGTCACCAATACCGGCATGATCTCCGGAGACGACGCGCCCCAGCTCTCGGACGGCCTCGTCGACCTCGCCCGGGGCGAGAGCCCCGAGGTGGCCGAGCCGTTCTCCATGACGGCCGACTGGGTCCTCGCGGCTCTCACCCTGCTGGCGACGGGCCTCGGCGTCCGTGGCGTGCTGCGAGCCCGCCGGTGGGCCCGGCGCACCGCGGGGCGAGCGTGGTGGCGAGTGGCGCGGCTGCTGCCGTACGCACTTCCCCTTCTCTTCCTCACGCGACTCGCCGGGCTCTTCGGCCTGTTGATGAACCGCTCGGGAACCCTGGCCCAGGTCGCCTACGCCTGGCCCGCCCTTGTCATCTGGACGGCCGTGACCGCCCTCGCCTCGACCGCGGTGCTCGCCGCACGGGTGCTCGGGGCCTTCCGCCTCAGCCGCCTCAGCCGCCTCAGCCGCCTCAGTCGTCTGCCCGTGCCGCCGCCTTCTCCCGCCGCCCACGGGCGTCCTTGACCAGCGCGATCGCCACCACGAGCGCCGCCACCAGCAGCGACAGCAGCACCTGCTCGCGCGCCGCGTCGTCGGTGAGCATGTAGACCAGCACGAACGAGATCATCGCGATCGTCGCCCAGGTCAGATACGGGAAGAGCCACATCCGTACGACCAGCTTCTCCGGCTCCTCGCGCAGGATGATCCCGCGCATCCTCAGCTGTGTGAAACAGATGACCAGCCAGACGAACAGCGCCACCGCGCCGGACGAGTTGAGCAGGAACGCGAAGACCGAGTCGGGCCACTGGTAGTTGAAGAAGACGGCGACGAACCCGAAGAGGACGGATGACAGGATCGCGGCCGTGGGGACACCGCGCGCGTTCGTCCGGGCGAACGCCTTGGGCGCGTCCCCGCGCAGGCCGAGCGAGAAGGCCATGCGGGACGCCGTGTAGAGACCGGAGTTCAGACAGGACAGGACGGCCGTCAGCACGATGAAGTCCATCACCTGCCCGGCGTGCGGGATCCCGATCGAGTTCAGCGCCGCGACGTACGAGCCGTCCTTGACGATCGACGGATCGTTCCAGGGCAGCAGCGTCAGCACGACGAAGATGGACCCCAGGTAGAAGACGGCGATCCGCCAGATCACGCTGTTGGTCGCCTTGGCGACGGCCCGCTGCGGGTCCGAGGACTCCCCGGCGGCGAGCGTGACGATCTCGCTTCCCATGAAGGAGAAGACGACCATCAGCACACCGGTCAGGATCGCGCCGGCCCCATTGGGCAGGAATCCACCGGTGTCCGAGAGATGCGAGAGACCCGCGCCCGGATTGTCGGACCCCGGCAGCAGGCCGAAGACGGCGAGCAGACCGACGACGACGAACGCCCCGATCGCCACGACCTTGATGCCGGCGAACCAGAACTCGAACTCACCGTACGAGGCGACCGACGCGAGGTTCGTGGCGGTCAGTACGACCATCACGATCAGCGCCCACGCCCACTGCGGCACCGCCGGTATCCAGCCCTCCAGGATCTGGGCGCCCGCGGTCGCCTCGACCGCCAGCACCACCACCCAGAAGAACCAGTAGAGCCAGCCGATCGAGAACCCGGCCCAGCGGCCGAGCGCCTGGTCCGCGTAGGCGGAGAAGGATCCGGAGCTGGGCCGCGCCGCGGCCATCTCGCCGAGCATGCGCATCACGAGCACGACCATCAGGCCGACCAGCGCGTACGACAGCAGGATGCCGGGGCCCGCGGCGGCGATACCGGAGGCGGAGCCGACGAACAGCCCGGCGCCGATCACGCCGCCGATCGCGATCATGGACAGATGACGGTTCTTGAGACCGGCTTTCAGGCCGTCGGAGGACTGCGGATTCCCAGGTTCACTGGGAGTTCCGCCTTCCTTCGTGGGGGACGGCAGGGAGGTCATGCGGCAATCCTTACGTCTACGGTCCACTCAAGTAATGAGTCCCGGCATTCAAGCGCCCGGCCACCCGATGTTGGAAGTGGCGACTCCGTTTCGTTACCCGGGGGGCGGGCGCCGACGCCCGGGTTACCGGAGCGTTGATCCCGCTGACCGCTACCCAGCGGAGCGCGAGCCACACCCCGCGTGCCACACTTCGCCCCATGCGCGTGTATCTCGGTTCCGACCATGCCGGCTACGAACTCAAGAACCACCTCGTCGAGTGGCTCACGGCCCACGGCCACGAGCCCGTCGACTGCGGACCCCACGTCTACGACGCCGAGGACGACTATCCGCCGTTCTGCCTGCGCGCCGCGGAGCGCACGGCGGCGGACCCGGACAGCCTCGGCGTGGTGATCGGCGGCTCCGGCAACGGCGAGCAGATCGCCGCGAACAAGGTCAAGGGCGTCCGCGCCGTCCTCGCCTGGAGCGAGCAGACCGCGGCTCTCGGACGCGAGCACAACGACGCCAACGTCATCTCCGTCGGCGGCCGGATGCACACGCGGGACGAGGCGACGAAGTTCGTCGAGGTCTTCCTCGCCACCCCGTACTCGGGCCTGGAGCGTCACGCGCGCCGTATCAAGATGCTCACCGACT
This sequence comes from Streptomyces sp. NPDC039430, assembly GCF_055639435.1. Taxonomy (NCBI): domain Bacteria; kingdom Bacillati; phylum Actinomycetota; class Actinomycetes; order Kitasatosporales; family Streptomycetaceae; genus Streptomyces; species Streptomyces sp. NPDC039430. The sequence continues at coordinate 759,229 of NZ_JBVKAK010000001.1, read as the reverse complement.
ACGAGTCGACCCACGAGCTGCCGCCCGTCCCGGCCCACCACCCGCGCCAGGACTGAGCGGACCCCGGTCCGCCAGGTCTCACCATGTGCCGCCGGGCCCGCCCCGGCGGCACAGCCATGCCACGGCGCACGGCTCGTCCGTACACCAGGCACGGCCCGTCCGTACACCGAGGACGATTCACCTCACTCGTCACTCTTCACTCGTCACTCGTCACAGAGGAGTCCCCGTGCCCGAGGGGCATACGATCCACCGCCTCGCCGAGGACCACCTCGACCGCTTCGGCGGCCGGCCCGCCCGGGTCAGCAGTCCCCAGGGCAAGTTCTCCGACAGCGCGGCGCTCCTCGACGGCCGGGTCCTCGACGCCGTCGACGCCCACGGCAAGCATCTCTTCCTCGGCTTCGGCGGCCAGGGCTGGGTCCACATCCACCTCGGCCTGTTCGGCAAGGTCGCCTTCGGCGACGCGCCCGCCCCGCCGCCCACCGACACGGTCAGGCTGCGGCTCGCCTCCGACACGGCGTACATGGATCTGCGCGGCCCCACCACCTGCGCCCTGATCACCGTCCCCGAGAAGGAGGCGATACACGACCGCCTCGGCCCGGACCCGCTGCGCCGCGCGGACGACGGCGAGAAGGCGTGGGCGCGGATCTCCCGGTCCCGTACGACCGTCGCCGCCCTGCTCATGGACCAGAAGGTGATCGCGGGCGTCGGCAACGTCTACCGCGCCGAGGTCCTCTTCCGGCACGGCATCGACCCGTACCGCGCGGGCAAGGACCTCACCCGCCGCGAGTGGGACGCGATCTGGGCGGATCTGGTGGGGCTGATGCGGGAAGGGGTACGGAACAACCGGATCGACACCGTCCGCCCCGAGCACACCCCCGAGGCGATGGGCCGCCCGCCGCGCGTCGACGATCACGGCGGCGAGGTGTACGTCTACCGCAGGGCCCGGATGCCCTGCCTGCTGTGCGGCGGCGAGATCCGCACCGCTGCCCTCGCCGCCCGCAACCTGTTCTGGTGTCCGGGCTGCCAGCAGCGCTGAACACCCGTTCCCCGGGCCCCGCGGCCGCTCCGGCTCAGAAGCCGTGGGGCAGCCAGGGCGCGATCTCCGACGAGAACGCGGCCGACGCCTCGCTCAGCGCGCCGGACCGTATCTCCCGTACCCGCCCGGCGCGCGCCAGCGCGGACAGCGAGACGCCGCCCAGATACGCGGCGCTCAACTCGTTGACGGACAGCGTCAGATCGGCCTGATCGGCGGTGCGCTCGCAGGACGCGCCCTTGGGGTCGCCCGACAGCCGCCAACGCCCCTCGTTCCAGGGGCAGAACGCGTCCGTCACCTCCAGCACCACATCCACCGGCGTCCGGTACGTACGGGCCTCCAGCGCGGCCCCGACCTCCACCGGCCGCAGATACAGCGAGTCCCGCCGCCGCACCTGGCACCGCCGGATGTCGGAGACCAGGTACTGGAACGGATCGTCCGCGGGCCGGTTGCCCGCCTGGACCGCCGACGTCAGATCGATCGAGAAGAGGAAGTCCCAGAGCGACGCGTACGCCACCGGGTCCAGGGCGTACAGATCCCGCAGCTCGATGGTGCCCTTGGGGCCCGCCCCGTCCCACTCCGGCTTGTTGTGGAAGAGCGTGAACCCCACCACCTCGCCGTCCCGCTCCGCCAGCACGCACTGGAGCGCCGACTTCCCGTCCCGCACCTTCCCGGCGTCGACGACCGGATGCCGCTCCCAGCCGGGCCGGCGGGCGAGCATCCCCGGCCGCCCCGCGACCTCCGCGGCGTACACCGCCTCGCACGCGTCACGTACAGCCGGGTCATCCGGTTTCACCCGACGAAGACGTACATCGCCTGATCCTTCGGGAATCGCGATCCGTACCCGGGAGGTGTCGATATCCGCCGAGAGCTGCTCGGTCGCGGCGCTGTAGCCGTACCGTCCATAGATCACCGGCTCGGAGGCCGTCAACACGGCGAGCGGTTCGCCCCACGACCTGACGTCGTCGAGCTGGCGGCGCATCATCGACCTCAGCACCCCGCGCCGGCGGTGCGTCGCCGCCACGCTGACCATGGTCACGCCCGCCGCGGGCACCTGTGCCCCGCCCGGCACCGAGAGCAGGAAGCTGAACGCGCCCGCCGTGCCCACGCACTCCTCGCCGTCCCAGACCCCGATCGAACGGTCGAACTCGGTGAGATCCCGCAGCAGGCGCGTCTCCCCGACGGTGTCCGGGACACCGCCGAACGCGAGCTCCAACGCCCCGAACCACGTGTCCCATTCGGCCGGTTCCAGTACTCGTAGGTCGATAGTCATATGCCATCAGTATCAGGGGTACGACAACGAGGCGACCCGATTTCGAACGCAATGTCACAGGGGTCCCCCTGCACGCCGGGCGGACGGATCGATAGGGTCCACAACAATGGCCGGTGTCGCGGGAGCGGAGTCGTACTCGGCCCGGATGCGCAGGAAGCTGCACCGGGTCCGCAACGGCGTGCGCAAATCCGGCGTCGACTACTTCCGCGGAGACGGCTCGGACTGGGTCGCCCTCGTCGGTCTGCTGCTCACCGTCCCGGCCATCACGCTCACCACGCTCGCCGTCCCCGTCTGGTGCGCGCCCTCCGCGCTCGTCCTCCCGATCGTGGCCGGTGGGCTGCTCCTGCGGCCCGCGAGCCTGCTCAGTCTGTACGCCGCCGCGGCCGCCGCGCTGATCGTCGAGTCGATGGTCCTCGGCCCGTATCCGGACGGCCCGGCGCGGGTCACCCCCGGCACCGTGCTCGTGGTCGCCGCCTGCGGACTCTTCGGACTGCTGATCGCCCAGTTCAGGGCGCGGGTCGGGGTGCCCTGGCGGCGCGGCGGGACGATGCTCTTCGACCTGCGCGAACGGATCAGGGTGCAGAGCGCCCTGCCCCGGCTCCCCAAGGGCTGGCACCGCGAGATGGCGCTGCGCCCGGCCGGCGGCCAGTCCTTCTCCGGCGACTTCGTGGTGGCCGCCCGTACGAACGGCGGCCGGACGCTCGAAGTCGTCCTGACCGATGTGTCGGGCAAGGGCATGGACGCGGGCTCCCGGGCCCTGCTGCTCTCGGGCGCCTTCGGCGGACTCCTCGGCTCGCTCCCGCCGCACAGCTTCCTCCCGGCGGCCAACGGCTATCTCCTCCGGCAGGACTGGGACGAGGGGTTCGCCACCTCCATCCATCTCGTCCTCGATCTGGACTCGGGGGACTTCGAGCTGCTGTCGGCGGGCCATCTGCCCGCTCTCCAGCTGCACGCGGGCAGCGGCCGCTGGGAGGAGAAGTCGGGCGAGGGCCCGCTGCTCGGGGTGTACGACGGGGCGCAGTTCGACCCGGTCAAGGGCTCGCTGCGCCCCGGCGACGTGCTGATGCTCTTCACGGACGGGCTGGTCGAGGCCCCGGGCCGCGATCTGGGCGAGGGCATCGACCGCCTCACGGGCGAGGCCGACCGCTATGTCGTCCCGGGCTTCGAGGGCGCCGCCTGGCATCTGATCGAGGCGGTCGCGAAGGACGTCAACGACGACCGCGCGCTGCTGCTGATCTGCCGCGAGCCATGACCGCGGACAGGCGCTGACGCGTCATACCAGCGGGCACCGACCCCGTACACCCGCGTACACCCGCATACGGAACTCCCCTCCGCCGTCACGGGCGGAGGGGAGTTCTGCGGGTACCGAGGGCCGTCGCGGGTGGTGGTAAGGGCATGGACGTCAGCTCGTCACCGGTGCCCCCCTGTCGCCCGGATCCCCGGCGTACGGGCGCTCGATCTCCTGGGGTCCGCTGCCGGGTCCGCTGCCGTCACCGCCCCTTCCGCCTCCGGGCAGGATCCGGGCCAGCCAGTGCGACCTGCCGGCCGCCAGCGGCCCGAGGACCGCGAGGACCAGGACATATCCGGCGATGAACGGAGCGAGCCGGCTGTCGAGGCTCGCACCCGCCGCCATCGTGGCGAGGATCAGCGCGAACTCGCCCCGGGCCAGCAGGGTCGTGGAGATGTTCGCCGCGGGCCGGGCGCCGAAACCGAAGATCCTGGCCGCCGTCAGCCCCGCCGCGACGTTCATCACCAGGGTCACCGCCACGGCGATGAGTACGGGCCAGAGGACGGTCGGCAGATCGCCCGGGTTGATCGACAGGCCGAAGGCGAAGAAGAAGATCGCGCCGAACGCGTCCCGCAGCGGGTGGACGAGCTTGCGGATCCGGGGACCCGAGGTGGTGCCGCCGAGCATCAGACCGACCATGAACGCGCCGATGGCGTCGGCGACCCCGAACCACTCGGAGACACCGGCCACGAGGACCGCCGCGCCGAGGAAGGAGATGACGAGCAGTTCGTCGTCCTTGGTGTTCATGAGCCGTCCGACGACCCTCGTACCGAACCGGGCCGCGAGCGCCAGCAGCAGCAGGAAGCCGAACGCCTTCGCACCGTCCATCACGGCGGCCGAGGCGCTGTCCGCGCCGGACAGGATGGGCTGGAGCGCGGCGAGATAGAGGGCCAGGAAGATGTCCTCGACCACGATGATGCCGAGGATCGGTTTGGTCTCCGGGTTGCCGATCCGGCCCATGTCGACCAGGACCTTGGTGACGATCGCGGACGAGGAGATGCCGAGCACACCGGCGAGCACCAGCGCCTCCGACGTCCCCCAGCCGAGCGCGAAGCCGAAGCCGAGACCGGCGCCCACGTTGAGCGCGAGATACGCGCCGCCGGCGAGGGCCATCTTCCGGCCGCCCGCCTTGAGGTCGTCCAGATGGAATTCCAGCCCGAGATAGAAGAGCAGCAGCACCAGCCCGAGGGCGGAGAGCATCTCCAGCTCGTGCGGGTCCTTGACCAGCACGATGCCGGGGGTGTGGGGGCCGAGCAGGATCCCGGCGAGGATGAACAGGGGAATAGTGGGCAGCTCGATACGGCTGCCCAGACGGGCGAGTACGGCGGCGGCGAGGAAGGCGCCGCCCATCGCTATGAGGGTCTCTGCGTGTCCGATGGGATCGTTCCTCCGTCAAGTCAAAGAAGCGTCAAGGAATCGTCAGTAATTAGTTTACCAAACGGTTTACTGAGCAACTGTGACGTGGGACGGGAGGGGGAGAAGCAAGGGGGACGTGGGGCGGGGGGAGGGGACGCGACGGGCCGACGCGGACGGCTACCGGGAAGTCCGCGCCTCCCGCCGGAACGCCCACCGCATCTCGGGCTCGGTCACGCCGCGCAGCAGCCGTCGTACCGGAGGTGTGCACAGCAGCGTCACCGCGGCGGCCGCCGTGACGGTCACCGCGACCTTCCCGGCGGGACCGGCCAGCCAGGGGTACGCGTCGAAGAGGCCGCCGTACACCGCGCCCTTGACCAGGAATCCGTGCAGCAGATAGCCGCAGATCGTGCCCGCGCCCAGGGCCGTGAACCAGGTCCTCCGGCAGGGCACCCACGCCAGGAATCCGGCGGTCAGCAGGAGTGAGCAGCCGAAGAGCGCGAACGTCATCACGGGCCCGGCCCACCAGGGGGCGTCCAGCCGCTGGGCGCTGGTGTTGTGGTAGAGCCAGCCGGGCGGCATCCGGGTGGCCGCCCAGTACGCGAAGACCAGCGCGCCCGCGAACAGCGGCACCGCCAGCAGCCGGACCTCGCGCCGCCGCACCAGCTGGAAGTGCTCGGGCTTGAGCAGCAGTCCCAGGACGAAGTACGGCGCGAACTGGAGCACGCGCTGGAGGCCGAGGTCCTCACCGATGCCCGGGGTGAGCGAGGCCAGCGAGGCGACGGCGAGCGCCACCGTCATCGGGTACCGCAGCACGCGCCAGAGCGGGGTGGTCAGCCGCCAGACGAACAACGCGGCCAGGAACCAGGTGAGATACCAGGGGTCGAGCAGGCTGATGGGCAGGTCGGGGCTGTCGTCCGTGTGCCGCTTGAACAGCGAGTACGCCACCTCGAAGACCATGTAGGGCACCGCGACCCCGGTCACCAGGCGCCTGATCTGGTGCGGGCGGCCGGTGAAACCCCGGGAGAAGTAGCCGGAGATGAGGATGAAGGCCGGCATGTGGAAGGCGTAGACGAGCAGATAGAGCGCGCGCGTCGCCCGGCTGCCGTCCATGACCGGTTCCCAGAAGTGCGCCACCGCCACGAGGACGATCGCCAGGTACTTGGCGTTGTCGAAGAACGGGTCCCGCTTGGTGGACGTCGCGTGCGGATCCACGGCCGGACCGGCGGACCGCTGCTCGGTCGGCACCGGCGTGTCGGCCACCGCGGACGATCTGGTTCCGACGGCGGGATCCGCTGTCGCGGCCGGGAGGGAACGGGGGAGCGGGGACGTCTCATACGTATGCGGCGCCTGGAACATTCGAGGCACCTTAGCGGCGCTCAAACCAATTCGTAAAACCTCCTCGACAGGTGACCCATTCGAATCTGAAACCGCCGACAACCGGGCGATATGCCCTGGTTAAGCGGGATTGATTGGGGCATATCGCCGGGATTTATGGCGCGTGACGACCCCGGTCGACGCGCTCGTCGGCCGGTCATTCGAAAGGGAGGGAATGGGTTGTGAATGACCTGTGCGTATGGAGAGGTGATGGAATCGAATTCCTGTCCACGCGCTATTCACGCGCGAACGGCCCGCGTGCGCCGCGGTCGCGCGTAACCCGGCGCGCCGGGAGCGCGATTGGCGAGATCGTGATGTCGCTGATTCGTCACCGGCCAACATCCGCGCGGAGGTTGATGGCACGATGGTCGGAGCGGGGGTGTGGCTGTGCGCGCTTCCCGGGGCTGGGCCAGGCGACCGACCGAGGGTGTGATCAGTGTGGCCATTTCGCTGTCTGTGGTGGTTCTGTTGGCGGTCATCCTTGTGGTGCTCTTCCGCGGTGGCTCACTCAAGGGAGGCCCCGCGATAGTCGCGATCCTGTTCGGCTTCTTCCTCGCCTCCACCAACATCGCCCCGTCGGTGAACAGGTTCCTCAACTCGATAGCCGAGACGGTCAACCAGATCCGCTTCTAGGGCCGCCGGCGGCCCTACCGTCACGGGCGGCGCGGACGAACGCGAACGAGCAGAGCCGGTCTCCGTGTCCTACGGAAACCGGCTCTGACCCGTACGTTCCTGCTCAAGAGCGGGCGACGGGAATCGAACCCGCGTAGCTAGTTTGGAAGACTAGGGCTCTACCATTGAGCTACGCCCGCACGCGTCGTGCCGCAGGTCATGCGGCCTCGGCACGGATCACATCGTAGCGGGTCCCGGGCGCTCGCCGCACACCGGTAAAGCGGCGGTCAAAGCACCGGTCAAAGCGGTCGGCCGCATGCTCGCGGGCATGTACCCTACGTGTCGCACCGACGGGGTGTGGCGCAGCTTGGTAGCGCGTCCGCTTTGGGAGCGGAAGGTCGTCGGTTCGAATCCGGCCACCCCGACCATTCGCACGATCGCATCGCAAGATCACATTGGGGGCTCTACCCGCTTGCGGTTACTATGCAAGCTGCGTGCCCGTGTGTCTGAAGAGTCTCTGAGGAACCGGGCCGATCCGCTGGATCGCGCCGCACCGCGGCGGACCGGCAGAACCCAAGAATCAGCCACCAAGGAGACCGAACCGTGAAGAGCGCCGTGGAGACCCTGAACCCGACTCGGGTTCGGCTCACTGTCGAGGTGCCCTTCGAGGAGCTCAAGGACAGCCTCGACGCGGCGTACAAGAAGATCAACCAGCAGGTCACGGTGAAGGGCTTCCGCAAGGGCAAGATCCCGGCCCGGGTCATCGACCAGCGGTTCGGGCGTGGTGCTGTGCTGGAGGAGGCCGTCAACGACGCCCTCCCGAAGTTCTACACCGACGCGGTCAACGAGGGTGAGCTCAATGTCCTCGGCCAGCCCGAGGTCGACATCACCGAGCTCAAGGACGGCGAGCTGCTGGCCTTCACCGCCGAGGTGGACATCCGCCCGGTCATCGAGATCCCGGACTACTCCGGTATCGAGGTCACCGTCGACTCCATCGAAGTCAGCGACGAGGACGTCGACAAGTCGCTGGAGCAGCTGCGCGACCGCTTCGCGTCCACCAACCCGGTCGAGCGCGCCGCCGCCGAGGGCGATGTCGTGACGATCGACCTGGAGGCCAAGGTCGACGGCGAGGTCCTGCCCGACGGTGTGGCCACCGGCGTGCAGTACACCATCGGCTCCGGCGAGCTGCTCGACGGCATCGACGAGGCCGTCACCGGCCTGGAGGCCGGCGGCGAGGCCACCTTCAGCTCCGAGCTGAAGGGCGGCGCCGCCGAGGGCAAGACCGCCGAGGTCACCGTCAAGGTGTCCCAGGTCGCCGCCCGTGAGCTGCCCGAGCTGGACGACGAGTTCGCGCAGATGGCGAGCGAGTTCGACACGCTCGACGAGCTGAAGGCGGACAGCCGCAAGCGCCTGGAGAGCAGCAAGCAGTACGACCAGGCCACCCAGGCCCAGGAGCGCGTCCTCGACGAGCTGCTGAAGCTGGCCGAGGTGCCGATCCCGGAGAAGCTGCTCGCGGAGGAGATCAACACCCGCAAGCACAACCTGGAGCACCACCAGCTCGGTCAGATGGGCCTCGACCTCGCGAAGTACCTGGAGATCCAGGGCAAGACCGAGGAAGAGTTCGACGCCGAGACCAAGGAGCAGGCGGAGAAGGGCATCAAGACCCAGTTCATCCTCGATGAGCTGGTCAACAAGGAGAAGCTGAACGTCAACCAGGAGGAGCTCACCGAGCACCTCATGCGGCGCGCGCAGTCCTCCGGCATGTCCCCCGACCAGTTCGCCCAGGCGGTCGTCGAGGGTGGCCAGGTGCCGATGCTCGTCGGCGAGGTCGCCCGCGGCAAGGCGCTCGCGGTGGTCGTCGAGGCCGCCAAGGTGATCGACACGAACGGTGAGATCGTCGACCTGGACGACGAGGACGACGACGAGGCCGCCGAGACGGCCGAGGCCGCCGACTCCACCGAGGCCGCCGCGGACACCGAGGCGGAAGAGAAGACCGAGGACAAGGCCGAGGAGAAGGCCGACAAGAACGAGGCCTGAGCCGCCTCGCTCCGAACGTCAGGACGGGCCCCGGACGCATCACGCGACCGGGGCCCGTCCCGTCCGCCCCGGAGCCCCGCGGGACCCGCTGGGCGCCCCGACGGCGCCGGGGGTGGCATGGGGGGCCGGGAGAGGGCCGGCGGGCCCGCTCAGGGCCGTACGGAGCCTCAACTGCCTTGCGCTCCCAGCGAACAGCCACGGAAGCGGGATGGCCCGCGCCGACCAGCGCGTTAGGGTCCATGAATACGAGGGCAGGGGAGTCTCCCGTCCCCGGTACGAAGACGCTGAGACGGCCGCAGCCGTCAGAGACGAGCAGGTGTATACGTGACGAATCTGATGCCTTACGCCGCCGGTGAGCCGTCCCTCGGTGGTGGCCTCGGCGACCAGGTCTACAGCCGGCTGCTCGGAGAGCGGATCATCTTCCTCGGCCAGCAGGTCGACGACGACATCGCCAACAAGATCACGGCGCAGCTCCTCCTCCTCGCGGCCGAACCCGAGAAGGACATCTACCTCTACATCAACAGCCCCGGTGGCTCGGTGACCGCCGGTATGGCCGTCTACGACACCATGCAGTACATCCCGAACGACGTGGTCACCATCGGTATGGGCCTCGCCGCTTCGATGGGTCAGTTCCTGCTGACCGGCGGTACCGCGGGCAAGCGCTTCGCGCTGCCGCACACCGACATCCTCATGCACCAGGGCTCCGCGGGCCTCGGCGGCACCGCCTCCGACATCAAGATCCAGGCCGAGCAGCTGCTCCGTACGAAGAAGCGCATGGCCGAGATCACCGCGCGCCACACCGGCCAGACGGAAGAGGCGATCATCCGCGACGGTGACCGCGACCGCTGGTTCACCGCCGAGGAGGCCAAGGCCTACGGCATCATCGACGAGATCATCTCCGCTGCTTCGGGTGTTCCGGGCGGCGGCGGTACCGGGGCCTGAGATCACCAGCCCCGACCAGCCGGCCCAGCCCACCGAACGCCACAGGATGGTGAACACCCACATGAACAACTACTCCGCGAGCGGCCTCTACACCGGCCCGCAGGTGGACAACCGTTACGTCGTCCCGCGCTTCGTGGAGCGCACCTCGCAGGGCGTGCGCGAGTACGACCCGTACGCGAAGCTCTTCGAGGAGCGCGTGATCTTCCTCGGGGTGCAGATCGACGACGCCTCCGCCAACGACGTCATGGCGCAGCTGCTCTGCCTGGAGTCGATGGACCCGGACCGCGACATCTCGATCTACATCAACAGCCCCGGCGGCTCGATGACGGCGCTCACCGCCATCTACGACACGATGCAGTTCGTGAAGCCGGACATCCAGACCGTGTGCATGGGCCAGGCCGCCTCCGCCGCCGCCGTACTGCTCGCCGCCGGCACCGCCGGCAAGCGGCTGGCGCTGCCGAACGCGCGCGTGCTCATCCACCAGCCGTCCAGCCAGACCGGCCGGGAGCAGCTCTCCGACCTGGAGATCGCGGCCAACGAGATCCTGCGGATGCGCGCCCAGCTCGAAGACATGCTGGCGAAGCACTCGACGACGCCGATCGAGAAGGTCCGCGACGACATCGAGCGCGACAAGATCCTGACCGCCGAGGACGCGCTCGCGTACGGCCTGGTCGACCAGATCGTGTCGACCCGCAAGACCACGGCCGCTGCGGCCGCCTGACACACCCGGCGCCCTTGGCGCGGTCGCACGACCACGTGAACCGCGCCAAGGGGGGCCCGAACGGGGGCCCGGGCAAGGTACCGTCGGATATGAGGCACAGGAGCCGCTGAACCAGGCTGCTCCCAGGCGAAGGGGAAGCACCTCGTGGCACGCATCGGTGATGGCGGCGACCTGCTCAAGTGCTCGTTCTGCGGGAAGAGCCAGAAGCAGGTGAAGAAGCTCATCGCAGGTCCCGGTGTGTACATCTGCGACGAGTGCATCGACCTCTGCAACGAGATCATCGAGGAGGAGCTCGCGGAGACCTCCGAGGTGCGGTGGGAGGAACTGCCGAAGCCTCGCGAGATCTACGAGTTCCTGGAGGGGTACGTCGTCGGGCAGGAGCCCGCGAAGAAGGCCCTCTCCGTGGCGGTCTACAACCACTACAAGCGCGTTCAGGCCGGCGAGAACGGCGGGGTGTCCGGGCGCGAGGACGCGATCGAACTCGCCAAGTCCAACATCCTCCTGCTGGGCCCGACCGGCTCCGGCAAGACCCTCCTCGCCCAGACGCTGGCGCGCATGCTGAACGTGCCGTTCGCGATCGCCGACGCCACCGCGCTCACCGAGGCCGGGTATGTGGGCGAGGACGTCGAGAACATCCTGCTGAAGCTGATCCAGGCGGCCGACTACGACGTCAAGAAGGCCGAGACCGGGATCATCTACATCGACGAGATCGACAAGGTCGCCCGCAAGAGCGAGAACCCGTCGATCACCCGTGATGTCTCCGGCGAGGGCGTCCAGCAGGCCCTGCTGAAGATCCTGGAGGGCACCACCGCCTCCGTACCGCCCCAGGGCGGCCGGAAACACCCCCACCAGGAGTTCATCCAGATCGACACGACGAACGTGCTCTTCATCGTGGGCGGCGCCTTCGCCGGCCTGGAGAAGATCATCGAGTCGCGCGCGGGAGCGAAGGGCATCGGCTTCGGCGCGACGATCCGCTCGAAGCGCGAGATCGAGGCGAGCGACCAGTTCCAGGAGGTCATGCCGGAGGACCTGGTGAAGTTCGGGATGATCCCGGAGTTCATCGGCCGTCTGCCGGTCCTCACCTCCGTCCACAACCTGGACCGCGAGGCGCTCCTCCAGATCCTCGTCGAGCCGCGCAACGCGCTGGTGAAGCAGTACCAGCGGCTCTTCGAACTCGACGGTGTGGAGCTGGACTTCGACCGCCCGTCCCTGGAGGCCATCGCCGACCAGGCGATCCTGCGCGGCACGGGCGCGCGCGGTCTGCGCGCCATCCTCGAAGAGGTGCTCCAGTCGGTGATGTACGAGGTGCCGTCCCGCAAGGACGTCGCCCGGGTCGTCATCACGGCGGAGGTCGTCCGCGACAACGTGAACCCGACGCTGGTGCCGCGCGAGCCGCGCATCGTGAAGAACGACGGCCGCCACGAGAAGTCCGCGTAGCGGTCCGCGTACGCGACACGCGGGGGCGGGGGGGGGGGGGGGGGGGGGGGGGGGAGAGGGGGGGGGGGGGGGGGGGGGGGGGGGGGGGTGAGGAGGGGGGGGGGGGGGGGGGGGGGGGGTGAGGGGGGGGGTGGGGGGGGGGGGGGGGGGGGAAAAGGGGGGGGGGGGGGCGCCT
>NZ_JBVKAK010000001.1:699824-746971 GCF_055639435.1 Streptomyces sp. NPDC039430 | reverse complement strand
GGCTAGCAGATCAGGTCTCCGGAAGAGATGTACTCGCAAAGAGCTGCTTCGGGCGTGTGTGTTTGTCCGCGCTGGTGGGGCCCCCCCCCCCCCCCCCCCCCCCCCCCCGCCCCTGTGCCGTAGGCGTGGAGCCCGTTACTTGATCTCGACGCGGACGTCGTCGCGCAACTTGGCGGCCTGCGCGGCGGCCTCGTCCAGAGACAGGCTGCTCTTGCTGGTGACACCGGCCCCGGCGTCGGCCGATATGACGTAGCCCATGGTGCTCTGGTCGCCCCAGACGCACATCGGCATCGTGTAGCTGCCGGGACCGGAGCTGGTGCCGGCGGCCTGTCCCAAGGTGAACTTGCCTTCCTGGCACTTCATCACGCCGTTGTCGAAGCCGTCCGGCGTGAACTCCTGCGGCTCGCCGATGAATTCGAGGCTCGGGCCGCCGCTCTGCGCCTTGTCGGCTTTCTGCCGCGACTCGGCGAACACCGCGTCGACCACCTTCTCGGGGTCTTCGAGCTCGCCGTAGACGCCGCTGAAGTCGATCACCTTCTGTGTGGGGCCCTCTCCCGTGGAGTAGCTGCCGGCCACTTCCCGGGGGTTCCTGATTCCCCACCCCTCGGCTTCCTTGGCGTCGCTCTTGGTCAAGTTGCCGCCGTTGGAACCGGTATCCCCGGCCTTCTTGTACTCGCCGCTGAGCACCGACTCCGGCGTCGCCAGCTTGTACTTCTTGTCGTCGTCCGGGACCGAGCCACCGCCCACCAGGAAGTACGCGCCGCCCGCGATCACCGCGAGCGCCAGCACGGACGCGCCGACGATCAGGCCCGTCTTCTTCTTGGGCGCCTGGCCCGGCGGGGGCGGGTACTGGCCGCCGCCATAGGCGGGCTGCTGGCCGTACGGGGGCTGCTGGGGCGGCTGGCCGTACGGGCCCGGCTGCTGCGGCTGGCCATACGGTCCTGGCTGCTGCGGGTAGCCGTATCCCTGCGGCGGCTGCGGGGGGACACCCTGCGGGGGCTGCTGCGGGTAACCGTAACCGGGCCCCGGCGGCCCCTGCGGCGGCTGCTGGCCGTAAGGGTTCGGCTGGCCGTACGGACCGGGCTGCTGAGGCTGCCCGCCGTACGGTCCCGGCTGGTTGTCACTCATACGCTGTCCCCTGTTAGTTGCTTACGCGTTCCGGACATCCTGGCGGACGGGACAGTGACCGAGGCCACCCGGGGCCGCACCGTTACCGAACTATCCCGTTTCAGTACGGGGCGGTGACACCTCTAAACTGTGCCCCGTGACCGAGAACACTCAGCAGCAGCCAGCCAGCAACCCCGAACTGCCGACCCAGTACGTTCCGGCCGAGGTGGAGGGGAAGCTGTACGAGCGCTGGGTAGAGCGCGGTTACTTCGAGGCCGACGAGAAGAGCGAGAAGCCCCCGTTCACCGTCGTCATCCCGCCGCCGAACGTCACCGGCAGCCTCCACCTCGGGCACGCCTTCGAGCACACGCTCATCGACGCCGTCACCCGCCGCAAGCGCATGCAGGGTTACGAGACGCTGTGGCAGCCCGGCATGGACCACGCGGGCATCGCCACCCAGAACGTCGTCGAGCGCGAGCTGGCCAAGGAGGGCAAGTCCCGGCACGACCTGGGGCGTGAGGCGTTCGTCGAGCGCGTCTGGAAGTGGAAGGGCGAGTCCGGCGGGCAGATCTCCGGGCAGATGCGCCGGCTCGGCGACGGCGTTGCCTGGTCGCGCGAGCGGTTCACCATGGACGAGGGGCTGTCCAAGGCTGTCCAGACGATCTTCAAGAAGCTCTACGACGACGAGCTGATCTACCGCGCCGAGCGCATCATCAACTGGTGTCCGCGCTGTCTCACCGCGATCTCCGACATCGAGGTGGAGTACCAGGACGACGACGGCGAGCTGGTCTCGCTGAAGTACGGCGACGGCGAGGACTCCGTCGTCGTCGCGACCACCCGCGCCGAGACGATGCTCGGCGACACGGCCGTCGCCGTCCACCCCGACGACGAGCGGTACGCGCATCTCGTCGGCAAGCGCATCAAGCTGCCGCTCACCGACCGTACGATCCCGGTCGTCGCGGACACCCATGTCGACCCGGAGTTCGGTACGGGCGCCGTCAAGGTGACACCCGCGCACGACCCGAACGACTTCGAGATCGGCCGGCGGCACGATCTGCCGAACATCACGGTCATGGACGAGCGCGCCGTGATCACCGTCCCCGGCCCGTTCGAGGGGCTCGACCGGATGGAGGCGCGCAGCGCCATCGTCGCCGCGCTGCGGGCCGAGGGCCGGATCGTCGCCGAGAAGCGCCCGTACACGCACTCCGTCGGACACTGCTCACGCTGCAAGACGACCATCGAGCCGCGCCTCTCGCTCCAGTGGTGGGTCAAGGTCGGTCCGCTGGCCAAGGCCGCCGGTGACGCCGTCCGCGACGACCGCGTCACGATCCACCCGAAGGAGATGGAGTCCCGCTACTTCGGCTGGGTCGACAACCTCCACGACTGGTGCATCTCCCGGCAGCTGTGGTGGGGCCACCGGATCCCCGTCTGGTACGGGCCCAACGGCGAGACCGTCTGTGTCGGTCCCGACGACGAGGCGCCGGCCGGCGAGGGCTGGACGCAGGACACGGACGTCCTGGACACGTGGTTCTCGTCCGGTCTGTGGCCGTTCTCCACGCTGGGCTGGCCCGAACAGACCCCGAGCGTCGAGAAGTTCTATCCGAACTCGATCATGATCACCGGCTACGACATCCTCTTCTTCTGGGTCGCCCGGATGATGATGTTCGGTCTCTACGCGATGGACGGCACACCGCCGTTCAGCACGATCGTGCTGCACGGCATGGTCCGTGACCAGTTCGGCAAGAAGATGTCGAAGTCCTTCGGCAACGCGGTCAACCCGCTGGACTGGATGGACAAGTACGGCTCCGACGCTGTCCGGTTCACCCTCGCGCGCGGCGCCAACCCGGGCATCGACGTGCCGATCGGCGAGGACTGGGTCCAGGGCTCCCGGAACTTCGCCAACAAGGTCTGGAACGCCACGCGCTTCGCGATGATGAACGGCGCGACCGTCGAGGGCCCGCTGCCCGGCGCGGCCGACATGTCCGCCACCGACCGATGGATCCTGTCCCGGCTGAACGCCGTGGTCGCGGAGGTCGACGCGTACTACGAGGACTACCAGTTCGCGAAGTTGTCGGACTCCCTCTTCCACTTCGCCTGGGACGAGGTCTTCGACTGGTACGTGGAGCTGTCCAAGACCACGTTCATCGACGGCGGCGAGGCGGCGAAGGTCTCCGGACGGGTCCTCGGCGAGGTCCTCGACGTCACCCTGCGCCTGCTGCACCCGATCGTCCCGTTCGTCACCGAGACGCTCTGGACCACGCTCACCGGCAAGGAGTCGGTCGTCGTCGCCGACTGGCCGGCCGACAGCGGGTTCCGTGACGTGGCGGCCGAGCGGGAGATCGAGCACCTCCAGCAGGTGATCACCGAGGTCCGCCGGTTCCGTTCCGACCAGGGGCTCCAGCCCGGCCAGAAGGTCCCGGCGCGGCTGGATCTCACGGGTACGCCGCTGGCCGCGCACGAGGCGGCCATCCGGCAGCTGCTGCGCCTCCAGCCGGAGGGCGAGGGCTTCCACGCCACCGCGACGCTGCCGGTCGAGGGGGCGACGGTCGCGCTCGACCTGTCGGGCACGATCGACATCGAGGCGGAGCGCAAGCGTCTGACGAAGGACCTCGGCGCGGCGGAGAAGGAGAAGGCGCAGGCGACGGCGAAGCTCGGCAACGAGGCGTTCCTCGCCAAGGCCCCCGACAACGTGGTCGAGAAGATCCGCGGCCGGCTCACCAAGGCGGAGACGGACATCGAGCGGCTGACCGCACAGCTGGCGGGCCTGCCCCAGGGCTGACCCTCCCCGACGAGCACCCGGGAACGGGGCCCCTGCCACCCGGCCGGGGCCCCGCTCCCGTACGGAGCCGGGGCGCGGGGCGACCGGTGTCGGTGGCGCTCCGTAGACTGGTCGCGTGAGCGAGCACCGTCCTTCCGACCAGCCCGGCGAGTACGACGAATTCGATGAGATCGTCGACGCCGCGACCGACCGAGACCCCGACCTCGCGGTGATCGAGGCCGGGAGCCGCACACTGCGCGCCCAGGCAGGGCCCGCGCAGGGTGACGGCGCCCCGGCACGCCCCGAGGACCCGGAGGTGGACAAGGCGCTGCGCGCCGTCGAGCAGGAGCTGGCGGGCCGCTGGGGCGAGACGAAACTCGACCCGTCGGTCGCCAGGATCAAGGGTCTGATGGATGTGCTGGGCGATCCCCAGAGCGCCTATCCGTCGATCCACATCACCGGCACCAACGGCAAGACCTCCACGGCCCGCATGATCGAGGCGCTGCTCGGCGCGTTCGATCTGCGTACCGGCCGGTACACGAGCCCGCATGTCCAGTCCGTCACCGAGCGGATCAGTCTGGACGGCGCCCCGATCTCCGCCGAGCGGTTCATCGAGACGTACGAGGACATCAAGCCGTACGTCGAGATGGTCGACGGCTCGCAGGAGTACCGGCTCTCCTTCTTCGAGGTGCTGACCGGCATGGCCTACGCCGCCTTCGCGGACGCGCCGGTGGACGCCGCCGTGGTCGAGGTCGGCATGGGCGGCACCTGGGACGCGACGAATGTCATCGACGCCTCCGTCGCCGTCGTCATGCCGATCGATCTGGACCACACGGACCGGCTCGGCTCCACACCGGGCGAGATCGCCGTGGAGAAGTCCGGGATCATCAAGCCGGGCGCGACGGTCATCCTGGCCCAGCAGCCGGTGGACGCCGCGCAGGTGATGCTGAAGAAGGCCGTCGACGTGGACGCGACGGTCGCCCGCGCGGGCATGGAGTTCGGGGTGGTCGCCCGTGAGATCGCGGTCGGCGGCCAGCTGCTGACCCTGCGCGGGCTCGGCGGCGAGTACGAGCAGATCTTCCTCCCGCTGTACGGCGCGCATCAGGCGCAGAACGCGTCGGTGGCGCTGGCCGCCGTCGAGGCGTTCTTCGGGATCGGCGCGCAGCACGCCCGCCGCCTCGACATGGACACGGTCCGCAAGGCGTTCGCCGCGGTCTCCTCGCCGGGCCGGCTGGAGGTTGTACGGCGCTCGCCGACGGTCGTGCTGGACGCGGCGCACAACCCGGCCGGGGCGCGGGCCGCGGCCGAGGCCCTCACCGAGTCCTTCGGCTTCAGCAGGCTGATCGGTGTGGTGGGTTCCAGCGACGGCAAGGACGTCCGCGGCGTGCTGGAAGCCCTGGAGCCGATCTGCACGGAGATCGTGGTCACGCAGAACTCCAGTTTCCGCGCGATGGGCGCGGACGAGCTGGCGGCCGTCGCCGTCGAGGTCTTCGGGGAGGACCGGGTCCAGGTCGAGCCGCGGCTCGATGACGCGCTGGAGGCGGCGATCACGCTCGCCGAGGAGGAGTCCGAGTTCGCGGGCGCCGGGGTCCTGGTCACCGGCTCGGTGATCACGGTCGGCGAGGCCCGGCTGCTGCTGAGGAGGCGCTGAATCCCATGCGTACGCTCTGTGCGTCCACACTGATCGGTGAGTTCTTCGTGATCGGCTTCGCCGGTCTCGTCGCCATGAAGTCCGACGATCTGTCGGTGGGGACGGTATGGACGGTCTGCGGTATCGCGATGCTGCTGTCCGTGCTGCTCTGCGGGATGATCACCCGTCCAGGTGGCGTCCAGCTCGGCTGGGCGCTCCAGGTCGCGCTGGTCGCCAGCGGTTTCGTGGTGCCCGCGATGTTCGTCCTCGGCGCGATCTTCGCGGCCCTGTGGGGGGCCTCGGTCCACTTCGGACGGCAGATCGACGAGGCGAAGGCACGCTGGGCCGAGCAGGCATCGGCAGAGGCTGACGCTGTGTGATCGATGGTGTGGTATGCCCTGTAGCCTCTGAGGGCCCGCATCCCGTAGTAGAAGGAGCCCGCACAGTGAGCCAGCGCACGCTTGTCCTGCTCAAGCCCGATGCCGTACGCCGCGGCCTGGTCGGCGAGATCGTCGGCCGTATCGAGCGCAAGGCCGGCTGGACCATCAGCGCCATGGAGCTGCGCACGCTCGACCAGGACACGCTGGAGCAGCACTACGGCGAGCACAAGGGGAAGCCCTTCTACGAGCCGCTGGTCGAGTTCATGGCCTCAGGACCGGTCGTCGCTCTGGTCGTCGACGGTGAGCGGGTCATCGAGGGCGTCCGCGCGCTCGCCGGTCCGACTGACCCGATCGCCGCGGCGCCGGGGTCCATTCGGGGGGACTTCGGAACGATCGTCCGGGAGAACCTGATCCACGCTTCGGACTCCGAGGAGTCCGCCATTCGGGAACTTAAAATCTTCTTCCCAGGACTTTCCTGACCACATGTCAGCCGAACGGCGCTGATGCCCTGGGGCGACCGAAGGAATTCGGTCGCCTTTGGGCATATCTAAGCCACTTTCGGGAACGCATCGGACCGACACTTCGTCACCCTTACTGAGGTGGGCCACCGCGCCGTCGTCCTTGCGTCGGCACTACGATGGAAACCTCCAAGCCACAGCACCCACCTCGCCATCCTGAAAAGCCATCAACGCTTGGGAAGGCCAGACGCATCCTCATGGGGAACAACATGTCGTTCATCGGCCGTGACATGGCTGTCGACCTCGGGACCGCCAACACGCTGGTGTACGTCAGAGGCCGGGGGATCGTACTCAACGAGCCGTCCGTCGTCGCCATCAACACCAACACCGGCGGTATTCTCGCGGTCGGCGCCGAGGCTAAGAAGATGATCGGCCGGACGCCGGGCAACATCGTTGCCGTCCGGCCGCTGAAGGACGGTGTTATCGCCGACTTCGAAATCACCGAGCGCATGCTGCGCTACTTCATCCTGAAGATCCACAAGCGCCGCTATCTGGCGCGTCCGCGGGTCGTCGTCTGTGTGCCCTCCGGTATCACGGGCGTTGAGCGCCGTGCCGTCATCGAGGCGTCCACCCAGGCCGGCGCGCGCCAGGTCCACATCATCGAGGAGCCCATGGCCGCGGCCATCGGCTCAGGACTCCCCGTCCACGAGGCCACCGGCAACATGGTCGTGGACATCGGCGGCGGTACGACGGAGGTCGCCGTGATCTCGCTCGGCGGAATCGTCACAGCACAGTCCATCCGCGTCGCCGGTGACGAGCTGGACAACGCGATCATCCAGCACATCAAGAAGGAGTACTCCCTTCTCCTCGGCGAGCGGACCGCCGAGAGCATCAAGATCACCATCGGTTCCGCGTACGACCTCGACAAGGACGAGCACACCGAGATCCGCGGGCGTGACCTGGTCTCCGGGCTGCCGAAGACCGTCGTCATCTCCGCCGCCGAGGTGCGCAAGGCCATCGAGGAGCCGGTCAACGCGATCGTCGACGCGGTCAAGACCACGCTCGACAAGTGCCCGCCCGAGCTGTCCGGCGATGTGATGGACCGGGGGATCGTGCTCACCGGCGGCGGCGCCCTGCTGCGCGGTCTCGACGAGAGGCTGCGTCGCGAGACGGGGATGCCGATCCACATCGCCGAGGATCCGCTGGATTCCGTGGCACTCGGATCCGGCAAGTGTGTCGAGGAGTTCGAGGCGCTCCAGCAGGTGCTGGACGCCCAGCCCCGCCGGTGACGGAAGCGTCCCCGTCCCCCTGGCCCTCGGGTCCAGGGGGACCCCCGGCAGGGGTCTCGGCCTCCCGCGCGGCGGATCGTTGATATACCCGCAGAATCATTCCTACGAGGAAGGCACGGCCGCCGCACGTGAGGGACACACGAGAGAGCCGTTTGCTCCTGGTGCTGCTGATCGCCATCGCGTTCGCACTGATCACGGTGGATATCCGTGGTGGCGAGGATTCCCCGGTCGACGGCGCGCGGCACGCCGCCGCGACGGTCTTCGGCCCGGTGGAGAACGGTGTCGCGTCCGCGGTCAATCCGGTGGGCAATGCCATAGGAGCGGTACGGGATTCCGGCGCGCGGCACAATCGCATCGCCGTGCTCCAGAAGCAGAACACCGAGCTGAAACAGCGGCTCGGCAGTGACGACCGCAATCGCAGCCGGGTGCGCGAACTGGACAAGATGCTCGCGAAGGCCGGCGCCGGTCAGTACGGAATCAAGGGCGCCGAGGTCATCGCCATAGGAGCGGCCCAGGGATTCTCCTGGACGGTCACCATCGATATCGGTGCCAAAGACGGCATCACGCGCGATATGACCGTGCTCAATGGTGACGGACTTGTCGGGCGGGTCACGACCGTCGGCCCGGACACCGCGACCGTACTGCTCGCCAATGACCCGGACTTCACCGTCGGTACCCGGATGGAGGGCAACGACGAACTGGGCTTCGCCACCGGCCAGGGCGACCGTCCGCTCTCCGTCCAGCTGCTCAACGGCAAGGCCAAGATCAAGAAGGGCGACCGGCTGGTCACCTTCGGATCCAGCAAGGACCGGCCGTTCGTGCCCGGCGTCCCCGTCGGCGAGGTGGTCCGGGTCGACCCGTCGGGCGGCGATCTGACCCGGACCCTGTACGTACGCCCCTTCGTCGGGTTCACCAAGCTCGACCTCGTCGGTGTCGTGGTCGTGGCTCCCCGGCAGGACCCGCGCGACACGGTCCTGCCGCCCAAGTCGCAGCCCGCCCCGACGCCCACCGTCACCGTCACGGTCACCCCGTCGCCCAATGCCGAGACGGAGGCGAACGGCGAGGCGGACACCGGCAATCCGGACCCCAACGCCAGCAGCAACGCCGATCCGGTTCCCAACGCCGACGGCCAAGCAGACGACCAGGAGTAGGGCTGATCCCCATGCGCTTCAACCGGATTCTGCTCTCGACCACGCTGGTCGTGGTCGCCCTCGTCATCCAGGTGTCCGTACTCGCCAGACTCCAGCTCCCCGGCGCGGTCCCCGATCTGATGCTCCTCGTCGTCCTCGCCCTGGCCTTCGTGTACGGCCATGTGGGCGGCGCGCTCATCGGCTTCGGCGCCGGACTGCTGTCCGACCTGGCGCCGCCCGCCGACCACGCGGCCGGCCGCTACGCCCTGGTGCTCTGCGTGATCGGCTATCTGGCCGGACTCGCCCGCCCCGAGAAGGGCCAGATGAGATCGGCGTTCGCGCCGATGGCCGTGGTCGTCGCGGCGGCGCTCGGCTCGACGCTGCTGTACGCCGGGGTCGGGGCACTCGTCGGTGACACCGCCGCCCGCCATGTCGGTCTCACCGGCCTGCTGTTCACCGCCGCTGTCTACGATCTGCTGCTGGCGCCGTTCACCGTCCCGCTGATCATGTTCCTGGCCAGACGCGCCGAGAACGATCCGCTCGCCGAGACCCAGAGCAGTGGCGGCGCCGATGTCGCGGCCGGCTGGTCCGCCACCGGCACCGGCCTGCGGATCGGCAGCCAGCGTGGCGTCCTGCGGCTCAGGGCCGCCCGTAACCGCGCCGCGCGGGCCGGACGTATCAAGGGGGTCAAGCGACTGTGACACCGCATCACCCGGCGGCCGTCGCGCGGACGCCCGCGCGTACGGCCGGCCGCGCACCGTCCGGCCGTACCGCCCGTAGCGTCCGTGGGGGATCGCAGTGAGCAATATTCCGGAGACCGGACGGACACCGCGGGTCCAGATCCGGCTCATCATCATTCAAGTCCTCGTCTTCTCGCTTCTCCTCACCCTCGGCGGCCGGCTCTGGTACCTCCAGGTCCGCAACGGCCAGGAGTACACGGACGAGGCCAAGAACAACCACGTACAGCAGGTCGTCCAGCCGGCCGTCCGCGGCTCGATCCTCGACTCCCGCGGGATTCCGCTCGCCGACAACGAGACCCGGCTCGTCGTCTCCACCAGCCGTACCGAGCTGATGAAGATGCCGGACAAGGGCGTGGCCGTCCTGACCCGGCTCGCCGACGTCCTCGACATGAAGCCCAAGGACGTCATCGACAAGGTCAGGCTCTGCGACTCGAAGACCCCCAAGCCCTGCTGGAACGGTTCGCCGTATCAGCCGATCCCGGTCACCGACGAGGCCACCACACAGCAGGCCCTCCAGATCCGTGAGCGCGCCGAGGACTTCCCCGGCGTCACCGCCGAGCCCACCGCCGTACGCCGCTACGCCGCGCCGGGGCTCGCCAACACCGCTCAGGTACTCGGCTATCTCTCGCCCGTCACCGACGAGGAGATCACCAAGGCCCAGAACAGCGAGTCGCCGTACCTCCGCTCCGACCAGGTCGGCAGGTCCGGCCTGGAGCGCACCTACGACAAGCAGCTGCGCGGCAAGGCGGGAGTGACCCGGTACGAGGTCGACAACCTCGGCCGCGTCATCGGCCAGGCGCGCAACGACGAGGCCGAGCCCGGCGCTCATGTCGTCACCTCGATAGACGCGCGCGTGCAGGCCGTCACCGAGTACGAGCTGAACGAGGCGATGAAGGCCGCGCGCAAGGAGATGGACCGCAACACCGGCGAGCACTACAAGGCGGACTCCGGCGCCGCGGTGGTCATGGAGGCGAAGACCGGCCGGGTCGTCGCGATGGCCTCCCTGCCGACGTACGACCCCAACGCCTGGGTCGGCGGCATCTCGGCGAAGGAGTACGCCAGGCTCACCGGCAAGAAGTCCAACTTCCCGCTGCTGAACCGGGCCATCCAGGGCCAGGCCGCCCCCGGCTCCATCTTCAAGGTCATCTCGTCGACCGCCGCCGTCAACGCCGGATACAAGTTCAACGGCAACTACCCCTGCCCCAGTTCGTACAGCGTCGGCGGCCAGGTCTTCCAGAACTTCGAGTCCAGGGGCTACGGCAGCATCACCCTCGGCAAGGCCCTCGAAGTCTCCTGCGACACCGTCTTCTACGGCATCGCGCACAAGGAGTGGCAGAAAGACGGCGGCATGAAGCCGAAGCACCCCAACGACTGGTTTTACAAGACCGCGCACCAGTTCGGCCTCGGCAAGGAGACCGGTATCGACCTCCCCAACGAGGTCACCGGCCGCATCCCGGACCGGCAGTGGAAGCAGAGCTTCTGGGAGGCCAACAAGGTCAGCTGGTGCAAGCAGGGCAAGAAGGACGGCACGTACGTCGAGAAGATCGCCTACGAGGGATGTCTCGAAGGCAACCGCATGCGTGCCGGCGACTCCGTCAACTACTCGATCGGCCAGGGCGACACGCTCGTCACCCCGATCCAGATGGCCACCATCTACTCGGCCATCGCCAACGGCGGCACCCTCTACAACCCCGCGGTCGGCAAGGCGATCGTCAGCGCCGACGGCAAGCGGGTCGAGGAGATCGCGCCCACGTCGCACGGCAAGCTGCCGACGCGGGGCAAGACACTGGAGCAGATCAACGACGCCCTCGCGGCGGTCACCACCACCGGCTCCGCCGCCTGGCGATTCGGCGGCTGGCCGCAGGACAAGATCCCGATGCACGCCAAGACGGGTACGGCCGAGGTCTACGGCAAGCAGACGACCTCGTGGTTCGCCTCGTACACCGAGGACTACACGATCGTCATGACGATCTCCCAGGGTGGTACCGGCTCCGGGGCCTCGGGGCCCGCCGTGCGAAAGATCTACGAGGCGATGTACGGGCTGAACGCCAAGGGCGACCAGGACCTCGGCAAGGCGCTGATGCCCGAGCCGCGCAAGGAACTCCCGGCGATCCAGCCGGACGGTTCGATCGACGCGCCGAAGATCAGGCCGTACGAGCCGGTGAGGGAAGACCCGGACGCGCAGACGCTGGCGGGCCCGCCCGACGACCCCGACGAGTCCGACACGCCGATTGGGAGGGACTGAGCGATGGCCGGCACAAGTGGCTTCTCGGTCTCCGGATACGGTCCGGAGCGCGGGACATGGGCCAGGCTCGTGGCCCGTGACTCGATGGCGCGCCGGCTCGACTGGCCGCTGCTGTTCTCGGCGCTCGCCCTGTCGCTGGTCGGCTCGCTGCTGGTGTGGTCGGCGACCCGTAACCGCACCCAGCTGAACCAGGGCGATCCGTACTACTTCCTCGTGCGCCATCTGCTCAACACCGGCATCGGGTTCGCCCTGATGGTCGGCACGATCTGGCTCGGGCACCGCACCCTGCGCGGGGCGGTGCCGGCGCTCTACGGGCTCTCCGTCGTCCTGGTCCTGCTCGTCCTCACCCCGCTCGGCGCGACCATCAACGGCGCCCACGCCTGGATCGTGATCGGCGGCGGCTTCACCCTCCAGCCCTCCGAGTTCGTGAAGGTCACGATCATCCTGGGCATGGCGGTCATGCTGGCGGCCCGGGTGGACGCCGGGGACCAGATCCATCCGGACCATCGCACGGTCGCGAAGTCCCTCGTCCTCGCCGTCATCCCGATGGCCATCGTCATGCTGATGCCGGACCTCGGCTCGGTGATGGTCATGGCCGTCATCGTGCTCGGCGTACTGCTCGCCTCCGGCGCCTCCAACCGCTGGATCATCGGCCTGGTCGGCGCGGGCGTGGCGGGCGCCATCACGGTCGCGGCGCTCGGCGTGCTCGACGAGTACCAGATCAACCGCTTCGCGGCCTTCGCCAACCCGGAGCTCGACCCGGCGGGCGTCGGCTACAACACCAACCAGGCACGGATCGCGATCGGCTCCGGCGGCCTCACCGGCACCGGGCTCTTCCGCGGCTCCCAGACCACCGGCCAGTTCGTGCCCGAGCAGCAGACCGACTTCGTCTTCACGGTCGCGGGCGAGGAACTGGGCTTCGTCGGCGCGGGGCTGATACTGCTGCTCCTCGGCGTGGTCCTGTGGCGCGCCTGCCGGATCGCCCGGGAGACGACCGAGCTGTACGGCACGATCGTCGCCGCGGGAATCATCGCCTGGTTCGCGTTCCAGTCCTTCGAGAACATCGGGATGACGCTCGGGATCATGCCGGTGGCGGGTCTGCCGCTGCCGTTCGTGTCCTACGGAGGCACCGCCATGTTCGCGGCGTGGATCGCCGTCGGACTGCTCCAGTCGATCCGGGTGCAGCGGCCGATAACGGCATAGCCAGGTTCCCGAAAGGTCCCAGGGGCTGCCCAAGGGCGACCCCTGGGACTAAATTCGGTACATGGCGGACACAAAGCGAGAGATCGAGCGCAAGTACGAGCTTCCCGCGCCCTCCGACGGCTCTGAGCCCTCCGGGCTGCCGGATCTCACCGGGGTCAGGGGAGTCGCGACCGTCCGCGCCAGAGGCGTGGTGGAGCTGGACGCCGTCTACTACGACACCGCGGATCTGCGCCTCACCGGGGACCACATCACACTGCGGCGCCGCACGGGCGGCGGTGACGAGGGCTGGCATCTGAAGTTCCCCGTCTCCGCCGGTGTCCGCGACGAGATCCGGGCACCGCTCGCCGACACCCTTCCGGACGAACTCGCCGCGCTGGTCCGCTCGCGCGTACGCGGCGCCGGGCTCAGCCCCCTCGTACGGCTCACGACGTCGCGCGACGTCCTCCAGCTGCTCGACGCCGAGGGCACGCCGCTCGCCGAGGCGAGCGTGGACGCCGTACGCGCGCGACGCCTCGCCGGGGGCACCGGTGGAAAGGACGCGGGGACCGCCTCCTGGACCGAGGTCGAGGTGGAACTGTGCGACGACGCCGATCCCGCGATCCTCGACGCGGTGGAGAAGAAGCTCCGCAAGGCCGGACTGCGCCCGGCGTCCGCCGCGTCCAAGCTCGGCAGGGCACTGGCCGAGACGGCGCCCGACGACGGGACGGCGCGCGTCGAGCCGGGCAGGTCCGTGACACGGGCCGCGAAGGGCGGGCCGCGCAGCGCCGGGGACCACATCCTGGACTATCTGCGCGCCCAGGCCGACGCGATCATCGCCCAGGACCCGGCCGTGCGCCGCGATCTGCCGGACTCCGTGCACCAGCTGCGCGTCGCCACCCGCCGGATGCGCTCCGCCTTCCGCACGTACCGCAAGATCCTCGACCGGTCCGTCACCGACCCCGTCGCCGAGGAGCTCAAGTGGGTCGCGGCGGAGCTCGGCGTCGACCGCGACCACGAAGTCCTCGACGAGCGGCTGAGCGCCCGGATCGACGCGCTGCCCGTGACGCTGCTCCTCGGGCCGGTGCGCGCCCGGCTCCAGACCTGGGACGCCGCCCAGCGGGCCGGGTCACGGAGCAGGACCGTCGCCGTACTCGACAGCGAGCGCTATCTGACCCTGCTGGAGACGCTCGACACACTGCTCGCCTCGCCGCCGCTGCGGCCGGACGCCGCGCGGCCCGCCGAGAAGGCGCTGCCCTCCGCGATCCTCAAGAACTACGAGCGGCTGGCCGGCCGGGTCGGCCACGCGCTGGCGCTCGCCCACGGCGAGGAACGCGACCTGGCGATGCACGACGCCCGCAAGGCCGCCAAGCGCGCCCGCTACGCCGCCGAAGCGGCCCGCCCCGCCCTGGGCAAGCCGGCCAAGCGTTTCGCCACGCGCATGAAGGCCCTCCAGAGCGCGCTCGGCGACCACCAGGACAGCGTGGTGGCCCGTGAGGCCCTCCGCGATCTCGCGGTCAAGGCCCACGCGGCGGGCGAGTCCACGTTCACCTGGGGCCTGCTGTACGGCCAGGAGGAGGCCCAGGGCGACCGCAGGGAACAGGAGATGCCGGGCCTGTGGGAGGAGGCGTCCGACCCCCGACTGCGGGCGGATCTGACGGGCTGACCACCGGGGTAGGCTGAATGGTCACCCCTGTCAGTCCACGAAAGATCGCCGTGATGTCTGCAGAATCGGTCTTCCCGCAGCTCGAAGCCCTGCTCCCGCATGTGCAGAAGCCGATCCAATACGTCGGTGGTGAGCTCAACTCCACGGTCAAGCCGTGGGACTCCACCGACGTGCGCTGGGCGCTGATGTACCCGGACGCCTACGAGGTCGGACTGCCCAACCAGGGCGTCATGATCCTGTACGAGGTACTGAACGAGCGCGAGGGCGTACTCGCCGAGCGTACGTACAGCGTCTGGCCGGATCTCGAAGAGCTGATGCGCGAGCACAGGGTCCCGCAGTTCACGGTGGACAGCCACCGGCCGGTCGGTGCCTTCGACGTCTTCGGGCTGAGCTTCTCCACCGAGCTTGGCTACACGAACATGCTCACCGCCCTGGACCTCGCCGGCATCCCGCTGGCGGCCAGGGACCGTACCGTCGACCACCCCATCGTGCTCGCCGGCGGCCACGCCGCCTTCAACCCCGAGCCGATCGCGGAGTTCATCGACTGCGCGGTCATCGGCGACGGCGAGCAGGCCGTGCTGGAGATCACCGAGATCATCCGGGCCTGGAAGGCGGAGGGCCGCCCCGGCGGGCGCGAGGAGGTCCTCTTCCGGCTCGCGAAGACCGGCGGGGTGTACGTCCCCGGCTTCTACGACGTCGAGTACCTCCCGGACGGCCGTATCGCCCGCGTCGTACCCAACAAGTCCGGCGTCCCGTGGCGGGTGTCCAAGCACACCGTGATGGACCTCGACGAGTGGCCCTACCCGAAGCAGCCGCTCGTCCCGCTCGCCGAGACCGTGCACGAGCGCATGTCCGTGGAGATCTTCCGCGGCTGCACGCGCGGCTGCCGGTTCTGCCAGGCGGGCATGATCACCCGTCCGGTGCGCGAGCGCAGCATCACCGGGGTCGGCGAGATGGTCGAGAAGGGGCTGAAGGCGACCGGCTTCGAGGAGGTCGGTCTGCTCTCGCTCTCCTCCGCCGACCACAGCGAGATCGGCGACATCGCCAAGGGGCTCGCGGACCGCTACGAGGAGGACAAGATCGGCCTGTCCCTCCCGTCCACCCGCGTCGACGCGTTCAACGTCGACCTCGCCAACGAGCTGACCAGGAACGGCCGCAGGTCCGGGCTGACCTTCGCCCCCGAGGGCGGCTCCGAGCGGCTGCGCAAGGTCATCAACAAGATGGTCTCGGAGGAGGACCTGACCCGTACGGTCTCCACCGCGTACGGCAACGGCTGGCGGCAGGTGAAGCTGTACTTCATGTGCGGTCTGCCCACCGAGACCGACGAGGACGTCCTCCAGATCGGCGACATGGCGGTCAACGTCATCGCCGAGGGCCGCAAGGTGTCCGGGCAGAACGACATCCGCTGCACCGTCTCGATCGGCGGGTTCGTGCCCAAGCCGCACACCCCGTTCCAGTGGGCGCCCCAGCTCAGCGCCGAGGAGACAGACGCCCGGCTGGAGAAGCTCCGCGACAAGATCCGGGGCGACAAGAAGTACGGCCGCTCCATCGGCTTCCGCTACCACGACGGCAAGCCGGGCATCGTCGAGGGCCTGCTCTCGCGCGGCGACCGGCGCGTCGGCGCGGTCATCCGCGCGGTGTACGAGGACGGCGGCCGGTTCGACGGCTGGCGTGAGCACTTCTCGTACGACCGCTGGATGGCCTGCGCCGAGAAGACGCTGCCGGACTTCGGCGTGGACGTCGACTGGTACACGACGCGCGAGCGTACGTACGAGGAGGTCCTGCCCTGGGACCACCTGGACTCCGGTCTCGACAAGGACTGGCTCTGGGAGGACTGGCAGGACGCGCTCGACGAGACCGAGGTCGAGGACTGCCGCTGGACGCCGTGCTTCGACTGCGGTGTCTGCCCGCAGATGGACACCGAGATCCAGATCGGCCCCACGGGCAAGAAGCTGCTGCCGCTCACCGTCGTCACGTAGAGGCGGGCGCGCGGGGAGCCGGGGCGCGTCCGGTCACGGGTCGGCCGTGGCCGGGTTTCGCCCCGCTCGCCTGCACAATGGGCTGATGCCGCGGTTCATCGCCCCTGACATCAGGATCCATGCCTCCTTCCTGGACGCCATGAAGGAGTTCGTCGAAGAGGGCGCGGACGAGCGCTCGTTGCTCCTGCACGAGATGGAGGAGTTCGGCGGGACCTGGCACCGGCCCGAGGTCTTCGCCGCGTATGTGGAGCGGCTCAACGCCGAGCCGCTGGAGGAGACCCCGCAGATCGAAGGGTGGGTGCCCAGCACCACCCTCTGGTACGTCGAGGGCGAGACCTTCCTGGGGCGTCTCGCCATCCGCCACCGGCTCAACCCGTTCCTGCGTGAGCTGGGCGGCCATATCGGCTACGCCGTACGTCCCACCGCGCGGCGGCAGGGCCACGCCACCGCGATGCTCGCCGCGTCCCTGCCCGTCGCCCGTGCCATCGGCCTCGCATCGGTGCTGGTCACCTGCGACACCACGAACGTACCGTCGCGGAAGGTGATCGAGGCGGCCGGCGGGGTGCTGGAGGACCAGCGCGGCGGGAAGCTCCGCTACTGGGTCGGGACGGACGGCTGAGGCGCCCGGGGCCCACGGGCACCGGTGGGCGGACCCGGCCCGCCCCAGGGCGGGGAACCGCGGGAGGGCCGTGCGCGTACTCTGGGTAGTACAACGATCGTCCCCGGCGCGGACCCCGCACCCGAGATCTCCCCGCGAAAGCGGGATGGAACCGGGACCCGGGGCCACCCCCACGTCCGAGGGCGGCGCGTCACCGCGTACCGCCCGCACCGAGGAGAAGAACCACTGGGCAAGCGACAGCCCGAAGGCCCGCCGCCCGCACCGGCGGTGCAGCGCATCCGACTGCGCTACACCAAGCGCGGCCGCCTCCGGTTCACCAGCCACCGTGACTTCCAGCGCGCCTTCGAGCGGGCACTGCGCCGCGCCGAGGTGCCCATGGCGTACTCGGCGGGGTTCACCCCGCACCCGAAGGTGTCGTACGCCAATGCCGCACCCACCGGCACGGGCAGCGAGGCCGAGTTCCTGGAGATCGCCCTGGTGGAGGTGTGCGACCCGGACAAGCTGCGTGAGCTGCTCGACGAGTCGCTGCCGGCCGGCCTGGACATCATCGACGCCGTCGAGGTACGTACGACGGGGTTCGCCGACCGGCTGACCGCTTCCGTATGGGAGCTGCGGCTGGACGGCGTCGAGCCGCGCGCGGCAGAAGAGGCCGTGGCCGCCTTCCTGGCGGCCGAGTCGGTCGAGGTCGAACGCCGTACGAAGAACGGTCTGCGGACCTTCGACGCACGGGCGGCCGTGGCCGGCCTGGAAGCGGTCCTGGAGACGGGTACGGAGGGGGCTCGGTTCCGGCCTGATAGGCCGGGGGACGGGCCCTGTGCGATACTGCGGCTGGTTGTTCGGCACGTGACACCTGCCGTGCGACCCGACGACGTCCTGTCCGGTCTCCGAGCTGTGGCCGACCTGGCGCCGCCGGTCCCCGCAGCGGTGACCAGGCTGGCGCAGGGGCTCTTCGACGAGGAGTCCGGAACGGTGACCGATCCGCTCGCGCCCGACCGCGAGGCAGTCCGGCCCGCCCCACCCAAGGCCGCCGGACCCGCCGCCGCGAAGGCGCCGGAAGGTGCGGGTACCGCGTAGGGCGGTCGTTGTAGCGCAGCCCTGGGACTCGGGAGCCACCTGGGTCGGGCGGCGCACTGACCAGAAGACTTTCGCCAGGCCGTACGTACATCGCGTAGGGAACCGGCGAGCCAGACATAACAGCTCCCGTGCGGCGCCCGCGCCCCGGACGGCGGCAATCGCGCAGCGCGCGAGCCGCGGCCGGACCGGAATCAGGCGTGGCGCCCGGGAGCGTGACGGGAGAACCGCCCGCATGCTTGAGCCCACTGAACCCGGCACCCCCGGGGACACCAACGAAGACAACAACTCACCCAGCGATACGCTGCCGCCGCGCCGCAGGCGCCGCGCCGCGTCCCGCCCGGCGGGGCCGCCCGCCGGTGCCGCCGGAACCGAGGACGCCACGAGCGTCACGGAGACCGTCGCGCAGGCACAGGCCGTACCCGCCGCCGAGGCCGCGGGGGCGGCCGCGAGCGACGGGACGGGTGTGACGGAGGAGCCGGTGGCCGCGCCGCGTGCGCGCCGTCGTGCGACCCGTAAGACCGCCGCTCCCGCCCCCGAGGTGACGGTCGAGCCGGTGGAGGCCGCCGCGGCGGCCGAGGCCGTGGAGCCCGCCGCGTCGGAGGAGCCGGAGCCGGTGGCCGCGCCGCGTGCGCGCCGTCGTGCCACCCGTAAGACCGCTGCCCCCGCTCCTGAGGTGACCGTCGAGGCGGCTGAGACGCCCGAGTCCGCTGTGCCGGCAGTGTCGGAGGAGCCGGAGCCGGTGGCCGCGCCGCGTGCGCGCCGTCGTGCCACCCGTAAGACCGCCGCTCCCGCGCCCGTCGCCGCCGAGGCCCCTGAGGTCACGGTTCCCGAGGTCCCCGAGGTCACCGAGGCCCCTGAGGTCACGGCTCCCGAGACCGTTGCCGCTGAGGCCGTGGCGCCCGGGGAGAGCCCCGCCGAGGAGACCGCTCCGGCCGGCCGTACGCGCCGCCGCGCCAGCCGCAGGGCCACCGCCCCCGCCGGCACGCCCGCGCCCGAGGCGACCGCGAACGTGAGCGCACCGAACGACAACGGCAACGGCAACGGAGCCTCGGCGGGCGAGAGCCTGCCGCAGGGCACCGTCACGCAGATCAGCGCCGACGAGACCGAGGTCGAGGCCGCCGAGAAGGCCGCCACGCGCGGCCGCACGCGCCGCCGCGCCTCCGCTCCGGAGACCACCGCGGAGGAGAAGCCCGCGCCGAAGGCCGCGCAGAGCGAGACCGAGGCGCCCGAGCGCTCGCGTCGCCGCGCCACCCGGCCCGCCGTGGCCGTCTTCCGCGCGCCCGTCTTCACCGAGCCGATGTTCCAGACCCCGGAGACGGCCGCCGCCATGGCCGCCGCCGTCCCCCCGGTGGACGACGCCGAGGACCTCGACGAGACCGAGGAAGAGACACAGACCGCGGCCGTGCCCGAGCCCGTCGCCGCCCCGGAGCCCTCGGGCCGCCGCCGGCGCCGCCGTCGCGGCGAGCCCGCCGAGCCCGTGGAGGCACCCCGGGCCGCCGCGGAGCCGTCGCAGGAGTACGCCGCCGAGGAGCCCGCGGCCGAGCCCGACACGGAGCAGTCCGCCGAGGGCGACGACTCCGACGAGTACGAGGACCGTCCCTCCCGGCGCCGCCGCCGGGGCGGCCGGCGCCGCCGCCGCGGCGAGTCCGCGGACGCCGAGGACACCACGGACGAGCAGGACGAGTCCGGGGCCCACGCCGAGGACGAGGACACGGCCGAGCACGACGAGGCGGACGAGGACCACGACGAGTCCGAGGCCCCCTCGGGCGGCGGCTCCTCCAGCAGCCGGCGCCGCCGCCGCAGGCGCCGTCGCAGTGGTGACGGCGGTTCCGAGGCGGAGTCCGGCGGGGACGACCCGGAGCGTACGGTCGTCAAGGTCCGCGAGCCGCGCAAGAAGGAAGAGCGCGAGCCGGGCACCGGCTCCGACGAGGTGCAGTCCATCAAGGGCTCGACCCGTCTGGAGGCCAAGAAGCAGCGCCGCCGCGAGGGCCGCGAGCAGGGCCGCCGCAGGGTGCCGATCATCACCGAGGCGGAGTTCCTGGCGCGCCGTGAGGCCGTCGAGCGCGTGATGGTCGTCCGCCAGAACGGCGAGCGCACCCAGATCGGCGTTCTTGAGGACAACGTGCTCGTCGAGCACTACGTCAACAAGGAGCAGGCCACCAGCTACGTCGGCAATGTGTATCTGGGCAAGGTCCAGAACGTACTGCCGTCGATGGAGGCCGCCTTCGTCGACATCGGCAAGGGACGCAACGCCGTCCTCTACGCCGGTGAGGTCAACTTCGAGGCGCTGGGCATGGCCAACGGGCCGCGCCGGATCGAGACCGCCCTCAAGTCCGGCCAGTCGGTGCTCGTGCAGGTGACGAAGGACCCGATCGGCCACAAGGGCGCGCGTCTGACCAGCCAGGTGTCGCTGCCCGGCCGCTATCTGGTCTATGTGCCCGAGGGCTCGATGACCGGCATCAGCCGCAAGCTGCCCGACACCGAGCGGTCCCGGCTGAAGACCATCCTCAAGAAGATCGTCCCCGAGGACGCGGGCGTCATCGTCCGTACGGCCGCGGAGGGCGCCAGCGAGGACGAGCTGCGCCGCGACGTCGAGCGGCTCCAGTCGCAGTGGGAGGACATCAAGAAGAAGTCGAAGAGCGGCAACGCCCCGACGCTTCTCTACGGTGAGCCCGACATGACCGTCCGGGTCGTCCGCGACATCTTCAACGAGGACTTCTCGAAGGTCATCGTCAGCGGCGACGAGGCGTGGCAGACCATCCACGGCTATGTCGAGCATGTCGCGCCCGACCTCTCCGACCGGCTGTCGCGCTGGACGAGTGAGGTCGACGTCTTCGCGACGTACCGCATCGACGAACAGCTGATGAAGGCGCTGGACCGCAAGGTCTGGCTGCCCAGCGGTGGTTCGCTGGTGATCGACAAGACCGAGGCCATGATCGTGGTCGACGTCAACACCGGGAAGTTCACCGGCCAGGGCGGCAACCTCGAAGAGACCGTCACCAGGAACAACCTGGAGGCGGCCGAGGAGATCGTGCGCCAGCTGCGGCTGCGCGACCTGGGCGGCATCGTCGTCATCGACTTCATCGACATGGTGCTCGAATCCAACCGGGACCTGGTGCTGCGGCGCCTGCTGGAGTGCCTGGGCCGGGACCGTACGAAGCACCAGGTCGCCGAGGTCACCTCGCTGGGTCTGGTGCAGATGACCCGTAAGCGGGTCGGCCAGGGGCTGCTGGAGTCCTTCTCCGAGACCTGTGTCCACTGCAACGGGCGCGGTGTGATCGTGCACATGGAGCAGCCCACGGCGGCCGGTGGCGGTGGCAACGGCAAGCGCTCCAAGAAGCGCGGTCGCGGTGGCGCCGCCGGTACGGAGCACGAGCACGAGCATGAGCACGTCGAGATCGCGGAGACGGAGACCGAGACGGAGGCCGAGGTAGCGGCGGAGGTGGCGGCTCCGGTCGCGCTGGCCGAGCCGCTGTCCGACACGTTCGCGCCGGACGAGGAACTGTTCAGCAGCGTGGCGGAGGCCGAGGCGTCCGTACGCGGCCGTTCGCGTCGCCGGGCGTCCCGCAAGGCGTCCGCCCCGGCGGGTTCGCCGAGGACCGCCGAGTCGGTGCCGGAGGCGGCGCCGGCGGCCGGGACCGAGGCCCCGGCCGCCGGGACGCGTGTCGAGACGCCGGTGGAGGCACCGGCCCCGGTCGCGGCCCAGGCAGCGGACGTGGCTCCGGCCGCCGGGCCCGAGGCACCCGCCGAGGAGACGGCTCCCAAGGGGCGTACGCGCCGCCGGGCCACGCGCAAGGCGACGGCCCCGGCCGGTTCGCCGAAGGCCGCCGACGCGGAGGCCGAAGCCGAGGTGGTCCTGCCCGTGTCCGCCGAGCCCGAGACCGTACCGGAGCCGGTGGTCCCGGTGGTGGCGGAGGCGCCCGTCGCCGAAGAGGCGCCGGTCGCGGCTCCGCCCAGGGCGCGCCGCAGGGCGACCCGCAAGGTCACCGCTCCGGCCGGTTCGCCCTCGGGCGCCGAGGACGCGGCGATCGTCGTGGTGGAGTCCGCCAGGGCCGAGGAGCCGGTCGCGGCCGAGCAGCCCGCCGAGGCCGGGGAACCGGCCGCGGAGGAGCCCGCGGCGGCCCCGGCCAAGAAGGCGGCCCGCAAGACCGCCAAGACCGCCAAGAAGGCCACGACGGCCAAGAAGA
The DNA here is from genome assembly GCF_055639435.1 of Streptomyces sp. NPDC039430. Lineage (NCBI taxonomy): Bacteria > Bacillati > Actinomycetota > Actinomycetes > Kitasatosporales > Streptomycetaceae > Streptomyces > Streptomyces sp. NPDC039430. Next base: position 724,530 of record NZ_JBVKAK010000001.1, on the reverse strand, counting down.
CGGCCGCGAAGAAGACCACGGCGGCGAAGAAGACCGCGGCGAAGAAGACGACGGCCAAGAAGACGGTCAAGTCGACGACGAAGAAGACCGCGGCGGCCGAGCGTACGACGCCCTCAGGCGTCACCGCCTCCACGGAGGACTGACGCCGTCGTCCCCGGTCGCCGTACGGCCCGCGCGTGCGGCTCGTACGGCGACCGGGGACGCGGGGAGCTGGTTTGACCCCCTGTACAGGGGCCCCGTACTCTAAACCTTCGGTGTGTTCCTATGCGCGCCCACCTCTGAGCACCCACCTCCCGGATTTCCGGGGGAGGCCGCTCGTCCTGTCAGGAATCGTCACGGGCCCCGGCCCGTGCGAGCGGCTGGCATCAGAGGTTCCGTTCCGAGCGAGAGTGAGATCCGCGTGTACGCCATCGTGCGCAGCGGTGGTCGCCAGCACAAGGTTGCTGTCGGCGACATCGTTGAGGTTGACAAGATTCCCACGGCCAAGGTTGGCGACACGGTCGAGCTCTCGACCCTGCTCGTGGTCGACGGCGAGGCCGTCACCAGCGACCCGTGGGTGCTGGACGGCATCAAGGTCACGGCCGAGATCGTGGACCACCACAAGGGTGCGAAGATCGACATCCTTCGCTACAAGAACAAGACGGGCTACCGCCGTCGCCAGGGTCACCGCCAGCAGTACACGGCGATCAAGGTCACCGGTATCCCCGCGGCTGCGAAGTAAGGGACTGAGGAGACATGGCACACAAGAAGGGCGCATCGTCCACTCGGAACGGGCGCGATTCCAATGCTCAGCGGCTCGGCGTGAAGCGCTTCGGCGGTCAGGTCGTCAACGCCGGTGAGATCCTGGTCCGCCAGCGCGGCACGCACTTCCACCCGGGCTCCGGCGTCGGCCGTGGCGGCGACGACACGCTGTTCGCGCTGAACGCGGGCGCGGTGGAGTTCGGCACCAGCCGCGGCCGCAAGGTCGTGAACATCGTTCCGGTCGCCTGAGCACTGAGCATCAGGCGCCTGTAGCACGGTTCTTCGCGAGGGCGGACCTCACTTCCCGGTGACGGGAAGCGGGTCCGCCCTTCGCGTGTTGCACGTATGACATTTCCGTATGTACTGGAGGCAATCCCCATGACCACCTTCGTGGACCGCGTCGAGCTGCATGTCGCCGCGGGTAACGGAGGCCACGGCTGCGCCTCCGTACACCGTGAGAAGTTCAAGCCGCTGGGCGGACCCGACGGCGGCAACGGCGGCCGTGGCGGCGATGTCATCCTCGTCGTCGACCAGTCGGTGACGACGCTGCTCGACTACCACCACTCCCCGCACCGCAAGGCCACCAACGGCAAGCCCGGCGAGGGCGGCAACCGCTCCGGCAAGGACGGCCAGGACCTGGTACTGCCGGTGCCCGACGGTACGGTCGTCCTCGACCGCAGGGGCAATGTCCTGGCCGACCTGGTCGGCGAGGGCACCACGTACGTCGCGGCCGACGGCGGCCGGGGCGGACTCGGCAACGCGGCGCTGGCCTCGGCCCGCCGCAAGGCCCCCGGCTTCGCGCTGCTCGGTGAGCCGGGCCGCAGCGGCGATGTCGTGCTGGAGCTGAAGACGGTCGCCGATGTGGCGCTCGTCGGCTACCCGAGCGCGGGCAAGTCCTCGCTGATCTCCGTGCTCTCCGCGGCCAAGCCGAAGATCGCGGACTACCCGTTCACCACGCTCGTCCCCAACCTGGGTGTGGTGACGGCGGGTTCCACCGTCTACACCATCGCGGACGTCCCCGGTCTGATCCCCGGCGCCAGCCAGGGCCGCGGTCTGGGCCTGGAGTTCCTGCGCCATGTCGAGCGCTGCTCCGTTCTCGTGCATGTGCTGGACACGGCCACGCTGGAGTCCGACCGCGACCCGGTGACCGACCTCGATGTGATCGAGGAGGAGCTGTCCCAGTACGGCGGTCTGGACAACCGGCCGCGGATCGTCGTCCTCAACAAGATCGACATCCCGGACGGCAAGGACCTCGCCGAGATGATCCGTCCCGACCTGGAGAAGCGCGGCTACCGCGTCTTCGAGGCCTCGGCCGTGGCCCACCTGGGCCTCAAGGAACTGTCCTTCGCGCTCGCCGGGATCATCGCCAAGTCCCGCGCGGACAAGCCCAAGGAGGAGGCGACCCGGATCGTCATCCGCCCGAAGGCCGTCGACGACGCGGGCTTCACCGTCTCCCTGGAGGAGGACGGGCTCTACCGGGTGCGCGGCGACAAGCCCGAACGCTGGGTCCGCCAGACGGACTTCAGCAACGACGAGGCCGTCGGCTATCTCGCGGACCGGCTGAGCCGGCTCGGGGTCGAGGAGCAGCTGATGAAGGCCGGCGCGCGGTCGGGCGACGGGGTGGCCATCGGGCCCGAGGACGACGCGGTCGTCTTCGACTGGGAGCCGACGATGATGGCGGGCGCGGAGATGCTCGGCCGCCGCGGTGAGGACCACCGCCTTGAGGCACCCCGCCCGGCGGCGCAGCGGCGCAGGGACCGGGACGCCGAACGCGACGAGGCGCAGCGCGCGTACGACGAGTTCGACCCTTTCTAGACGAGCGCGGCCCTGTCGCCGGCCCGGGTGATCACGGCTCTTCCCCGTGGTCACCCGGGCCGGCGTCGCTTTGGGTGACCGCGGGGGTGCGTCGCGTAGGCTCTCATATGGGAGCCGCGGTGCTCCGACGTGAAACTTGTGTGGTGTCCTTCACGTACGACTCCCGGCGCCGAACCACTGGCGCATCGGTCTTCGCAGGTGAATCAGGGGTTGCGTGCCGGTGTCGCGGGGTTGTGGTCCACCTTGCACGAGGATTGCCGCGGGTGGGACCATCGCTACATCCTCTGAGCCCGCAAGGTAGGTCAGTCCTGTGTCTGCAACATCCGCGTCGCCCACGAAGTCCCGCACCACCGCTGTCGTCCTGGCGGGCGGAACCGGCCAGCGTGTGGGCCTGTCGATCCCGAAGCAGTTGCTGAAGATCGCGGGGAAGGCGGTCATCGAGCACACGCTGTCGATCTTCGAGCGCAGTGACTCGATCGACGATGTGATCGTGCTGATGGCACCGGGCTATGTGCCCGACGTGGAGAAGATCGTCGCGAAGGCCGGACTGGCCAAGGTCACCCGGATCATCGAGGGCGGCACGACCCGGAACGAGACCACCGAGCGTGCCATCGCCGCCCTGGGCGAGGGCCTGGCGGCGGACGAGGACCGCAACGTCCTGTTCCACGACGCCGTGCGCCCGCTGCTGTCGCACCGCGTGATCAAGGACTGTGTGGACGCGCTGGAGCGCTACCAGGCCGTGGACGTCGCCATCCCGTCCGCGGACACGATCATCGTGACCCGTACGCACGGCGGCGACGGCGAGTTCATCACGGACGTCCCCGACCGCTCACGGCTCCGGCGCGGCCAGACCCCGCAGGCGTTCAAGCTCTCCACCATCCGCAGGGCGTACGAGATCGCCGGCGGCGACCCCAACTTCCAGGCCACCGACGACTGTTCCGTGGTGCTGAAGTACCTGCCGGACGTGCCGATCTACGTCGTCGCGGGCGACGAGTACAACATGAAGGTCACGCAGCCGGTCGACGTGTTCATCGCCGACAAGCTCTTCCAGCTGGCCTCCGCCGCCGCTCCGCAGCAGTCCTCCGACGACTCCTACCGTGAGCTGCTGGCCGGCAAGACCCTGGTCGTCTTCGGCGGCTCGTACGGCATCGGCGCGGACATCGCGCAGCTCGCCGAGTCCTTCGGCGCCACGGTGTACGCGCTGGGCCGCTCCACCACCGGTACGCATGTCGAGAACCCCGAGCACGTCGACGACGCGCTGTCGCGTGCCTACGCCGAGACCGGCCGTATCGACTACGTGATCAACACCGCGGGCGTCCTGCGCATCGGCAAGCTGGCCGAGACGGACAACACCACCATCCAGGAAGCGCTGAACGTCAACTACCTGGCGCCGGTGCAGATCGCGCGCGCCTCGTACAAGTACCTCGTGGAGACGAAGGGCCAGCTGCTGCTCTACACCTCCAGCAGCTACACCAGGGGCCGCGCGGAGTACAGCCTCTACTCGTCCACGAAGGCGGCCATGGTGAATCTCACCCAGGCGCTCTCCGACGAATGGGCCGGCGAGGGAATCCGCGTGAATTGCGTGAATCCGGAGCGCACCGCGACCCCGATGCGCACCAAGGCGTTCGGCCAGGAGCCGGAGGGCTCGCTGCTCTCCTCCGAGGCGGTCGCCAGGACCTCCCTCGATGTACTGCTCTCCGAGCTGACCGGCCATGTCATCGACGTACGGCAGCAGGACCCGACCCGCGGCGCCTCCGAGGCCTCGGACTTCGAGCAGGCCCTGGCCGCTGTCCTGGACCGTCAGGAAGATGTGTAATAATTCTTGACAATCTTTGACACGGGCCTCTGTGGTCGCCGACGCGCGAATCACGGAGGCCCGAGTTCGTGAAGTTCTCTCTTCACATTTTCGTCGCAAGGTCCTATTGGCCGGCACGGTCTGGAGCAGGTATTCCGTGATTTCGACAGCTATTCGCCTGGCCCGGGTGGGCAGCGGATCAGAGCTGGCAGCCGCACTTCTTCTGGTTCTGAGTTTCCCGTGCGTCATGCTCGCCGCGATAATTCCCCATATCTGGTTCTTCGCCGCGGCCGCGGCGGTGACCTATCTCGCGGACACGTATCTGCACCAGCGCGGCAGCTATCTGGTGAACCGGCTCGCCAAAGTACGGGCCGGTCTGTCGATCCGCTTCCTGATCCGGCAGATGCTGCTGGTGCTCCTGGTCGCGCGCTCGGGCCTCGGTGAGGACCGGATCTTCTATGTGACCGTCGTCGCCGTGCTCGTGTTCTACGGGCTCCAGGCGCCGCACGGCGCGATCGTCACCCTGCTCAGGCTGCGCCGCAGGCTGCCCGTGGTCACCCGCAACCTCGATCTCGGCGCCATCCGGATCCCCGACGCCCCGCCGCGCTGGCTGCTCAGCCGCTCCGCCGAGAAGATGCTCCACCTGGACCTCTTCGCCATGGCCGGTGTGATCATCACGCTCCAGACCCGCGACAACCTCTACGGCTTCGCGGGGCTCGGCCTCAGCGTGCTCCTCGCCGTCGGCTACATCCTCGCGCTGCTGCCGTATCTGCGGCCGAGCCGTCTCGTGCCCAACGCCGAGAAGGTGCTCAAGGCGGTGGACGGCTGGCTGGCCGACTACCGGCCGACCGTGATGCTGTACTTCTCCGGCTCCAAGGAGTCCGCGTACCAGGTCAACATGTGGCTGGAGACGATGGGGCAGCTCGACGGGCGGCCGCTGATCGTCCTGCGCGAGCGTGTCATCGCACAGCAGCTGGGCCCGACGGCCGTGCCGGTGCTCTGCGTCCCCGGCGGCGTGCATCTGATGAATCTGGATCTCTCGACGGTCCGGGTCGCGCTCTACGCGGCCAACGTCGGCAAGAACATCCATATGCTGCGCGTCCCGACCATGAAGCATGTCTTCATCGGGCACGGCGACAGCGACAAGCTGGCCAGCGTCAACCCATACAGCAAGGCGTACGACGAGGTGTGGACCGCGGGCCGGGCCGGACGCGACCGTTACGCGCTGGCCGATGTCGGGGTGCGGGACGAGGACATCGTCGAGGTGGGCCGCCCGCAGCTGGCCCCGATCGAGCCGGCGAGCGGCTCGACCAGGAACCCCGTCCCCACGGTGCTGTACGCGCCCACCTGGGAGGGCTGGGACGACAGCCCTGGCAACACCTCGCTCCTGCTGGCCGGCGAGAACATCGTCAAGCGGCTGCTGAAGGCCGAGCGCCCCGTCCGCGTGCTCTACAAGCCGCACCCCTTCACCGGTACGCGCAGCGCCAAGGCGAAGGCCGTGCACGAGCGGATCATCGCGCTGGTCGAGAAGGCCGCCGCCGAGCGCGCCACCGACGCCCGCTGGGCCGAGGACGCGGCAGGACTCCGCGAGGAGCAGAGGGCGGCGCGGGCCGAGCTGGCCCGGATCGGCGCCCGGCTGGCCGAGCTGTCCGGCGGGGCCGACGCGAGCAGGGACGAGGCGGAGGAGTCGCGCGACTCCAAGGCCGACCCGGCCAGGCAGGCGGAGCTGACGCGGCTGCGGCGCGAGTGGAACGGCGCGTACTGGCGCTCCTTCGGCTGGTGGGAGCACCGGGTCATCGCCGGCTCCGAGCCCGCCCTGTACGACTGCTTCAACGAGTCGGACGCCATGGTCTCCGACATCTCCAGCGTCGTGTCGGACTTCATCGCGAGCGGCAAGCCGTACGCGGTCACCGACTCGGCGGAGCTGGGCGCGGAGGAGTTCAAGCGGCAGAACACCGCGGTACGGGCCGCCGTGATCCTCTCCAACAGCGCGAAGGAGCTGGACCAGTTGCTCGCGGCGGTCGCGGACCCGTCCGCCGACCCGCTCGCCGAGGCCCGTCGTGAGCTGAAGCGCTATCTGCTGGGTCCTGACGAGCCGACCTCGATCGAGCAGTTCGACGCGGCGACCCGGGCCCTGGCGGCGAAGTCGCTGGCCCGCAACGTGGGGGTCGAGCAGCGGCTCGCGGAGCCGGAGGCGGCACCCGCGCCGGACGACTCCGCGCCGTCCGAGCCCCGGGCCGAGGATTCGCCCGTAGGGGGCTGAGGACAGGCCGTAGAGGCTATCGGGCCCGGCAGGGCGCCTACGGGCGTACTGCCGGGCCTTTGCCATGGCCCAGCCCGGAACACCGGTCGTGACGGGCATCACATATGCCGGTCATCGCGACGAGACAACCAACGTTCGATGTCTCTTGTCTTGAATTGCGATGAACATTATGTCTGTTCCTGACGTCAGTGTGATCGTCGGCGCGTATGAGGCGATGCCTTATCTGGTCCGCTGCCTGGAGTCGGTCGAGGCCCAGACGCTGGGCGCCGACCGCATCGAGATCGTCGCCATCGACGACGGCTCGACCGACGGCACGGGTGAGTATCTGGAGGAGTTCGCCGCGCGGACGGCGATCCCGACCAGAGTGGTGCGCCAGGCCAACTCGGGCGGCCCCAGCGGGCCGCGCAACGTCGGCATCGGCATGGCCCGGGGGCGCTACGTCTTCTTCCTCGACGCCGACGACTACTTCGGCGCCGAGTCGCTGGAGCGTCTGGTCGCCATGGCCGACCGCGCCGGTACCGACGTGGTGCTCGGCAGGGTCGAGGGGGTGAACCGAGGCGCTCCCGGTTCGATGTGGAGCCGTACGGCCGAGCGCGTCGACGTCTACGGCTCACAGGTCATCTACACGCTGAGCGCGCAGAAGCTCTTCCGCCGCGAACTGATCGAGCGGCTGGGGCTGCGGTTCGACGAGAGCCTGAAGACCGGTGAGGACGCCCTGTTCACGATGGAGGCGTACGTACGCGGCAACGGCGTCTCGGTGATCGCCGACTACACCTGCTACTACCTGGTCGGCCGCGACGACGGCAAGCACGCGACCAAGTCCGGTGACTACACGCTCCGCTTCGAGGCCACGGGCGCCCTCATGGCGCTCATCACCGCGCTGGTGCCGGCCGGCCCCAAGCGCGACCGGCTCATGGTCAGACCCTTCACGGTCGGACTGATCCAGCAATTCGGCCACGGGATGCTCAAGCAGCCGGAGCGGATCCGACAGCACAGGCTGGAGCTGGCGGCGCCGCTGATGGAGCGGTACTGGACGCCCGGCGTGGCCGCGCGCATCAAGGTCAACGAACGACTGCGGCTGGAGTGCGTCGCGCTCGGCCGGCTCGATCTGCTGGCGGACATGCTGGCCTTCATCCGGGCGGAGACCGTGCCCGAGGTGGTCCACCGGGGCCGGGCCCGTACGCCCTATCTCGTCTTCCCGCACTTCGGCGACAGGGGGAGCGGCCTGAGGGACGCCTCGTACGAGGTGACCGTGCCCGACTGGCTCGGCAAGCCGGGGCTGCGGCGCATAGAGGCACCCAAGGCCGTACGCCGGCGCAAGTCGCTGGCGCGCAGAGTGGCGCGCCGGGTGCGTACGCAGGTCCGGGCCCTGGCCGTGCAGCGGTCGCACGGTTCCCTGCCAACCAGGCTCGGATCATGAGGAGTTGGGGGGCCCGCGGGTAGTGCGGGGGAGTCGTGCCCGGGTGGTACGGCGGCACGAGCCCGCGCGCCCGCCCGCGCGGGGCCCGCGAGCGCACCTCCGCGCACGCCTGAGCGCCCTTCCGCACACCCCGTATGCACCGGTTCACTCTCCTGAGGTGACGGGCGGCGGGCCGCACAGGAAATCGTAGGTAAAATCGGACTGTCGGGCGACGCCCGGACAGCATCGGAATCTCAGCAGGGATAGGGATAGTGAAGGCTCTCGTACTGTCCGGCGGGGCGGGTACCCGTCTGCGCCCCATCACACACACCTCCGCGAAACAGCTCGTCCCCGTGGCGAACAAGCCCGTGCTCTTCTACGGGCTGGAGGCCATCGCCGAAGCGGGGATCACCGAGGTCGGCGTGATCGTCGGCGACACCGCGGCGGAGATCCGCGAGGCGGTCGGCGACGGCTCGCAGTTCGGCATAAAGGTCACCTACCTCCAGCAGGACGCCCCCCTCGGGCTGGCGCACGCCGTCCTGATCGCCCGGGAGTTCCTGGGCGACGAGGACTTCGTGATGTACCTCGGTGACAACTTCATCGTCGGTGGCATCACGGGCCTGGTCGACGGCTTCCGCGAGGACCGCCCCGAGGCGCAGATCCTGCTCACGAAGGTCCCCAACCCCACCTCCTTCGGTGTGGCCGAACTCGACGGCGCGGGCAGGGTGGTGGCCCTGGAGGAGAAGCCCAAGGAGCCGAAGAGCGATCTCGCGCTCGTCGGCGTCTATCTCTTCACCCCGGCCATCCACGAGGCCGTGCGCTCGATCGAGCCCTCCTGGCGCGGTGAGCTGGAGATCACACACGCCATCCAGTGGCTGATCGACCAGAAGCGCGACGTCCGCTCCACGACCATCTCCGGTTACTGGAAGGACACCGGCAATGTCGCCGACATGCTGGAGGTCAACCGCTCGGTGCTGGAGACCGTCGAGCCCTGCCGCGACGGCAGCGTCGACGAGGCGACGGAGATCATAGGGCGGGTCAGGATCGAGAAGGGCGCGCGGGTCACCGGCAGCCGGATCGTCGGCCCCGCGATCATCGGCGCGGACACGGTGGTCAGCGACGCCTACATCGGTCCCTTCACCTCCGTCTCCGAAGGGTGCAGGATCGAGGACAGCGAGATCGAGTACTCCATCGTCCTGCGGGGTTCCTCGCTCACCGGCGTGCGCCGGGTGGAGGCGTCGCTGATCGGCCGCGACGTCGAGATCACCCCCGCGCCCCGCAACCCGTCCGCCCACCGGCTCGTCCTCGGTGACCACAGCAAGGTGCAGATCTCTTCATGACCGACAGGATTCTCGTCACCGGCGGTGCCGGTTTCATCGGCTCGCACTACGTCCGTACGGTCCTGGGCCCCCAGGGCCCCGGCGATGTCGCGCTGACCGTGCTCGACAAGCTCACCTACGCGGGCAACCCGGCCAACCTCGACGAGGTGCGCGACCACCCCGGGTTCTCCTTCGTCCAGGGCGACATCTGCGACCCCGAGCTGGTCGCCAAGCTGATGGCCGAGCACGACCAGGTGGTGCACTTCGCCGCGGAGTCGCACGTGGACCGCTCGATCGACGGCGGCGCGGAGTTCGTCCGTACGAACGTCGTGGGCACGCACACGCTGATCGACGCCGCGCACCGCGCCGGTGTGAAGACCTTCGTGCACATCTCCACCGACGAGGTCTACGGCTCGATCGACGAGGGATCCTGGCCGGAGACCCACCCGCTGGAGCCCAACTCGCCGTACTCCTCGGCGAAGGCGTCCAGCGACCTGATCGCGCTCTCGTACCACCGCACGCACGGCCTCGATGTGCGGGTGACCCGCTGCTCCAACAACTACGGGCACCACCACTTCCCCGAGAAGGTCATCCCGCTGTTCATCACGAACCTGCTGGACGGCAAGAAGGTCCCGCTGTACGGCGACGGCGGCAACATCCGCGACTGGCTGCACATCGACGACCATGTGCAGGGCATCGAGCTGGTCCGTACGAAGGGCCGTGCCGGTGAGGTCTACAACATCGGCGGCGGCACGGAGCTGTCCAACAAGGAGCTGACCGGGCTCCTGCTGGAGGCGTGCGGAGCGGACTGGGACACCAGCGTCGAGTACGTCACCGACCGCAAGGGCCACGACCGCCGCTACTCCGTGGACTGCTCCAAGATCCGTACGGAGCTGGGGTACGAGCCGCGCAAGGACTTCGCCACGGGCCTCGCGGAGACCGTGGAGTGGTACCGCGAGAACCGCGCCTGGTGGGAGCCGCTGAAGGGGCGGGCCGCCCTGTGAGCCGCTGGCTCGTCACCGGCGCCGGCGGCATGCTCGGCCAGGATCTGCTGGCCCGGCTCGCCGGGGCCGGGGAGAGCGCGGCCGGCCTGGACCGTACCGCGCTGGACATCACGGACCCCGCTGCGGTGCGTACCGCCCTGGCGGCCCACACGCCGGACGTCGTGGTCAACTGCGCCGCCTGGACGGCCGTGGACGACGCCGAGGCCAAGGAGGCCGAGGCGCTCGCCGTCAACGGCACAGGACCCCGGGTCCTCGCCGAGGCGTGCGCGGCGTCCGGCGCCGTCCTGGTCCAGGTCTCCACGGACTACGTCTTCGGCGGGGACGCCCGCACCCCGTACGGCGAGGACGACCCCACGGCCCCCCGCAGCGCCTACGGCCGCACCAAGCTGGCCGGGGAGCGCGCGGTCCTGGACACCCTCCCGGAGACCGGTTTCGTGGTCCGTACGGCCTGGCTGTACGGCGCGGGCGGCGGCAACTTCGTCCGGACGATGATCAAGCTGGAGGGGATCAAGGACACCCTGGACGTGGTCGACGACCAGCTCGGCCAGCCCACCTGGACCGGCGACCTCGCGGACCGGCTCGTCCTGCTGGGCCTTGGCGCCCTCGCGGGGACGGCTCCGGCCGGGGTCTACCACGGCACCAGCGGCGGCGAGACGACCTGGTTCGGGTTCACCAGGGAGATCTTCCGGCTGCTCGGCGCCGACCCGGAGCGGGTCCGTCCGACCACCAGCGAGGCGTTCGTACGCCCCGCGCCCCGGCCCGCGTACAGCGTGCTGGGACACGAACGGTGGAAGGCCGCGGGGATCGAACCGATCCGTGACTGGCGTACGGCGCTCGGCGAGGCGTTCCCCGCACTGGTGCGCGCCGAGCGAGGCTGAGCGCCAAATGGGTGTTACTGGCCAGTAGATGTTTACGTACAACCAGGCGGCACACTAAGTTCACTGAGAATCAATCCCTGGTTGTTGATTCTCAGTGAAGGGCCCCTTACGTGGATCGCCACGGCTTCCTGCGCCAACTGCACCGTGTGTACAAACCCCGCACCTACTTGGAAATCGGGGTCAATGACGGCCGCAGCCTGGCTCTCTCCCGCGTTCCGTCGGTCGCGGTCGACCCGGCGTTCCGGGTCGTCACGGACATCAGCTGCGATGTCCATCTGGTCAAGGCCACCAGCGACGATTTCTTCGCCCGCAAGGATCCCCTGATCCATCTGCGCAACGGCCGCAACCCCTTCCGCGCGCTGGCCCGGCGTGACCCGGTCAACCTCTTCGGCGGTGATCCGAAGCTGGAGCTGTCGTTCATCGACGGCATGCATCTCTTCGAGTTCGCGCTGCGCGATTTCATGAACGTCGAGAAGCACTCCCGCTGGTCCAGCGTGATCGTCCTGGACGACATGCTGCCGCGCGACGTCGACGAGGCGGCGCGCGACCGGCACACCAAGTTCTGGGCCGGAGACGTCTACAAGGTGGCCACGGTCCTGCGGCGTTACCGCCCCGACCTGCTGGTCGTCGACGTCGACACCGAGCCGACCGGAGTGGTGGCCATCTTCGGCGCCAACCCCGAGAGCACGGTGCTGAAGGACGCGTACGACAAGATCATCGAGGAGTACGTCGTACCGGACCCGCAGGACGTGCCCGAAGAGGTGCTCGTCCGTAAGAACGCGGTACGGCCCGAGGCGCTGCTCGGGGCCGGGTTCTGGCCCGGTCTGGCCCGCGCCCGGAATCTGCGCCGCTCGCGCTCGGCCTTCGCGCCGCTGCGCCGGCAGATCGAGGCGGTCACCGGCTGACCCGGCGGACCGTACGGAAGGGGCCCGGGCGATGCGATCGCTCGGGCCCCTTCCGTAGGCGCCCGCGGGCGCCTGTGCGGCTCAGCCGCGGGCGGCCAGCTCGGCGTAGTACGCCGCGCAGTCCTCGTACGACGGGAGCAGGCCCTGGGCCTCGGCCTCCGCGAGGGTGGGCGCCGCCGCGTCCTTGTCGGAGAGCAGCGGGGTGATCCCCTCCGGCCACTCGATACCGAGCTTGGGGTCCAGCGGGGTGATGCCGTGCTCGCGCCCGGGGGCGTACCCCTCGGAGCACAGATAGACGACCGTCGCGTCGTCCGTCAGCGCCATGAACGCGTGGCCGAGCCCCTCGGCGAGGTAGACGGCGTGGTGATCCACATCGTCCAGCCGTACCGCCTCCCACTGCCGGTACGTGGGGGAGCCCACCCGGATGTCCACGATGACGTCGAGGACCGCGCCGCGCACACACTTCACATACTTGGCCTGGCTGGGCGGCACATCGGCGAAGTGGATCCCGCGCAGCGTGCCGCGGCTGGACACGGAGCAGTTCGCCTGGGCGAGACGCAGCGGGTGGCCGGCCGCCTCGGTGAAGTCCGGGGCCTTGAACCACTCGTGGAAGCTGCCACGGCTGTCCGGGAAGATCTTCGGCTCATGTACCCAGGCGCCTTCGACCGAGAGCTGCCGCATGTGATCACGTCCTTGTTCTGTTACTTGCCGTACTTGCCGTACTTGTCGCTCAGTGCCCGGGAGAGGGCGCGGCCGGTCAGAGACGGGCGGCGAGACGGCGCACCTTCTTGCGCGCCGAGGAGGGAAGCCGGCGCACGATCGGACCGCCGGCCGACCGGAGCACCCGGCGCAGCGTCGCCCGGCGGCGCTTCACCGTCACCTCACGGACGAGAAGCGGATCGACCGTCTCCAGACCGCTCTGGTCCAGCCGGATCCGGCCGCCCTGGCCCACGGGTACCTCGCAGAGCGACAGCACGGGGCCCTTCGGCCCGTCCAGCCGCACCGAGAGCTGCGCCGGTCCCGCCGGCAGGTCCGGCACCCGGGCGGGGATACCGAGGTGGGCCCGGCCCTGGTCGGGACGGAGCGTGGACGGCGCGGTCAGCGCGTTGCCGTCCGCCGGGGTCAGCACCAACTCGACGGCCCGCGAACCGGACTTGGTGCCGGTGAACACGTCGAGACGCAGCTCGGGGCGGTTGCCGGGCATCCGCCGCGCGGGCCGGTCCGCGAGATAGGTGGCCATCTTCTTGGCGCGGCCCGCGACATCGAGGGTGAGGTTGCCGTGCGGGTCGGTGAAGTACGGGATCACCGGCCGCGCGGGCGAACCGAGCAGCGCGGGAAGGCACTTGGCGTCGACCGACGCGGCGCGGTCCGCGCCCAGCCTGGCCTTCCGCACCAGCCCGAGCCCCCGCAGCGGCACCCAGATGTCCCAGAAGCCGCGGGAGACCCGGCCGCGGCCCTTGACCGCCTCGCTGGTGACCTCGCCTGTGCCGCGCAGGACGACCTCGTACGTGTCCTCGCCCAGCGACTCGATCTCGGCGGTGAACTCCGCGACGCACGGCCACTCGACGGCGGTCTCGCGGTTGCGCAGCGACATCTCGCCCTTGAAGCTGTCCATGTCGTCGGTGACATCGAAGAGTTCACCGTCCGGCAGCAGGCCCTCGGTGATGTCCGGGTGCAGGAAGTAGCGCTTGTCGCGGCGGACCAGCCGCAGCGGCTCCTTGTCCTCCCCGTGCACCAGACGGCCGGTCACGGTCACCGCGGCCTTGCCGTCCGGCTGCCAGTCGAAGTCCTCCAGCCGGGCCGCGCCCTTCACCGACTTGGCGAAGCGGGCGATCTTCAGCAGCCCCTGGCGGTCGTCGGCACGCAGCAGGGTGGAGCGGAGTCTGACCAGCGAGCCGAGGCCGTCGTGCACGCCGTCGTGCATGAACTCGTCGGCGAGCGGACGGATCGCGTCGCACATCTCGTCGAGGTACTCGGGCGTGTAGTTGAGCACGGACGGCTCGCTCAGCCGGCCGAGCATCTCGACCCGGTAGAAGCGCCGCAGCAGCCGGTCCCGGAATTCACCCGGTTCGGTGTTCTCCACGACGACCTTGAGGACCTCGCGCAGGTTGCCGTAGTAGCCGGCCGGCACGATCTTGGCGGAGCCGGCGTTCTGGCCGTCGTCCCGCTTCGAGTAGTAGTAGCAGGTGTAATTCCCCAGGATCGATACGACCTTGGCGGGGAAATACGCCTCCATCATGTAGAGCTGGTCCTCCAGGCGCCGCTTGCCCTCGGGGTACGCGATGCCGTTCTCGCGCAGGAACTCCGTACGGAACATCTTGTGCGGGGTGAGGCTGTCGTACAGCGGCGCATTGCTCAGATCGCACTTCTCGCGGTTCTTCTTGAACACGCCGTGCGGAACGCCGCGGAAATTGGACGCGACCTTGCCGATCACGATGTCGGACCCGTTGCGGTGACCCATCTCATAGAGTCGTCGCAGCGCGTCGGACGCCATGTGGTCGTCCTGGTCGACGAACTGGACGTACTCGCCCTTCGCCTCGGCGACGCCGATGTTCCTCGGCTTGCCGGGCCAGCCCGAGTTGGGGATGTGGATCACCCGGAAATGAGGATGCTCGGCCGCCAGCTTGTCGAGGCGGGCCGGGCTGTCGTCGGTCGACCCGTCGTCCACGAAGAGCACTTCGAAGTCCGCGGCCGGCAGCGTCTGGGCCAGCAGTGAATCGATGCAGGGGTCGATGTACTTACCCGGGTTGTACACCGGAATGACGACGCTCACTTTTACTGCCATTACTGATTGGCCCATCTCGTGTGTGGTTGCGCGGGGGGTACAAGTGGGGGGAGTCGCCGCCATCGGCGAGCGTGCGGGCGCCGTGGAGGCCAGCTTATCGCTGCGCGGGCGGGGATGTTTCCCGACTGTTGTTACACCTGACAGACTGCCTTCACCGGCATCCGGTTGTGCCGGAGGCGCGGATTTGACGTGAGGACCGGCCCGCCGGGCGCCGGCGACGGGCCCACCAGCGGCGTCCCACCCACTGAAATGCCTCGTCGGCCGGGAAGTCGTCCGCGTACGCTGAGCGACCGGCGGACGACCAGCCGGCGCGAGGTCGGCCGGTGAGGTGTGGCCGACAGTGAGAGCAGAGGCACAGCACGTGGCAGCGGCACGGCAGAGCGCGACGGTACGGCAGGACGCGGTGGCACAGGCCCGCAGGATCGTCGTGAAGGTCGGCTCCTCCTCGCTCACCACCGCGTCAGGCGGGCTCGACGCCGACCGGGTCGACGCCCTCGTCGATGTGCTCGCCCAGGTCAGACGTGGTGCCGAGAGCGGTGACGAGAAGGAGGTCCTGCTCGTCTCCAGCGGCGCCATCGCCGCCGGGCTCGCCCCCCTCGGGCTGGAGCGCCGCCCCCGGGACCTGGCCCGCCAGCAGGCCGCCGCCAGCGTCGGACAGGGGCTGCTGGTCGCCCGCTACACCGCCTCCTTCGCGCGCTACGGCGTACGCGTCGGACAGGTGCTCCTCACCACCGACGACACCAGCCGCCGCGCCCACTACCGCAACGCCTACCGCACCCTGGACCAGCTGCTCGGCATGGGCGCCGTCCCCGTCGTCAACGAGAACGACACCGTCGCCACGGACGAGATCCGCTTCGGCGACAACGACCGGCTCGCCGCCCTGGTCGCCCATCTCGTACGGGCCGATCTGCTCGTCCTGCTCTCCGACGTCGACGGGCTGTACGACGGCGACCCCCGCACCCCGGGCACCTCCCGGATCGCGGAGGTGCGCGGCCCCGCCGACCTGGCGGGCGTCTCCCTCGGCAGCGCGGGCAGGGCGGGGGTGGGCACCGGCGGCATGGTCACCAAGGTCGAGGCCGCCAGGATCGCCGCGGCGGCCGGGGTCCCGGTGGTGCTGACCTCCGCGAGCCACGCCGCGGACGGACTCGCGGGCAGGGACACCGGTACGTACTTCCACAGCACCGGACGGCGCTCCGCGGGCCGGCTGCTGTGGCTCGCCCACGCCTCCACCCCGCAGGGCGCGCTGACCCTGGACGACGGGGCGGTACGGGCCGTCGTCGAGCGGCGCACCTCACTGCTGCCGGCCGGGATCGCCGCCGTCGAGGGCGAGTTCAGCGCCGGTGACCCGGTGGAGCTGCGGGACACGGCGGGCCGCCCGGTCGCCCGCGGACTCGTCAACTTCGACGCCAAGGAGATCCCGCAGCTCCTGGGCCGCTCCACCCGGGAGCTGGCCCGCGAACTGGGCCCCGCCTACGAGCGTGAGGTCGTACACAGAGACGATTTGGTCATCCTCACTCCCTGACCCACCCCTGAATCGGCTGAAACTCAGGTCTTTGAACAGGGACCTTTACCAAAACCGCCCCATGCCCTGCCCGGGACTGGTCAACTTTGTCCCAGGGGTACAGACGGGGTACAGCACGACAACGCATCAACAGGAGGCCGCTGGTGAGACGAGCGCGCCCGGGGGCGGTGCCCCGAGGGACCGGGAGGAGCGCCCACGCCCGGAGGGCCGCGGGCGAGGAACGAGCCCTGACCAGCGTCGAAGCGGGGGACGACTTCGACGACGAGCAAGAGCGGGAGGCCGTATCGGGAACGGACGCGCGCGCGGAGGGCCGTGCGCTGTCGAAGCTCTGGCACATCACGCTCAGCGTCTCGGGCGCCGAGGCTCCGCTGCCGGAGGTCCGGCGCGGCCTCGAACAGCTGGCCCATGACCATCCCTTCCTCCTGACCAGCAGATACGCCGGCGATCACGCGGAGATCCGGTACTGGGAGGAGGCCCAGGACCTGCACGACGCCGCCGCCGTCGCGCTGCGTCTGTGGGGCGAGCACCGGTCGAGCGCCAAGCTGCCGCCGTGGAAGATCGTCGGGCTTGAGGTCATCGACCGTGAGACGTATCACCAGCGGATCGCCGAGGGCTACGGCCCGCCGCCGGCGGCCCCGGTGGGCGTTCATCCGTTCTGATCTCCCTCCGGAAGTGTCTCGGAGTCCGGAATACGTGCGGAATGCCCGCAGGACGCGCACTACCCTGCGGGCATGACCTCGCTCTCGCCGTACGACAACCTCTCCCCGGTCGCCAGGGCCGCCTACCGGTCCCGCGCCGCGGCCGCCGATATGGCACCGCTGCCGCGCGCGGCCAAGGACGACGCGCTGCTGGCGATCGCGGACGCGCTGGAAGTCCGTACCCACGAGATCGTCACGGCCAACGCCGAGGACATCGCGCGGGCCCGGGAGGCCGGGACCGGCGAGGCGATCATCGACCGTCTGACGCTGACCCCGGAGCGGGTGCGGGCCATCGCCGCGGACGTACGGGACGTGGCGGCGCTGCCCGACCCGGTCGGTGAGGTCGTCCGCGGTTCGACGCTGCCCAACGGCATCGACCTGCGCCAGGTGCGGGTGCCGCTCGGCGTGGTCGGGATCATCTACGAGGCCCGCCCCAATGTCACCGTGGACGCCGCCGCGCTCTGTCTGAAGTCGGGCAACGCGGTGCTCCTGCGCGGCTCCTCCTCGGCGATCTCCTCGAACACCGCCCTCGTACGGGTGCTGCGCGACGCCGTCGGCGGGGCCGGGCTGCCCGCCGACGCCGTACAGCTCGTGCCCGGCGAGGGCCGGGACGCCGTACAGGAGCTGATGCGCGCCCGCGGCCTGGTCGACGTGCTGATCCCGCGCGGCGGCGCCTCCCTGATCCGTACCGTCGTCGAGGGCTCCACCGTCCCCGTCATCGAGACCGGCACCGGCAACTGCCATGTCTATGTGGACGCCGAGACCGATCTCGACATGGCCGTCGAGATCCTGATCAACTCCAAGGCGCAGCGGCCCAGCGTCTGCAACGCCGCCGAGACGCTCCTCGTCCACCAGGACATCGCGGGCGTGTTCCTGCCGCGCGCGCTGGACGCGCTCGCCGACGCCGGGGTCACGGTCCACGCCGACGAGCGGGTGCTCGCGTACGGCGCCGGTTCGAAGGCGGAGATCGTGCCGGCCACCGCGGAGGACTGGGAGACCGAGTACCTCTCGTACGACATCGCCGCCGCGGTCGTCGACTCGCTGGACGCCGCCGTGGCCCATATCCGGCTCTGGTCGTCCGGCCACACGGAGGCGATCGTCACCACCTCGCAGGCCGCCGCCCGGCGATTCACCCAGTTGGTCGATTCCACGACAGTCGCTGTGAACGCGTCCACCCGCTTCACCGACGGGGGTCAGTTCGGCTTCGGCGCGGAGATCGGAATCTCCACGCAGAAGCTGCACGCGCGGGGGCCGATGGGGCTGCCGGAGCTGACGTCGACGAAGTACATCGTGATCGGCGACGGCCACACGCGATAGCGGTGGGGCCACTGATACGGGAGGGGCGCCCGCCGCGACGGACGGGCGCCGGAACCGCGATGTGACGAAGACGGAGCCGGGAGAGTTCGGACTCCGCCTGCCCAAAACGACCCGCCAGGTCTACCCTGAAGAGGTGCCGGACGACGTGGGGGGCAGGCCGTTCCCGGACGGCTGGGAGCCCGACGACGACCGCGGTGGCGCGGACAAGGACTTCGCCCCCGTGGTCTTCGACGAGGACTTCGTCAATGCCGCCACCATCCATGAACCCTCCGCCGTGGAACGGCTGCTGGCCGCCGCCCAGGCGCGCGCCGAGGCCGAGGCGGCCCGCGCGCGGTCCGGCGGGGGACGCCCCGAGGACGAGCTGTACGAAGAGGTGTACGGCCGGGACGGCGCGTACGGGCCCGAGCCGGGCTACAACGGCGAGTACGACCCCGATGACCCCGACGCGCTCTCCGGGCCCTACGGACGCCACGGCGGCTCGCTGCGGCCGTACCGCGGCACCGCCCGCTGGCACCGGCCCGTCGCCTGGCTGCTCGCCCTGCTGATGGGGATCGGGATGGTCGCGCTGGCGTTCTCGGCCGTCTACCGCGGGGCCTCCAACAGCCGCGACGGCAAGGTGCCGCAGCCCGCCACGACCGGGATCGACAAGCCGGCGCCTGGCATCCCCTCGGCGTCGGCGAACCAGTCGGCGCCGGCGGTCTCCGCCGTTCCGCGCACGCCCTGACCGCGCTGCGAACGCCGGCTGAACACCCCCTGAACAGCCCCCTGAACCGGCCGGTACGACCTGAACGGCCGATCGCGTGGCTCCCGGAACTTCACGGCTTGCCCAGCGTTTATGTTCGGCCCCGCCGACCTACTCTGAAGGTATGGCAGGGCGTGGAGACCCACCCGACGGGGAACCTGACGGGCTGCCCGGCGGCGATGACGACGAGTACCGCTCGGTCGTCTTCGACGAATCCTTCATCCGGGAGGCCCGCCTCAAGGAGTTCTCGGCGCGGGAGCGGATGACCGACCACGCCGACGCCGTACGGAGGGTTCCTCCGGCGCAGCCTCCGCCACCCGCCAAGGGACGGGGGAGCCACGGCTTCTTCCGGCGCGGATCGAGACAGCTTCTGCTGCTGGTACTGGTGGTGGTCCTGGCGTTCGGTACGGCGATCTATCTGGGCCTGCGCAATCCCTACCGGCCGGCCACCGGCCGTTCCGTGGACCAGGTGCGCATGTCGGTGATCCCGCTGGCTCCCGAGGGGCCCGTGCCGGGCGGCACCCCCGCGGATCTCTTCAGGCACAGTCCGGCCGCGCACTTCCGGGTGGGGGCGGCCGGGATCACGATGCCCGCCGTCCGGGAGACCGGGGGCTTCTCGGAGAGCCAGGTGATGGCCGCGCTGACCACCGTCAAGGACTATCTGGTGGCGTCGTCGCTCGACCCGGACGTCATCGAGGGCCGCTCGGAACGCCCGGTGCGGGTGCTGCTCGACCCCGACCAGCTCGACCAGTTCGACGCCGGGTTCGCCGCACCCTCCGACGACGGCCGGCACGCCCCGACCGGCTGGCTGGTCCGCTTCGACCCGGCGAAGGTGGCGCAGGCGGACGACGAGGTGCGGGTGCACGGCACCCTGCGCTACCAGGAGACCTCCCCCGGGACGCTGGAGGTGGTCTCGGACCATGTCTTCGTCTACGCGCTGCGCCCGGCCGGCTCCGACGCGCAGCCCGTACGGGACGCCTCGCTCTTCATCGTCCGGCGCGAGCTGCGCTTCCGCTTCGACCTGGACGCGCTGCCACGCCATACGGCGCGACTGCTGACCAGTGAGGTGCAGGCCGGGCCGCAGGCGTGCTCGGCGGAGCCGCCGAGGACGCTGCGGCCCCTGCTGGCGGGCCAGCGGGCGAAGGTCCGTGAACCGGCCGGCACGGACCCGTACGCGACGGGCCCGGCCAACACGGCGCTCTGCGGGACGCTCTCCCGCGCGGCGGAACCGAGCCCGGCCGCCTGAGCCGGCCCGCCGGGCCCGGACCGCTCTCCGTACGGGTCAGCTCTTGCCGGGGCCGCCGGAGCCCTCGTCCGAGGGACGGCCGCCGTTGCCGCCACCGCCGCCCGTGAACCTGTCGCGCAGCTTGCCGCCCAGGTCGCCCGCGCCGCCCGCGATGTCGCCGACCAGCTTCATCAGCGGGTCCTTGCTGCCGCGGACCGTGTCCGCGTAGTGCGCGGCGGAGTCGCGGAACGAGTCCGTGACCGATGTCTCCTTGTCGTCCTCGCGGCGCGGGTAGTGGCCGTCGATGATCCGCTGGTAGTCGCGGCTCTCCGCCCACTTCTTCAGCTCGGCCGCGCGCACCGTCGTGAAGGGATGCGTACGCGGCAGCACGTTGAGGATCTTGAGCACGGAGTCGCGCAGATCGCCGCCCGCCTCGTACTCGGCGGCCTGCTCCAGGAACGCGTCCACGTTCATCTCGTGCAGGTGATTGCCGCCGGCGATCTTCATCAGGCCGCGCATCGAGGCCTGGAGATCCTGACCCACCAGCAGTCCGGCCCGGTCCGCCGACAGCTCCGACTTGCGGAACCACTCCCGCAGCGCCGTCACGATCGCCATGATCGCGACATTGCCCAGCGGGATCCAGGCGACCTTGAGCGCCAGGTTGGTGAGGAAGAGAAGTATGGTCCGGTAGACGGAGTGACCGGAGAGCGCGTGGCCCACCTCATGGCCGACGACCGCCCGCATCTCCTCCTCGTCGAGCAGCTCCACCAGCCCGGTGGTGACCACGATGATCGGCTCGTCCAGACCGATGCACATCGCGTTCGGCTTCGGGTCCTGCGCCACGTACATCGCGGGAACCTTCTCCAGGTCCAGGATGTAGCAGGCGTCCCGCAGCATGGCGTGGAGATGGGCGAACTGCGCGTCGCTCACCCGTACGGAGTCGGAGAGGAAGAGGAGCCGCAGGCTGCGCTCGGGCAGCAGCCCGCTCATCGCCTTGAACACCGTGTCGAAGCCGCTGAGCTTGCGCAGGGCGACCAGTGCCGAGCGGTCGGCGGGGTGTTCGTACGCCCGCGAGGAGATGCCCGGGAAACGCTTGCGCTGCCTGCTCGGCACGTTCTCGTGAGCGGCTGCCTCGTGACTGTCTTCGGTCATATGGATATCCCCTGTTCATACGCGTCCAAAGCCCGTCCCCCTGACGGCCCCCACCCTAGGGGGTGGGTCTACCGTGTGACGGGGGCCTGTGGCCGTGCTTCCCGGGAGCCGTCACCCCGGGCGCCGGCCGGAAGAGACCGAGGAGCACACCCGACATGCCGGATACCTTCACACTGCTCACCGCCGCACCGGCCCAGCAGGGACCGGGCGATACGTTGCGGATCGTGCTGGTCGTCTCGATGGTCGGAGTCGTCCTGCTCGCCTGGTTCCTGTTGCGCGGATACCGCGACAACGATCACAACGACTGAGTCGGCGTGAGCGTGCCCGAGGCCCCCGCATACGATGTGCGCGAAGTCTCCGCTCACACCCGCGAAGAAAAGGGCCCGTAGAAGATGAGCCTCACCGGTACCGCCGCCCACCTGGTCACGCTCGCCGAGGGCGCCGAGCGCGGTGGCAACCACGAAAGCCTCAACCCCTACCTCGTCGGCGGCGGCGCCCTGTTCGCGCTGCTTCTGCTGCTGTGGATCACCACCCGCTTCAACCGCGACCGCTGACACCGGGGCGTCATCTTGTGCCAGTAGGCTCTGGACGCATGGGAGAGCAGCAGGCGGCCGGTGGTCGTGAACCCGGATCCGGTCGTGGCAAGCGCCGACTCGGCGTGATGGGCGGGACATTCGACCCGATCCACCATGGACACCTGGTGGCGGCCAGTGAAGTGGCCGCCCTGTTCCACCTCGACGAGGTGGTGTTCGTGCCGACGGGCCAGCCGTGGCAGAAGAGCCAGCGCGCGGTCTCCCCGGCCGAGGACCGCTATCTGATGACGGTCATCGCCACCGCGTCCAATCCGCAGTTCTCGGTCAGCCGCAGTGACATCGACCGCGGCGGCCCGACCTATACGATCGACACGCTGCGGGATCTGCGGGCCGTCCACGGCGACGCGGACCTCTTCTTCATCACCGGAGCCGACGCGCTCTCCCAGATCCTGAGCTGGCGGGACCACGAAGAGCTGTTCTCGCTCGCCCACTTCATCGGAGTGACCCGGCCGGGCCATGATCTGACGGACGACGGACTGCCCAAGGGCGGGGTCTCCCTGGTGGAGGTGCCCGCGCTGGCGATCTCGTCGACCGACTGCCGGGGGAGGGTCGCCAAGGGCGATCCGGTCTGGTACCTGGTGCCGGACGGTGTGGTGCGCTACATCGACAAACGGCAGTTGTACCGCGGCGCATGAGCCACGGAGAGGGGCACCGGTGAACGACCAGCAGCAGCCGTACGATCCGTACGACCCGTATGACACGCGGCCCAGGATCGTCGGGTACGACGAGTACGGGCAGCCGGTGTACCAACAGCCCCAGCCGCAGCAGCAGTACGACGCCTACGGGCAGCCGTCGCAGTACCAGCCGCCGCAGCAGCAGGCGTACGGATACGACCCGTGCGCCCAGCCCCAGCCCCAGCCCCAGTCCCAGGGCCGGCCCCAGCAGACCGCGCAGCCCCAGCAGCAGTACGACCCGTACGCCCAGCCGTCCCCGCAGCAGCAACAGCCCTCACAGCAGCAGGGGTACGGGTACGACGGCTACGGCTACGACACCGGGCAGCAGCAGCCCGTCGGCGTCGACACCACCCAGCAGTGGAACATCCCGCAGCAGCAGGGGCAGACCGAGGACCGGGCGCCCGAGCAGCCCGCCGCGTCCGCGCCCGCCCCGGCGCCCGCGTCCGCGCCCGTACCGGAGCAGCGGCGCCCCGACGGGCAGGACCGCGACTACCGGACCGAGCAGTTCTCGTTCATAGAGGAGCCGGACGAGGACTCCGAAGACGTCATCGACTGGCTGAAGTTCACCGAGAGCCGCTCCGAGCGGCGCGAGGAGGCAAAACGGCGCGGCCGCAGCCGGATCGTGGCGCTCGTCGTCGTTCTCGTCCTCGCGGTCACCGGCGGCGTCGGCTATCTCTGGTACGCGGGCAAGCTGCCGGGACTCGGTGGCACGGACGAGAAGAAGACCACCGCCACGGGGCCGCAGAAGCGCGATGTGATCGTGGTGCATCTGCACAACACCAAGGAGAAGGGCACCTCCACGGCGCTGCTGGTCAACAACGCCACGACCGGCCGGGGCACCACCGTCCTGCTGCCCAACACCCTCTCCGTCGCCGATGACGACGGCGTCTCCACCACGCTCGGCAAGTCCGTCGACGACGATGGCTCGGACGGAACGCGCGAGGCCATCGGCACGCTCCTCGGCACCAAGATCACCGGTACCTGGCGGCTCGACACCCCGTATCTGGAGAACCTCGTCGAACTCGTCGGCACGATCGACCTGACCACCGATGTCGAGGTGCCCGGGGCGAAGACGGGCGACGACCCGCTGGTCAAGAAGGGCGAGAACCAGACGCTCAACGGGAAGATGGCCGTCGCCTACGCCACGTACAGCGCGCCCGGCGAGTTGGAGGCCAAGCAGCTCCAGCGGTTCGGCCAGGTCCTCCAGGGCGTACTGCGGAAGATGTCGGACGACCCGCAGGCCGCCACCGTCACCGTCGAGACCCTGGCGCAGATCCTCGATCCCTCACTGCCCGAGAAGGACCTGGGCGCCTCCCTCGCCAAGCTGGCCGAGCACGCCAAGGTCGGCGACTACAAGACCGTGCTGCTGTCCACCCAGCAGAACGGCCTGCTCAGCGATCAGGCGGCGGAGAGTGTGGTGAAGGACATCCTCGGCGGTTCGGTCAGCGCTCCGGAGCAGGGTTCCGCGGTACGCGTCGGAGTGAAGAACGCCTCCGGCGACCAGGACGCGGCGGAGTCCTCCCGGATCTCGCTGGTCAACGGCGGCTACGCCTTCGTGGACGCCGGTACGGCGGACGCGGTGACATCCTCGCAGGTCACCTACGGCGACGAGGCCAGGAAGGCGGAGGCGGAAGAGGTCGCCAAGACACTCGGACTGCCGGCCGGCGCGGTGAAGAAGGGCAAGGCCGCCCCGAACGCGGACGTGACCGTCGTCCTCGGCCAGGACTACAAGGTCGACTGAGTCCGGCCGGGGACGGGGCCTGGGGGGGGGGGGGGGGGGGGGGGCCCCCCCCCCCCCCCCCCCCCCCCTTTCGTGGGTCTTGGGGGCCTCTCTTCCTCCCCGCACACCCACAGAAAAACCCCTTTTCCCCCTCCCTCC
>NZ_JBVKAK010000001.1:463058-699814 GCF_055639435.1 Streptomyces sp. NPDC039430 | reverse complement strand
GGGGGATGTGATTTTTGCCCTGAGGAGGAAGGAAAGGGGGGGGGGGGGGGGGGGGGGGGGGGGGGGGGGGGGGGGGCCCCCCCCCCCCCCCCCCGCTCCCGCGCCGCACCGGCTGTCGGTGGTCCGTGAGATCCTTGCTATCTCCATGACCACCGACGGAAGCCTGCTTGTGACCGCTACTGACCGTTCCATCGAGCTCGTCAACGCCGCCGCCCAGGCGGCCGCCGACCGGCTCGCGCACGACATCATCGCGTACGACGTCAGCGATGTGCTGTCGATCACCGATGCCTTCCTGCTCGCCTCGGCGCCCAACGACCGCCAGGTCAAGTCGATCGTCGACGAGATCGAGGAGAGGCTCCAGAAGGAGCTGGGCGCCAAGCCGGTGCGCCGTGAGGGCGACCGCGACGCGCGCTGGATCCTCCTCGACTACGTCGACATCGTCGTGCATGTGCAGCACAGCGAGGAGCGGGTCTTCTACGCCCTGGAGCGGCTGTGGAAGGACTGCCCCGAGCTGCCGCTTCCCGAGGACGCCGTCAAGACCCGGGGCAAGGCGGCGGAGCACGCCGAGTCGATGGGCGACGGCGGCGAGCGCGCCGGGGCCTCCGGTGACACGGACGGTGAGCTGAGCTGAACGGCGGCAAGGGCGGCAGGGGCCGCCGCATCATCCTGTGGCGGCACGGCCAGACGGCGTGGAATCTGGAGCGGCGCTTCCAGGGCACCACGGACATCGAGCTGACCGACGCCGGTGTCGCCCAGGCGCACCGGGCCGCCCGGCTGCTGGCCTCCCTGAAGCCGGACGCGATCGTCGCGTCCGATCTCCGGCGGGCCGCGGCCACGGCCCGTGAGCTGGCCGCGATCACCGGGCACGACATCGCGTACGACGCCGGGCTCCGTGAGACCTTCGCGGGCGCCTGGCAGGGCCTGACCCATGAGGAGATCGTCGGG
This sequence comes from Streptomyces sp. NPDC039430, assembly GCF_055639435.1. NCBI lineage: Bacteria > Bacillati > Actinomycetota > Actinomycetes > Kitasatosporales > Streptomycetaceae > Streptomyces > Streptomyces sp. NPDC039430. The sequence goes on along the minus strand of NZ_JBVKAK010000001.1, from coordinate 698,869 downwards.
CGGTTCGGCGAGCAGTACGCGTCCTGGAAGCGCGGCGAGCCGGTGCGGCGCGGCGGCGGTGAGCTGGAGACAGAGGTGGCGGAGCGCGCCGCTCCGGTGGTGCTCCACCACGCCGACAAGCTGCCCGACGACGGCACGCTCGTCGTGGTCAGCCACGGCGGCACGATCCGCACCACGATCGGCCATCTGCTGGGCCTGGAATCCCACCACTGGGAAGGGCTCGGCGGGCTCTCCAACTGCTGCTGGTCGGTCCTCGGCGAGGGCGCGCGCGGCTGGCGGCTCCTGGAACACAACGCGGGAACCCTCCCGGAACCCGTCCTCGGTGACGACGACTGAACGGCCCTCGGCGGCGACGGGGCCGGATTTCACTTTCCGGCTGGTCGCAGGCTAAAGTTCTTCTTGTTCGCGGCGCTGAGCGCGGAGAACACGCGGGGCTATAGCTCAGTTGGTAGAGCGCCTGCATGGCATGCAGGAGGTCAGGAGTTCAATTCTCCTTAGCTCCACAATCGGTTTCATTCTCCGGATCCCGTCCCTGGCAAGGGGCGGGATTTCTGGTTTCGGGACGTTCGTCCCCGGGCACGCCCCCTTCCTCGCCCCCGGGCTCGCCCATCGGCGGCCCCGCGCCGGGTATAAGCCCTAACAGGCAGGCCTTTTCAGGCTGCTCACCGGTCCTCGGCGTGGCAGAATCGGACCGCCGGAGGGGGGCGACGGACCGCATGGGGAGGAAGCGCGCACATGTCCGCCAGCAGCGTCGAGGAACCCGATGAGCTGCTCGCCGCGGCGGAGGCGCGTACCGGCCTCAGCTGCCCTTCGTGCGGCTCGTCCCATGTGGCTCAAGTACTTGGTGACAATGGCGGAATTTCCTACGTGTGCACGGCCTGCGGCCACAGCTGGAGCTGAGTGATGGGTGCACACAGGCGTAAATGCGACTGGTGCGGCAGTGGTACGCCGATCGTCCGGGACATGGATCCGCTCAACCCCGAGTACCAGTACTGGTGCGAGGAGTGCGCGCGGGCGCTGATCATAAAGGGCGACCCCATCGAGACGTACCGGGAGCTGGAGGGCGAGCCGATCTACGGCCGGCTCCTCGACGAGCACTGCACGCTCAAACGGTTCTACTCGTTCGCCACGGCCTGACCAGGGACACGGCCACGTACCCGATCAGGGCGGCGGCCGTCAGCGGATAGAGGGCGGACAGCGCCATCTCGGCGGCGCCCTGGGACAGTTCGGGGCGGCCGGTGCCGTGCGGGACCCACCACAGGGCGTACGAGCAGAAGACCAGCGCCGCGGCGAGCGCCCACCGGGCCCCGGCGCGCGTCCCGAGGAACAGCGCGATCGGTACGCACCACACCCAGTGGTGCGACCACGAGACCGGGCTGACCAGCAGCGCCGTCGCCGCGCAGACGGCCATGGCGGCGGCGCGTTCCCCGCGCAGCGCCGCGGCGACCGCCACCGCGAGGCCGAGCGCCGCCACCGCCGCGGCCGTGGCGGTCCACCATGGCGCCGGCTCGCCGGTGTGCAGCAGCCGGGCGAGGACCCCGCGCAGCGACTGGTTGGCGGTGTTCTCCGCGCTGCCCGCCCGATGCGTCTCGAAGACGGTCACGGACCAGAAGCGGAGCGAGTCGCGGGGGAGAACGGCGGTGGCGGCCAGCGTGGCCGCGCAGAAGGCCAGCGCGGCCGTCGAGGCCCGGCGCAGCCACGGGTTCCGGCCCCCCTTCCCGGCCCGTACCAGCCCGACGACCAGGAACAGGACGGCGAAGAGCGCGGGGGTGAGCTTGACCGCGGCGGCCAGGCCGGTGCCCACGCCCGCCCAGCGGTGTCCGTCGCGGCGGGTCAGGTCCCACATCACCGCCACCGCGAGCAGCAGATTGATCTGCCCGTAGCGCAGCGTCGTCCAGACCGGCTCGCACCAGACGGCGGCCGCGGCCACCCAGAGCGCGGTGACCCCCGGCCGGGGAAGCCGGCCGGGGGGAAGCGTCAGCCGCAGGGAGAGCCGCGCGAACACGACCAGGAGCAGCAGATTCCCGGCGGTGGCGAGCGTACGCAGCCCGGGAATGCCCGGCAGCGTGAGCGGGGTGAACAGCAGTGCGGCGAACGGCGGGTAGGTCGCCGGGAGTTGCGCGGAGGTCGCGCGCATCGCGTACAGATCCCGGCCGTCCAGCACCGTCCGGCCCTCGGCGCGATAGACCATCAGGTCGATCATGGAAACCCCGGCCGCGCGCTGCGCCGCCCAGAACGTGGCGAAGGACAGCAGACAGACCGAGGCGGCGAGCAGGAGGGAGCGCCGGTCGGCGGGGTTTCGGGAAGTGTTCCGCGGGAGCGTGGCGACAGTCACGAGCGCCGACAGTACCGGGCGTATCGGTCTTATCCGTTCAGACCGGAAACGATTTGGTGGTGAGCCCGAGGGACCGTGTAATGTTGGCGACGCCGCCGAGGGGAAAGCCCGGAGAGCGGCGCATCGCAAGGGGCTATAGCTCAGTTGGTAGAGCGCCTGCATGGCATGCAGGAGGTCAGGAGTTCAATTCTCCTTAGCTCCACATCCTCAGTACGAGAAGCGGGCCACCCGGATCGGGTGGCCCGCTTCTCGTGTGTCTTGCGGCGTGGGTGCCCGCGGGCCGGCGGGCACCCGTCGTGGACGCCCGCCGGCCCGTATGTCTCAACCGCGCCCGGGGCCCAGGGCCTTGCGGCCACCGCTGGGCGGCAGCGCGGCGCGCGGGGACCGTTCGGGGCGTACCGGCGCGGGCTGCTCGATACGGAGCGCGAGCGCGGGGCACCGGCGCACCGCGCGCTGCGCACGCCCGCGCAGATGCATCGGAACCGACGCGTCCGCGAGCGCCGGATAGCCGTCGGGCCCCATCCGGATCAGCTCAGGGACGATGTCCGCACACAGACCGTGGCCCTGGCACAGCGTCCAGTCCACGGCGAGCTTCTCGCCGCTCGGAATGGACTCCTCCGCCTCCTGGTAGCCGGGTCCCGGCAGCGGCAGCACGCCCGTCGTCTCGCGCCCGCAGCCCCCGTCCAGCACATGCGCGGCGAGGTCGTCGGTGAACGCCGACAGGGTGGAGGCGAAGAACCGAGCGGAGCCGTCGGGGTGCTTGCATGCCCCCCGGCCCTTGACCGCCTGGGTCACCGCGCGCAGCGCCTCCAGCGCGGCCTGGCCGCCGCCGTTGATGACATCGGAGAGGCCGCCCGCCGCCGCGGGCAGTCCGAGCTTGCAGGGGCCGCACTGCCCCGCCGTCTCGGCCGCGAGCCAGTTGGCGACCCGGAGCGCCTCGCCCAGCGGACAGGTCTCGGGGCCGATCGGCAGGATCGCGCCCGCGCCCAGCGCGCCGCCGAAGGAGGCGAAGGACTCCTTTGAGATGACGGCCTCGTGGGCGGCCATCGCGTCGATCCAGTTGCCGTGGTAGCCGCCGGTCAGCACGCCCTGGGGCATCGGCGGGGCGCCGGCCATCTGGAGGATGTACCGCAGCGGCACCCCGGACGGCGCCTCGACCACCATGGGACGGGCGACCGCGCCGGAGATGGTGAGCAGGACCGTGCCGGGCTCGCTGTCGAGCCCGGTGTGGCCGTACCGGCGGGCGCCGATCCGCGCGGCGACGGCCAGCTGGGCGAAGGTCTCGGCGTTGGACAGCAGCGTCGGCAGACCGGCCACCCCGGACTCGGCGGCGCGCTCGCGGCGGCCGGGCGGCAGGGCGGGCCCGCCGCCGATGGCGCGGATCACGGACGACGCCTCGCCCGAGACCATGCGCTCGGGGGTACGGATCACCCGCGCGCGCAGCGCCTGGCCGCGCCGGTCGGACAGTCCGCGTTCGGCGAGGGCCGCGCGGATCGAGACCTCGGTGGAGTTGCGGGTGACGGCGACGACCAGGGTGCGGGCGCCGAGCGCCTCGGCTGCCAGCAGCGCGCCGTCGAGTATGAGGTGCGGGGCGCGGTTGATGAGGACGGTGTCCTTGCGGCAGGGGGGCTCGCCCTCGCTGCCGTTGATCACGACGACCGGCCGTACGCCGCGGCGGATCGCGGCCTTGGCGACCGCCCGCAGCTTCTTGCCGAAGGGGAAGCCGGCGCCGCCGCGGCCGGTCAGGGAGATGTTCTCGGCGAGCTGCGCGAGACGCTCGCCGGTCATCGGTTCCAGCGGGCCGTGCACCTTGAGATGCATGGGCAGATCGAGGCGCTCGACCAGGTCGAAGCCCTGGGTCAGCTGGGGGAGGCCGACGACGCGGACTTCGGGGACGTCGGGGAGCGGGGTGTTCACGGTCGGTCTCCTGCGGGTGCGTGCCAGGGTTCCCCGGCCGGGGGCGGATAGAGGGGGCCGGGCGGGGGATCGGCGGGACCGGGCGCGGCCTGCGGCGGCGTGGCCTGCCGTGGGGACGCCGGGCCGGGAAAGTCCGGGCTGGAAGAGGCCGGGCTGGAAGAGGCCGGCGCCTGCCCCTCGTACGCCCCGCCCTCGTACGCCCCGGCCTCGTACGCCCCGCCCTCGTAGGACCTGTTCTCGTAGGCGGGCGTGGAGCCCGTGTCGTACGGGGGAGTGGCGGCCGTGCCGTACGCGGGGACGGATCCGGTGTCGTAGGCGCCGGTGCCGTAGGAGGAGGCTCCGGTCGGGCCGTAGGCCGAGGCGGGGCCCGCGTCGTACGGGGGCGGCGTATCAGGGGCGTACCGCGGCGAGGGGTCCGCGCCGCTTCCGTACGCGCCGCTCTCGTACGTGGGGATCGCGCCGGAGTCGTAGGGCGTCGACGCGGGCGGGGCGGAGGCCTGACCGGGCCGGGGCGGTGACGGGGCGGGCCAGCCGCCCTGCCTGCCCGCGGGCTCTTCGGGGACGACCGGGATCTCCTCGGTCATCGGTATGCGCTCGGCGAGCGGTATCCCGCCGGGGGGCGGCCCAGGGGGCGGGGGCGGCGTCGGCATCCGGGTGGTGGCCTCGGTCCCGAGCGAGACCGCGCGGTAGCCGGCCGAGAGGCCCGTACCGGTGTCCGACAGCGGGTCGGCGCCGAGGCCCCGGTACGGGTCGGCGCGGGGGGCGATGAAGGTGTCGGCCAGCGGGTCGACACCCGGGGAGGGATCGGCGGACGGCCGGGGCGCCTCGTACAGCGGAGGGGAGGGGGCGGCGAGACGCGGCGGCGAACGGGGCGGGTCGAGCGGCGATCCCAGCGGCGGGCCGGGCATGGCGGGCTCGCGCTGGAGGCGCCCCGCGTACCGTGGCTGCGGCGGAACGCCGATGGCGCCCGGGAGCGGGTCCGAGGCGAGGTCGCGCCGGGACGGCTCGGTCTCCGCCGTCTCACGGGCGGCTCCGGCCGCGCCGGTCGTCCCGTTCGCGCCGTTCGCGCCGGTCATCGTCACTATCTTGTCGGCGATCCGGGCCTTGAGCGGGCGGGGGAACAGCCGTACGGACACGGCGGCGGCCACCCCGGCCAGGGTGAGGCAGTACAGCGTGGTGACGTACGTGGCCGCGGGACGGCCCGCGAAGAGGCCGTGCACGAGAGCGAAGCACCAGGCCGGGTAGGCCAGCATGTGCACCGCCCGCCAGCGCCCCGCGAACCGGCCGGGGAGGGCGAAGGCGCTGCGCATCGCACCGGTCGTGGCGGCGACGATCATCAGCAGTCCGGCGAGCGAACCGAAGCCGATGAGGCCGTTGGCGCCGTCGATGCCGAGGCCGAACGGCACCAGGGCGCCGATCAGCGCCACATGGCCGAGCGTGACCTTGACGGTGACGTGCAGCAGCAGAAAGCCGAGCGAGGCCACCGCCGTCGCCCGGTGGATGCCCTGAGCCAGCAGCCGGTGCCGGGGGGACAGCAGCAGCCGGTCGGTGGCTATCAGGCCCCAGACGACGGCCCCGGACAGGGACAGCAGCGACAGCACGCCCGCGCCGAAATCGAGGAAGGCGCGGAAATCGTCGCCTCCCGCGACGGCGAGCAGTGGTACCAGCACCAGCGCGGCGACGGATACTCCGCCCTGTATCTGCCGGCTCTTGGCGGGATCCAGGCTGAGCGACGAACTGGTTTTGCGTTGAGGGTTCATGGGGGGCAACTCCGAATGGCTCGGGAAAGCGGTCCCGTTGCCGCATGCTAGGTGGCCCCATACCGGGCAGTACCCGGTTTGCGGGTTTAGCCGGGGCAAGGTGAGTTATCCGACTCCGCGGTTGCCCGGATAGGGGCTGATACGCGGAGTAAGGCGGGTGCGGTGCCTGCCCCGGCGCTCCCCCGAGGACCTCCGACACGCCCAATGCCGCTTCCGTGTCAAGCCCTTCTGTCAACCTTTTCGCGCGCTCTCACTCGTTTCTGCGCCCACTCTCCCCGGATCCTCCCGGCCTCCTCCCCGCCGTCTCCCCGGACTCTCCCCTTCCGGGCGGCTCTCGGGTGTGACCGAGGGCGTGACCGGAGACGTGGCTCAGGGGTGACCGAGGGGGTGGCCTCGGGTGTGACCGAGGGGGGTGGCCTCGGGTGTGACCGAGGGGGCCCCGTGCCTGCTGCTGGACGTGACGGAGGGCGTGATCCGGACGGAGCGGCGCCGCGTGATACGCCGGTGCGGGCCCTCCGGACGCTGCGGTACCCTGGCGCTATGCGTGCCGTACGCCTTCTGCTTAGCGGGCCGCGCTGATCAGTCCCGACGGAGACGGATGACAGAGATCCGGTCGGAATCGGCGCGGCGTCCCCTCCTGTGTGAGGGGCCTTTTTCGTTCACCGTCCGGCGCCGCCATTCGTCGAATGGCACGGCCGAATCCGCTGGCAGAGACGATCGATGGAGCTTCAGAGAATCATGAGCGAGACGAATTCCGCTGCTGCCGAGCCGGTGGCGCCGCACCGCTACACGGCTGCCCTGGCCGCCGACATCGAGGCACGCTGGCAGGACTTCTGGGACGCCGAGGGCACGTACGAGGCGCCGAACCCCACGGGCGATCTGGCCGGTGACCCGGAGCTGGTCGCGAAGCCCAAGAAGTTCGTCATGGACATGTTCCCGTACCCGTCGGGCACGGGTCTGCACGTGGGGCATCCGCTGGGCTATATCGCCACCGACGTGTTCGCCCGCCACCAGCGCATGACCGGGCACAACGTGCTGCACACGCTGGGCTTCGACGCCTTCGGCCTGCCGGCCGAGCAGCACGCGGTCGCCACCGGCACCCACCCCCGGGTGTCGACCGAGGCCGCCATGGACAACATGAAGGTCCAGCTGCGCCGGCTGGGGCTGGGCCACGACAAGCGCCGGTCCGTCGCGACGATCGACCCGGACTACTACAAGTGGACCCAGTGGATCTTCGTACAGATCTTCAACTCCTGGTACGACAAGGACGCCGACAAGGCGCGTCCGATCGAGACACTGGTGGCGCAGTTCGAGAGCGGGGAGCGCCCGACGCCCGACGGGCGCCCCTGGAGTGCGCTGAACGCCGCCGAGCGCGCCGACGTCCTGGGTGAGTACCGGCTGGCGTACGCCTCCGACGCGCCCGTCAACTGGGCTCCCGGCCTGGGCACCGTCCTGGCCAACGAGGAAGTCACCGCGGACGGCCGCTCCGAGCGCGGCAACTTCCCCGTGTTCAAGGCGAAGCTGCGCCAGTGGAACATGCGGATCACCGCCTACGCGGACCGGCTGCTGGGCGATCTGGACGCGCTGGACTGGCCCGAGGCCATCAAGCTGCAGCAGCGCAACTGGATCGGGCGCAGCGAGGGCGCCCGCGTCGACTTCCCGGTCCAGGTCGGCGACGACGGTCACACGGACGCCATCACCGTCTTCACCACGCGTCAGGACACGCTGTTCGGCGCCACGTACATGGTGCTGGCGCCGGAGCACGACCTCGTCGAGAAGATCGTCCCGGCCGCCTGGCCCGAGGGCACGCACGACGTGTGGACGGGCGGCCACGCGACCCCCGTCGAGGCCGTCGACGCGTACCGCAAGCAGGCCGCGTCGAAGTCCGACGTCGAGCGGCAGGCCGAGGCGAAGGACAAGACCGGTGTCTTCACCGGCGCGTACGCCACCAACCCGGTCAGCGGCGACCGCGTACCCGTCTTCATCGCCGACTATGTGCTGATGGGGTACGGCACGGGCGCGATCATGGCCGTACCGGCGCACGACAGTCGTGACTTCGCGTTCGCGCGCGCCTTCGAGCTGCCGATGCGCTGTGTGGTCGAGCCCTCGGACGGCCGCTCCACCGACCCCGCGGAGTGGGACGACGCGTTCGCCTCGTACGACGCGCGTCTCGTCAACTCGGCCGGCGAGGACATCTCGCTGGACGGTCTGGGTGTCACCGAGGCCAAGGCGCGGATCACGGAGTGGCTGGCCGCGCGCGGTATCGGTGAGGGGACGGTCAACTTCCGGCTGCGCGACTGGCTGTTCAGCCGTCAGCGGTACTGGGGCGAGCCCTTCCCGATCGTCTACGACGAGGACGGTACGGCGCACGCGCTGCCCGAGTCGATGCTGCCGCTGGAGCTGCCGGAGGTCGACGACTACTCGCCACGCACGTTTGACCCGGACGACGCGAACACGCAGCCGGAGACGCCCCTGTCACGGAACGCGGACTGGGTCGATGTCGAGCTGGACCTGGGCGAGGGCGAGGGCGTCAAGCGCTACCGCCGGGAGACCAACACCATGCCGAACTGGGCCGGTTCGTGCTGGTACGAGCTGCGCTACCTGGACCCGCACAACAGCGAGAAGCTGGTCGACCCGGCCATCGAGCAGTACTGGATGGGCCCCCGCGAGGGCCGGCCGCACGGCGGTGTGGACCTGTACGTGGGCGGCGCCGAGCACGCCGTACTGCACCTGCTGTACGCGCGCTTCTGGTCCAAGGTGCTGTTCGACCTGGGGCACATCTCCTCGGCCGAGCCGTTCCACAAGCTGTACAACCAGGGCATGATCCAGGCGTTCGTCTACCGGGACAGCCGCGGCATCGCCGTGCCGGCCGTCGAGGTCGAGGAGCGGGACGGCGCGTACTGGTACCAGGGCGCGAAGGTCAGCCGCGTGCTGGGCAAGATGGGCAAGTCCCTGAAGAACGCGGTCACTCCGGACGAGATCTGCGCCGAGTACGGCGCGGACACGCTGCGGCTGTACGAGATGGCCATGGGGCCGCTGGACGTCTCGCGGCCGTGGGACACCCGCGCCGTCGTCGGCCAGTACCGGCTGCTGCAGCGGCTGTGGCGCAACGTGGTGGACGAGGCGACCGGCGAGGTCACCGTCGTGGACACCGCGGACGCCGACATCGACGTGGACACGCTGCGCGCGCTGCACAAGGCGATCGACGGGGTCTCGCAGGACATGGCGGGGCTGCGGTTCAACACGGCCATCGCGAAGGTGACCGAGCTGAACAACCAGCTGACGAAGACGGGCGGCCCCGTCCCGCGGTCGGTCGCCGAGCGGCTGGTGCTGCTGATCGCGCCGCTGGCCCCGCATATCGCCGAGGAGCTGTGGCGCCGGCTGGGCCACTCCGGCTCGGTCGTGCACCAGGACTTCCCGGTCGCGGACCCGGCGTATCTGGTCGACGAGGCCGTGACCTGTGTGGTGCAGATCAAGGGCAAGGTCAGGGCGCGGCTGGAGGTCTCCCCGTCGATCTCGGACGAGGAGCTGGAGGCGCTGGCACTGGGTGACGCGGCGGTGGTCGCGGCGCTGGGCGGCGGGGGCATCCGGAAGGTGATCGTGCGGGCGCCGAAGCTGGTGAACATCGTTCCCGCGTAGTACCGCGCCGTGTGGTACCGCTGCGCGTAGTACTCGCGTGGTGGGGCACAGGGCTTTCCCCTACGGGCAGGTTGGGGGTTCCTGAGGAACCCTCGGCCTGCCTGTTCCGTTTACCGTGGAAGAAGCGGCGAGCGGGAAGCCGCCCCGAACACGGTCGAATGCGAAGGTGCGCCCATGGACATCGTGATCCTCATCGTGGCGCTGCTGTTCGTCGCGTTCGTCGCGCTGGGGGTGGTGGTGAGCGTGAAGGCGGTGCGCGCGGCCAAGCGGGGCGTGGACCGTACGATCTCGCAGGCCCGCCGGACCGTCGAGGACACCACGCTGCGTGCCAGGAGCATCGGGCAGACGGGCACGGCGGGCGAGCTGGCGCAGCTGCGGCTCAGGCTGCGGACCTCGATGCGGGCCACGCAGGACGCCCTCCAGGCCGGTGCGGTGGAGGACGCCTCGCTGGCGGAGTCGGTGGACCTCTTCCGGCGGCTGAGCGCCCACGGCCATGAGCTGGACGACGAGCTGCGGCAGCTGGAGCGGGACCCGGACCGGGCGAGGGTCGTGGAGCGGCTCCAGGATGTGCGTGAGCGTACGGAACGGATCACGCACGCGGCGGACTCGCTGCGCTGGGCGGCGCGGGACCGGGCACAGAAGTTCGCGGAGGACGATCTGTCGTCGCTGAGCGCGCAGATCGACATGGAGGCCGGGGCGCTGCGCCACTGGTCGTCGGCGGAGGGACAGCCGGAGCGGGAGCCGGCCGTGTGGCCTGAGCCTGAGGGTTCCGGGGCCGGGGCCGCCGGGGCGGAGCGCGCGGGGCCCGCGGGCGGCGACGAGGGCAGGCCCGAGGCGATCGAGCCGCCGGATCCGCGCCGGCGGCAGACGTACCCCTGGCAGAAGGCGCCGGGGAAGACCAGGCCCGAGACCACGACCTGATGGTTCGGGACGACGAGCTGATGGTTCGGGACGCCGACCTGATGGTTCGGGACGACGACCTGGCCGTTCGGGATGACGACCTGATGGTTCGGGACGACGACTTGACGGTTCGGGACGACGACTTGACGGTCCTTCGTGGGCCACGGTCTCGACGGTCCTTCCTGGGCCACGACGTGACGGTTCGGGACCGCGATCCGGCGAGGGATCGCGGCGGGTGCGAGGGCGGAAACGATCACTGACGCGGGGGCGGGCTGCCGACCGGGGGCCACGACGGGTAACCTCCCGCTCATGTCCCGCCATGTCGCGATCGTCACCGATTCCACGGCCTACCTGCCGCCGCAGACGATGGAGCGGCACGGCATCACCGCGGTGCCGCTGACCGTCGTGCTCGGTGACCGTGCGCTGGAGGAGGGCACGGAGATCTCGGCCCGTTCGCTCGCCCTTGCGCTGCAGAAGCGACGCTCCGTGACCACGTCACGGCCGAGTCCGGACGTCTTCGCCGCCGCGTACCGGAAGGCGGCCGAGGCCGGTGCGACCGGGATCGTCTCCCTGCATCTGTCGGCCGAGTTCTCGGGGACGTACGACGCCGCCGTGCTCGCGGCGAAGGACGCGGCCGTGCCGGTACGGGTGGTGGACACCGGGATGGTGGCGATGGCGCTCGGGTTCTGCGCCCTGGCGGCGGCCGAGACGGCGGAGGGGGGCGGCACGCTCGACGAGGCGGTGGCCGCCGCCGAGAAGCGGGCCGCCGGCACCTCCGCCTACTTCTATGTCGACACGCTGGACTATCTGCGCCGGGGCGGCCGTATCGGCGCCGCACAGGCGCTGCTGGGCTCCGCGCTCGCGGTGAAGCCCCTGCTCCAGCTGGACGGCGGGCGTATCGAGATGCTGGAGAAGGTGCGTACGGCGTCGAAGGCGATCGCGCGGCTGGAGGAGATCGTCACCGAACGGGCGGGTACGAGCGAGGTGGACATCGCCGTGCACCATCTGGCCGCGCCCGAACGGGCCGTGACGCTGGCCGAGCGTCTGCGTGAGCGGGTGCCGGGGCTGGTGGATCTGCATGTCAGCGAGGTGGGCGCGGTGATCGGGGCGCATACGGGGCCGGGGCTGCTGGGGGCCGTGATCTCACCGCGCTGACCGCGCTGACCGCGCTGACCCGCTGGGGCTGGCCCGTGGCGGGGCGGGGCGGCGATGGTCGGAGCGGGGGCGGACCACTCGTAAGAGTGACCGAGTTATCCACAACTCGCTTGTTGTCCACGGGAATTCGGCCTGCTCAGCGAGGTCGGGCGGATGTGCCTACCGTCTTGTGGCATGGCTCTCCGAACACGCTCCGTAATCTCTGTCACCAGTGGTCCTGGCCGTGCCCCGGGCTCCGACGGCCGGGCCCGGCATGGGCGTCATGGCCGTCCGGGCCGCCCGCCAACCCGCCCGCGCACAGGCCCGCGCCCCCGCCCGCGTACGGCGCTGTCGCGCGTTGGCGACGCGGACGGTACGACTCTGCCTCGGCTCACCGATCCGCCTCCGATCACCGACCAGCCGCCGATCAGCGCACCGCTTGTCACCGACCCGCCGTCGATCGGTGCCCGGCCTCCGGTCGACGCGCCGCCTTCGGTCACCGGCCCGCCCACCGTCCGGACGGATGTGCGCCGTCGTGCCGAAGCGCTTTTTGGCGATGTGGCGTCGGGGACGGATGGGAGCGGCGCCGCGCCGCGCGTGGCGGACGCGGCCGTGGCCGTGCCGCCGGACACGGCTCGGGCGGGGCGCCTGCGCGCGTGGGCGGGGGCGGGGTCCGCTCTCCGTGAGCGGCTGCCCCTGTGGGTGCAGCTCAGATGCGGGCTGGAGCCCCGGACGCTCGCGGCGCTCGCGGTGGTCCTGGTGGTGGGCGTGATCCTGGCGGGACACCACTTCTGGAGCGGTCGGCCGGGGACCGTCCGGGCTCCGGAGAACGCCGGCGTGGCGGCCGTCATCCCCGAGGTGCCGCCGGAGACCTTGCCCGCGCCCGCGCCCGTGTCCTCGCCGTCGCCCTCCGCCCGTGTCGTCGTCGATGTGAGCGGGAAGGTGCGGCGGCCCGGAGTCCTGCGGCTGGCGGCCGGGTCACGGGTCGCCGACGCGCTGCGCGCCGCCGGGGGAGCGAAGCCCGGTGCGGACCTGACCGGGCTCAACCGGGCGCGGGTGCTGATGGACGGCGAACAGGTCCTGGTGGGCGGCCCCGCTCCACCGGCGTCGGGCGTCGGCGCGGGCGCGGCCGCCGGCGGTGGGGCCGGCGCCGTCGCGGGGCCGGTGAGTCTCAACGCCGCCACGCCGGAACAGCTCGACACGCTCCCCGGGGTGGGTCCTGCGCTCGCCCAGCACATCATCGACTACCGCGGCAAGCACGGTGGTTTCCGGTCCGTCGATGAACTGCGCGAGGTCAACGGCATCGGGGAGCGCAGGTTCGCGGACCTCCAGTCCCTTGTACGGCCATGACGCGCGCGGTGGTGCACGCGACGGCCGGGCACCGCCTGGGGTCGGCCAACCCCCGTCAGGAGGTGCCGGCCGATCTCCGGCTGGTTCCGCTCGCTCTCGCGACGTGGGGTGCGGCGGCCCTGGCGCTGGGAATGCCGGGGCGGTGGACGGCTGTTGGTGTGCTCGTCTGTCTGGCGGGCGCCGCTCTGCTGCTGGTGTGGTCCGGTGGCGCGCCGGAGCGGCAGCCCGGACGACGGCCCGGACGACGGTTGGGGCGACGGTTGGGGCCGCGGCGCGGACGATGGCGGGGGTCGCGGCGCGGGCGGCGGCTCAATGGGGTGGCCGTCGCGGGGCTGCTGCTGTGCGCCGCCGCCGGGGCGGCGTCCGCCGGGCTGCACGGCGCCGATGTGCGGCGGGGGCCCGTACCGGGGCTGGCGGAGCGATACGCCCGTGTCACCGCGGAGTTGACGGCCACCTCCGACCCTCGGCCCACGCGTCCCAGGGTCCGCGGCGATCACATCGCGCGCGGTGGGTTCGTCCTGGACGCCGACCTCGTCCGGGTGACGACGCCCAGGGGCGGGACCACCACCGGCCGGACGCCCGTGCTGGTGATCGTCGCGCCCGGTGAACACTCCGGCCGGTGGCAGCGGCTGCTGCCCTCCACACGACTGCGGCTGACCGGGAAGCTCGCGCCTCCCCTGCGCGAGGACGACCGCTACGCCGCGGTGTTACGGGTGGAAGGGACGGGCCCGCCGCCGGTCACCGGAGCGCCGACCCGCGTACAGCGCACGGCCGGAGAGCTGCGTGCCGGGCTGCGTGAGGCGGCCGACGGGCTGCCGCCCGATGCCCGTGCCCTGCTGCCCGGACTGGTCGTCGGTGACACCTCACGTGTCCCGCCCGAGCTGCACGACGCCTTCGCGGCGACCGATCTGCTGCATCTGATGGCGGTCTCCGGAAGCAATCTGACGATTGTGCTCGCTCTGCTCATCGGGCCGGCCGGGCTGGCCATCAGGGCCGAACGGCGCGGGCTCGCCGCGCGGCTGGGGATCTCACTGCGGTGGACGGCGCTGCTCGGCGGGGCGCTCACGCTCGCCTTCGTGGTCGTCTGCCGTCCGGAGCCGAGCGTGCTGCGGGCCGCCGCCTGCGGGGCGATCACTCTTCTCGCCATCGGCACGGGCCGCCGCAGAACCCTCCTTCCGGCGCTGGCCGCCGCCGTACTGCTGCTGGTGCTCTACGATCCCTGGCTGGCCCGGAGTTACGGCTTCCTCCTCTCCGTGCTGGCCACCGGCGCCCTGCTCACCATCGGGCCGCGGTGGAGCGCGGCGCTGGTGCGGCGCGGGGTGCCGCCACGGCTCGCCGAGGTGCTGGCCGCGGCCGGTGCGGCGCAGGCGGTGTGCGCGCCCGTGGTGGCCGTGTTCGCGGCCAGGGTCGGGCTGGTGGCGATCCCGTGCAACCTCTTCGCCGAACTGGCGGTGGCCCCGGCCACGGTCCTCGGCTTCGCGGCGCTCGCCGTGGCGCCCGTGGCGATGCCCGTGGCCGAGACGCTCGCCCGCTGCGCGGGGTGGCCGGCGGGGTGGATCGCGTCCGTCGCGCGCGCCGGGGCGTCCCTGCCGGGCGCGGAGGCCGTCTGGCCCGGCGGCTGGCGGGGCGGGCTGCTGCTCGCCTTCGTGACGGTCCTCGTGCTGCTCGCCCTGCGCCGTGTCCCGCGCCATCCCTGGACGGCCGCCGTCTGTGCCGTACTGCTGCTGCTCGCGGTCCTGCGGCCGCCACCGCTCACCCGGTTCGTCACCGGATGGCCGCCGCCGGGATGGACGTTCGCGATGTGCGATGTCGGCCAGGGCGACGCGGCCGTGCTCGCGGTGGGCGACTCCACGGCCGTGGTCGTGGACGCGGGACCCGACCCCGTGCCCGCCGACCGCTGTCTGCGGGACCTCGGCGTCACGCGCGTCCCGCTGCTGGTGCTCACCCACTTCCACGCCGATCATGTCGCCGGGCTGCCCGGCGTCCTGCGGGGCCGGACGATCGGAGCGATCCAGACGACGGCCTCGGAAGTCCCGCCGGACCAGGCCGCGTTCGTACGGAGAACGGCGGCCGGGGCGCGGGTGCCCGTCGTCCGCGCGCGGCCGGGCGAGCAGCGCCGGATCGGACCGCTGACCTGGCGGGTGCTGTGGCCACGGGCAGGGAGGGCGGCCACGGCGGCCGGGGAGCCGAACGACTCCAGCGTCACGCTGTTCGTACGGGTCGCCCGGGGCCCGACGCTGCTGCTCCTGGGCGATCTCGAACCACCCGCGCAGCGCGGCCTCTTGCGTGACTATCCGACGCTGCCACCGGCGGATGTCCTCAAGGTGGCCCACCACGGCTCGCCGTTCCAGCACCCGGGCCTCCTGCGCGGTGTCCGCCCACGGCTGGCCCTCGTCTCGGTGGGCCGGGACAACCCGTACGGACACCCCTCGCCCCGTACCGTCGGCGCGCTCCGGGCCGGTGGAGCGGCGGTGCTCCGTACGGACACGGACGGAGCGATCGCGGTGGTCGGAGCCGGGGCCGGGCTACGGGCCGTGCCCCGGGGGCGGACCTCGTCCCAGGCGCGGTGATGCGGGGGTGACGGTTTAACAGCGGATGACAATCGACTCCGCGACGGCCTGTACCAGTCGGTACGTTTGCCTCGAACAACGCAAGAGTGATCGAATGCCTATTCGTCATGGGCCGCCGCCCTCGACGACGATGTCTCGCGTGTGCGGCCCCGCAGCAGCCCGAAAGCACAGGGGTACGTGTACACCATGATCAGTCGCCTTCTCGGCCGACGGTCGGCCGCTCATCAGCGAAGCAACCCGCTCGCCGGGCTCTCCGTGCCCTCCGGCGCGGGGCTGCTCACCTGCCGGGTTCTCGACCCCGTCGACGAGCCCGTCGGACAGGCCGAGTTCACGGTGAGCGACAGCGGCGGCCGCAAGGTCGTGAGCGGTGAGACCGACCCCTTCGGGATGATCGTGACGATGGTGCCCTTCGGGGAGTACCGGCTCGCCATCTCGGCCGAGAGCTTCGCCCCCTACCGGGGCAATGTGTCGATCGCCGACGGCGTGGAGCCCAGCGGCGTCGGGGACATCACGCTCCAGGTGGCCCCGTCCCTCCCGCTGCCCGCCCCCGGCGACTGGGAGATCGAACCGGCTCATTCCCGGATCGGGTTCATCGCCCGCCATATCGGACTCGCCCGTGTCCACGGCCGCTTCGACAACTTCGCCGGGGCGATCAGGATCGGCGAGACGATGGACCGGTCGGCGATGCATGTCGTCATCGGCGCCGCGTCGATCGACACCAGTGTGCAGATGCGCGACGACCATCTGCGCTCCGCCGACTTCCTCGACGTGGAGAACTTCCCGACGCTGGAGTTCTACAGCGACCGCTTCGTCCACCGAGGCGGCAACAACTGGGCGATCACCGGAGCGCTCACGCTCCACGGCGTCACGCGCACGGTCACACTCGACGCCCAGTACCTCGGTATCGGCAACGGCATGGAGGGCGAGACCCGCGCCGCCGTCCGCGCCACCACCGAACTGCACCGCGAGGACTACACCGTCAACTGGCAGTCGATGCTGGCGCGCGGCATCGCCGTCGTCGGTTCCAGCATCAAGATCGAGATGGATATCCAGATCGTCCCCAAGAGCTGACGACCGGCCCCGCCCCTCCCGGAGGCGGGCTGGAAGAATGTGGCCGTGAGCGATGTGAGACATGTGCTGGTCCTGCCCGACCGCGACGCCGCGGAGGAGGTGGCGCGGGCGCTCGGCGAGCGGTTCGGTGTGGCCGAGGAGCCGCGGCTGGTACGGGACGCCCTGGCCGGCGAGGACGACGCCGAGGACGCCCAGTGGCTGGTCGTCGTGGAGGATCCCGAGGCCCGGCTGGGCGCCGAGGATCTGGACGCGTTCGTGGCGGACTGGGACGGCTGGCGGGAAGCCCCGTAGGCCCTGTCCCTGGCTGCCACACGCGTCGGCCGTGTGGCGTCCGCGCGGTGTCACCGGCCGCCCCCGCTGTCAGTGGCCCATGCGATGCTGGACCGCGATGGCCACCAGAAAGACTTCTTCCGACGATCCGCTCGCCCCGCTCACGCTCGCCGTGGGCCAGGAGGACCTGCTGCTCGACCGCGCCGTGCAGCAGGTGGTGGCGGCGGCCCGCGCCTCCGACGCCGACACGGACGTACGCGACCTCACCTCCGACCAGCTCCAGCCCGGCACCCTCGCCGAGCTGACCAGCCCGTCGCTCTTCGCCGAGCGCAAGGTCGTCGTCGTACGGAACGCGCAGGATCTCTCCGCCGACACGATCAAGGACGTCAAGGCATATCTCGACGCCCCGGCCGAGGAGATCACGCTCGTCCTGCTGCACGCGGGAGGCGCCAAGGGCAAGGGCCTGCTGGACGCCGCGCGCAAGGCGGGAGCCCGTGAGGTCGCCTGCCCCAAGACGACCAAGCCCGCGGAGCGGCTCACCTTCGTACGCTCGGAGTTCCGCGCGCTGGGCCGCTCGGCCACGCCCGAGGCCTGCCAGGCGCTGGTCGACTCGATCGGCAGCGATCTGCGCGAGCTGGCGAGCGCCGTCTCGCAGCTCGCGGCGGATGTCGAGGGCACGATCGACGACGCCGTCGTCGGCCGCTACTACACGGGCCGCGCCGAGGCGTCCAGCTTCAATGTCGCCGACCGCGCCGTGGAGGGCAGGACCGCCGAGGCCCTCGAAGCGCTGCGCTGGTCGCTGTCGACCGGCGTGGCGCCCGTGCTGATCACCAGCGCCCTCGCCCAGGGCGTCCGGGCCATCGGCAAGCTCTCCTCCGCGCGCGGCGGCCGGCCCGCCGATCTCGCGCGGGAGCTGGGGATGCCGCCGTGGAAGATCGACCGGGTGCGCCAGCAGATGCGCGGCTGGACCCCCGACGGTGTGGCGACGGCGCTGAGAGCGGTCGCCGACGCCGACGCGGGCGTCAAGGGCGGCGGTGACGACCCGGAGTACGCGCTGGAGAAGGCGGTCGTCGCGATCGCCCGCGCCGCCCGCTCCAACCGTTAGCCGCAGCCGCAGCCGTATCCGCGGGACAGCGGGTACGGCGAAGGCCCCGGTGACCCGTCCTGGGGAGGACGGGGCCGGGGCCTCGACGTCAAACCTGGTGAACTCGCACCCGCGTGGCGAACGCAGTCGCGTACGAGCTCGGGGACGCCGGTCAGGAGCGGTAGAGAGGGCCCGCTGAGTCCCGTCCGGCGGTCAAATCAAGAGAGCGCTCAGCCCTGGAGGGAGGCAACCTTGGCAGCCAGCGCCGACTTCTTGTTGGCGGCGGCGTTCTTGTGGATGACACCCTTCGAGGCAGCCTTGTCGAGCTTGCGGGACGCCTCACGAGCGGCCAGCGAGGCCTTCTCGACGTCGCCCGCGGCAGCGGCCTCACGGGCCTTGCGGATCGCGGTCTTGAGCGACGACTTGACAGCCTTGTTGCGCAGGCGTGCCTTCTCGTTGGTCTTGTTCCGCTTGATCTGGGACTTGATGTTCGCCACGAAAGAGCCTTTTCAGGTTCGGTGAATCTTGACTGAGCCGTCCCGCGCCGAGACGGCACGAGACACAGCTGTTCAGGCTACCAGTCACCCTCCGACCGGCCCAAACCGGGCGCAGTCCCGTACCCGTGGGACGATGGAGCCTACGTATCGATCCGAGTCGACCCGAGACGAGACGCCGCGCGTCTCAAGAATCAGGACCCTGCGTGCCCGCGACCCCTCTCCACGTGCCCGAGCCGAGCCGTACGGACCCGGCGCTGCTCCGCAACTTCTGCATCATCGCGCACATCGACCACGGCAAGTCGACGCTCGCCGACCGGATGCTCCAGCTGACGGGAGTGGTCGACCAGCGGCAGATGCGCGCTCAGTACCTCGACCGCATGGACATCGAGCGCGAGCGCGGCATCACGATCAAGTCCCAGGCGGTCCGGCTGCCCTGGGCTCCTCGTACGGGTGAGGGCGAGGGCACGACGCATGTCCTCAATATGATCGACACGCCGGGCCACGTGGACTTCACCTATGAGGTGTCCCGTTCGCTGGCGGCCTGCGAGGGCACGATCCTCCTGGTGGACGCCGCCCAGGGCATCGAGGCGCAGACCCTCGCCAACCTCTATCTGGCGATGGAGAACGACCTCACCATCGTCCCGGTGCTCAACAAGATCGATCTGCCGGCCGCCCAGCCGGAGAAGTTCTCCGAGGAGCTGGCCAATCTCATCGGCTGCGGGCCGGAGGACGTCCTCAAGGTCTCGGCGAAGACCGGCGTCGGGGTGGACGTGCTGCTCGACCGCGTGGTCAAGGACGTCCCGCCGCCGGTCGGTGTCGCGGACGCGCCCGCCCGCGCGATGATCTTCGACTCCGTCTATGACTCCTACCGCGGTGTCGTCACGTACGTACGTGTCATCGACGGCCAGCTCAACAAGCGTGAGCGGATCCGGATGATGTCCACCGGCGCCACCCACGAGCTGCTGGAGATCGGGGTCTCCTCGCCTGAGATGACCCCGGCCGACGGCCTCGGCGTCGGCGAGGTGGGCTACATCATCACCGGCGTCAAGGACGTACGGCAGTCCAAGGTCGGTGACACGATCACCACCCTCAACAAGGGGGCGACCGTGGCGCTCGGCGGCTACAAGGACCCCAAGCCGATGGTGTTCTCCGGCCTCTATCCGCTGGACGGCTCGGACTACCCCGAGCTGCGCGACGCCCTCGACAAGCTCCAGCTCAACGACGCGGCCCTGGTCTACGAGCCGGAGACCTCCGCGGCCCTCGGCTTCGGCTTCCGCGTCGGCTTCCTGGGGCTGCTGCACCTCGACGTGATCCGGGAGCGCCTGGAGCGCGAGTTCGGGCTCGATCTGATCGCCACCGCCCCCAACGTGGTCTACCGCGTGCTCATGGAGGACGGCAAGGAGCACACGGTCACCAACCCGAGCGAGTTCCCCGAGGGCAAGATCGACTCGGTGCACGAGCCCGTCGTACGGGCCACGATCCTCGCCCCGAGCGAGTTCATCGGCTCGATCATGGAGCTGTGCCAGGCCCGTCGCGGCACCCTGCTCGGCATGGACTACCTCTCCGAGGACCGCGTCGAGATCCGCTACACGCTGCCCCTCGCCGAGATCGTCTTCGACTTCTTCGACCAGCTGAAGTCCAAGACCCGGGGCTATGCCTCGCTCGACTACGAGCCCACCGGCGAGCAGACCGCCCAGCTCGTCAAGGTCGACATCCTGCTCCACGGCGACAAGGTGGACGCCTTCTCCGCCATCACCCACCGGGACCAGGCCTACGCGTACGGCGTGCGGCTGGTGGCCAAGCTGCGCGAGCTGATCCCGCGGCAGGCCTTCGAGGTGCCCATCCAGGCGGCCATCGGCTCCCGGGTCATCGCCCGCGAGACGATCCGCGCCATCCGCAAGGACGTCCTCGCCAAGTGCTACGGCGGTGACATCTCCCGGAAGCGCAAGCTGCTGGAGAAGCAGAAGGAGGGCAAGAAGCGGATGAAGATGGTCGGCAGTGTGGAGGTCCCGCAGGAGGCCTTCATCGCGGTGCTCTCCAGCGACGAGTCCGGCGGCAAGGCCAAGAAGTAAAGGCCAAGAAGTAAAGGCCAAGAAGGAAAGGCCAGGAAGTAAACGCCGAGAAGTAGCCGAAGCGGCCGAAGCGGCCACAGGAGCGGAAGCAGCCGAAGCAGCCGAAGCAGCGGAAGCAGCCGGAGTAGCAGAGCGTGATCCACGGACAGGACGGGCCCCGCGCCGTGGCGCAGGGCCCGTTCGCGTCACCCGCGCCCCCTGGGGCGGGTTCGTTTTGAAGCGGCGCCCCGCTGCCCCTTACGTACCGGGCGGGTGGCCTCTAGTCTGATCACCGAGCCTAGTTACTCGTCGGTTAGTTACTCGTCAGTCACACAATCAGGTCAGTCACGCAGCGCTGCCGCGGGCCCGGAGGATGTCGTGAGCGACACACAGAACGTGATCGAGAACCGGCCGCCCTCCGTGGCGACCCTCTTCATTGAGCGCGTGAGCGCCACGCCGGACGCGGAGGCCTATCGCTTCCCCGTACCCGCGCCGGCCGGCCAGGGCCCCGACGAGTGGCGCTCCCTGAGCTGGAGCGAGGCCGCGGAGCGGGTGTACGCCATCGCCGCCGGTCTGATCGCGCTGGGCGTACGGCCCGAGGAGCGCGTCGCGCTCGCCTCCTCCACCCGTGTCGAGTGGATCCTCGCCGACCTCGGAGTGATGTGCGCGGGCGCCGCGACCACCACGATCTACCCCTCGACCAACAGCGAGGAGTCCGGGTACATCCTCGCCGACTCCGAGAGCCGGATCCTGATCGCCGAGGACGCCGCCCAGCTCGCCAAGGCGCGCGAACGCCGCTCCGAGCTGCCGGGTCTCGGCCATGTCGTCGTGATCCACGCCGCCGACGCGGTCCCCGCCGAGGGCGATCCGGAGGGCTGGGTGCTCTCCCTGGCCGATCTGGAGGCGCGCGGAACGGAGTATCTGGTCACCCACCCGGAGGCGGTCAAGGAGCGCGTCGGTGCCATCACGGCCACCCAGCTCGCCACGCTGATCTACACCTCGGGCACCACCGGCCGGCCCAAGGGCGTCCGGCTGCCGCACGACAACTGGTCGTACATGGCCAAGGCCACCGCCGGCACCGGACTGATCACCAAGGACGACGTCCAGTACCTGTGGCTGCCGCTCGCCCATGTCTTCGGCAAGGTGCTGACCTCCGGACAGATCGAGGTCGGGCATGTCACCGCCGTGGACGGGCGCGTCGACAAGATCATCGAGAATCTGCCGGTGGTCCAGCCGACCTATATGGCGGCCGTGCCGAGGATCTTCGAGAAGGTCTACAACGGGGTGGCGGCCAAGGCGCGGGCCGGCGGCGCCGCCAAGTACAAGATCTTCCAGTGGGCGGCCGGGGTCGCCCGCGAGTACGCCAAGGTCTCCCAGGACAACTTCCGGCGTACGGGCACGGCCTCCGTACCGTTCGCCCTCGGTGCCAAGCACAAGGCCGCGGACGCGCTCGTCTACGCCAAGCTGCGCGAGGCGTTCGGCGGCCGGCTGCGCGCCGCGGTCTCCGGTTCCGCCGCGCTCGCGCCCGACATCGGGTACTTCTTCTCCGGCGCCGGGATCCACATCCTGGAGGGCTACGGACTGACCGAGTCCAGTGCCGCCAGCTTCGTCAACCCGGGGGAGGCGTACCGCACCGGCACGGTCGGCAAGCCGCTGCCCGGTACCGAGGTACGGATCGCCGACGACGGTGAGATCCTGCTGCGCGGCCCGGGGATCATGGCCGGATATCACGGGCTGCCGGAGAAGACGGCGGAGGTACTGGAGCCCGACGGCTGGTTCCACACCGGCGATATCGGCGAGCTGTCCCCCGACGGCTATCTGCGTATCACCGACCGCAAGAAGGACCTCATCAAGACGTCGGGCGGCAAGTACATCGCGCCCGCCGAGGTCGAGGGCCAGTTCAAGGCGGTGTGCCCGTTCGTCTCCAACATCCTGGTGCACGGCGCGGACCGTAACTTCTGTACGGCGCTGATCGCGCTCGACGAGCCGGCCATCCTCGGCTGGGCCGCCGAGAACGGCCTGGCGGGCAGGACCTACGCCGAGGTGGTCGCCTCCCCGGCGGCCGAGCGGCTCATCGCCGGCTATGTGAAGCGGCTCAACGACGGTCTCCAGCGCTGGCAGACCGTCAAGAAGTTCCGGCTGCTGCCGCGCGACCTGGATATCGAGCACGGCGAGCTGACGCCGAGCCTCAAGCTCAAGAGGCCGGTGGTGGAGCGGGCGTACAAGGACCTGATCGAGGAGATGTACGCGGGCTCCCGGGAGTCCTGAGGACGGCCGGACGGCCGGGGTCCAGCGGGTCTACCGGCCCCGGCCGGACGGCCGGGGTCCAGCGGGTCTACCGGCCCCGGCCGCGCCGCAGTTCGTCCAGCGTCTCCCCGATGCGGGCCAGTTGCTTCCCCACCGCGTCGAGGACGGCCGGGGCGCACCCGCGCAACTCGTCCTCGATCGAGGCCAGCCGGTCCGTGATCTCCCCCAGATGCTCCTGCTCGCGGGCCAGCAGCCGTTCCAGCTGGCGGTTCTTGCGGTACAGATCGAGGAACACGCTGACCTTGGCGCGCAGCATCCACGGGTCGAAGGGCTTGGTCAGAAAGTCCGCCGCCCCCGTGGCGTAGCCCCGGAAGGCATAACCGCTGTCGGACTCGGGACCGTTCAGGAAGATGATCGGCACGTCCTTGGCCCGGTCGAGCCGCTTGATCCGGTAGGCGGTCTCGAAGCCGTCCATGCCGGGCATCCGGACGTCCAGCAGGATCAGCGCGAACGGTTCCCGCAGCAGCGCCTGTACGGCCTCCTCGCCCGAACGGGCCCGTACGAGCGGCTCGTCCAGCGAGGCGAGGACCGCTTCCAGCGCGACGAGGTTGTCCTCCAGGTCGTCGACGAGAAGGATGCTCGCGCGCTCCGTGGTGGCTGTTGTCCTGCTCATCCCGCTCCCCTTGTCCGGCCCCCGTGTTCCGGCCAGGGAGGCAAGAATGCTCTGCGCGAAGCGTTTTGGCACGCCATTTCGGCGGTTTGGCCTCGTGTCGCTGCCCAGTCGGCCGCGCTTCGCGCCGTACCACCGGACATATGGCAGGCGCGCTTCCGTTTCATGGTCAAATCTTGTCCACTTCCATGACTCGGCGCGTATGACCGGGCTCCGTCTGTCACTCTGTCGGGATCGTAAGCGGCACAACGCCAGAACCGGATCAGGAGCCGCAGTGGGGCGCATTCCGATCCCGCGCGAGACCCTTCATCTCCCGGCATCCCAGGTGCCGTTACGGAGGGACACGCGGTCGACATCACGTACCAGCCTGCCGGGCAACCCGCTCGCCCCGTCCGCCGCACGCCGCTTCACGCGCGCGGCGCTCGCGGACTGGACCAGCCTCGGGCTGCTCGCCACCTGTACCTTCTGCCAGGGGGACGAGGGCTGTTCCCCGGGGGAACACAGCACCGATCTGCTCGCGGACGACGCGGTGCTGATCGTCGACGAACTCGTCACCAACGCGGTGGTGCACGCGGGCACCACGGTCGAGCTGCTCTGCCGGCTCGAAGACCCCGGCGAAGACGTCTCGGGGACCCCGGAGGGAGAGGGCGAGGAGCCCGCGGCCCTGGTCCTCGAAATCTCCGACCACCACCCCGCGCGCGCCATACAGAGCGACCCGGCGGGGCAGGGACCGGCCGGCACCCCCGAATACGGACGCGGGCTCCAGCTGGTCGCCGCGCTCGCCGAACGCTGGGGCATCACCTATCGCTCCGGGCTCAAGACCGTATGGGCCCGCCTCCCGCTCGAAGGCCGGGACCCGGGGCGGGACCAGGGGACCGAGCCCGCCCTGCGGCGCGGGCTGCGCGCCGCCGAGATCCTCGCGCCGGCGACCCGCCGTCCCATGCGCGACGACCCCGAGTGGACCGGCCGGGGCGCCCTCTCGTTCCTCGCCGAGGCATCCGAACTGCTCGCCGGGCAGCTGGACGAGGATCTCGTCGCGGCGCTCGCGGGACAGCTGCTGGTGCCACGGCTCGCGGAGTGGTGCGCGGTCTGGCTGGACGGCGAGGGCGGGCAGCAGGGCGCGGTGCCCCGGCTCGCGCGGGTCTGGCACGCGGACGAGGCCGGGATAGAGCCGCTGCGCCGGATCCTGGAGAAGGAGCCGCCACGGCTGCCGGTCTCGCAGAGGGGCGGCTCGGTGCGGATGCCCTGGCCGGGAGGCGAGGACACGGGTTCCGATTCCGGCCCTGGCTCCGGCCCAGGCCCTGGCTCCGGCTCCGGCCCAGGCACCGGCCTAAGCCCCGGCTCCGGCCCAGGCACCGGCCTCAGCCCCGGCCCAGGCACCGGCCTCAGCCCCGGCCCCGGCGCGGCGCTCGCCTGCCGGCTCGTCTCGAACGGGCGCGCGCTCGGCACGCTGGTGCTCGGCAGGCCGGGACAGGGCCCGGTCCCCGACGAAGTGACCGCGCTCATCGAGGACTTCGCGCGCCGCGTCGGCCTCGCGATCGGCGCGGCCCGCCGCTACACCCGTCAGGTCACCATCAGCCGGGTCCTGCAACGCGGTCTGCTGCCCAGCCAGGTCGCGCGCATCCCGGGCATCGCCAGCTCGCTGGTGTACGAGCCGAGCGACGACGGTCTGGCGGGCGGCGACTTCTACGACGTCTTCCCGTGCCCGCCGGGCGACCGCTGGTGCTTCATGCTCGGCGACGTCCAGGGCAGCGGTCCCGAGGCCGCCGTCGTCACCGGCCTCGCCCGCCCCTGGCTGCGGCTGCTCGCCCGCGAGGGCTACCGCGTCGGCGCGGTCCTCGACCGGCTGAACCGGCTGCTCCTGGACAACGCGTCGGAGGCGGCCGAGTCCGCGTCCCCGATGGTGGCCGCCTCCGCCGCGTCGTCCCCGCCCACGGCCCCGTCCGAGGGCGGCCAGTCCCGCTTCCTGTCCCTGCTGTACGGCGAACTGATGCCGCTCCCGGGCGCGGGCGGCGCCGTACGGTGCACCCTCGCCAGCGCCGGACATCCACTGCCGCTGCTCCTGCGGCCGGACGGGACGGTACGCGCGGCGGCGGAGCCGCAGCTGCTGCTCGGGGTCGTGGAGAAGGTCGCGTACGAGAGCAGCACCTTCGACCTGGAGCCCGGCGACACCCTGCTCTGCGTCACCGACGGCGTCACGGAGCGCCGCTCCGGCCGGCGGATGCTCGACGACGGCGACGGCCTCGCGCGGGCCCTCGCGGGGTGTGTGGGGCTGACGGCGCAGGGCGTCGCGGAGCGGATTCGGCAGACCGTGCACGGCTTCGACGAGACGCCGCCGGAGGACGACGTGGCGCTGCTGGTGCTCCAGGCGACCTGAGCGGGGCGCGTGCCCCGTACGAGTCCCGTACCCGCCCCGTACGCAACCAGGACCCGGGGTGGACCGGTGCCGGCCGGTCCACCCCTCGCGTACGGGACACTGGGGGCATGCCTTCCGCACTGCCCGACGGTGACCCCATGCCCGAGACCGGCGCGCTGCCCCCGCACGCCCTCGCGGGCGCGGCGGACCGGCCCCTCGGCTTCTACCTGCACGTTCCGTACTGCGCGACCCGCTGCGGCTACTGCGACTTCAACACGTACACGGCGACCGAGCTGCGCGGCTCCGGCGGTGTCCTGGCCTCCCGCGACAACTACGCGGAGACGCTCGCCGACGAGATCCGGCTGGCCAGGAAGGTGCTGGGCGACGACCCGAGACAGGTCCGTACGGTGTTCGTCGGCGGCGGTACGCCGACCCTGCTCGCGGCGGCCGATCTCGTACGGATGCTGGGAGTGATCCGCGACGAGTTCGGGCTCGCGGACGACGCCGAGATCACCACCGAGGCGAATCCGGAATCCGTGGATCCGGCGTATCTGGCGGCCCTGCGGGAGGGCGGCTTCAACCGGATCTCCTTCGGGATGCAGAGCGCGAAGCAGCACGTACTGAAGATCCTGGACCGTACGCACACCCCGGGGCGGCCCGAGGCGTGCGTCGCGGAGGCCCGCGCGGCGGGCTTCGAGCATGTGAACCTCGATCTGATCTACGGCACGCCGGGGGAGACCGACGACGACTGGCGCGCGTCGCTCGCGGCGGCGGTGGGGGCGGGGCCCGACCATGTCTCCGCGTACGCGCTGATCGTCGAGGAGGGCACCCAGCTGGCCCGGCGCATCCGGCGCGGCGAGGTCCCGATGACGGACGACGACGAGCACGCGGACCGGTATCTGATCGCGGACGAGGTGCTGGCGGGGGCGGGCTTCTCCTGGTACGAGGTGTCCAACTGGGCGACCTCGGAAGCGGCCCGCTGCCTGCACAACGAGCTGTACTGGCGCGGTGCGGACTGGTGGGGCGCGGGTCCCGGCGCCCACAGCCACGTGGGGGGCGTGCGCTGGTGGAACGTGAAGCACCCGGGCGCGTACGCGGCGGCGCTGGCGTCGGGGCGGTCACCGGGCGCGGGCCGGGAGATCCTGACGGCGGAGGACCGCCGGGTCGAGCGCATCCTCCTGGAGCTGCGGCTGTCCGACGGCTGCGACCTGTCATTGCTGCGGCCGGACGGCCTGGCGGCGGCCCGCCGCGCCCTGGCCGACGGTCTGCTCCAGCAGCGGCCGTACGACAAGGGGCGTGCGGTGCTGACGCTGCGGGGACGGCTGCTGGCGGACGCGGTCGTCAGGGACCTGGTGGATTGATCACTCGCCGGTGTGAATCCGAGCGGATTCGGGAGGGTCTGCCTACGCTGTTCCCTGGTCTGCCGCTAACAGAAGCGGCGGAATGTGGAGGTTCACGGAGATGACCGCTGTGGATGAGCGACCGATCACCGGCACCGCCAAGATCTTCGAGAACCTTGAGGCTCCCGAGAGGTTCAAGGCGGAGCTCCTCAGGGGGGACAGTGTGATGATGGCCGGGCGCGACCGGGTCCACAACGCGATCGTGGAATCTGTGCAGGATCAGATTCCACGCAAGCACTGGAGCCGTCTTCAGACGCAGGACATCGCCATTCCCGGCGAGGACAGTGAGCCGCGGCCCGATCTGGTGGTCCTTGAGCGGGCGGCCAAACTCGGGTCGGGACGGCTGATTCCGGCCCACGACGTCACCCTGGTGCTTGAAGTGGTCTCCAAGACCAGCGTCGACCGGGACTACGGCGTCAAGCGTTCGATCTACGCGGCGGGCAGTGTGCCCGCCTATCTGATCATCGACCCGATGGAGCAGCATGGCGTGCTGCTCACCGAGCCGGCCGGCAGCGGAGAGTGTGCCGACTACCGTACGGAGCGGACCAGCAAGTTCGGCGACCCGGTACCCCTGGAAACGCTCGGCGTCGAGCTGGACACCTCCGACTTCGAGAGTCTTCCTCCCGTCAAACGGCACCGCCGGCCGTAACGAAGTCGATCAGCTCCTCCACCCGGCCCAGCAGCGCGGGTTCCAGGTCCCGGTAGGAGTGCACGCGGGACAGGATGTGCTGCCACGCCGCCCCCGTGTTCTCCGGCCAGCCCAGCGCGCGGCACACGCCCGTCTTCCAGTCCTCACCCCGCGGCACCGTCGGCCACGCCGCGATCCCCACCGACGACGGCTTCACCGCCTCCCAGACGTCGATGTAGGGGTGCCCCACCACCAGGACGTCCGCGGCGGTCACCGCGGACGCGATGCGGGACTCCTTCGAGCCCGGGACCAGATGGTCGACCAGAACGCCGAGACGCGCGTCCGGGGCCGGGGCGAATTCGGTGACGATGGCGGGGAGATCGTCGATGCCGCCGAGATACTCCACGACCACGCCCTCGACGCGCAGATCGTCGCCCCACACCTTCTCGACCAGCTCCGCGTCATGCCTGCCCTCCACGTAGATACGGCCCGCCCTGGCCACGCGTGCGCGGACCCCGGGGACGGCGACCGAGCCGGAGGCGGTGCGGGCCGGGCGGGACGGGGCCGCCGTCGACGGGCGGACCAGAGTGACCGGCCTGCCCTCCAGGAGGAAGCCGGCGGGCAGCAGCGGGAAGACCCGGTGCTTGCCGAAGCGGTCCTCCAGGGTGACCGTCGGACCCTCGGCGGTCTTCTCGCAGCGGATCACCGCGCCGCAGAAGCCCGTCGACACCTCCTCGACCACCAGGTCCGGCTCGGCGGGCACCTCGGGCGCGGGCGCGGACTTCTTCCACGGGGGCGTCAGATCAGGGCTGTAGCTGCGCATTCGCAAGACGATAGGCCGGGGCGCGGCACAGGCGCTACGACTCCCCGGCACGCGCGGCCAGCGCGTCCCGCTGTGCCCGTACGAACGCCGCGTCCACCACCGCCCCGTGCCCCGGCACATACCGCGCGTCCTCGCCGCCCAGCGCCAGCAGCCGGTCCAGGGCCGCCGGCCAGCGTCCGGGGAGCGCGTCGGGGCCCGCCTGCGGCTCGCCGGACTCCTCCACCAGGTCGCCGCAGAAGACCACCGGAGGGGAGCCGGGCACCAGCATCGCGAGATCGTGGGCGGTGTGACCGGGCCCGGCGTTCACGAGCAGGACCCTGACGCCGCCCAGGTCCAGCGCCACGTCCCCGGAGACCGCGTGCCGGGGCACCACCAGGAGACCGACCGCCTCGG
This sequence comes from Streptomyces sp. NPDC039430, assembly GCF_055639435.1. NCBI lineage: Bacteria > Bacillati > Actinomycetota > Actinomycetes > Kitasatosporales > Streptomycetaceae > Streptomyces > Streptomyces sp. NPDC039430. The sequence continues at coordinate 669,774 of NZ_JBVKAK010000001.1, read as the reverse complement.
CGGCCTCCCCGGCGGCGACCCCGTGGCGTACGGCGTCCTCGTACAGGCCCGTCGTGTCCCCGGTCAGCAGCTCCGCCATGCCCACGGCCCCGTACACCTCGGTCCCGGCGAACGCGGCCGTCCCGAGCACATGGTCGAAGTGCGGGTGGCTCAGAGCGACATGGGTCACACGCCGGCCGCCCAGTGGCACCCGGGCCCGGATGCCGGCGCCCTCGCGGAGCGTGGAACCGGTGTCGTACAGCAGTGCCGCGTCGGCGCCGACGACCAGGCCGGTCGTCGCGTCCCACCCCGGCAGCCGCAGCCGCCCCGCCCCCGGGGCAAGCCGTTCCCATCCGGACTCTTCCCAGGGGATGTTCGTGGGCACGTTCATACCGGGACGCTACGGGACGCTATCGGCAACGACCAGCGCGATGCCGGGGTAGCGTGGTCGGCTGCCCTTGCTAGCGGTGTACCCCACGGCCGTACACTGGCTGGGGGAGTGCTGGCACTCCTCCAGAGCGAGTGCCAAAGCCGGAACGACGGACGAGAGCTGGAGGTGTGCGCGATGCTCAGCGAACGCAGGCTGGAGGTGCTGCGCGCCATCGTCCAGGACTATGTCGGGACGGAAGAGCCCGTCGGCTCCAAGGCGCTCACCGAGCGGCACAAGCTCGGTGTCTCCCCGGCGACCGTCCGCAACGACATGGCGGTGCTGGAGGACGAGGGCTTCATCGCCCAGCCGCACACCAGCGCGGGCCGCATCCCGACGGACAAGGGATACCGGCTCTTCGTCGACAAGCTGGCGGGGGTCAAACCCCTGTCCTCGCCGGAGCGCCGCGCCATCCAGAACTTCCTGGACGGAGCCGTCGACCTCGACGATGTCGTGGGCCGTACGGTACGGCTGCTGGCGCAGCTCACCCGCCAGGTCGCCGTCGTCCAGTACCCCTCGCTGACCCGCTCGACGGTGCGGCACGTGGAGCTGCTGGCGCTGGCGCCCGCCCGGCTGATGCTCGTCCTGATCACGGACACCGGACGGGTCGAGCAGCGCATGATCGACTGTCCCGCGCCGTTCGGCGAGACCGCGCTCGCGGACCTGAGGGCCCGGCTCAACAGCCGGGTGGTCGGGCGCCGCTTCGCGGACGTCCCGCAGCTGGTGCAGGACCTGCCCGATTCCTTCGAGCAGGAGGACCGGGGGACCGTCACCACGGTGCTCGCGACCCTGCTCGAAACCCTGGTCGAGGAGACCGAGGAGCGGCTGATGATCGGCGGTACCGCCAACATCACCCGCTTCGGACACGATTTCCCGTTGACCATCCGGCCGGTGCTGGAGGCGCTGGAGGAGCATGTGGTGCTCCTCAAGTTGCTCGGCGAGGCCAAGGACCCGGGCATGACCGTACGTATCGGGCACGAGAACGCCCATGAAGGACTCAACTCCACGTCCGTCGTCGCGGTCGGCTACGGTTCGGGCGACGAGGCAGTCGCCAAACTCGGCGTGGTCGGACCGACCCGCATGGACTACCCCGGAACGATGGGAGCGGTACGCGCAGTGGCACGTTACGTCGGACAGATCCTGGCGGAGTCGTAAGTGGCCACGGACTACTACGCCGTACTCGGCGTGCGCCGCGACGCATCTCAGGACGAGATCAAGAAGGCATTCCGCAGACTCGCCCGCGAGCTGCATCCGGATGTCAATCCCGATCCCAAGACGCAAGAGCGCTTCAAGGAGATCAACGCCGCCTACGAGGTGTTGTCGGACCCGCAGAAGAAGCAGGTCTACGACCTCGGCGGCGACCCCCTCTCGCAGAGCGGGGGCGGGGGCGCGGGCGGATTCGGAGCCGGTGGCTTCGGCAACTTCTCCGACATCATGGACGCGTTCTTCGGCACGGCCTCGCAACGCGGCCCGCGGTCGCGGACGCGGCGCGGCCAGGACGCGATGATCCGGCTGGAGATCGACCTCAACGAGTCGGCCTTCGGTACGACCAAGGACATCCAGGTCGACACGGCCGTGGTCTGTACGACCTGTTCCGGCGAGGGCGCGGCGCCCGGCACCTCGGCGCAGACCTGTGACATGTGCCGCGGCCGCGGTGAGGTCTCGCAGGTCACCCGGTCCTTCCTGGGCCAGGTCATGACCTCGCGGCCGTGCCCGCAGTGCCAGGGCTTCGGTACGGTCGTGCCGACGCCGTGCCCCGAGTGCGCGGGCGACGGCCGGATCCGGTCCCGCCGTACGCTCACCGTCAAGATCCCGGCCGGGGTCGACAACGGCACGCGCATCCAGCTCGCGGGCGAGGGCGAGGTCGGGCCCGGCGGCGGACCCGCCGGTGATCTGTACGTCGAGATCCATGAGCTGCCGCACGCGGTGTTCCAGCGGCGCGGCGACGATCTGCACTGCACGGTCACCATCCCGATGACCGCGGCGTCGCTGGGCACGAAGTGCCCGCTGGAGACGCTGGACGGCCTGGAGGAGATCGACGTACGTCCTGGCACGCAGTCGGGCCAGTCGATCCCGCTGCACGGCCGGGGCATCACGCATCTGCGGGGCGGCGGCCGGGGCGATCTGATCGTGCACGTCGAGGTGATGACCCCGTCGAAGCTGGATCCGGAGCAGGAGCGCCTGCTGCGGGAGCTGGCGAAGCTGCGCGGCGAGGAGCGGCCCACGGGCCAGTTCCAGCCCGGTCAGCAGGGGCTGTTCTCGCGGTTGAAGGACGCCTTCAACGGCCGCTGACAGTACGGGTTTCGGCCAATGGCCCGGGGACTGCTCCCCGGGCCATTGGCGTTGTCCCCCGGCGTGCTGCCCGTGATCCGCCGCGCATTCCTCTGTCACATGCCCGACGCGGCACCGATTCGTAGCTGTCATACAAGACATGGCACGATGCCTGCATGTCCTCCGCACTGACCGATCTCTGCCGGTATCCGATCGTGCAGGCCCCCATGGCGGGCGGCGCCTCCTGCCCGCAGCTGGCCGCGGCCGTCTCCGAGGCCGGCGGTCTCGGGTTCCTCGCCGCCGGGTACAAAACAGCGGACGGCATGTACGAAGAGGTCAAACAGTTGCGCGGGCTCACCGCCCGGCCCTTCGGCATCAATCTCTTCATGCCGCAGCCCCGTTACGCCGACCACGCTGCCGTCGAGGTGTACCGCAACCAGCTCGCCGGTGAGGCGACCTGGTACGAGACACCGCTCGGCGACCCCGACGCGGGACGGGACGACGGCTACGAGGCGAAGCTGGCGATACTGCTCGACGATCCGGTGCCCGTCGTCTCGTTCACCTTCGGCTGCCCGACCAGGACGACGCTCGACGCACTCGCCCAGGCCGGGACGTACACCGTGGTCACGGTGACCACTCCCGAGGAGGCCCAGACCGCGCAGTGGTCGGGCGCCGACGCCGTCTGCGTCCAGGGTGTCGAGGCCGGCGGCCACCAGGGCACGCACCGCGACGATCCGGCCACCGACGCCGCGGGCATCGGGCTGCTCTCGCTGGTGGCCCAGGTCAGGGAGGCCGTACAACTGCCGGTCATCGCCGCGGGCGGGCTGATGCGCGGGGGCCAGATCGCGGGGGTGCTCGCGGCGGGCGCGGACGCGGCGCAGCTCGGTACGGCGTTCCTGGTGTGCCCGGAGTCCGGCGCGCACGCGCTGCACAAGCAGGCCATGACCAATCCGCTGTTCGTACGGACCGAGCTGACCCGGGCGTTCTCCGGGCGTCCCGCGCGCGGCCTCGTGAACCGCTTCATGCGCGAACACGGCCCGTACGCCCCGCCCGCCTATCCCGAGGTCCACCACCTCACCTCCGGGCTGCGCAAGGCCGCCGCCAAGGTGGGCGACGCGCAGGGCATGGCGCTGTGGGCGGGACAGGGCCACCGCATGGCGCGCGAGCTGCCCGCGGGACAGCTGGTCGAGGTGCTGAAAGGTGAACTCGAAGCGACCCGCGCCTCGTTGATGCCGGGTCTGGGCAACGCCTCGTGACCGCCCCTGTCTTCGTCGCGGAGAACGGCGGACTGCGGGTCGGTACGGTCACGCTGGACGGCCCGGAAGGGCGGCACGCCGTCTCCGTACGGCGGCTGCGCGTCGGCGAGGAGATCGTCCTGACGGATGGCGCGGGCACCGGCGCGTACGGCACGGTCGCGGCCGTCGAGGGCAAGGACCGGCTGGACGTCGCCGTCACCGAGGTACGGACCGAACCGGAGCCCACGCCCCGCATCACCGTTGTCCAGGCGCTGCCCAAGGGCGACCGCGGGGAACTGGCCGTCGAGACGATGACCGAGACCGGCGTCGACGCGATCGTGCCCTGGCAGGCCGCGCGCTGCATCACGCAGTGGAAGGGCGACCGGGGCGCCAAGGCGCTCGCCAAGTGGCGGGCCACGGCGCGCGAGGCGGGCAAGCAGTCGCGCAGGCTCCGCTTCCCCGAGGTCACGGACGCGCTGTCGGCCAGGCAGGTCGCGGCGCTGCTCGCGGACGCGGACTTCGCGGCCGTACTGCACGAGGAGGGCGGCGAGCCGCTGGCCACCGCGCCGCTGCCCGCGGAGGGCCGGATCGTACTGGTCGTGGGGCCCGAAGGAGGCGTGTCCCCGCAGGAGTTGACGGCTTTCGCGGAGGCGGGCGCGCGGCCGTACCGGCTCGGCCGCAGCGTGCTGCGCACCTCCACGGCGGGCACGGCGGCCACGGCCCTCCTGCTCGGCCGCACGGGCCGCTGGTCCTGACGGGCGGCCGGTCCCGCCCCACTGCCGCCCCTGACCGGCGGCGGGTCCTGCCCCGCCGGCCCTGACCGACACCGGTCCCGGCGGGCCGCCGGGCCTTCGGCCGGGACGGCCGCGCGCCCCGACCGCAGCGGATACCATGCGACGTACTCAACTGATCACCAGTGGTGCCGAGGAGGCCCGGACCATGGCGGGAGAACCGCAGGCGGACTGCCTGTTCTGCAAGGTCGTCGCGGGGGATGTGCCGGCCACCGTCGTCCGCGAGACGGAGACCACCCTCGCCTTCCGTGACATCAACCCGCAGGCCCCGACACATGTCCTGGTCATCCCGCGGGCGCACTACCCGGACGCGGGCGCCCTCGCCGCGGCCGAACCCGCCATCGCCGCCGATGTGCTGCGCGAGGCCGCCGCGGTCGCCGCCGACGACAAGACCGACGGCAGCGGCTACCGGATCGTCTTCAACACGGGCACGGGCGCGGGCCAGACCGTCTTCCACGCGCACGCCCATGTCCTGGGCGGCCGCGGCTTCAACTGGCCCCCCGGGTAGGCGTCTTGTCCGTACGGGAACTGGTCGTGCTGGGCACCGCGAGCCAGGTGCCCACCCGCCACCGCAACCACAACGGCTATCTGCTGCGCTGGGACGGCGAGGGCCTGCTCTTCGACCCGGGCGAGGGCACCCAGCGCCAGATGCTGCGCGCCGGGGTCGCCGCGCACGACATCAACCGCATCTGTGTCACGCACTTCCACGGCGATCACTCGCTCGGACTGGCCGGGGTCATCCAGCGGATCAACCTCGACCAGGTGCCGCACGAGATCACCGCGCACTATCCGGCGAGCGGACAGCGCTTCTTCGAGCGGCTGCGGTACGCCACGGCCTACCGCGAGTCCGTCGAGCTGACCGAAGCGCCGGTCGCCGCCGACGGCGTGCTCGCGCGTACCCCCGCGTACACCCTGGAGGCGCGCAAGCTCTCGCATCCCGTCGAGTCGTACGGCTACCGCCTCACCGAGCGCGACGGGCGCCGTATGGACCCGGCGCGGCTGGCCGCGCACGGCATCACGGGCCCCGACGTCGGCCGCCTCCAGCGCGAGGGCGTGCTGAACGGCGTCACGCTGGAGGAGGTCAGCGAGACGCGCAGGGGACAGCGGTTCGCCTTCGTCATGGACACCCGGCTCTGTGACGGCGTGCACGCGCTGGCCGAGGGGTGCGATCTGCTGGTCATCGAGTCGACGTTCCTCGACGCGGACGAGCGGCTGGCCACCGACCACGGCCATCTCACCGCGGGCCAGGCCGGGCGGGCGGCGCGGGACGCGGACGTGGGGCATCTGGTGCTCACGCACTTCTCGCAGCGCTACAGCGACCCGGACGAGTTCGAACGCCAGGCGCGCGCGGCGGGCTTCGAAGGCGAACTGACGGTCGCCGCCGACCTCGTACGGGTACCGCTGCCCAAGCGTTCCCGCTGAGATCCGCTCCGGCGCGGCCGGAGCGTCATCCCGCGCCCGGCGGATCGGGCAGACTGTCCGGATCCGCACGCGACCGGGAGCCCGCCGTGATCACATCCAACGGAGACCCGCAGGAACACTCCGCCCATATCGACCCGCTGCGCGCCGTACGCGCCCCGGACGATCCCGACTGCGATGTGTATCTGACGGGCACGGTCTTCCTCGACATCATCTTCACCGGGCTGGACAGCGCGCCCGTACGCGGCACGGAGTCCTGGGCGCGGGGGATGGGGTCGAGCCCCGGCGGGATCGCCAACATGGCCACCGCCCTCGCCCGCCTCGGACTGCACACCTCGCTCGCGGCGGCCTTCGGCGACGACCACTACGGCGAGTACTGCTGGGACGCGCTGGAGCAGGGCGAGGGCATCGATCTGTCCCGGTCGCGGACGGTCCCCGGCTGGCACTCGCCGGTCACCGTCTCCATGGCCTACGAGGACGAGCGCACGATGATCTCGCACGGCCACGAGGCACCGCCGCCCGAAGGCGCCCTGCCCGAGTGCCCGCCGCGCGCCCGCGCCGCCGTCGCCGCGCTCACCCCCGGCCGCCGCGACGAGTGGATCGCCCGCGCCGCCCGCCACGGGGCGCGGATCTTCGCCGATGTCGGCTGGGACGACACCGGCCGCTGGGATCTGGCGGGACTGGCCGATCTGGAGCACTGCGAGGCGTTCCTGCCCAACGCCGAGGAGGCGATGCGCTACACCCGCACCGACTGCCCCAGGGCCGCCGCGCGAGTGCTCGCCGAACGGGTGCCGGTGGCCGTCGTCACACTGGGCGGGGACGGCGCGTACGCGGTGGACGGCGCCACCGGCGAGACCGCCGAGGTCCCGGCGATCGCGGTGGAGGCGCTCGACCCGACGGGCGCGGGCGATGTCTTCGTGGCCGGATTCGTCACCGGCACGCTCGCCGGCTGGCCGCTCGCGGACCGGCTGGCGTTCGCGGGGCTGACCGCCGCGCTCTCGGTCCAGGAGTTCGGCGGCTCGCTCTCCGCGCCCGGCTGGTCGGAGGTGGCGACCTGGTGGCAGTACGTACGGACCTCTCCCGACCAGGACCCGGCGGCGCTGCGGCGCTACGCCTTCCTGGAGGAGCTGCTGCCCGCGCCGAGCAGGCCGTGGCCGCTGCGCAGGGCCGTACCGACGATCGGTTTCGGCCGCTCGGCCTGAGGACGGGCGGCAGGTCCGGGGACGGCGCGTGCCGCTTCGCCGGCGGCGCCAGGCGGGGTGCGCCGGCGGCAGCGGGTGGGGTGCGCCGGCGGCGCCCGGTGAGGTTTGCCGACGATACATGGAAAAGGCCTAGGGCCTTGTCCGTGCGGGGTCGTACGCTGGTACCCCAGAGGTTGTCGAGCAGCGAGAACCCTGCAACGGGAGGTATGCGCAGGCCACAGCGCCGGCCCATGACTCAGACACCTACAGTCCAGACCCCCGCGTCGGGGCAGGCACGTGCCCAGTGGACCGTCCCCCCCAACCACCCCATGGTGACGGTCCTGGGCTCCGGAGACACCCTCCTGCGGGTGATCGAGAAGGCGTTCCCGGCCGCAGACATCCATGTCCGGGGAAACGAGATCAGCGCGACCGGCAACGCGGCGGATGTCGCGATGGTCCAGCGCCTGTTCGACGAAATGATGCTGGTGCTCCGCACCGGTCAGCCGATGACGGAGGACGCAGTGGAACGTTCGATCGCCATGCTCAGGGCGAGCGAGAACGGCGGAGCGGACGGTCCCGAGACGCCCGCCGAGGTGCTCACCCAGAACATCCTGTCCAGCCGCGGCCGGACGATCCGCCCGAAGACCCTCAACCAGAAGCGGTATGTCGACGCGATCGACAAGCACACGATCGTCTTCGGCATCGGCCCCGCCGGTACGGGCAAGACATATCTCGCGATGGCCAAGGCGGTCCAGGCCCTGCTGTCCAAGCAGGTCACACGGATCATCCTGACCAGGCCCGCCGTCGAGGCGGGCGAGCGGCTCGGCTTCCTGCCCGGCACGCTCTACGAGAAGATCGACCCGTATCTGCGGCCGCTCTACGACGCGCTGCACGACATGCTCGACCCCGACTCGATCCCGCGTCTGATGGCGGCGGGCACGATCGAGGTGGCGCCGCTGGCGTACATGCGCGGCCGTACGCTCAACGACGCGTTCATCATCCTCGACGAGGCGCAGAACACCAGCACCGAGCAGATGAAGATGTTCCTGACGCGGCTCGGCTTCGATTCGAAGATCGTCATCACCGGCGACATCACCCAGGTCGACCTGCCGGGCGGCACGAAGAGCGGTCTGCGCCAGGTCCAGGACATCCTGGACGGTGTCGACGACATCCACTTCTCCCGGCTCACATCCCAGGATGTCGTACGGCACAAGCTCGTCGGCCGTATCGTCGACGCGTACGAACAGTACGACAGCCGCAACGGGAAGTAGAGCGACCGCGCACCATGTCGATCGACGTCAACAACGAGTCAGGCACCGAGGTCGACGAGCAGGCGATCCTCGACGTCGCCCGCTACGCGCTCACGAGGATGCGCATCCACCCGCTCTCCGAGCTGTCGGTGATCGTGGTGGACGAGGCCGCCATGGAGCAGCTGCACATCCAGTGGATGGATCTGCCGGGTCCGACGGATGTCATGTCCTTCCCGATGGACGAGCTGCGTCCGCCGGTCAAGGACGACGAGGAGCCACCGCAGGGCCTCCTCGGTGACATCGTGCTCTGCCCCGAGGTGGCGAAGAGGCAGGGCGAGGAAGCCCCGACGCAGCACACCATGGACGAGGAGCTCCAGCTGCTCACCGTCCACGGTGTGCTGCATCTCCTCGGGTACGACCACGAAGTGCCGGACGAGCGGGCCGAGATGTTCGGCCTCCAGGCGGCCATCGTCGACGGCTGGCGGTCCGAGCAGGGGCTCACGGGTCCGTCGCCCGCGCCGACCGTCTCATGACCGCGCAACTGATCGTCGGAGCGGTCGCCCTGGTCGTCGTGGCCTGGCTGGCGGCCTCGGCAGAGGCGGGCCTCGCCCGGGTCTCCAGCTTCCGGGCGGCCGAGGCCGTCCGCTCGGGGCGGCGGGGCGCGGCCAAGCTGGCGCAGGTCGCCTCCGACCCGACGCGCTATCTGAACGTGGCCCTGCTGGTCCGGGTCGCCTGCGAGATGGCGGCCGGGGTGCTCGTCACGTACGTCTGCCTGAAGGAGTTCGAGGAGACCTGGGCGGCGCTGGTCGTCGCCATCGGCGTGATGGTGCTCGTCTCGTACGTGGCGGTGGGTGTCTCGCCCCGTACGATCGGCCGCCAGCATCCGCTGAACACGGCCACGGCCTCGGCGTATGTCCTGCTGCCGCTCGCCAGGATCATGGGCCCGATCCCGCAGCTGCTGATCCTGCTGGGCAACGCGCTCACGCCCGGCAAGGGCTTCCGCAAAGGCCCGTTCGCCAGCGAGGCCGAGCTGCGGGCGATGGTCGACCTCGCCGAGTCGGAGTCCCTCATCGAGGACGACGAGCGCCGGATGGTGCACTCCGTCTTCGAGCTGGGCGACACCCTCGTACGGGAGGTCATGGTCCCGCGCACGGACCTGGTCTGCATCGAGCGGTACAAGACGATCCGTCAGGCGCTCACGCTGGCGCTGCGCTCCGGCTTCTCCCGTATCCCGGTGACGGGGGAGAACGAGGACGACATCGTCGGCATCGTCTACCTCAAGGACCTGGTCAGGAAGACGCACATCAACCGGGAGTCCGAAGCCGATCTGGTCTCCACGGCGATGCGGCCCGCCGCGTTCGTGCCCGACACGAAGAACGCGGGCGATCTGCTGCGCGAGATGCAGCAGGAGCGCAGCCATGTCGCGGTCGTGATCGACGAGTACGGCGGCACGGCCGGCATCGTCACGATCGAGGACATCCTTGAGGAGATCGTCGGCGAGATCACCGACGAGTACGACCGCGAACTGCCGCCGGTCGAGGAGCTGGGGGACGGCTCGTACCGCGTCACGGCCCGGCTGGACATCGGTGACCTCGGGGAGCTGTTCGGGCTCGACGAGTACGACGACGAGGACGTGGAGACCGTCGGCGGCCTCCTGGCGAAGGCCCTGGGCCGCGTCCCGATCGCCGGCGCCACCGCCAACGTCGACCTGCCGGACGGCCGCACGCTCCGTCTGACGGCCGAATCCCCGGCCGGCCGCCGGAACAAGATCGTCACCGTCCTCGCGGAACCGGTCCGCAAGGAAGCCCCGGCCTCGTGACCCCGGCGCGGCTGAAGGCGTACTGCCTGGCCCTGAACGGAACGTCCTCGGACGTTCCGTTCCCGCGCAACCCGGACATCACGGTCTTCAGGGTCGCCACGAAGATCTTCGCGATCTGCGCCCTGGAGGACCGCCCGCTGAAGGTCTCCCTCAAGTGCGCCCCGGAGGAAGCGATCCGCCTCCGCGAAGCCCACCCGGAGATCGTCCCGGGCTGGCACCTCAACAAACGCCACTGGAACACGGTGACGGTCGGCCCGCTGCCCGCCAGGATGGTGCGGGAGCTGATCGAGGACTCGTACGACCTGGTGGTGGCGGGCCTCCCGAAGCGGGACCGCCTCAGACTGGACAGGCCCTGAGCACGACGGCGCGGGGTGCCCGTGGCCGGCTCACAGGCCGGTGACAGTGAATTCACGCAGCCGCATGATGAGCTGTCCGGCCCGGACCCAGTGGATACGCGGATCATCGAAGGCCACGCCCACCGCGCCCAGCGGGACAGGGGACGGATTCCCCGGACCGTAGAGCGCTCCCCGCACTCCAGCCAGCCCGAAGGAACGGACACGCAGCGCCACACACCGGGTGCGGAGATGAGGGCACACACGCACGGACCTCACGGCGCACGGTCGGCAGAGCGGTGGATGGGCCGTGATGAGATCACGCGGCCAGGAGTCCGGGGCGGCCGGATCCTCGCCCAGCGGCCAGAGCACCCCATCCGCATCGCGGTCGGCGGGCCGGGCACAGATCTGGCACAGGAGCTGCCCCATGGCGCGCCGCTGCCGCAGGGCGTGGACCTTGCCGAAATGAGGCCGTCCCCTGCCGGGCAGCGAGCGGACGCGTGTCCACAGCACGCCGTCCGTGTCGCGGTCGTAGGGCCGCTCGTCCGCGTACCCGATGCCCCGGCCCTTCGTGACGACGCGCGGGCCGGGAGCCCGCTCCGCGCTCCACTCTGCGATGTACGGCACGGGCTCCGACTGACGCGGCCCGCTTACCCCAATGTGCCGTCGGCGGTGCGGGCACGCGGCCCGAAGTGCGCCGGCGCACGTGTGCCCTAGGGTGTCTAGAGAAGAGGGAGGACGTTCACGTATGGCCACAAGCGGCGGCGCCCGTCAGCCGAAGTACCAGCGCATCGCCGACGCGCTCCGGGAGGCGATTCGGGCGGGCGAGTACGGGCCGGGCGCGCGGCTGCCGGGTGAGAACGACCTCATGGCCGCCCACGGCGTCGCCCGTATGACCGCGCGGCAGGCGCTGGGCGTTCTGCAGAGTGAGGGGATCGCCGAGTCCCGCAAGGGCGCGGGTGTGTTCGTACGGTCGTTCCGGCCGCTGCGGCGGCATGGTGTTCAGCGGCTGGCCGGTGAGCGGTGGGGCGCCGGGCGGTCGGTCTGGTCGGCGGACATCGAGGACCGGACGCTCGTCGTGGACCAGGTCGGTGTGGCCGAGGAGCCCGCCCAGGAACGGATCGCGCACGTCCTGGACATCGCCCCGGACGACGCCGTCTGCGTACGGCGACGGCGCTATGTCCTGGAGGGCAAGCCGGTTCTGCTGGCCACCAGCTTCCTGCCCGCCGCCCTCGTCGCGGGTTCGGCCATCACGCGGGAGGACACCGGTCCGGGCGGGATCTACGCACGGCTCGACGAACTCGGCCTCAAGCCCGTGCGCTTCAGGGAAGAGGTCCGCTCCCGCATGCCGTCCCAGGACGAGGCGCACCGGCTGAGCCTCTCCGCGGGCACGCCCGTCATGCTCATCTGCCGTACGGCGTTCACCGCGGAGAGGCGGCCGGTCGAGGTCAACGAGATGGTTCTCGACTCCGCGTCGTACGTGCTTGAGTACGACTTCGACGCGTAGGGCCTGTCCGGCCCGGAGGGCGAGAGACCGTCCCGGTGCGGCCCGTTGGAGGGCGTGGTGGTCGTGGTGCCTATGCTCGGCATATGACTGAGAGCACCGACCCCGGCACCGGCGTCTCCCCCGAGGACCGCAAGATCATCACGCTGGCGCGCAGCGCCCGCGCCCGGAACGGCGTACCGGAGGGTGCGGCGGTGCGGGACGAGACCGGGCGTACGTATGTGGCCGGCACCGTGGGGCTGGAGTCGCTCAAGCTCAGCGCGCTGCGTACGGCTGTCGCGATGGCCGTGGCCAGCGGTGCGACCTCGCTGGAGGCGGCGGCCGTCGTCACGGCCGAGGGGACCGTGCCGGACGAGGACCGCGCGGCCGTGCGCGACCTCGGCGGGCCCGCGACCCCGGTGCTGGTGGCAGGACCTGACGGCACGCTCCGGGTGACCGTCACGGCGGGCTGACCGGCCGGATCTGTGCGCGGAACGTGGGGGCGCGGCGCCCGTGCGGGGCTGTCTGGTCGGCGCGGCGTAAACGATCGGGGACAATGGGCGCCATGAGCGCTCGTACCTCTTCGCCCGAGACTTCACCCGCGGCAACCGAAGCCCCCCACCGGGCCGGCTTCGCCTGCTTCGTCGGCCGCCCCAACGCGGGCAAGTCCACCCTCACGAACGCTCTGGTCGGTCAGAAGGTGGCCATCACCTCCAATCGGCCGCAGACCACCCGGCACACCGTGCGTGGCATCGTGCACCGCCCCGAGGCGCAGCTGATCCTGGTCGACACCCCCGGCCTCCACAAGCCGCGCACGCTGCTCGGTGAGCGCCTCAACGATGTCGTACGGACGACCTGGGCCGAGGTCGACGTGATCGGCTTCTGTCTGCCCGCCGACCAGAAGCTCGGCCCCGGCGACCGGTTCATCGCCAAGGAACTGGCCGCCATCAAGAAGACGCCGAAGGTCGCCGTCGTCACCAAGACGGACCTCGTCGACTCCAAGACGCTCGCCGAACAGCTCATCGCGATCGACCAGCTCGGCAAGGAACTCGGCCTGGAGTGGGCGGAGATCGTCCCGGTCTCGGCGGTCGGTGACCAGCAGGTCGGTCTGCTGGCCGATCTGCTCGTCCCGCTGCTCCCGGAGAGCCCGCCGCTCTACCCGGAGGGCGACCTCACCGACGAGCCCGAGCAGGTCATGGTCGCCGAGCTGATCCGCGAGGCCGCGCTGGAAGGCGTACGGGACGAGCTGCCGCACTCGATCGCGGTCGTCGTCGAGGAGATGCTGCCGCGCGAGGACCGCCCGGCGGACAAGCCGCTGCTGGACATCCACGCGAACGTCTACATCGAGCGCCCCAGCCAGAAGGGCATCATCATCGGCCCGAAGGGCAAGCGGCTCAAGGAGGTCGGGACGAAGTCCCGCAAGCACATCGAGGCGCTCCTCGGCACCCCGGTCTTCCTCGACCTGCACGTCAAGGTCGCCAAGGACTGGCAGCGCGACCCGAAGCAGCTGCGCAAGCTCGGGTTCTGACCGGCGGGGCGGGACGCCGAGGGCAAGGGCCTAGGCGCCCTCCTTGAGCACGCGCGAGATCAGCGCGCGCTGGTCGTCGGTCAGCCCCGGGTCCGCGCAGTGGACCGCGCGGTCGCCGATGGTGATCACATAGTGGTAGCCGTCCGGCACGCCGGCGGACGGCGTCTCCGCGCCGTCCGCCAGCGCCCGCTCGGCCAGTTCCCGCCAGTCACCGGCATCGCGCAGGCCCGACGTCTCGATCTCGGCCCTGCGCTCGATGCCCGCGAAGCCGCCTGTGCGCCGTACTTGGATACGCATGGGTCCTGTCTAGTACGTGACGGGCGGCGACGGTAGCCGCCGCTCCCGCCGCACCCGGTGCTTCACGCCGCTGGGACGCCGACCTGGGACCACGCCTTGGTCACCGCCTCCAGCTCCGCGCCGTCCCCGAAGCGGGCCCGCGCCGCCGAGACGGTCAGCCGGGCGAAGTCCGCGAACTGCGCGTCGGCGGCCAGCTCGCCGCCGGTCAGCACGTCGAACCAGATCTGTCCCGCCCGCTCCCACGCCTTTCCGCCGAGCGCCACGGCCAGCAGATAGAACGCGTGGTTGGGGATCCCGGAGTTGATGTGGACCCCGCCGTTGTCCTGGGTGGTCCGTACGAAGTCGTCCATGGTGCCGGGCTGCGGGTCCTTGCCGAGGACATCGTCGTCGTACGCGGTGCCCGGCGCCTTCATGGAGCGCAGCGCCTCCCCGGTGACCCCCGGCGCGAGCAGGCCCGCGCCGATCAGCCAGTCGGCCCGGTCGGCGGTCTGCTCCAGGGTGTACTGCTTGACCAGCGAGCCGAAGACGTCCGAGACGGACTCGTTGAGGGCGCCCGACTGACCCTGGTAGTCGAGGTTGGCGGTGTACTGGGTGAGGCCGTGGGCCAGTTCGTGGCCGATCACATCGACGGGCAGCGTGAAGTCGAGGAAGACCTCGCCGTCACCGTCGCCGAAGACCATCTGCTCGCCGTCCCAGAAGGCGTTCGCGTACCCCTCGTCGTAGTGGACGCTGGCGACCAGCGGCAGTCCGGCGCCGTCGAGCGAGTCACGTCCGTACGCCGACAGCAGCAGCTCGAACGTGGCGCCGAGACCGCTGTACGCGCGGTTGACGGTCGCGTCGCGGCCGGGCTCGTCGCCCTCGCCGCGCACCTTCCTGCCCGGCAGCGTGGTCCCGTGCGCGCAGTCGTGGATCGTGCGGTGCGGGTTTCCGGTGGCGGCGGCCGTGGGGGCGGCGAGGGGGCGCAGGCCGGTGATCCGGCGCCGGGTGCGGTGCGCGGAGTCCACCTCCAGGGTGCGCCGGGCGGGCCCGGAGAACCGGGGGTCCTCGGCCTGGGCGAGCTTGTCGAGGAGATGGGGTGGCACGATCGTGCAGAAAACGGGCGCGATGTCGTTCATACGAGAACGGTGGCAGTGTGTGATGGTCCTGTCACCCATCGCGACAGGAATTGCTGAGATGGAGTGATTCCCGGAGGCCGGGTCTTTACATCGCCCGCCGCGCCTCTGCCGCCGCTGCCGCCTTTGCCGTGCCGTCGCGCCGTGTCTCCGCCGTCTCGGCGGGCGTCTCCCGCCCGTCTCGCGGGACGCTCCTCGTATCCCGCATTCTGATACGGACCCGCGCATCCGGTACGGCTCGGCTAGGCTGCCTGACATCATGCGTTTCGGGCTGCTTCTCCTTAGCTGCCGCGGCGAGGGTCTGTAGTCGTAGGCCGACCCCCTCCCCGCGGAGTCCGGTGTTGCGGTGTTCACGCCCGTCGGCCGTCCCAGCGGACACACGAGGAGCCCTGCGCAATGTCTGATTCTTCCGTCGGTCGTGCCACGCCCATCACCAACGCGACCCACACCCAGCGGTCGTCCGGGATGCCGATCCACAAGTACGGCCGCTACGAGGCGGTGGAGATCCCCGACCGCACCTGGCCGGACAACCGGATCACCGTCGCCCCCCGCTGGCTCTCCACCGATCTGCGCGACGGCAACCAGGCGCTGATCGACCCGATGTCACCGGCCCGCAAGCGCGAGATGTTCGATCTGCTGGTCCGCATGGGCTACAAGGAGATCGAGGTCGGCTTCCCGTCCTCCGGTGAGACCGACTTCGCGTTCGTGCGGTCGATCATCGAAGAGGGCGCGATCCCCGAGGACGTGACGATCTCCGTCCTGACCCAGTCCCGCGAGGAACTGATCGAGCGCACCGTCGAGGCGCTGCGCGGCGCCCACCGCGCGACCGTCCATCTGTACAACGCCACCGCCCCCACGTTCCGCCGGGTCGTCTTCCGCGGCACGAAGGAGCAGGTCAAGCAGATCGCCGTGGACGGCACCCGGCTGGTGATGGAGTACGCGGAGAAGATCCTGGGCCCCGAGACGATCTTCGGCTACCAGTACAGCCCGGAGATCTTCACCGACACCGAGCTGGACTTCGCGCTGGAGGTCTGCGAGGGCGTCATGGACGTCTGGCAGCCCGAGGCCGGCCGCGAGATCATCCTCAACCTGCCCGCCACGGTGGAGCGTTCGACCCCGTCCACGCACGCGGACCGCTTCGAGTGGATGTCGCGCCACCTCTCCCGCCGCGAGAACGTGTGCCTGTCCGTGCATCCGCACAACGACCGCGGTACGGCCGTCGCCGCCGCCGAACTGGCGCTCATGGCCGGGGCCGACCGGATCGAGGGCTGTCTGTTCGGGCAGGGCGAGCGCACCGGCAATGTCGACCTGGTGACGCTGGGCATGAACCTCTTCTCCCAGGGCGTCGACCCGCAGATCGACTTCTCGCAGATCGACGAGATCCGTCGTACCAGCGAGTACTGCAACCAGATGGAGATCCACCCGCGCCACCCCTACGCGGGCGACCTGGTCTACACGTCCTTCTCCGGCTCCCACCAGGACGCCATCAAGAAGGGCTTCGACGCGCGTGAGGCCGACGCGGCCGCGCGGGGCAAGCCGGTCGACGAGATCGAGTGGGCCGTGCCGTATCTGCCGATCGACCCGAAGGACGTGGGCCGTTCGTACGAGGCGGTCATCCGGGTCAACTCGCAGTCCGGCAAGGGCGGGATCGCGTACGTACTGAAGAACGACCACAAGCTGGACCTGCCGCGCCGGATGCAGATCGAGTTCTCCCGGATCATCCAGGCCAAGACCGACGCCGAGGGCGGCGAGGTCACCCCCGGCCAGATCTGGTCGGTCTTCCAGGACGAGTACCTGCCCAACCCGGAGAACGCGTGGGGCCGGGTCCAGCTCCGCTCCGGCCAGACCACGACCGACACGGACGGCAAGGACACACTGACCGTCCAGGCCGTCGTGGACGGCACGGAGACCGTGCTGACCGGTACCGGCAACGGTCCGATTTCGGCCTTCTTCGAGGCGCTGGCGGCGGTCGGGGTGGACGCCCGGCTGCTGGACTACCAGGAGCACACCCTGAGTGAGGGCGCGAGCGCGCAGGCCGCCTCGTACATCGAGTGCGCGATCGACGGAAAGGTGCTGTGGGGCATCGGAATCGACGCGAACACCACCCGCGCTTCACTCAAGGCGGTCATTTCCGCGGTGAACCGCGCGACCCGCTGACCCGGCCGCCGGCTCCGGCCCCGGCTCCGCCCGACCCGGCCTGACCTGAGCGTTTCGCGGACCCCGATCACCAGCCACGGTGGTCGGGGTTCAGCCATGTCGTGGCGATCTCACGCCGCGGTACTGACGAGGCGCACGTGATGTGGCTAACATCACGTCAACGCGGCGGCTCTGTATCCGGATTCCCCCAACGGGCGCAGAGGCGGAGCGGAGTGCAACGCAACGAAGCGTTGCCGGAGTGTTACGGAGGTGCGCGACGTGCTGCCAGCTCAGAGACCCGATGGGCGAAAAGTGCGCTTCTGCGGCATTCGTACGTCATGGAACACCGTCGGTGACGGAGAGTTCTTCTGTCCCGACTGCGGAGGCGACCGCAACTACCGCCGTCGCACCGGCCGTCGCCGTTTCACGGTGCTCGGGGTCCCGCTGCTCCCGCGCGGCTGCGCCGGGCCCGTCGTCGAATGCGCCGCCTGCCACGCCCACTTCGGGACGGACGTCCTCGACCACCCCACCACCGTCCGCTTCTCCGCGATGCTGCGCGATGCCGTGCACACGGTCGCGCTGGCGGTCCTCGCGGCGGGTGGCACGTCCTCGCGCACGGTCAGGGAGACCGCGGTCCTCACCGTTCGGGCGGCCGGGTTCGAGGACTGCACGGAGGACCGGCTGACGGATCTGGTCGACGCGCTCGCCGCGGACACCGGCCGGTTCCTCGTCGAGCCGGGACCGTGCGGCGCGGCGCTCGCCATCGAGCTGCATGAGGCGCTGGAGCCACTGGCCCCGCATCTCGCCCCGGCGGGACGGGAGTCGATCGTGTTGCAGGGCGCGCGGATCGCGGTGGCGGACGGCCCGTACAGCCTGCCGGAGCGCGAGGTGCTGAGCATCGTCGGCGGCGCGCTCCAGCTCTGCTCGGACGATACGGAGCGGCTGCTGCTGGCGGCGTCCGGCACGCCTTCCTGAGCCCGGCCTCCTCGGTCCGCACCCCGGGCCCTCGGTCCACAGCCCGACCTTCGGTCCGCAACCCGACCTTCGGTCCGCAGCCCGACCCCCTCGGGCCCACTCGCCGGACGAGGGGAGCACGGCGGGCGGGGGAGAGCGGAGGAAGCCGCCCACGACGGCCGAAGGGCTGTCCGCGGCGGGCGAAGGGCCGTCCGCGCATGCGGGAGAATGGGCCCCATGAGTCTGTTCCGGGACGACGGCGTTGTGCTGCGCACCCAGAAGCTCGGTGAGGCCGACCGCATCATCACGCTTCTGACCCGCGGCCACGGCCGCGTCCGCGCCGTCGCCCGGGGTGTGCGGCGGACCAAATCGAAGTTCGGGGCGCGGCTGGAGCCGTTCTCCCATGTCGATGTGCAGTTCTTCGCGCGCGGCAGCGACCTCGTCGGACGCGGGCTGCCGCTGTGCACCCAGAGCGAGACCATCGCTCCGTACGGTGGCGGCATCGTCACCGACTACGCCCGCTACACCGCGGGCACCGCCATGCTGGAGACCGCCGAGCGGTTCACCGACCATGAGGGGGAGCCGGCCGTCCAGCAGTATCTGCTCCTGGTCGGCGGGCTGCGTACGCTCGCGCGCGGGGAGCACGCACCCCATCTGATCCTGGACGCCTTCCTGCTGCGCTCCCTCGCCGTCAACGGCTACGCGCCGAGCTTCGACGACTGCGCGAAGTGCGGACTCCACGGACCGAATCGTTTCTTTTCGGTCGCGGCGGGTGGAGTCGTCTGCGGTGACTGCCGGGTGCCCGGCAGCGTCGTACCCTCGGCTGAGGCCGTCGGGCTGCTCAGCGCGCTGCTGACCGGCGACTGGGACACGGCGGACGCGTGCGAGGCGCGGCATGTCAGGGAGGGCAGCGGACTGGTGTCCGCCTATCTGCACTGGCACCTGGAGCGCGGGCTGCGCTCGCTCAGATACGTAGAGAAGAACTAGGAAACTAGGAGACGAGAGCGCATGGCACGACGCGGAATCCTGGGGCGTTCCAGCCGCGAGTACAAGACGCCGGAACCGCACCCCTCCGGTGCGCGCCCGCCGAAGATCCCCGGCGAGCTGGTCCCGAAGCACGTGGCCTGCGTCATGGACGGCAACGGCCGCTGGGCCAAGGAGCGCGGTCTGCCGCGCACCGAGGGCCACAAGGTCGGCGAGGGCGTCGTTCTCGATGTGCTCAAGGGCTGTCTGGAGATGGGGGTCAAGAACCTCTCCCTGTACGCCTTCTCCACCGAGAACTGGAAGCGCACCCCCGACGAGGTGCGCTTCCTGATGAACTTCAACCGCGATGTCATCCGGCGCCGCCGCGACGAGATGGACGAGCTGGGGATCCGGATCCGCTGGGTGGGCCGGATGCCCAAGATGTGGAAGTCGGTCGTCCAGGAGCTCCAGGTCGCCCAGGAGCAGACGAAGGACAACGACGCCATGACGCTCTACTTCTGCGTCAACTACGGTGGCCGCGCGGAGATCGCGGACGCCGCGCAGGCGCTCGCCGCCGATGTCGCGTCCGGCAGGCTCGACCCGTCCAAGGTCAACGAGAAGACGTTCGCCAAGTATCTGTACTACCCGGACATGCCGGACGTGGATCTCTTCCTCCGTCCCAGCGGGGAGCAGCGCACGTCGAACTATCTGATCTGGCAGAGCAGTTACGCCGAGATGGTCTTCCAGGACGTGCTCTGGCCGGACTTCGACCGCCGTGATCTGTGGCGGGCCTGTCTGGAGTACGCGTCCAGGGACCGGCGCTTCGGCGGAGCGCTGCCCAACGAGGAGCAGCTGGAGCAGCCGGAATAGGCAGAGCAGGCGGCGGGTGGGGCACGGGGGCCGTAACGCGCGGTCGCCGTACGGGCTTGACCGCGAGCCCGTACGGCGACCCAGGACGGTTGCCGCTGACGCTAGTTCTTCGCGACCGCCGCCGCGCACTCCGCGCACGTGCCGAAGATCTCCACCGTGTGTGCCACGGCCACATAGCCGTGCTGCGCGGCGATCATCTCGGCCCACTGCTCCACCGCGGGCCCCTCGACCTCCACGGCCTTTCCGCAGACCCGGCAGACGAGATGGTGGTGGTGGTCGCCGGTCGAGCAGCGCCGGTAGACCGACTCGCCGTCGTTCGTGCGCAGCACATCGACCTCGCCGGCGTCGGCGAGGGACTGCAGGGTGCGATAGACCGTGGTCAGGCCGACCGAGTCACCACGGTGTTTGAGCATGTCGTGGAGCTCCTGCGCGCTTCGGAACTCGTCCACCTCGTCGAGCGCCGCCGCCACCGCGGCACGCTGGCGGGTCGATCGGCCGCGCACGGGGGCCGCGCTTGATCCACCGCTGGGCGCAGTCGTCACAGGTGCCTCCTTGCCTCTGCCCGTATCCCTCGGGCGTTGCCCGCTTTCCCACGGGCCATTGTGCCAGTTCGTGACCGCCCGGCAGTCAGACCGTGACATCGCCCGCGGTCGTACGCGGGGCGGGCACGTCCATGTCCGGCGCCTCCACGTCCGGTACGGCGGCCGCGGCCTCGGCGGCCCGCAGCGCGCGGGCCCGGCGTCTGGCGAGGGGGGTGGCGAGCGCGGTCAGCACCACGAAGACACCGATCGCGATCAGCACGATCGTCGCGCCGGGCGGCACGTCCTGGTAGTACGAGGTGGCCGTGCCGGCCAGTGTCACCGCCGTACCGATCACGACGGAGAGGACGAAGGTGACCGCGAAGGACCGGGTGATCTGCTGGGCCGCCGCGACCGGCACCACCATCAGCGCGCTGACCAGCAGCAGCCCCACCACCCGCATGGCGACGGTGACCGTCACCGCGGCCGTGACCGCGATCAGCAGATTCAGCGCGCGCACCGGCAGTCCGGTGACGCGGGCGAACTCCTCGTCCTGGCTGATCGCGAAGAGCTGCCGGCGCAGCCCCACGGTGACCAGCACCACGAAGGCGGCGAGCAGCGAGATCGCGGTCACGTCCGCCGGCGAGACCGTCGACAGGGAGCCGAAGAGGTACGTACTGAGGCTGCCGTTGGAGCCGTTCGGCGCGAGATTGATCAGCAGGACGCCGCCCGACATGCCGCCGTAGAAGAGCATCGCCAGCGCGATGTCGCCGCGTGTGCGGCCGTACGCGCGGATCAGCTCCATCGTGACGGCGCCCGCGACCGCCACGAGGGTCGCCATCCACACCGGGCTGGTGGAGAGCAGGAAACCGAGGCCGACCCCGGTCATGGCGACATGGCCGATGCCGTCGCCCATCAGGGCCTGGCGGCGCTGTACGAGGTAGATGCCGACGGCCGGGGCCGTGATGCCGACCAGTACGGCCGCGATCAGCGCGCGCTGCATAAAGGCGGTCTGGAGGATTTCCATGGTCAGGTCAGCAGTCCTGTGCGGAGCGGCTCACCGGCCGCGTGCGGATGGCAGCCCGGATCCGGATGGGCGAGGGGATCGGGATCGTCGCCGGGCACGGGGCCTCCCCCGCTCGAAGAGCTTGGGGAAGAGTGCCGGCCGGCCGCCCGGGGCGGCGGTCCGTCGTGGACCACGCAGCCGTCGCGCAGGACCACCGCGCGGTCGATCAGCGGCTCCAGCGGGCCCAGTTCATGCAGGACGAGCAGTACGGTCGTACCGGCCGCGACCTGTTCGCGCAGTGTCGCCGCGAGGATGTCCTGGCTGGCCAGGTCGACGCCCGCCATCGGCTCGTCCATGATCAGCAGTTCGGGTCCGGCGGCGAGCGCCCTGGCTATCAGCACGCGCTGGTGCTGGCCGCCGGAGAGGGCGTCCACGGAGTCCTTGGCGCGGTCGGTGAGCCCGACCAGGTCGATGGCCCGCTCGACGGCGGCCCGGTCGGCTCTGCCGGGCAGGCCGAACCTCGTACGGGACAGCCGGCCGGAGGCCACGACCTCGCGGACGGTCGCGGGCACCCCGCTCGCGGCGGTGGTGCGCTGCGGTACGTAACCGACGCGCGCCCAGTCGCGGAAGCGGCGCAGCGGGGTCGAGAAGAGCGTGATCTCGCCATCCGTCAGGGGTACCTGCCCGATCACCGACCGTACGGCGGTGGACTTGCCGGAGCCGTTGGCACCGAGCAGGGCGACGACCTCACCGCTGTGCACGGCGAGATCGATGCCGCGCAGCACCGGGCGTGAACCGAGCGTGGCCCTGGCGCCGCGGACGGTCACGATCGGGGCCGAGCCCCGCTCCGGCGCCCGCCGCGCCGCCTCGGCGGTCTGACCGCTCTCCCTGGTCGCCATGTCGGGTGCCTCCGATACCGCTGCCGGCTGTTTCACTTCGCGCCGAGTGCTGTCCGCAACGCGGCGAGGTTCGACTGCATGACCTCGATGTAGTCATCGCCCTTGGACTTGTCCGTAATTCCCTCCAGCGGGTCCAGGACTCCGGTCTTCAGACCGGAGTCCGCCGCGAGGGTCTTGGCGGTCTTGTCGCTGGCGAGCGTCTCGAAGAATACGGTGCGCACCTTGTCGTGCTCCGCGATGGTCCGCAGTTCCTTCACCCGGGCGGGGCTGGGCTCCGACTCGGGGTCGATGCCCGCGATGGCCTCCTGCGTCAGACCGTAGCGCTCGGCGAGATAGCCGAAGGCGGCGTGGGTGGTGATGAAGGTCTTGGTGGTGGTGCCGGTGAGTCCCTGTTTGAACGCCGTGTCCAGGCCGCCGAGCTCCTTCACGAGAGCGTCGGTGTTCTTCCGGTACGCGGCGGAGTTGTCCGGGTCGGCCTTCTCCAGGGAGGCGCCGACACCCTTGGCGACCTCGGCGTATTTCACCGGGTCCAGCCAGATGTGCGGGTCCTTGCCGGCCAGGGCGTCCTCTTCGCCGGCGGGGTGGCTCTCCCCGTGGCCCTCCTCGCCCGCGTGGCCGTCCTCGTGGCCGCTGTCGTGGGAGTGGCCGCCGACCTCGGTGCCGTGCTTCTCCAGCGTGGTGAGGGAGGTCGCGTCGACGGTGTTCTTCACACCGGACTGCGTGATGGCCTCGTCCACGGCGGGCTGGACGCCCTTGAGATAGAGGATGACGTCGGCCTCGCCGAGCTGGGCGGCCTGCCGGGGGGCGAGTTCCAGGTCGTGCGGCTCCACGCCGGGCTTGGTGAGCGTGGTGACGGAGACGTGGTCGCCGCCTATTCGCTCGGCCAGGAACTGCATGGGGTAGAACGACGCGGTCACCGCGAGCCGGTCACCGCTCTTCTTGTCGGCGGCGTCGGAGGAGGAGCAGGCGGACAGCGCGACCAGGCCGAGGGTGACTGCTCCGGCGAGAGTGGCGGTGGGTATCAGGCGTCGTGCGTTCATGACTGTCATTTTCAACAAAAGTGGAAACGATTGTCAACAAGGGTCGCAGGTGCCTCTTACCCCGCACCGATTTGATCGAAGGGGTGCGGCCGCCGCTAATCTGAAGCATTCGCCGTTCGTCGTCGTCGTAATGAAGAGAGCACCGTGGCCGCCGACAAGATCGACAGCATCGTCAACCTGAGCAAGCGCCGTGGCTTCGTCTACCCGTGCAGTGAGATCTACGGTGGTCAGCGCGCCGCCTGGGACTACGGGCCGCTCGGAGTCGAGCTGAAGGAAAACCTCAAGCGTCAGTGGTGGCGTTACATGGTCACCTCGCGCGAGGACGTTGTCGGTATCGACTCCTCGGTGATCCTCGCCACGGAGGTCTGGGAGGCGTCCGGCCACGTCGCGACCTTCAGTGACCCGCTCACCGAGTGCACCTCCTGTCACAAGCGGTTCCGCGCCGACCACCTGGAGGAGGCGTACGAGGCGAAGCACGGCAAGGCGCCGGAGAACGGCCTCGCCGACATCAACTGCCCCAACTGCGGCAACAAGGGCACGTTCACGGACCCCAAGCAGTTCTCCGGTCTGCTCTCCACCCACCTCGGCCCGACGCAGGACTCCGGCTCCATCGCCTATCTGCGGCCCGAGACCGCACAGGGCATTTTCACCAACTTCGCCCAGGTGCAGCAGACGTCGCGCAAGAAGCCGCCCTTCGGCATCGCGCAGATGGGCAAGTCCTTCCGGAACGAGATCACTCCGGGCAACTTCATCTTCCGCACGCGTGAGTTCGAGCAGATGGAGATGGAGTTCTTCGTCAAGCCGGGCGAGGACGAGCAGTGGCAGGAATACTGGATGGAGCAGCGCTGGAACTGGTACACCGACCTGGGTCTCCGTGAGGAGAACATGCGGTGGTACGAGCACCCGGCCGAGAAACTCTCGCACTACTCCAAGCGCACGGCCGACATCGAGTACCGCTTCCAGTTCGGCGGCAGCGAGTGGGGCGAGCTGGAGGGTGTCGCCAACCGCACCGACTACGACCTCTCCGCGCACTCCAAGGCGTCCGGCCACGACCTGTCGTACTTCGACCAGGAGGCCGGCGAGCGCTGGACCCCGTATGTCATCGAGCCCGCCGCCGGTGTCGGCCGCTCGATGCTCGCCTTCCTCCTCGACGCGTACAACGAGGACGAGGCGCCCAACGCCAAGGGCGTGCTGGAGAAGCGCACCGTGATGCGTCTCGACCCGCGCCTCGCGCCGGTCAAGGTGGCCGTGCTGCCGCTCTCCCGCAACCCGCAGCTCTCGCCGAAGGCCAAGGGCCTCGCGACGGACCTGCGGCGCAACTGGAACATCGAGTTCGATGACGCGGGTGCCATCGGCCGCCGTTACCGCCGCCAGGACGAGATCGGCACGCCGTTCTGTGTGACCGTCGACTTCGACACCCTGGATGACAACGCGGTGACCGTGCGTGAGCGCGACACGATGCAGCAGGAGCGCGTCTCGCTCGACCAGATCCAGAGCTACCTCGGCGCCCGGCTCCTCGGCTGCTGACGGTCGCTGACGACAGCTGAACAACGGCCCACATTGAACGGCGGGTTACGTTCACAGCTCGAAGCCCCCGGTTCCCTCACGGAACCGGGGGCTTCGTTGCAGACTGGGCGCTGACCTACCAGGGAGGCACGGATCATGCCGGCCACGACCACCAGCACGGTCAGGAGATGGGATCAGCACGGACGCGAGCATGTCGTACGCGTCCAGAAGGCGGGTGTGCAGCGGTCGTTGATCTGCGACACCTGCGGCTGGCGCAAGGGGGCGCAGTTCCTGCCCTGGCTCAAGGCGGAGGAACATCTCACCGAGGCCCACCAGGCGACGGTGGACCCGGCGGCGGACTGAGCGGACGGGGACAGCGGGGCCTGGGCGGGCGGCGGGACGGACCGAGCGGGTGGCGGACCGAGCGGGAACCCGGGGGAGGGCCCACGGCCCGTGTCAGGCCCGCAGACCGCGCAGCAGCAGGTCGCAGACGGCGGTGAACTCGGCGTCGATCGTGGGCTTCCGCCATTCCGGCGCGTACGCCGGGTCATGGAAGCGGGCCGTGGCGGCGAAGACCGCCCCGGCCGCACTCGCCGGGTCCGCCGCCACGAACTCGCCCTCGCGCACGCCCTCTTCGACGATCCGGGTGAGCTGGTGGGCCAGCTCCGCCAGATGCGCGTCGACCACATCGCTGCTCTCGTCGATGAGCACGGAGAAGGTGGCGAACAGCTCCGGGTCGTCCCCGGCCTTGTGCCGCTTGGTGTCGAACAGCGCCAGCAGCCAGCCGCGCAGCTTCTCCGGGCCCGGCTCGGCCTCCCCGTCCATGATCGCGGCCAGCGCGGTCTCCGTACGGCTCAGCCAGCGCGAGGTGACCGCCTCCCGCAGCGCCGCCTTCGTGCCGAAGTGCCGGTAGACACTGCCATGGCTGACGCCGAGCACCCGTGCCACATCGACCACGGTCGCCTTCGCCGGGCCGTAGCGGCGCAGCACCTCCTCGGTGGCTTCGAGGATGCGCTCGGCGGTCAGGGGCTCGGTGGCCATGGGGGCGCCCGGCCTTTCATGGTTCGTATGGCGGATGCGACAGATGACATTACCTGTCAGATCCCCCGGCCCGACAGGTCGGTCGATGAGGGCGCTCCCTTCCTCCGTGTCCCGCGCGCCGGTCAGCGCTCACTGTCGAGGTGTGCCATCTGACCGGCCGGATACCGGTCTCCGGCGGCGGCACCGGACGGTACGGCGCTCTCGATGGCGGCCAGATCTCCGGCGTCCAGCGTGACGTCCAGCGCGCCGAGGGCCTCGGTCAGCCGGTCGCGGCGGCGGGCGCCGACGAGCGGCACGATGTCCTCACCCCGGGAGAGCACCCACGCGATGGCGATCTGGGCGACCGAGACACCCTTCTGCCCGGCGATCTTGCGCAGCGACTCGACCAGCCCGAGGTTGTGCCGGAGGTTGTCGCCCTGGAACCGGGGGCTCACGGAGCGGAAGTCGGTGGGCGCCAGCTCGCGGTCGCTGGTGAAGTGGCCGCTGATCAGCCCGCGTGAGAGCACTCCGTACGCCGTGACGCCGATGCCCAGCTCGCGCACGGCCGGCAGGATCTCGTCCTCGATACCGCGCGAGATCAGGGAGTACTCGATCTGGAGGTCCGCGACGGGGGTGACGGCGGCCGCCCGGCGGATGGTCCCGGCGCCGACCTCGGAGAGCCCGACGTGGCGCACATACCCGGCCTGGATCAGCTCGGCGATGGCGCCGACGGTCTCCTCGATCGGGACGTCCGGGTCGATCCTGGCGATCCGGTAGATGTCGATGTGGTCGGTGCCGAGGCGCTGGAGGGAGTACGCGGCGAAGTTCTTCACGGCGGCCGGGCGGCCGTCGTAACCGCCCCACCCGTTGTCCGGGTCGCGCAGGGCGCCGAACTTGACGCTGGTGAGGGCGCGTTCGCGGGCGGCGGCGGGGGCGGTGCGCAGGGCTTCGCCGATCAGCAGCTCGTTGTGGCCCATGCCGTAGAAGTCGCCCGTGTCGAGCAGGGTGACGCCCGCCTCCAGCGCGGCGTGGATGGTGGCGATGGATTCCGCCCGGTCCACATCTCCCCCGTACAGGGCGGACATGCCCATGCAGCCGAGGCCGAGCGCGGAGGTGCGCGGGCCCGAGGCGCCGAGAGAGCGAGTGGGGATGGCGTTCATGAGGGTTCCTCCATGCGGAGATCGCTGAGTGACAGAACAACCATGACATGAGCGATGACAGATTTCAATATCTGTCATCGCTCGTGCTGTCACGTGTCTGGTGTCCGCCAAAAACGCGTTACGTCCCGGCCCCGCCCGGTGATAGCGTCACGGGCATGTTCTTCCAGATCTACGAGTGAGAGCGCGGCGGCGACGACCCGCCCCCCACCGACGAATCCGCAGATCACTTCTCATCGCTTCGGGAGAACCCCCATGGCAAAGAGCCGCAACAACCTTCTCGGCGTCGGCGGACAGCGCAAGAAGCTGTCGCGCACCGACCCGCAGGCCGCCGCCCCCGCGCGCGACGCCAACCGCAAGGCCTCCGCCGACCACAAGCAGGAGCTGCTGCGCAAGATGCGTGAGCGCGCCGCGGGTCAGGGCGAGGGCAACGGAACCCAGAGCGACGGCGCACAGCGGAACGACGCGACGGACGGCACCGCCCCGCAGAGCTGACGTACTCCCGTCGCACGGCATGAGCCGTACGCCGCGGCCGTAAGCCCTGCGCCACAGGTCATGCACAGGGGCCCGGATCACCGAGGTGATCCGGGCCCCCGCGTATGACCGCTTTTCCGCCGCTCAGCCGATCTTCCGCGGCAGCCGCAGGCTCAGCAGCGCCGTCAGGACGACCAGCCCCAGCTGCGCCAGCAGCGTGACGACCAGGGCGTCCCGCATCCCCGCCGTGGTGGCGAGACTCAGGAAGAGCGAGCCCAGCGTCGCCACTCCCAGCGCCAGTGCGGACTGCTGCGCCGTGACCATCACACCGCTGCCCACCCCGGACCGCTCGGCCGGTATGTCGGAGAGCACGATGCGGATGATGACGGGCAGTTGGAGGCCCTGGCCGAGACCGGCCAGCGCGATCCCCGGCAGCAGATCCAGCCCGCCGATCGACGGCCAGCCGCCCCACACGGCGAGCGCAAGCAACGCCACCCCGGCGGTCTGGATCACCGCGCCGGCCGTGACGACCAGGCTGCCGTACCGCCGTATCAGCCGCGGTCCCGCCAGCGACGCCCCGAAGAACGCCACCGCCATGGGCACCAGCGTCAGTCCGGCGTCGACCGCGCCCATCCGCAGCCCCTGCTGAAGGGCGACGGCGATCACGAACATGAAGCCGCCGAAGCCGATCCCGAACGGCACGATCAGCGCCAGCCCCCGCCGGAGCGTGACCAGCGCGAGCAGGCTCGGCGGCACCAGCGGGGTCCTGCCCTGCCGGTCGGCCCGCCGCTCCACCCGTACGAAGGCGTACGACACGACCGGGAAAGCCGCGAGGGAGACCCATGTCCACGCGGGCCACCCGGCCGCCCGGCCCTCCGTGAGGGGCGCCAGGAGCGTCACCAGCGCGGCGGCCAGCAGGATCGTCCCCGGGGTGTCGATCGGCGCCGGCCGCTGCGAGCGGGTCTCCGGCACCGAACGGACCGCGAAGAACAGGCCCACCAGCGCCACCGGCACATTCACCAGGAAGATCGCCCGCCAGCCGCTCCCCGCGATATCGGCCGCGACCAGCACCCCGCCCAGGATCTGGCCCGCCACCATCGCGAGCCCGGCCGTCGCGCCGTACAGGCTCAGCGCCTTCGCGCGGCGCTGCCCGCCGGTCGCGGAGTGGATGGTGGCCAGCACCTGCGGCAGCATCAGCGCCGCCGCGGCGCCCTGCGCCACCCGCGCGCCCACCAGCGTCCAGGCGTTCGGCGCGAGGCCGCAGACGAGGGAGGTGATGCCGAAGGCCGCCATGCCGATGAGGAAGAGCCGTCTCCGGCCGAACATGTCCCCGAGCCGCCCGCCCAGCACGAGCAGCACGGCGTACGACAGCCCGTACCCGGCCACCACCAGCTCCAGCAGGGCGGGGCCCGCGGCCAGCTCGTGATCGATGGTCGGCAGGGCTACATTGACGATGAAGAAGTCGATCAGAGGGAGCGCCGCACCGAGAAGCACGGTGAACAGGCCGAGAGTGCCGAGCACGGAACCGTGGTCATGGATGACGGGCGGTCCGCCGGATGGGGCCTCGGCGGTGGATGTCTTCCGTAGGGACGCGAATGCTCTACTCACTCCATCGACGATCGCTCATCACTCACCCTGGTACCAGAGTGTCTTTATCCTGGTACACGGACTACCCGCCAATGGGCTGGCGTGCGACACCCGCCTTCACCGAGCGCGACCGGCCCGGCCGCTTCGTACACTCTCGGTTACGTCAAGTGACATTGGAGTGATGATGAAAGCGAACAAGGGCGACCGTCTCGTGATGCACGGCCGGGTGGTCGGCAAGCACGACCGGATCGTGGAAGTCGTGGAGGTGCTGGGGCCGAACGGCTCGCCTCCGTTCAAGGTACGTGCCGAGAACGGTCACGAATCGATCGTGTCGCCGGGCCCGGACACCGCCGTGGAGCCGCACTCGAAGAGCGAGTGAAGCGAGTGGGGCGCGTGGAGCGAGTGCGGCGCGGGTAGCGCCGCGTGATGCCTGGTAGCGGGAAGCTCTTATCCCGTTACCAGGACCGCCTGGCAACGGGATGGGACATGCGGCACCCTTGAATCATGACCTTCACCAGCGCGCGGGCCGGGCACACGGCGCGCACCGGGCACACGGAACAGGCCGGGCAGGAGAGCGATATCCGCCGCCATGAGCTGGCGGGGTTCCTGCGCAGCCGCCGTGAGCGGATCACGCCCGAGCAGGTCGGGCTGGACCGGGGGAGCCGCCGGCGCACCCCCGGGCTGCGGCGCGAGGAGGTCGCCCAGCTCTCCGCTGTCGGTGTCACCTGGTACACCTGGCTTGAGCAGGCGCGGGCCATCCAGGTCTCCGCGCAGGTCCTCGACGCGCTCGCCCGCGCCCTGCTCCTCGACCCCAGCGAACGCGCGCATCTCTTCGCGCTGGCCGGGGCGCCGGATCCCGCGCCCGGGACGCCGTGCCCCACCATCACGCCCGCGATCCGGCGGATGCTGCGGCGGCTGGAGCCGTTCCCGGCGTGCGTGCAGAACAGCCGGTACGACATCCTCGCGTACAACCGCACGTACGGCGTGATGATGTGTGACCTGGACGCGCTGCCGCCGCAGGATCTCAACTGCCTCTGGCTCGCCTTCACCAACAAGGACTTCCGGGCCGCCCTCGGCAATCGCGAGGAGACGACCCGGATCATGGCGGCCAAGTTCCGGTCCGCCATGGCGGAGCATCTCTCGGAGCCTCCGTGGAAGACGCTGCTCGGACGGCTGCGGGCGGCCTCGCCCGAGTTCCGCGAGATCTGGGAGCGGCACGAAGTGGTC
Organism: Streptomyces sp. NPDC039430; assembly: GCF_055639435.1. NCBI lineage: Bacteria > Bacillati > Actinomycetota > Actinomycetes > Kitasatosporales > Streptomycetaceae > Streptomyces > Streptomyces sp. NPDC039430. Next base: position 639,293 of record NZ_JBVKAK010000001.1, on the reverse strand, counting down.
ACTCCGGTCGGGGACAGGACCAAGAGGTTCGTCAACGCCGAGGTGGGACAGCTGAATCTGGAGCACACCAACCTCTGGCTCGGGCCGTCCGCGGGGCCCCGGCTGGTCACCTATGTCCCGGTGGACGACGAGACCAGGCTCCGGCTGGAGAAGCTCCAGGCGTCCGCCGAGGCGTCCGCGCTGGTACCCGCCGATTACTGAGCCCGATGGCCGTGACCGGTGGCCGATGACCGGCGGGGGCTACCGGCCGGGACCCTCCGCGGCGGCCCCGCTGTCGAGGGCTCCCGGCTCCAGGCGCTCCGCCGTACGGCGTGCCGTCCCCCGCGCCCAGGCGCCGCTGGTCAGCGCGCCCACCACCAGGACACAGAACCCGCACGCCGTGATGATCCACCAGGCCGGGTGGCTCGCCGCCACGAAGCCCGTGTCGTACGAGGCGGAGGCCACCGCGCCGGCCGTGCCGCCCGCCAGCACCGCGCCGATCACGGCCACGCCCAGGGTCTGGCCGATCTGGCGGCTGGTGGAGGCCACCGCGGCGGCGACCCCCGCCTGGCTGCGGGGCATACCGGAGACGGCGGTGTTGGTGATCGGCGCGTTCACCATGCCGAAGCCGAGGCCGAACACCACATAGCCGGTGAACAGCAGCGCGTCGGTCGCCTCCGCGTCGAACGCGGCGAACAGCACACCGCTCGCCGTCATCGCCGTCCCCGAGACCAGCAGCGGGACGCGGGGGCCCCGGTTGCCGACGAGCCGGCCGGAGAGCGGGGCACAGAGGAAGGTCATGGCGGCCATCGGCAGGATGTACAGCCCGGCGTGCAGCGCGGACAGTCCGCGTACGTTCTGCAGATAGAGCGTGTTGAGGAAGAGGAATCCGCCGAGCGCGGCGAAGGCGCAGATGGCGATGACCGTCGCCCCGCTGAACGGCGCGCTGCGGAAGAACCGCAGGTCGATCAGTGGTTCGGCGCGCCTCGGCTCGTACAGCAGCAGCCCGGCGAACGAGAGGACCGCGACGGCCGCGAACGCCAGGATCCGCGGTGAGGTCAGGCCGGCCTGGGGCGCCTCGATGATCGCGTAGGTGAGGGCGCCGAGTACGCCGATGACCAGCAGCTGTCCCACGGGATCGGGGCGGCGCGGCTTCGGGGCGCGCGACTCCGGGACGTACCGCCAGGTCAGGACGAACGCGGCGATCCCGATGGGGATGTTGATCCAGAAGATCGACCGCCAGCCGACCGAGTCCACCAGCAGTCCGCCGATCAGCGGGCCCGCCGCCATCGCGATACCGACGACGGCGCCCCAGGCACCGATGGCGCGGGCGCGCTCGCGCGGGTCGGTGAAGGTGTTGGTGATGATCGACATCGCCACCGGGTTGAGCATCGAGCCGCCGACCGCCTGCACCATACGGAACGCGACCAGCGATTCGAGGGTCGGTGCCAGGGAGCAGAGCAGCGAGCCGAGGGTGAACAGGACCAGCCCGGTCTGGAAGACCCGGCGCCGGCCGATCCGGTCGGCGGTGGAGCCCGCGAGCATCAGCAGCGAGGCGAGGACGAGGGTGTAGGCGTCGATCGTCCACTGGAGCCCGGAGACCGTGGCACGCAGTTCCTTCTGCATGGAGGGCAGCGCGACGTTGAGGATGGTGTTGTCGAGGCTGACGATCAGCAGGCTCATGCAGCAGATCGCCAGCACCAGCATCCGCCGCCGGTGGCTCAGCTCGGGCATTCATCGATGGTACGGCCACCTAATGACCGGCGCCGTGTGCCACGGTCGTGCGCGACAATGGGCGGATGACCGCTCCACTCTCCACGCTCGCCGCACCTCAGGCCGCCCCGCTGGCCATCGGTCCGCACACCGTCCGGCCGCCGGTGGTGCTCGCCCCCATGGCCGGGATCACCAACGCTCCGTTCCGTACGCTCTGCCGGGAGTTCAGCGGCGGCAAGGGGCTGTTCGTCAGCGAGATGATCACCACCCGGGCGCTGGTGGAGCGCAACGAGAAGACCATGCAGCTCATCCACTTCGACGCGACCGAGACCCCGCGCTCGATCCAGCTGTACGGAGTGGACCCGGTCACCGTCGGCAAGGCCGTCCGGATGATCGTGGACGAGGATCTGGCCGACCACATCGACCTCAACTTCGGCTGCCCGGTGCCCAAGGTCACCCGCAGGGGCGGTGGCTCCGCCCTCCCGTACAAGCGGCCCCTGCTGCGGGCGATCCTGCGCGAGGCCGTGTCCAACGCCGGGGATCTGCCGGTCACGATGAAGATGCGCAAGGGCATCGACGACGACCACCTCACCTGTCTCGACGCGGGGCGGATCGCGGTCGAGGAGGGCGTGACCGCGATCGCGCTGCACGGCAGGACCGCCGCCCAGCACTACGGCGGCACCGCGGACTGGGACGCCATCGCGCGGCTCAAGGAGCATGTCCCGGAGATCCCGGTGCTCGGCAACGGCGATATCTGGTCGGCGGACGACGCGCTGCGGATGGTGCGCGAGACCGGCTGTGACGGTGTGGTCGTGGGCCGCGGCTGTCTGGGCCGGCCGTGGCTCTTCGGGGACCTTGTCGCGGCCTTCGAGGGGCACGGCGAGACGGCGCGGCCCACGCTGCGCGAGGTCGCGGGCGTCATGCGGCGCCACGCCGAGCTGCTGGGGGAGTGGATCGGGGACGAGGCCCGCGGGGTGATCGACTTCCGCAAGCATGTGGCCTGGTACCTGAAGGGCTTCTCGGTCGGCTCACAGCTGCGCAAGCGGCTGGCGGTCACCTCGTCGCTCGCCGAGCTGGACGAGCTGATGGCCGGGCTCGATCTGGACCAGCCGTGGCCGGACGGCGCGGACGGGCCGCGCGGGCGTACGTCGGGGAACAACCGGGTCGTCCTGCCGGACGGCTGGCTGAAGGACCCGTACGACTGCGCGGGGGTCGGCGCGGACGCGGAACTGGACACGTCGGGCGGCTGAGCCGAGCCCCCTCCCGGGGCCCGGACGGTCAGTCCCCGGAAGGGCTTCTGGTCACCTCGGGGCCCGCCTGCCGCTCCAGCGGCGCCGCCGCCGCCGAGTTGCTGACGCTGAACGCCACGCTGCCCGCGCGGTAGCGGTCGTCGGTCCACTCGATGGGCCGGCCCGCCGCCGTGTTCGTCAGGTGACGCTGCCGCAGCAGCGGGCTGGCCCGGCGGACCCGGAGCAGCCGGGCGTCCTCGCTGCCCGCCGCGACGGCGTCGATGAGGTGCTCGCCGTAGTGGGCGACGATGCCGGCGTTCTCCGCGATGCTGTTCATGATCGAGACGACGTCGTCGGGCAGCGCGCGTACGACCGGCGCGACCCAGTCCGTATAGGCCGTGCGCTCGACCATCACCGGCTCCCCGTCCAGCCGCCGCACGCGCACGACGTACAGCACCTCGCTGCCCGGCTCCACGCCCAGCCGGGACGCCTCCTCGGCGGTCGCGGGGCGGGTGGTACGGCTGAGGATCCGGCTGGAGACCTCGCAGCCCATGGCCTGTGCCCACTGCGCGAAGCTGTTGAGCTGCTGGAAGCTGTGCCGGCGCTCCTGGCGCAGTACGACACGGCGCGCGCCCTGCCGGGAGCCGATCAGCCCCTCCGAGGCGAGCAGTCCCACGGCCTGCCGTACCGTGCCGCGCGAGACCGACCAGCGGGCCGCCAGATCGCTCTCCGAGGGCAGCCGGGCGCCGACGGGGTGCTCGCCGCTCAGAATCGACTGCCGCAGCGCCTCGGCGATCTCCAGATAGCGCGATCCGTTCGTGCCTGATGCCACGCCTGCCCCCTCGGAAAACCCAACTGTGCACAGGTACGTGCAACGGTCGCGGACCTGACCTTCACTCTAACCGTACGTTTCCGCCGGTGTTTCCGTCCCCCTTCACTGGCATCGCCAGCCAGTTGTACGGGTTTGGTCTTCCTCGGTTCCTGTCGCCGTGGTCATCGCCCGTTCATGTCCGCGATACCTGAGCCGGGCGAACTGATGCCATCTTGTCTGAACAAGTGACACCCCCAGACACCCTCACTTCTCGCTCCTGGAGACACCGCGTGACCAGACTCCGTGTCCGCGCCAACGGCCGGCTCGTCGCCGCCGTGGCGCTCAGCACCGCCGCGTTCACCGCGCTCACCGCCTGTGGTGCCGCGCCCGACGACTCCGCGGACTCCGCCGCGGGCGCCAAGGCCGCGACCGCCGCCTCCGCCGCCGACTTCGGCGGGATGGAGGCCCTCGTCACGGCCGCCGAGAAGGAGGGCACGCTCAATGTGATCGCCCTTCCGCCGGACTGGGCCAACTACGGCGAGGTCATCAAGGCGTTCGAGGCCACGTACAAGATCAAGGTCAGCAGCGAGAACCCGGACGCCTCCAGCTCCGACGAGATCGCCGCCGTCAAGTCCCGCAAGGGCCAGAAGCGCGCGCCCGACGTTCTCGACCTCGGCATCGCCTTCGCCCGCAGCGGCGCCGCCGAGAACCTCTTCGCGCCGTACAAGGTCGAGGCGTGGGACAAGATCCCGGACGCCCAGAAGGAGAAGGACGGCCGCTGGTTCAACGACTACGGCGGCTATGTCTCGATCGGCTGCGACGCGGCCCGGATCAAGAACTGCCCCCAGACCTTCGCCGATCTCCTCAAGCCCGAGTACAAGGGCAAGGTGGCGCTCAACGGCAACCCCACCAAGTCCGGTTCCGCCTTCGGCGGCGTGTACGCGGCGTCGCTCGCCAACAAGGGCTCCTTCGGTGACATCCAGCCCGGTATCGACTTCTTCGGCAAGCTGAAGAAGAACGGCAACTTCATCCCCGTCGAGTCCACCCCGGCCACGGTCGAGAAGGGCGAGACGCCCATCAGCATCGACTGGGACTACCTCAACGCCGGTTACGCCGACCAGTTCCGCGGCAAGGGCGTCGACTGGAAGGTCGTCATCCCGGCCGACGGCGTGTACGCGCAGTACTACTCGCAGGCCATCAACAAGGACGCGCCCCACCCGGCCGCCGCCCGGCTGTGGATGGAGTTCCTGTACGGCACCGAGGGCCAGAACCTGTGGCTGAAGGGGTACGCGCGCCCCGTGCTGCTGCCCTCGATGACCACCGAGGGCACCGCCGACAAGACCTTCGTCGCCAAGCTCCCCAAGGTCGAGGGCACCCCGAGCTTCCCCGAGTCCGCCGAGCTGGACAAGGCCAACGCCACCCTCGCCGAGAACTGGGACAAGGCCGTCTCCTGATGCCCACCCCCTCCTCGTCCGCACCGGGCGCCGCCGACGGAAAACGCCGTCGGCGGCGGGCGCCGCGCGCCTGGCTCGGCGCCCTCCCGCTGCTCGTCTTCGCCGCGCTCTGCTTCGGCCTGCCGGTCGGCGCGCTGCTGTACGGGGCCGTCACCCGCGACGACCCGGGCACCGGCGCCACCGCCCTGACCGGCGAACACCTTCAGCGTTCGCTCCAGGGCCCGTATCTGACCTCGCTGGCCGGCAGCGTCGAACTCTCCGCGCTGACCGCCGTGACCGCCACCCTGCTCGGCACGCTGATCGCCCAGGCCGTCGTCACCTCGCGCGGCGGCGCGCTCCGCAACGCCGTGCTCACCGCCTCCGGCGTGCTCGCCAACTTCGGCGGTATCCCACTGGCGTTCGCGTTCGTCGCCACCCTCGGCATCTCCGGTGTGGTCACCCGGCTCGGGCATCTCGACAGCGCGGGCTGGAACTTGTACTCGTTCACCGGACTCGCCGTCATCTACCTCTACTTCCTGGTGCCGCTGATGGTGCTCGTCAGCGTCCCGGCGCTGGACGGTCTGCGCCCGCAGTGGCGCGAGGCCGCGCAGAACGCCGGGGCCACCACCTGGCAGTTCTGGCGCCATGTCGGGCTGCCGGTCCTCGCGCCCTCGCTGCTCGGCGGGTTCGTGCTGCTCTTCGGCAGCGCCTTCGCCGCGCACGCCACCGCCGCCGCGCTGGTGGGCGGTTCGGTCCCGCTGGTCACGCTGAAGATCGCGGACGCGCTCTCCGGCAACGTCCTGGTCGGACAGGAGAACGTGGCGCTCGCGCTGAGCCTCGACATGATCGTGATCGCCGGTCTGGTCATGGCGGTCCATCTGCCCCTCCAGCGACGGAGCACCCGATGGCTGCACTGACACCGACCGCCGCCCCCGCCTCCGGCCGGACCCCGCGGCAGGCCCCGGACGGCAAGGCCGTACGGGTACGGGCGCGCCGCCGCCCCCGCGTCTGGCGCGGCGCGGTGCTGGCGCTCGCCGGGCTCTACTTCCTCGTACCGCTGCTGTCGTCGTTCGTCTTCACGGTGCACACACCGGGGCAGGGCGTCTCCTTCGCCCCGTACACCGGGATCCTCTCCGCCGAGGGCTTCACCCAGAGCCTGCTGCTCTCCCTCGGGCTGGCCGCCGCCACCATCGCGCTGGCGCTGCTGCTGGCCGTGCCGGCGCTGATCGCAGTCCGGCTGGGCGCGCCGCGGCTGCGGCCGCTCGTCGAGATCGTCTGCATGCTGCCGCTGGTGGTGCCGCCGATCGCGCTGGTCACCGGCGTCACGACCGTGCTGCGCTGGGGACCGGACCATCTCTCCCGTACACCGCTCTACCAGACCTTCCTGGCGGTGCAGAACGAGTCGTTCCCGGTGGTGCTGGTGCTCGCCTACACCGTGCTCGCGCTGCCGTTCGTCTACCGCTCGCTGGACGCCGGGCTGCGCGCCGTGGACGTGCCGACCCTGGTGGAGGCCGCGCGCAACTGCGGGGCGAGCAGGCCGTATGTGATCCTGCGGGTCATCCTGCCCAACCTCCGCTCCTCGCTGGCCGGTGCCTCCTTCCTCACCCTGGCGCTGGTGCTCGGCGAGTACACGATCGCCTCGCTGCTCGGCTTCCGGCCGTTCGCGGTGTGGATCGTCTCCGTCTCCGGCGCGCAGGCGCGGATGTCGGTGGCCGTCTCGCTGCTCAGCCTGCTGATCACCTGGGCGCTGCTGCTGCTCCTGTCGCGTGCCGGGACCCGGGCCGCCTCGGCGACTCCCGCGCCGCCCGCCCTCTCGGCCTCTTCCGGCTCTCCCACCTCTCCCGCCCCCGGCAAGGAGTAGACCTCCCATGTCCCTCACCTCGACAGCAACCGAAGACCGCCCGGAGGAAGACCGTCCGGCGGCGGAGACCACCGGCGCGACCGGCGCCCTGGTCGAATTCCGCGGTCTGCGCCGGGCGTTCGGCCCGACCGTCGCCCTCGACGGGCTCGATCTGACGGCGAGGCCCGGCGAACTCCTCGCCCTGCTCGGCCCCTCGGGCTGCGGCAAGACCACGGCGCTGCGGGTCCTGGCCGGCTTCGAACAGCCGGACTCGGGCGAGGTGCTGGTGGACGGCGAGGACATCACCCGCGTACCGGCCAACCGGCGCGACGCGGGCATGGTCTTCCAGTCGTACAGCCTCTTCCCGCACCTCAACGCCCGTGACAACGTGGCGTTCGGGCTGCGGGTGCGCAAGGTGTCCGCCGCCGAGCGGCGCGCCCGCGCGGCCGAACTCCTCGATCTCGTCGGACTTCCCGAGCACGGCGACCGCTTCCCGCACCAGATGTCCGGCGGCCAGCAGCAGCGTGTGGCGCTGGCCCGCGCCCTGGCGCTGCGCCCGCGCGTCCTGCTGCTGGACGAACCGCTCTCGGCACTCGATGCCAAGGTCCGGCTGACGCTGCGCGAGGAGATCCGGCGGCTCCAGCTGTCGCTGGGCATCACCACCATCTTCGTCACCCATGACCAGGAGGAGGCGCTCTCCATGGCCGACCGGGTGGCGGTGCTCAACGCGGGCCGGCTGGAGCAGTGCGCGCCGCCCGCGGAGCTGTACGAGCGGCCCGCCACGGCGTTCGTCGCCGAGTTCGTCGGCACGATGAACCGGCTGGCCGGGCGGCTCACGGGCGGCGGTCAGGTCGAGGTCGCGGGTGTCACGCTGCCCGTGGACGGCCAAGCGCCGGCGAGCGGCGAGGCGGAGGTGCTGATCCGTCCCGAGAACATCACCGCCACCGCCGATCCGGCCGGCGCGGCGACGGTCGTCTCCGCGTCCTTCTTCGGCTCGGTCACGCGCGTCCTGCTCGATCTGCCCGGCGGCGGTTCGGTGAAGTCCGATGTGCCGTCCCGGGACGCCGGCGGACTGGTCCCCGGCGTACGGGCGAGGGTCGAGCCCGCGCTGCGCCCGGTCCTCGTGGTGCCGGTCCCGGGCAGCGGCGCGTGAGTACGGCGCGCCCCCGCGTTCGTACGGAGACGACGCCCGCGGCGGTGCTCTTCGACATGGACGGCACGCTCGTGGACACCGAGATGCTGTGGTGGGAGACGGCGGACGAGATCGCCGGGAGCCTCGGCCACCGGCTCACCGGCGCGGACGCCCCTGAAGTGGTCGGCCGGGCGGTCGCCGACACCGCCGCCCATCTGGTGCGGGTCACGGGCGGCGGGTGCGCCGACACGGTCGCCGCGGAGCTGACCGGGTCCTTCTTCCGGCGCGTGGAGGCGGGCGCGCCGCTGCGTCCCGGCGCCCGGCGGCTGCTCGCCGAACTGGAGCGGGCCGAGGTGCCCTTCGCGCTGGTCAGCGCCTCGCCGCGGGCCGTCGTGGACTCGGTGGTCGGGGGCTCGCTGGCGGATGTGCCGTTCGCCTTCACGCTCTCCGCCGACGACACCGTACGGACCAAGCCGCACCCCGATCCCTACCGGGCGGCGGCCGAGCGGTTCGGTGTCGGGCCGGCGGTGTGTGTCGCCGTGGAGGACTCGCCGGACGGCAGCGCCTCGGCCCAGGCGGCGGGGTGCGCGGTGCTGGTGGTGCCCTCGCTGCTGCCGGTGGAGCCGGCGGCGGGACGGTACTTCGCCCGGAGTCTGGAGGACGTCGACCTGGCGGTGCTGCGCGGCTGCGGACCGGGGGCGTCCGTGGGCGTCGGCTAGGCCATCCGAGAGCGTGATTCTCGCCACGTTTGATGTGGGCAAGGCTCAGATGAGCGGATCTTGGGTGAGTGCAGAAGGGAAAGGGTGGCACCCAGTGCCACCCTTTCTGTGTTCATTACGTGAACTCAGACGGCGATGTCATCACTCATATGAGCGCATCCGGTCATGTGCGGGTCATGGCCGCTTCGAGGCGTGAAGGAGGCGAGTCCGCCCGGCCGCGCCACGGTCACTTTCGATCTGCTGGCGGACGGGTGGTTAAGGCCGTATGACAGGCAAGTGGCCGTACCCAGGCGCCTTCGATCTGGGTATGTTCCTCGCCGTCAGGGCAGCCACCGCGTCCTTGAGGAGTCGGACCCGTGTCGGAAAACAGCGATCCCCATGTAGCCACCCTTCCGCTCCAGGGCGAGAAGTTCGTCTATGACTTCACCGAGGGCAACAAGGATCTGAAGCATCTCCTCGGCGGCAAGGGCGCCAATCTCGCCGAGATGACCAACCTCGGGCTGCCTGTCCCGCCGGGCTTCACCATCACCACCGAGGCGTGCAACATCTACCTCGACAGCGGCGCCGAACCGGCCGCTCTGCGCGACGAGGTGAGCGCGCATCTCGACGCCCTCGAACAGAAGATGGCGAAGAAGCTCGGCCAGGCCGACGACCCACTGCTCGTCTCCGTACGCTCCGGCGCCAAGTTCTCCATGCCCGGCATGATGGACACCGTCCTGAACGTCGGGCTCTCCGACGCCTCCGTCGCCGGACTCGCCGCCCAGGCGGGCGACGAACGCTTCGCCTGGGACTCGTACCGCCGGCTGGTCCAGATGTTCGGCAAGACCGTGCTCGGTGTCGACGGCGACCTCTTCGAGGAGGCGCTGGAGGAGGCCAAGCGGGCCAAGAGCGCGGCCACGGACGTGGATCTGGAGACCGCCGACCTCAAGAAGCTGGTCACACGGTTCAAGAAGATCGTCTCCCGGGAGGCGGGCCGCGACTTCCCGCAGGACCCGCGCGAGCAGATGGATCTGGCGATCCGCGCGGTCTTCGAGTCCTGGAACACCGACCGGGCCAAGCTCTACCGCCGTCAGGAGCGCATCCCCGGCGACCTCGGCACCGCCGTCACGATCTGCTCCATGGTCTTCGGCAACCTCGGCCCGACGGCGACATCGAGAGGTGGGGGCACGGGCGTCGCCTTCACCCGCGACCCCGCCAGCGGCCACCAGGGCGTGTACGGCGACTACCTCCAGAACGCGCAGGGCGAGGACGTCGTCGCGGGCATCCGCAACACCGTGGCGCTCGCCGAGCTGGAGCGGATCGACAAGGCGTCGTACGACCAGCTCATGGGCATCATGGAGACCCTGGAGACGCACTACCGGGATCTGTGCGACATCGAATTCACCATCGAGCGCGGCCAGTTGTGGATGCTCCAGACGCGGGTCGGCAAGCGCACCGCCGGCGCCGCCTTCCGGATCGCCACCCAACTCGTCGACCAGGGACTGATCGACGAGGCGGAGGCGCTCCAGCGCGTCAACGGCGCCCAGCTCGCCCAGCTGATGTTCCCGCGCTTCGACGAGAACGCGAAGCGGCAGCTGCTCGGGCGCGGGATCGCCGCGTCGCCGGGCGCGGCCGTCGGCAAGGCGGTCTTCGACTCGTACACCGCCATCAAGTGGTCGCGGTCCGGCGAGAAGGTCATCCTCATCCGCCGCGAGACCAACCCCGACGACCTGGACGGGATGATCGCCGCCGAGGGCATCCTCACCTCGCGCGGCGGCAAGACCTCGCACGCCGCCGTCGTCGCCCGGGGCATGGGCAAGACCTGTGTCTGCGGCGCCGAGGAGCTGGAGGTCGACACCAAGTCCCGCCGGCTGACGGCCGACGGGACCGTCATCGAGGAGGGCGACGTCGTCTCCATCGACGGCTCGACCGGCAAGGTCTACCTCGGTGAGGTCCCGGTCGTACCGTCGCCCGTCGTCGAGTACTTCGAGGGACGCATGCACGCGGGCGCCGACGACGCCGACGAACTCGTGGAGGCCGTCCACCGGATCATGGCGTACGCCGACCGCCGCCGCAGGCTGCGGGTGCGCGCCAACGCCGACAACGCCGAGGACGCGCTGCGCGCCCGCCGCTTCGGGGCCCAGGGCATCGGGCTGTGCCGTACGGAGCACATGTTCCTGGGCGAGCGCCGGGCAATGGTCGAGAAGCTGATCCTCGCCGACACGGACGACGAGCGGGAAGAGGCGCTGGGGGCGCTGCTGCCGTTGCAGAAGAAGGACTTCATCGAGCTGTTCGAGGCGATGGACGGCCTGCCGGTGACGGTACGGCTCCTCGACCCGCCGTTGCACGAGTTCCTGCCCGACATCACCGAACTGTCCGTACGGGTCGCCCTCGCCGAGGCCCGCAAGGACCACAACGAGAACGATCTGCGCCTCCTCCAGGCCGTGCACAAGCTCCATGAGCAGAACCCGATGCTGGGTCTGCGCGGGGTACGGCTCGGCCTGGTCATCCCCGGGCTGTTCGCCATGCAGGTGCGCGCCATCGCGGAGGCGGCGGCCGAGCGCAAGAACGCCAAGGGCGACCCGCGCCCGGAGATCATGATCCCGCTCGTCGGCACGGTCCAGGAGCTGGAGATCGTCAGGGACGAGGCCGAGCAGGTCATCGCCGAGGTCGAGCGGGCCACCGGGGTCGAACTCACCCTGGCGCTCGGCACGATGATCGAGCTGCCGCGCGCCGCGCTGACCGCCGGGCAGATCGCGGAGGCGGCGGAGTTCTTCTCGTTCGGCACGAACGACCTCACCCAGACCGTCTGGGGCTTCTCCCGCGACGATGTGGAGGCGAGCTTCTTCACGGCGTACCTGGAGAAGGGCATCTTCGGGGTCTCCCCGTTCGAGACGATCGACCGGGACGGCGTCGGCGCGCTCGTGCGGAGCGCGGCCGAGGCGGGCCGGGCCACCCGGCCGGGGCTCAAGCTCGGCGTCTGCGGTGAGCACGGCGGCGACCCGGAGTCGGTGCACTTCTTCCACGAGGTGGGACTGGACTACGTCTCCTGCTCGCCGTTCCGGATCCCGGTGGCGCGGCTGGAGGCGGGCCGCGCGGCGGCGTCGTCGGCCGGCAGCGATTCGCGGTGATTCGCGACCGGGTTCGCGATCGGGTTCGCAACGAAGTTCGATTGCTCCCGGGCAGTTTTGGTGACTCCCGAGAGAAAATGGGGGATTCCCTCTGAACACCGGAGCCGCATTGCCGGTCGATCCCTGACCCTCGCCGGACCGGCGAGGCGGCTCCGGGGCACAGAGAGGGGGCGGGCGCCTTGTGCGGAGGTGCCCGCCCCTTCGTCATGTGCGGGTGGTGAGTGCTGTGTTGAATTGCCCGCCGGGTAACGACGGGTAACGGGTGGAGCGCGACCGGTGGATCCCCACCCACCGGTCGCGCTCCTTTTACGCGGGCCGGACATGGAGCCGCAACCTCTACCGACCGCCGCCGAGCGGGCGAAGCCCCCCACGGCCCTCGCCACGCCTATTCGGTCGTCAAGGTTTCATGCCCGACGAGGTACAGCTTTTCGCTTCGCGGGCGCCACCGCGAAGCGTTTCAACTGTGGCCGAAACACCGTGGTAACAGCCCGTGATGACCTGCATACTCAGTGCTGGGGGCTCTGGGGAGATAGTGGACGCAACAGGTGGAGATTTGATGCTGCGTATTCATTTCACCGGGAAGGACCTCGGCGGGGTGCGGATGGCCGCCGGACCCGACCCGCTGTGGGAAACGATTCTCAGCTTCCATCGAATAAGAGACCGGCGTGGTCCGCTCGCGTTCGGGGAATGGCGCAGGGAAACCCGGACCCGGTTGAATGGTGAAACAAGTCTGCTCTCCGCGCTCGTTCCCCAGCGCGGTTATTTCCCGGATTTCCTGACGCCGGCTCAGGGAAGACTCGGCTTTGACGCGGGCCTGGAAGCGGGCCTCGAAGCACTGCGCGCCACACCGCACGAAAGAATACGCGCCGAACTCGCCCTGCTCGTCATGGGCAATGAGCGCGGCAGGGACCCGGGCGGACGGCTGGCCACGCTCGCCGACGGCGGCTCCGGCCGCCTCGGCCGGCTCGTCGAGGCCCTGCGCGTGTACCACCGGGCCGCCGTCGAGCCGTACTGGCCCCATATCCGGGCCAGGGCCGAGGCGGACCGCGCGCTGCGCGGCCGGGCGCTGCTCGACGGCGGCGCGGACGAACTGCTCTCCACGCTGCCGCCGATGCTGCGCTGGCGCTCCCCGGTGCTGGAGGCCGACTACCCGGTGGACCGCGAACTGCGCCTGGACGGGCGGGGGCTGCTGCTCCAGCCGTCGTTCTTCTGCCGCTCCACGCCGGTCGTCCACCGCGACCCCACGCTGCCGCCCGTCCTCGTCTATCCCGTCACCCACTCCGACGCGCCCGCCGTCACGGAGCGTGGGGGACCTACGCTCGGCCGGCTCGTCGGGCATACGCGTTCGGCCGTTCTGCGCGCCATCGAGCACGGTTCGACGACGAGCGAGCTGGCCCGCAGAACCGGCGTGTCGCTCGCCTCCGCCAGCCAGCACGCCTGCGTCCTGCGCGAGGCGGGGCTCGTCGTCACCCTCCGGCACGGCAACGCCGTCCTGCACACCCTCACCCCGCTGGGCGCCGCCCTGCTGCGCGGCGGCAGACCCGCGGAAGGGCTCTACGCCCGGAACGGCCCGGTGACCTCGTAGGTGATACCGCCCGACGAACTCCCGCTGGTACCGCGCTGGCTGGAGAAGTAGAGCCGCTTGCCGTCGGGGGAGAAGGCCGGTCCGGTGATCTCCGAGCCGGACTGGCCACCGATCCGCAGGAACGGCGCGACGACATCGTCAGGGGTGATCACACAGATCTCCATGTTCCCGCCGTCCTCCGCGACGAAGAGATCGCCGGAGGAGGAGCCGGTGACATTGTCGACACCGGTCAGCGGGGCCGTACCGGAGACGAGTGAGTCGTCATAGGCCAGCTCGATGGTCCCCGCGGCCGCGTTGTACTGCCAGACCCGGTTGTCGCCCTTGGTGGTGAACCAGCAGGTGTCACCGGCGTAGTAGCAGCCCTCGCCGCCGTTGAAACGCTTGGCGCCCGACACCTGGTTACGGGTGGCCGTCGAGGCGCCGCTCGGGTCGGGGACCGTCGCCCAGCTCACCGGGCCGCTCGTGGCCGTACCGGCGACGAGCACCTCAAGACGGCCCGCCGACAGATCGCCCCAGGTGGTGGGCGTGAAGCGGTAGAAGCAGCCGTCGGTGGTGTCCTCGGTGAGATAGATGGTCCTGCGCACGGGGTCCGCGGCGGCGGCCTCGTGCTTGAAGCGGCCGATCGCGTCCCGGCGTACCGGCGTCTTCACGCCCCACGGGTCGGTCTCGTAGACATAGCCGCGGTCCACCTCCTCGCACGAGAGCCAGGTGTTCCACGGCGTCTTGCCGCCCGCGCAGTTCTGCCGGGTGCCGGAGAGGATCCGGTACGCGGCGGTGATCGCGCCCGTCGAGGAGAAGCGGACCGCGCTCGCGCCGCCCGACGGGTCGATCTCCGAGTTGGACACATAGATCCAGCCGGTGCCGTCGGCGTAGCAGGCGCCGCCGTCCGGGGCGTTGTGCCAGCTGTACGACGTGCCGGTGACCTGCTGCCCCGACCGGGCGATGATCCGGCTGGTGAACCCGGCGGGGAGGCGGATGTTGTTGGCGTCCGCCGTGCCGAGTGCTCCGTAGGGGCCCGCGCCGGGCTGGGCGGGCGCGGCGTAGGCGGCGCCGCGCCACAGGGTGCCGCCGAAAGCCGCGGCCGAGGTGCCGATGACCGCTCCGCGCAGGAAACTGCGACGTTCCACTGGTCGCTCCATGGTGGTGTCGTGACCGCCCCACGGCGCCGGCCGACGTCACGGGGTCGCGCGTCGCAGGAGCCTAGGGGATGTGAATGGCCGCCGTCTGAACGAGCGGTGAGAAGTCGTCATTGCGGCGGGTCGTTCGGGGGGTTGGCATGCGGTGCGGCTCGCGCAGTGCGGGAGCACCCGACCCTTCGGGCCTGGTCGGGCGCTCCGGATGCTCCGTACGGGAGTGGTGTTACGGCCGCTTGAACTCGCCGTCCAGCATGCCGCCCTCGAAGGCCGCCCATTCTCCGGGGGTGAAGACGAGGGCGGGGCCGTTGCCCTTGTCCTTGGTGTCGCGCATCGCCACACGTCCGTCGTCGAGGAACGCGACTTCGACGCAGTTGGCATCGCCGTTGCTGCGGCTGCTCTTGCGCCAGACCGCATCTGTCAGGTCGGCACTGTTCACTTGCTCAGCTCCCTCACTGCTTGCTTGAGAAGGCTCGTGTTACGGCCGCTTGAACTCGCCGTCCAGCATGCCGCCCTCGAACGCCGTCCACTCTCCGGGGGTGAAGACGAGGGCGGGGCCGTTGCCCTTGTCCTTGGTGTCGCGCATCGCCACACGTCCGTCGTCGAGGAACGCGACCTCGACGCAGTTGTATTCAGCGTTGCTGCGGCTGCTCTTGCGCCAGACCGCGCCTGTCAGGTCGGCACTGTTCACTTGCTCAGCTCCCTCGCTGCTTGTTTGAGAAGGCTCGTGCTACCCGCTTCGTCGAGTGCCGAGCCCCAGATGGACGTGAACGCACCGTCGTAGCGCTCGATCTCGTTGGGTTTGTCGAGGTAGAGCGCTCCGGTGAAGCCCTCGACGTAGACCGTGGGCGGTTCGGTTTCCCGGCCGTCACCGGTGGTCGGGAAGCGCATGATGACGAACGGACCGGACGTGAGCCCAGCGTGCAGGCCCGAGGAGAAGGGCACGACACGGATGGAGACGTTGTCCAGCTCGTTCAAGTGAACCAGACGTTCGAACTGCTCGGCCATGACTTTGTTGCCGCCTACGGGACGGCGTAGTACGGCCTCGTTGAGCGCCACGTCTACCTGGGGTGCCGCCGTCACCCTTGTGAGAAGCGCCTGTCGCGTGATGCGCACATGGACGCGTCGTTCTACCTCGGCGTCGTCCCAGTCGGGATATGACCGCGTGATGAGCGCACGGGCGTAGTCCGGCGTCTGGAACAGGCCCGGCACCAGCTCCGCTTCGTACCAGGACAGACGTTCCGCCGCTTCTTCGAGCCCGATGTAGAGATCGAACCCGTCCGGGATGACGTCGCCGTACGCGTGCCACCAGCCGCGCCCCTTCGTCTCCTTGGCGAGCCCCATCAACGCCTGGGTCAGTTCACCGTCAGCGCCGTACACCTTGCACATGGCTTCGACGTCAAGGCTGCGAAGCGACGTCTGGCCGGTCTCGATGCGCCAGATCTTCGGCTCCGACCATTCCAAGTGCTTGGCGGCGGCCCTCACGGTCAACCGCGACGCGTTGCGCAACTCGCGCAAATGCCGCCCAAGTTGCCGACGCGGCACCGTCGAACCCGTGGTTGTCCCGGTCACGCGCACCCCACCTTCCTTCGCATACGAATGAACCCTGCATCCGAAATGTAGGCCCCGTGTCCTCAACCTCGCAATGGCGCACGAGAGTTCGAGGACTAATGCTCGATTGCTTCAAAATGAAGTCTTGCATGAATGGGTCTTTCGGTGCTTCACTCGGTGACCCAGAGAGCCGCCGTGAGCACACTCCGTGATTCCCGGCATGGCGAGGGAGAGCTAAGCGATGAATCCGCTGATCTTTGGCTACATGCGCGTCCCCGACGACCTGAGCGACGAGGAGGCGAAGCGGAAGCAGGACGACATGCACACCTACGCCGAAGCCAACGGCTTCCTGTTGGCCACGGTGTTCCACGAGTACGTCTCAAGTGGGCAGTCGGCCTTCACGGAACTGGTCGACGCGGTCAGGCACGCGGAAGCGCGCCACGTGATCGTGCCGTCCTACCGGGAGCTGGCCCTCAACCGGTCGCTTCAGGACGCCATGGTGATGCATCTGACCTGCGCCACCGGCGCGGAAGTCGTCAGCTTGGACGAGTGCTGATGATGAGCCACGAACCGCCGTATCGCCCCCAGGGCGTTCGCTTCTTCGATCAACTGTCACTCGCCGCTGTGCGCTCGGCGGTATCCGCTTCGCGGCACTTCCTCAGGCTCACCCTGTCCACGTGGCAGGCGCCGCTCATCGAGGACGACGCCCTTCTGATCGCCTCGGAGTTAGTGACCAACGCCGTCGCCGCGACGGGGATTCTGGCCGACCGACCGACATGGAGCGAGCTGGCGGAACTCAGCCTCGTCACGGTGCGCCTGGTCGGCCTGCGGCACAGTGTTGTCATCGAGGTGTGGGACGCGTCGGGCGAATCGCCTGTGCTCAGGCACGCCGACGACGACGCGGAGAACGGACGCGGCCTCTTCCTCGTCCAACAGCTCGCACAACGGTGGGGTTCCTATCGCATCGCGGGCGGCAAGGTGGTGTGGGCCGAGCTGGCGGTAAGTCCGCCCGCGCCGATGCCCCTGCCGCAGCGCCAGAAGTCCGCCCGCTCTGCCGGCACGTCGGCGGCGAGGCCGGATGCCGGGCTTCTTCGCCTTCTTCTGGCCGGGCTGGAAGCGCTGTGACCGACCGATACCACCCGGGAGTGGCAACGATGAGTATTGACGTGATCCACCGGTCCCGTGGCTGGGTGCTCAGCACCGACATCAGCGAGGACGAGCCGAAGGCCATCTTCATGGTGGAGTGCCGGGAGTGCTCGGCCATGTCGGACGTCGTGGACGACAGCCGCCTTCCGGTCGAGGTGTGGACGTTGAAACACACCGAGCAGAACCCCGGACATGACCGCTACCGATTGACGACGGACAGCTTCTGGCGTGTGAAACCGGGGCGAGGCGCCGCTTGAGCGGCGGGGAGCGACGAAGGTCCGGCTATCTCACACTCTCCCGGGATCCATGGACGGGGCACACGTCCCGTCCATAGGGTCGCGATCATGCCCGACATATCGCTGACCATGCTCATCGTGCTCTGTCTCGCCGCCGGGGCGGCGGGCTGGATCGATGCCGTGGTGGGCGGGGGCGGACTGCTGCTCCTGCCCGCGATGCTCCTCGGACTGCCGCACGTACCCGCCGCACACATCCTCGGCACCAACAAGGCGGTCGCCATCGTCGGCACCTCGGGCGCGGCCGTGACCTATCTGCGCAAGGCGCCGGTCGAGGTGAAGACGGCCGTACGGATCGGGCTCGCGGCCCTCGCCGGTTCGATGGCCGGTGCCTTCTTCGCGGCGGGGATCAGCAGCGATGTGCTCCGGCCCGTGATCATGGTGGTGCTGCTCGGCGTGGCGGCCTTCGTCCTGCTGCGGCCGTCCTTCGGCGGGACGCGGGCGGGCGGCCCGGTCACCCGGGCGCGTACGGTCACCGCGATCGTGCTGGTCGGCGGCGGGATCGGCTTCTACGACGGGCTGTTCGGACCCGGTACGGGCACGTTTCTCGTGCTCGCGCTCACCGCCGTGCTCCACCTCGATCTGGTGACGGCCTCCGCCACCGCGAAGATCGTGAACGTCTGCACCAACGGCGGCGCGCTCGCGATGTTCGCCTACCAGGGCACCGTGCTGTGGCAACTCGCCGCGCTGATGGCGGTGTTCAATCTGGCGGGCGGGATGATGGGTGCGCGGATGGCGCTGCGGAAGGGGAGCGAGTTCGTACGCGGGGTACTGCTGGTGGTGGTGTTCTCGCTGGTCGCGAAGCTCGCCTTCGACCAGTGGACGGCATGAGCGCGCGGCCGGCCCCGCGCCTTCGCCCCGGCGCTATCTCGCGCCGACGAGATGCGCGTACGCCACGACATTGCCCTGGTAGCCGCCCTTCTTGGCGAAGCCGCCCCCGCAGGTGATCACCCGTAGCTCGGCCCGGTCCGTCGCCCCGTACACCCTGCGGTCGGGGAACTCGGCGTTGTCGTAGACCTCCAGCGCGTCGACCGTGAAGACGGCGGTACTGCCGTCCGCGCGGGTCACCTCGATGTGATGGCCCTTCTTGAGCGTGCCCAGCTCGTAGAAGACGGCGGGTCCTTGCGCGTTGTCGACATGACCGGCGACGATCGCGGTCCCCTTGGCGCCCGGGGTGGCACCGTCCTTGTACCAGCCCACGATGTTCCGGATGCCGGAGGGCGGTACGTCGAGACTGCCGTCGCGTCCCAGCCCCAGCCCGAGGACCTGCGCGTCCACCGTGATCTCGGGGATGCTCAGACGGACCGGGGCCGAGGACCGCATCGGAGCGGCGGCGGCCTCGGTGTGGCTGCCCGGCCCCGCGGCGAACGCCTCCGCCGCGGTCGGCTGGGGCGGGGTCACGGGCTCGGAGCCGTTCTGGACGAGCCAGATCCCGACACAGACGGGAATGGCTATCAGCCAGCCCGAGCCGCCGCCTCCGGCCCGGCCACCGCCGGCTCCGCACGCGCAGGCGCCTCTGCCCGCTCCGCATATGGCGCCGCACCCGGCTCCGTACATGCCTCTGCCTCTGCGCCTGGCCCTGGCGGTCATCAGTCCTGTTCTCCTGTTGTCGTTTCCCGTGCTTCTCGTCGTTTCCCGCGGAGGGAGAGGTCCTGCGAGGGGAGTGCTCCTGTGAGGGGAGAGGTTCCCCGCCCCCGTCAGCGATGAGCGTGACGGGGACGGGGACGCGGGGCGGGACCGGGGCGGTGGAGGCCTGCCCGTCAGCTCGCCTGCGTGCCGCTCGCCCGGCGACGCAGGAGCCAGGTCCCGCCGGCGGCGGTCCCGGCCAGAATGGCCATGCCCGCCGCGATCTGGGTGGTGTCGGGGGTGACGCTGCCGCCGACCCCGGTTCTCACATGGCCGCTCGGCCCGCCGTGCTCCACGAAGAGCGCGCCGTGGGCCTCTCTGCCGTTGTCGCACCGCACTCGGATGGTGTGCGTTCCGGTCCTGGCGTGGCGCGCCACCCGGAACTCTCCGGCCACGGCGTCCTTGGGGGCGGCGCGATCGAGTCTGAACTCCTTGGCGCCCACGGACCCGGCGAAGCCGCGGCCACGGCCTTCACGTCCGCAGGCGGTGGTCCTGACGACGACCTTGGTGCCGGGGCGCACGTACCTGGGAGACAGCTCCAGCTGCGCCGGCCTCCCGCGCTCGCGCCCGCCCTCCTGGGCCCCGGCGCGCCCGCTGTCCCAACCGCCCTCCCGGCTGTTGTCACGGATCCCCGCACCGACCGCCTCACCGCCCCCCGCACCGGCCGCCTCACCGGCCGCCTCACCGCCCCGCGCACCGGCCGCCTCACCGCCCCCGTCACGCGCGCCGTCCCAGCTACCGTCGCGGTCCACGGCGACGGCCGCCGTGGTGCCCGCGACGGTCAGTGCTATCGCGGCGGCTGCCAGCGCGGTTCCGGTCAGCAGGCGGGCAGTGGTCGGCATGATGGCATCCTCCGAGGCCGGCGGGAGCGCGGTACGCGTCTTCCTCCGAGATAAGGCGCCCCAGGGCGCGCACGCCTGCTGATGGGCGATCAGATTCGCCCGGTGGGGGCCGCGTGCCGGGCCCGCGCGCCGACGTCTTCGCAGGTCACGGCGGAGCGACGGAGGTCCGTCGGCAGCGGGGCCGGTGCCGCGCTGAACGGGTGACCCGGCGCGGCGCGGCGGCCGAGGAGGCCGGGGGCCGTGCTCTGGTCCCGGTACGCGGCACATGGCGCGCGGCTCGCGGTACTCGGCACGTGGCGCATGGCACGCGGCTCCGGCCGTGGCGGAGGCCGGTCCGCCGGGTCCGCCGGGTCCGTCGGGTCCGCCGGGTCCGTCGCGTCGCTCAGAGGCGGTCCCACTCCACCCCGTCGTACAGCGCGGTCACCTTCCTCAGCAGCGCCGCGTCCCCCGGGAAGACCGTGTCGTCGATCCGGCTCACCGGAGCGATCCCGCGCGAGTTGGTGACCAGGGCCGCCCGGTACCGGGGCAGGTCCGCCAGGGTGACCTCACGGCGTACCGACGGCAGACCGGCGGCCGGGAGACGGGGCTCCACCAGCGCCATGGTGATACCCGTCAGGAACGGCGCGTCCGGCCAGACCACCGAATCGCCGTCCCAGAAAGCGATGTTGGCGATCGCGGCCTCGGCCACCACCCCGCCCCCGCCGGTCAGCAGCGCGTCGTCGAACCCCGCCTTCCTGGCCACCCGCCCGTAGTGGTTCTGGGCGAAGCCGCCCAGATGCTTGACGTGCGCGACGGGGCGCAGATACGGGACGGACATCAGGCTCTGCGCCCGGCCGTCCGGGGTCGCGGGCGGCCGGATCGTCACCATCAGACTCGCCTCGGCCGCCCCCTCGGGCCAGTGCACGTAGACCCGCCCGGCGGCGTCCCGTACGTCACCGAGCGCGTGCCGGAGCAGGGCTCGTACGCGCTCGCCGTCCAGACCCGAGCCGAACAGCTCCCGGGTCGAGGCGTCCAGCCGCGCGAGATGGAGGTCCAGACCGCGTACCCGGCCGTCCCTGATCTGCATGGCGGTGAAGTGGCCGTACGTATCGAGCGCGCGGAGCCGCAGGTCGGCCTCGGTGGCGGGCCGGCCGTCGACCTCTATCAGCAGCTGTGGTGCCGGGGCGGAAGTCGTCATGGCCTTACCGTATGCCGCTCGCCGCGACCCGATCGGTCAGTCCTCTATGAGCCGGCGCGGTCCCGGCCCGTGCGCGGCCAGCTCGTCACCCGGGTTGGAGAGCACGCACCGGTCCAGCGACAGACAGCCGCAGCCGATGCACTCCGCGAGGTTGTCGCGCAGCCGTCGCAGCGTACGGATGCGCTGGTCGAGATCGTCCCGCCAGCACTCGGAGATCCGCGCCCAGTCCTCCGGGGTGGGCGTACGGTCCTCCGGCAGCAGCCCCAGGACGTCACGGATCGTGGCGAGCGGGATGCCGAGGCGCTGCGAGGTGCGGATGAAGGCGACCCGGCGGAGCGTGTCCCGGCTGTAGCGGCGCTGGTTCCCGGTCGTACGCCGGCTGCTGATCAGCCCCTCACGTTCGTAGAAGCGCAGCGCGGAGGGGGCGACGCCGCTGCGTTCGGCCAGTTCACCGACGGTGGCTTCCTTGGCGTTCCAGGCGAGATGCGTCATGCCGGCCAGGGTAGCTTGACCTGAACCATGGTTGAAGTATGACGCTCTTCCCATGGACCTCACCACGCGGGAATCCGCGATCACCGCCATGCCCGGACACACCGGGAACGAGAGCGCGCTCCGGCTCGCCGTCATCCTGGGCAGCAACCGCGAGGGCCGCTTCGGCCCTGTCGTCTCCAACTGGTTCCTCTCCCGCGCCGCCGAGCACCAGGCTTTCACCACCACGTTCATCGACCTCGCCGACACGGATCTGTCGGCCCCTCTCTCCTCCCGCCCGGGTCCCGCCGTACGGGCCGAACTCGACAAGGTCACACCGGTGCTGGCCGCCGCCGACGCCTTCGTCGTCCTCACCCCCGAGTACAACCACTCCTTCCCCGCCGCCATCAAGGCGCTGATCGACTGGCACTTCGTCGAATGGCAGGCCAAGCCCGTCGGGTTCGTCTCCTACGGCGGGATGTCCGGCGGACTGCGCGCCGTCGAGCAACTGCGCCAGGTCTTCGCCGAGATGCATGCCGTCACCGTCCGGGACACGGTCTCCTTCCACAACGCCCACGCGCACTTCGACACCGAGGGCAGGCACCGGGACCCCGCCGAGTGCGACGCCGCCGCGCGGACGATGCTCGACCGGCTCGCCTGGTGGGGGCTGGCGCTGCGCGAGGCCAAGTCCACCCGCCCGTACGCCGGTTGACGCCGGCTGACGACGGTCCGCCGCGCCCCGCCCGCCCACGCACGTCGAACACGTCGCACGCACCGCACGCACCGCACGCACCGCACGCATCGAGTACGTCGAATACGTCGATTACGTCGAATACGGGGGACTCAAGAGATGTCTGTCCTGACGCGCCTGCTGGGCCACCGGCTGCGCCCCTACGCGGGGACGCTCGCGCTGGTCGTCCTGCTCCAGCTGATCCAGACGCTGTCCACGCTCTATCTGCCCACGCTCAACGCCGACATCATCAACAACGGTGTACTGACCGGCGACACCGGCCATGTGCTGTCGACGGGCGGTGTGATGCTCGCCGTCACCCTGCTCCAGATCCTGGCCGCCATGGCGGCCGTGTACTTCGGGGCCCGGGTCGCCATGGGCGCCGGCCGCGATCTGCGGTCCGCCGTCTTCTCCCGGGTGCAGGACTTCTCCGTACGGGAGATGGGCCGCTTCGGCGCCGCCTCGCTGATCACCCGGACGACCAATGACGTCCAGCAGGTCCAGACGCTGACGGCGATCGGACTGACCATGCTGGTCGCCGCCCCGCTGACCTGTGTCGGCGGGATCGCCATGGCCGTCAGACAGGATGTGCCGCTCTCGCTGCTGCTGCTGGTCTTCGTACCGCTGCTCGGCGGCTGTCTCGGCCTGATCGTCCGGCGGATGCCACCGCTCTTCCAGGGCATGCAGCGCCGTATCGACCAGGTCAACCGGATGATGCGGGAGCAGATCACGGGGGTACGGGTCATCCGGGCCTTCGTGCGCGACACGCACGAGCAGCGGCGGTACGCGCGGGCCAACCAGGAGCTGATGACCGTCGCCCTGCGGACCGGCCGCCTCACGTCCGTGATGCTGCCGACGGTCATGCTGGTGTGGCAGCTCGCGACCGTCACGATCATCTGGGCCGGTGGCCATCGCCTCGACTCGGGCGCGTTGCAGGCCGGTTCGCTGATCGCCTTCCTCAGCTATCTGATGCAGTTCCTGATGGCCGTGATGATGACGGTGTTTCTGCTGATGCAACTGCCGCGCGCGGCGGTGAGCGCTGAGCGCATCCAGGAGGTACTGGAGACGGACCCGTCCGGGGCTCAACCGCCGGTGTCCGGGGCTTACGCGTCCGGGGCGCCGGTGTCCGGGGCTTACGCGTCCGGGGCGCCGGTGTCGGGGTCGCGGCTCGCCGAGGCCGGTCGGCTGGAGATCCGGGGCGCCGGATTCCGCTACCCCGGAGCCGAGGAGCCCGTGCTGCGCGCGGTTGATCTGACCGCGCGGCCAGGCCGTACGACCGCCGTCATCGGCTCCACGGGCAGCGGCAAGACCACCCTGCTCAATCTGGTGCCGAGACTGCTCGACACGACCGAGGGCGAGGTACGGATCGGGGGCGCCGACATCCGGACCATGGACCCGGCCCTGCTCGCCCGTACGGTCGGATTCGTACCGCAGAAGCCGTACCTCTTCTCCGGAACGGTCGCCTCCAACCTTCGGTACGGGAAACCCGACGCGACCGACGACGAGCTGTGGCGGGCACTGGAGACCGCGCAGGCGGCCGGTTTCGTGGCCGCGCTGGCGGAGGGGCTCGACGCGCCGGTCGCCCAGGGCGGCGGCAATCTCTCCGGCGGACAGCGCCAACGCCTCGCCCTCGCACGGGTGCTGGTGGCCGGCCCCGAGATCTATCTCTTCGACGACTCGTTCTCGGCGCTGGACTACGCCACCGACGCGGCGCTCCGGGCGGCGCTGGCCAGAGAGACCGCGGGCGCGACCGTGGTGATCGTCGCCCAGCGCGTCTCCACCATCCGCGGCGCCGACCGGATCGTGGTCCTCGACGAGGGCCGGGTCGTCGGCACGGGCACCCACGAACAGCTCATGCGGGACAACGACACCTACCGGGAGATCGTCCTCTCCCAGCTCAGCGAGGAGGAAGCCGCATGAGCGCTCCGGAACGCCGGGGGCCCGCGCCGCAGCGTGGCCCCGGTCTGATCGCGGGACCGTCCCTCGAACGCTCCCTGGACTTCCGCCGGTCCGCCGTCCGTCTGCTGCGGACGATGGCGCCCGAACGGAGGCTGGTGCTGGGCGTGCTCGCCGCCGGGACGGCCGCCGTCGGGCTCGCCGTCGTCCTCCCGAAGATCCTTGGCCACGCCACCGACCTGGTGGTCTCCGGTGCCGGTGGTCCGTACGGTGTCGACTACCCGGCGGTGGCACGCGTCCTCGCCGTCGTCCTCTCCCTGAACGCCGTCTCCGCCGCCCTCACCTGGGCGCAGACGCGGCTCACGATGGAGGTCGTCCAGCGGGCCGGTTACCGGCTGCGCGAGGAGGCGCAGACGAAGCTGTCACGGGTGCCGCTCACGTACTTCGACAAGCAGCCGCGCGGCGAGGTCCTCTCCCGCACCACCAATGACATCGACAACATCATCCAGACCATGCAGCAGGCGTTCGCCCAGATGGTGCGCGGGCTGCTGACGCTCGTCGGTGTGCTCGCGATGATGTTCTGGATCTCTCCAGCGCTGGCGCTGATCATCCTGGCGACCGTGCCGGTGTCGGTCCTGGCGGCGGCACGGATCGGGAAGCGCGCCCAGCCGCAGTTCGTCAGTCAATGGGCCGTCACCGGCCGGCTCAACGGCCATGTCGAGGAGATGTACACCGGTCACGCCGAGGTGCTGGTATTCGGCCGTAAGCGCGAGGCCGTCCGTACCTTCGAGAAACACAACGAGGAGCTGTACGAGGCGAGTTTCCGGGCGCAGTTCATCTCGGGGGTCATCCAGCCCGCGCTGAGCTTCGTCGGCAATCTGACCTATGTGCTGATCGCGGTGGCCGGCGGGCTCCGGGTCGCCTCGGGGACACTGTCCATCGGCGATGTCCAGGCATTCGTCCAGTACTCGTACGAATTCAACGGCCCGGTCACCCAGCTCGCCTCCATGGCCAATCTCCTCCAGTCGGGCATCGCTTCCGCCGAGCGGGTCTTCGACCTGCTGGACGAGGACGAAGAGGTGGCGGACGAAGAAGTGGCGGACGAAGAGGTGGCGGACGAAGAGGTGGCGGAGGTGGCGTCCCCGGAAGGCGACGCGGCAGCGGACACAGGTGTAGGCGTAGGCGTAGGTGTCGGCGCGGGCGCGGGCAGGACGGGTCCGGGCACAGGTCCTGGGACGGTCTCGTTCGAGAAGGTGTCGTTCCGGTACGAGCCGGCGAAGCCGCTCATCGAGGACGTGTCCCTCGTCGTGGAGCCGGGCCAGACGGTCGCGATCGTCGGGCCGACGGGCGCCGGCAAGACCACGCTGGTCAATCTGCTGATGCGGTTCTACGAGGTGACGGGCGGCCGGATCACGCTCGACGGCGTCGACATCGCGCGGATCCCGAGGGAGCGGCTGCGGTCGGGGATCGGCATGGTCCTCCAGGACACCTGGCTCTTCGGCGGGACGATCGCGGACAACATCGCCTACGGCGTCCCCGGCGACGCCTCGCGCGAACGGATCGTCGAGGCGGCCCGCGCCACGCACGCGGACCGGTTCATCCGTACGCTCCCCGACGGTTACGACACGGTCGTGGACGAGGAGGGCGGGGGACTCAGCACGGGCGAGAAGCAACTCCTCACCATCGCACGGGCGTTCCTCGCCGAACCGGCCATCCTGGTCCTGGACGAGGCGACCAGCTCGGTGGACACCCGCACCGAAGTCCTCATCCAGCGGGCCATGTCCTCCCTGCGTTCGGGCCGTACGAGCTTTGTGATCGCGCACCGGCTCTCCACGATCCGGGACGCGGACGTGATCCTGGTGATGGAGAACGGCGCGATCGTCGAACAGGGCTCGCACGACGAACTGCTGGCGGCGGAGGGCGCGTACGCGCGGCTGTACGCCTCGCAGTTCGCCGCCCTCGCGGTGTAAGGTCCCCCGGCCCTCCACCGATCATCCGGAACCCGAAGGAGTCCGCTCGTGCCGCTCGCCGAGTGTCTGACC
The DNA here is from genome assembly GCF_055639435.1 of Streptomyces sp. NPDC039430. Taxonomy (NCBI): domain Bacteria; kingdom Bacillati; phylum Actinomycetota; class Actinomycetes; order Kitasatosporales; family Streptomycetaceae; genus Streptomyces; species Streptomyces sp. NPDC039430. Next base: position 612,838 of record NZ_JBVKAK010000001.1, on the reverse strand, counting down.
GTGCTGACCACGACCGACAGTGCCGACAAGGCCGAGCGACTCGCCCGGGGCGTGATCGAGGCCAGGCTCGCCGCCTGCGCGCAGATCTCCGCGCCGGTCACCTCCGTGTACCGCTGGCGGAGCGCGATCGAGACCAGCGAGGAGTGGCAGATCCTCTTCAAGACCACCGCTGCCCGTTATGACGCGCTGGAGGCCCATCTGAAGGAGGCCCACGACTACGAGACACCCGAGATCATCGCCACGCCGGTGGTGCGGGGGAGCGCGGAGTACCTGGCGTGGATCGCCGAGGAGACCGTCGCACGATGAGCCTTCCGTGCCCGATGAGTCTCCCGTTCTTCGTCTACGGCACACTGCGGCCCGGCGAGCACAACCATGACCTGTACCTGCGCGGACGCGTGGCGGCGGAGGAACCCGCCAGGCTGGCGGGAGCGCTGCTGTACGACGGCCCCGGTTATCCGTACGCGATCGAGGCCGCCGGTACGGACGCCCCGGGCGCGGCTCACCCCGGTACGGCCGCTCCCGGTGCTCCCGGTGCTCCCGGCGCCGGGAGCGGCGCCGGGGCGGTCGTCGGCGAGCTCGTCACGGCGAAGCCGGGTGCGTACGACGAACTGCTCGCCGTACTCGACGAGTTGGAGGAGTACCGGACCCCCGACGATCCGCGCAACCTGTACGTACGGGTGGCCCGCGATGTCCTGCGGGCGGACGGCACCCCGGCGAGGGCATGGGTGTACTTCGCGGCGCCACGCGTCGCCCGCGCGCTACGGGCCCGCGGACGGCTGATCGCGGACGGCGACTGGCTCGCCCACGTCCGCCCGCGCTGACCCCGGCCCGGGTGGCGGCCGGCGTGACGGGCGTCAGCGGGCGCCGCCGCCGGCCGCCAGCGCCTCGGTCACCCCCGTCTCCGCCGGTCCGAGAAACAGGGGATCCGGCCGGAGTGCCGCCTCCGCCGCCGCCTTCGCCGAGGCGAACACCTCCCGTATCCCGCCGTAGTACCAGGTCGCGTCACGCCGCTCCGCGACACCGACGCCGTACGACTCGACGCCCGCCGCCCCGCAGAGCGCCACCGCCCGCCGGACGTGGAACCCCTGCGTCACCAGCACCGCCCGGTCGACCCCGAATATCTTCTTGGCCCGCACGCACGAGTCCCAGGTGTCGAACCCCGCGTAGTCGCTGACGATCCGGTCGTCCGGCACTCCGCGCCCGACCAGATACGTCCGCATCGCGTCCGGCTCGTCGTACTCCTCCCGGCTGTTGTCCCCGGTCACCAGCACGACCTTCACCTTGCCCGCGTGGTATAGCTCCGCCGCCGCGTCGAGCCGGTGCGCGAGATACGGCGTCGGGCGGCCGGACCGCAGCCCGGCACCGAAGACCATGGCCACGTCCCGCGCCGGCACCTCCGCGACCGTACGGATCCGGCTGTCCGCGACCGCGTGCGTCCATGTCGAGGGCACCAGCGCGAGGACGCACCCGAGCATGACGGCCTGCACGAGGTGTCTCCTGCGGCGCTGGGTGAGCCGGGACCGCCAGGGCCGGGCCTCTCCCGGTCGCCGAGGCGGACGTTTCAGCCGGAGAGCGCGCGGCTTTGGCACCCGTAGGCGTGGCACACGCAGCCGTGACGTAAGCGGTTGTGGCGTACGCGGGCGTGGCGTAAGCGGTTGTGGCGTACGCGGGCGCGTCCTGCGCGGGCGTGACAGCTTCGGCAGTGGCATGGTCCCCCCTGGGTGGTCCTGGACTCCTCGTTCAACCCGCTCTCTGCTCTGTACGACGATCGGCGGCGCCGATCAGTTCGCGGATATGTCCGGTGGTGCCCAGGCGGCCACCAGCAGCGACTCGGTCGCCGCCGACGCGTAGACCGCCGCCGCCAGCCAGGCCAGGGCGAAGCCGCCGGGGTCGGCGGGCAGCAGCCGGCCCAGGACGTCATGGCGGCGGTCCGCCGCCGCTTCCAGCAGTGCCTCGACCCGCCGCGCGCCCGTGGTGAGGCCCACCGCCCGCAGCCGGCGGGGCAGTTCGCCGTCCGCGGACGCGGCCGTCACCGCGCGACCGCCCGCGACGGCGCGGTCGACGGTCCTGCGCAGCAGGTCCAGCTCGATGGGGAGCGCGGGCGGCGCCTCCCCCTCCGCCGGCCCAGTGAGCCCCGCCGGTACGGTCGGTCGCGCCGGTACGGCGGGTCCTGACGGCGCGCCAGCAGCCGTAGGTCCCGTAGGTCCCGTAGGTCCCGTAGGTCCCGTAGGTCCCGCAGGTTCCGTAGGTCTCCCAGGTCCCGCCGGGATGTGCGCGCGGTTGAGCAGGCGCAGCCCCAGGTCGGCGCGGACGGGCTCCCCGTCGTGGCCGGACCAGGACGCGGCGAGCACCAGCACCCGGTCGGGCCGGTCCGGCACGACCCGGGCGATCAGCCGCAGCGCGAGTCCCCGGCGGCCCGCGAACAGCGAGAGGTTCTCGGCGTAGGGGAGTTCCGGCCGCTCGTCCGGCGCCGCCAGCCGCAGCGTGGGACCCGCGGCCACGGTGAAGCCCGCGCTGGTGACGACGCCGTCGAGGAAGAGCAGATCGCCGCCCGCCTCACGGGCGTCGGCGGGCTCGGACAACCAGCGCAGTGCCGACGCCAGTTGTTCGGCGGGTGGCCGCTCCCAGAGGGCGGCGAGCGGCGCTTCCCGCCAGCCCGCGCCGGCGGCACGTACGGACCGTACCGCTCCACCGCCGCCGATCCGGCCGTCCGGCGAGACCGTGGGCGCCGTGAGGATCACCCCGCCGCCGTCGCCCAACTCACGCAGCCCGAGCGCGCAGCCGCCGGGCACCGGTGAGCCCGAGGCCTGGAGCGCGCGCTCCGGTCCGCCGGGGGCGACATCCGAGAGCGTACGGAGCGAGCCGTCGGGGGTGAGCGCGTAGACCGTGGCGCCCGCGTATCCGGACGCGGTCACCACCGGTTCGGTGAACAGTCCGTACAACCGGAGCGGCCCTTGCGGCCGGTAGTCGCGGCGGGCCGGGGAAAGGGCGGCGGCCGGGCGGCGCACCAGATCCAGCAGCTCCGCCAGCTCGCCCGACAGCCCGGACAGCCGGAACGCCGGGTCATCGGAACGGGCCTCGCCCAGCAGTCGCGTGATGCGGACCGCCGTGCCGGCTGGCCGGTACAGCCCGGCCAGCCGCGCCGAGTGGGCGGCATGCAGCAGCTCGGCGCGGTGGACCGCGCCGGAGCCGGAGACGCCCGCGACCAGGACGGCGGTCACGGCGTCCCGGAGCGCGTCGAGGGCATTCGCCTGGGCCGGGGTGAGAGCGGGTTCGACGGCGACCGTGGGAGCCGACGCCGTTGCGGGCGCCGATGCCGATGCCGATGCCAGTGCGGGTGCGGGTGCGGGTGCTGACGCCGGTGCCGGTGCCGCTTGGTCGACCGCGAGAGGGGCGAGCGACAGGACCGCCGCCCGGTGCAGACAGGCCGGCGCCAGCAGACAACCGCACACCGCGTCCTCCGCGGCGGCCACGATCCCGGCCGTGACCTTCAACGTCACGGCCGTGTCCTCCGCGACCCGCACCAGGACCCCGTCCGCCGTCGCCTCCACCGGCCAGCCGGCGGCCTTCGCCACCGCCCCGTCCACGCGTTTGCGCAGCCGCGCGGGCAGCAGATCGAGCGCCCCGGCCGCCACTTCGGCGCTCACCGGCGGCAGTACGGACGCGGGATCCGCCGTGGATTCCGCCGTGGAATTCGCCGTGGAATCCGTCCTCATCGGCGCGCACCTCCTACGCGTTCGCCGACCCAGCGGGCCAGCTCCAGAGGGCTGAGCGCCGCCACCGGCATCCCCGCCCCCACCAACTGGCCCGCCACACCGGCCGAATACCGTGGCCGCCCCTCGTCGTCGAGTGAGGCGCAGCCCAGCACATGACAGCCCGCGTCGACCAGCGCCCGTACCTCCGTGAGCAACGGGGAGACCGGGCCGCCCTCCTCGAAGTCGCTGATCAGCACGACCAGCGTGCGGGACGGCACCGTCACCAGCTCACGGGCGTGGCGCAGCCCGCGCGCGATGTTCGTACCGCCGCCGACCCGGACCTCCAGCAGCAGGCTCAGCGGATCGTCGACCTGGTCGGTGAGGTCGAGCACCTCGGTGGAGAACGCGACGAAGTGCGTACTCACCGCGGGGACACCGGCCAGTACGGAGGCGGTGAGCGCGGCCCAGACCGTCGACGCCTCCATCGAGCCCGAGACATCCACGACCAGCACCAGCCGCCAGTCGGCCGCCTTACGGGCGCGCGTGCGGAAGACGGGCTGTTCGGGCAGGACCGTCACCGCGCCGGTGTCCGGATCGCGGCGCGCGGTCGCCAGGTTCGCGCGCAGCGTACGGGCGAGATCCAGCGGCCCGCCGGGGCGCCGGGTCGGGCGCGGATGGGAGAGGCCCGTGAGGGCGGGACGCAGCCGGTTGGCCAGCGCCTCGGTCAGCTCGGCCACCAGCCGGGCCACCAGGGGCCGCAGCCGGGCGAGCTGATGCTCGGGAAGCCCGCCGGCGTACGAGAGGACGGTACGCAGCAGCTCCACCGACGGCCGCGCCGAGGCCGGGTCCAGCTCCAGGGCGGCGTCGAGCCGTCCCGTACCGGCCGCGGCGGCGAGCACCTCTTCCCGTACGCCGGGCCCGAACAGCGCGGACAACTCCTCGGACCAGGAGCGGACATCGGGATACGACGCCCCGTCCCCGCCCCGGGAGCCGCCCCCGGCACGCTCCTCACCGCGCTCGCCCTCGCCCCGCCCGTACCCGTACAGCTCATCGAGCGCACCGGCGATCCTGGCGGCTCCGCCCGTGAGCCGCCGGCCCCGCCCGAGCAGCAGCCGCCACCGCTCACCGGGGGTGAGCGCGATGGCTCCCGCCGGGCCGACGCTCGCGTGGACGGAGCCGTGGACGGAGCCGTGGACGGAGCCGTTGACGGGGCTGGCGACGGGGCCGCGGCCGGGCACGCCGGAGCCATCGGAACCACCGGGAGCCGCCTCCGCCACGCTCGCCACGTCACGCGCACGCGCCATGCCGGGCGCGCCCGCCGGCGCAGCGGTGTCCAGCCCCCGCGCCGCCAGGGCCTCGCGGCCCGCCAGATCGGCCGCGGCCAGCAGCGCCGGCGCCGCCGGATCCGACAGCGCCCCGGGGAGGGCGCCCGCGGCGAGGCCCGTGCGGTCCTCCACCGTGGCGAGCAGCCGCGAGCGGGCCGCGGGGGAGAGCGTGTCGAAACCGGCGCGCAGCGACGGGAGCCGGTCGAGGAAGCCCCGGTCGGGCAGCGCCTCGATCCGCTCCAGCAACGGATCGAGCGCGCGGCCGGTCTCCAGCAGCGGGCCTGCCGCGAGCAGCGTCCCGCGCAGGAATCCGGCCAGGTCGGCGCGGAGCGCGGGGGTCGTCGCGCTGTCCACGCGGGACGCCAGACGTGTGCCGAACTCCGCCGCCTCCCGCAGCCCCAGCAGCACCCGGGCCGCCCCCGCCGCGCCCCGGATCAGCGGCGTCGCCCCGGCGTCGAGACGCTTCAGCGCGGCGTCGAGCCGGAACCCGCCGCCCAGGTCCTGTCCCGTCGATCCTCTCGGATCGGCCGGCGCCTGGCGCCGTACCTCGCAAGGCGGAGGATCGTCCTCGTACGGGATGTCCCCGGGCGACTCCGACGACGCGGCGGGGTGCGGCGCGCAGCGGCAGCCGCTGATGTCGCCGCGGTGTGGCGGGCCCGCGAAGACCGACCGGACAGGGCCCAGTACCGCGGCCGCCCGGTCGGCCAGCGAGACCAGGGCGCGTGCGTCGGCCGGGTCGGTGGAACCGGCGAGCCCGTCCAGCGACCGGACCCCGGCCGCGGCCAGCTCCTCGTACGCCGCGCCGAGCGCGTCCCGTTCCCACCCGGCGGGCAGTCCGGGCAGATGGCCCGATCCGATCCGGTCCAACAGGGCGAGACCCGCGAGCAGTTCGGGCAGGGTGCCGGACGCGGGCAGCAGCCCGGCGGCCTCGGAGAGCCGCTCCGCGGCGAGCGCGGGCAGTCCGCAACGCGCCGCGTCCTCCAGGCCGGACAGCACCTCGGCCGCGGTCGGCCCGCCGCGCTCGCGCTCCGCCGCGCGCCGCCGGCGCAGCATCCCGGCCGCCGCCTGTTCGAGCGTCACGCCGTGAACGCCCGCCACATCGAGCATCGCGGTGGTCGACGGAGACCAGGCCACGGCCCAGCGGGTGGTCAGCGGGGCGGCGTCGCCCACGCCCGCCACCTCGCCCTCCTCCCCGTACGGGACACGGCAGGCGGCGAGCCGGCGCAGACACAGCTCACGGCGCCGGTCCAGATCGCCGCGGTGCGCGTCGAGACGCAGCTCCCGGCGGTCCGGCGCGGCCGGGGTGGGCAGCGACAGGGCGCCGAGCAGCGCCTCCACGGCCGGGCCGAGCCCCGAACGCGGCGTGCCCGGCGCGAGCCTGCCCTGCCGCGTCCCGACCAGCACCCGTTCCATGGCGGCGGCCACCACCCGGCCCCGCCCGAACAACCGCCCCTGTGTCAGTACCGTCTGGGCCGCCTCGGCCAGCTCACCGCGCCCGGCGGCGGGCAGCCCGCGCAGCGCCGCCAGGTCGCGCGCGACCCGGACCACCTCGCGGGCGTCGGCGGGCCCGCTCGGATGCCCGGCGTCCCGTACGGCCGCGCAGATCCGTACGGCCGTCGACGTGAGCAGATCGTCCAGCAGAGCGGGATCGCCCGCCGCGAGATGCACACCGCGCTGCCACTCCGGGTCGCGGATCCCGGCCGGATAGCCGGACCGCTCGTCCAGCAGCGCGTACGAGTACGGCACGAGCGAGGTGACGACGGCCGTGGCGGCGGCCCCGGCGGCGGGCTCGGCCGCCCGCTCCGGCGGCACGGTCCCGGGTCCGGCTCCGGCGGCGCCCGGCAGCAGCGCGGGCGCGTGGAAGGCGCCGATCACGGCCGCCGCCCGGGGGCCCGCGCGCTCGGCCAGCCGGCGCCGCATGTTCGCCTCGCGCCGCAGATCGTACGGATCGACCGTGCCCGTGTCCGACCGCAGGGCCCAGCCGACCAGCAGCGCGGCCCGCCGCAGCGCCTCGGGGCCGGAACCGGGCGCCTCCGCCTCGACAAGCCGGTCCCACAGATCGTCCCCGGGCCGCCCCCCGGCCCGCGCCCGCAGCGCGGCGGCCAACGCCCCACCGGTCCAGGCGGAGCCGCCGGACTCACTGCCCGGGGCCGGTCCGCCGGACTCCCCGGAGCCGTCCGGTCCACCGGACTCACCGACCGGGGGCGACTCACCGGACTCCCCGGACCCGTCCGGTTCATGGGACTCACCGGCCCCATCCGCCCCGGTATCGGCCCGCGGGGCGGGCTCGCGCGCGGTCAGCGGCAGGTCGAACGGAACGACCTCCACTCCCGCTTCCCGCGCCCAGCGGATCGCCGCCAGCTCCGGCGAGAACTCCGCGAACGGCAGGAACACCAGCCCGCCGCCCGCCGCCTCGCCCCGGCCGCCCGCCAGGGCGACCGGGGGCACCGTCGCCGGATCGGCGAGATACGGCAGCCAGGGTGCGAACTCCTCGGGCAGCTCGACGAACAGCACCTCCGGCGCCGCCTCCGCGAGCATCGCCGGCACGGCCGCCGCCAGCGCCGGGGAGTGGTGCCGCACCCCGATCAGATACGGCTCCCGGCACCCGGCCAGCCCGGCCAGCGCCCCGGCAGGCCCCCCGTCGCCGTGCGCGGACGCGTCATCCACGCCGCCTCCCGGCTCATCCCAGCTCATCGCGCAGCCCCCACAGCGTCCGCCACAGCGGAGCGCCCGCCTCCGCCCGGCGGCGCACCGGGCCGTCCCAGTACCCCAACAGCCGTGCGTGGTCCGCCGGATCATCCTTGCGCACCGTCCCGAGCAGATGACCCGGCAGCGAACGCAGGACATCGCGGCCGTCGCCGAGATACGTCGCGCCGAGCCCCATCGACGTGGCCACCTGCACCGCCTCCGCCGTCGACATGACCGTCGAGGGCCGCTCGATCTCCCAGCCCTCCGCGCTCCGTCCCGTCCGCAGATCACGGAACGCGGTGACCAGCGCCTCCAGCACCGTGTCGTCCACGGAGAACGACGCGCCGCCGCGCGCCAGCGCCGCCGTCGCCTGACCGCGCACCAGCTCCGTCTCCGCGTCGAGATCGCCGATCGGGCCGACGGTCTCGAAGTTGAACCGGCGCTTCAGGGCGGCGGACATCTCGGAGACGCCCTTGTCGCGGAGGTTGGCGGTGGCGATCAGCGTGAAGCCGGGCACGGCGTGCACCGTGCTGTCCCCGCCCTGCCCGCCCGCCAGTTCGGGCACGGACATACGGCGCTCCGACAGGATCGAGACGAGCGCGTCCTGCACCTCGGGCAGACAGCGCGTGACCTCCTCGACCCGCGCCACCGCGCCCCGCGTCATCGCCGTGAGAACGGGGGAGGGCACCAGGGCCTCCCGGCTCGGCCCCTTGGCCAGCAGCAGCGCGTAGTTCCAGCCGTAGCGGAGCTGGTCCTCGGTGGTGCCCGCGGTGCCCTGCACCGTGAGCGTGCTGCTGCCGCACACCGCGGCGGAGAGCAGCTCGGAGAGCATCGACTTGGCGGTGCCCGGCTCACCGACGAGCAGCAGTCCGCGCTCGCCCGCCAGCGTCACCACACACCGCTCCACCAGCGCCCGGTCGCCCACGAACTTCCGTGACACGACCAGCTGTCCACCGTCGGCCGACCGCAGCGCCTCGCCGTCGGAACCACAGACGAACAGCACCACCGCACGCGGTGTCAGCCGCCATCTCGGCGGCCGCGGGCCCGTGTCGTACGACGCGAGGAACGCCAGCTCCGCCGCGTACCGGTCCTCGGCCAACTCCAGCTGCCGTCCCGGTTGCTGCCCCGGCTCCCGCTCTTCCGCCGTCATCTCTGTCCCCGTCATCGTCTGCCTCCCCGGCCGCTCCGGCCCTGGAACTCCTCGAACCCTGGCACGTCGCCCTCGACGACCCGCCGCCAGGCGGCCCCGTACAGCTGCGGCACCGGCCGGTCGGGCACCACGTAGAGCGGCAGGTCCCACGGCAGCAGCGCCGTCTTCCAGCTCTCCGCCGGCAACCGCGGCGTCTTCTGCTCCAGCCAGCCGCCCGGCAGGAACAGCGAGCGGCCCGCCCGCGCGCGCTTGGCCTCCACCACCAGATCCGTGGCGGCCAGTTCGGCCCGCGCCTTCTTCAGCCGGGCCGGCTTCCATCCCGTCCACTCGGCCTGATGGCGGTCGGTGGGATCGGGCAGCGCGAGCAGCATCAGATAGAGCACGGCCGCGTCCTCGGAGAGCCCGAACCGCTCCGCCGCCTCGCCCACCAGCTCCGGCGCACCGAGCCGGGGGTCCTGCGGGTGACCCGGCGGGCCGTCCGCCGTGACCAGCTCCATGAACTCCGCGCTGAGCAGCGTCCGCAGCGCCCTCAGCTGCGGCGCCGCGCCCGCCGTCGCCGCCAGCAGTGTCAGATCCGGATGGTCGGGACCCCCCTCGCCCCGGCCCTGCCCGTCCGCCCCCTCCGCGGGCAGCACGGCCGAGGGCCGCACCCACACGGTGTCCCAGCGGTTTCCGTACCGCGAGGGCGTGAGTACCAGCGCCGGTGACAGCTCGAACAGGTCCTTGTCGCCCGCGCCACGCTCCGGCGCCAGACCACGGGCCTCGCGCAGCCGCCCGGACACCGGGTCATAGGCGGAGTCCCGGTCGACCCCCAGATGCAGCAGCAGGCCGGGGTCCGCCAGCCGCTCCCGCAGCATGCGCGCGGTGACCGGCAGGAACGCGCGCAGCGGGTCGCCGTACGGCAGCCGGTACGCGAGCCAGCGCAGCGCGTCGACCGTGGCGCGGAGCATGACCCCGGTCAGCAGCAGCCGAGGCTCCACCGGCTCCAACTCACCGTTCACCATGCGCTGTTCGGTGCGTCCGGTCAGCTCCAGTCGCCACTCGGGGTTGAGCGCGTCCAGCGCGGAGGTACCGCCGCCCAGCTCGGCCACCAGCCGCCTGATCAGCGGGGGCGGCAGGGGCCGTCGCCTGCCTCGCGCGGCGATCCATGCCTCCACCAGTGGATCCAGCGCGAACCCGGTGGTCCACAGCTCCTCCACCCGGTCAGGACCGTCGGGCAGCAGCAGCCCGCTGAAGGCCCGCCGCTCGCCGACGCTCAGCGTGTCGAGCAGGGAGAGCCCCACCTCCACCTCGGCGTTCTTGACGCCCAGCGCCTCCAGATACGCGGCGGGCAGCACGCCGTGGCCCCGATAGCCGCTCATCCCCGGCGAGCCGAGCTGGAGAAGGGCACCCGCGGTCGTGACGATCCCGACCCGCTCGGCGAACTCCACGGCCTGCTCTGGGCGGTACGGCAGCGGGCCGCGCTCCCGTATCAGCTCCAGGACCCGGCGCACCACCGGCGCGCGTACCGGATCGTCCGCCGCGCCCAGCACCTCGGACTCGATGAGCGCGCACCCGTCCCAGCCGCCGAAGGCCCCCGCCGGGTCGTACTCCACGCAGTGCCAGTAGCCGTCCTTGTCCTCGGACCGCAGCCGGCCGAGGATCACCAGCCGTCGTGCCCCCGCGTGCCGTATGTCACCGGCGAGCTCGCTCTCGTCGCTGCCGGGGATCCGCAGCTCCAAGGCGCGCAGCCGCCCGCGCGGATCGATCAGCAGCGCGTCACCGTCCGCCCCGACGGCCAGCGCCGCGTCGAGGAACTCCAGCAGCGCCGCCCGGTGTTCGTCCGAGGTGGCGGGTGAGGCGGCGCGCAGCGCGAGCGCCGCCATCCCGGTCCCGGCCAGCGTCACCCACCCCTGCCTCGTCCGTTCGAGCGGCGTGCGCCCGGGGACCGCGGCCGGTGCCAGCGCCTTCGGCAGCAGCCGCAGCTGTTCGAGGACCGTCGCCGTCTCGTTGGGCACGTAGTGGTAGAAGTACCGGTACGTCGACACGGCGAAGCCCTGGAACGCCTTGCCCAGAACGGTGTCGTGGGCGTGCAGGACCTTCCCCGCCACGCTCTCGGAGCCCGGCTCGCTCGCCGCGCGCTCGGCGAGCGTGGCGATCCGCCCGCTGTGCCGCGCCGCCTCGTCCACCAGCCCGGCCACACCCGCCACCAGCCCGGGGTGGGTGATGTCCGGCAGCAGTCGGCGCACCGCCGCCTCCGCCTCCGTCCCCTCGGCGACCGAGGTGAGCAGCGCCCGCGCGTCCGCGTCCGTCACCGCGCGCAGCGCGGCCGAACCCCGCTCGTCACGCGGCCGCAGCGCGTGCCAGTGCGCCAGCGGCGCCACCAGCGCGGTGCCCGCCGCGTACGCCCCGCCCCGGCCGCCGTCCTCGAAGCGCGCGACCCGCACGCCGTCGGCGTCGTACAGGGAGACCGACGCGCCGTAACCACGGCTCTCGCGCGGATACAGCGAGGCCCCGCCGGGCAGCCGCAGCGGCGGCACGGGAATGCCGTCGGAGAGATGCTCGACGCGGGCTCCGGCCGGCACCGGCACGGCGGGGCTCCGGCTTCCGTCCACCGAACAGGCGGTGAGCGTGCCCTCCTTGGGGTCGTACGTCACCCACCAGCCCAGCAGCCCGTCCTTCGTGCCGAACGGAGAGGACTCCAGACCGGGCTGTACGGGCAGCAGCCGGCAGGCCCGCTCCAGCAGCCGCACGCCGCCCCCGGCCAGGGCCGAGTCGAAGAACGCGGGGACCGAGACCCGGCCCCTGCGGGCCGATTCCGGGTCGTACTCCCACCACTGGTTCTCGTGGAGCACCCATACGGAGATGCCGTCCGAGGCGACCGGACGCCGCTCCGCCGCGAACGAGGTGTCGCCCGCGTACACCGGCCGCCCGCCGTAGCAGCGGCCGCCGTCGGGCAGCTCGAACGACGGCGTCTGGGCGTCCGTCCAGTGGTCGCCCAGCTCGCCCTTGGGCTGGAACACCTCGGCGGGACGGCCCGACCACACGGCCCGCCGGTCGTCGCCGTACCCGTTGGCGATCAGCCACTGGCCCCCGGCGTAACGGATCGTCATCGCGTCCCAGGAGTGGGCCGAGGCCGCCGGGGGAGTCAGCGGCCGCTGGTCGAGCACGGCCCTCGGCCCGACCGCCGCGACCTGCGCACCGACCCGGACGAGCAGGGCGGGCCAGGAGTCCCGCAGCTGGTACCACGCGTCGGCGCGGTAGCCGTACCGCTGTCCGGACGCCTCCACGTCGACCTTGCCGAGCCCCGGCAGCGCCTCCTCCAGCGCGGGCCAGCCCAGCTCGTCGAGAATGCCCGCCCGCAGGGTCCTGGCCAGGGCTGGAGCGGGCGAGACCGCCGTGATGCGGCGCACCGCCTCCGGGGCCGTCGCCAGTACGGACGGCGAGGAGAAGCGGCTCAGCCGCCGCAGCAGACCGTCCAGACCGGGCAGTCCGAAGGGCTGTGACAGATCGTCGGCACGGTCGGTCAGCCAGCCCACGAGCACGGTGCGCAGGGCGGGATGGTCCGCGATCCTGCCGAGCAGCTCCGCGGCGTCACCGCTGTCGGCCACCTCCTCCACGCCCGCGCGCAGCAGTTGCGTGAACCGGGGATCGGCGGTCAGCGCGACCAGATCCCCGCGCCCGTCGCGTTCATCCGTCAGCCAGTCGGCCAGATCGATCTTCGACGCGCCCTCCGAGGGGCCGACGACCGGTACGCCCCACGCGAGACACGCGTCGAGCAGATCCAGATCCGCCGTCATACGACGGCCGTAGCCCCTGAGCAGCCGTACCGGCGTGCCGTCGGCCACCAGCCGCTCCACCAGCCGTTCCACCAGGGTCAGTTCGGCTTCGAGACGCGGGGTGGTCCGCCAGCCGCGCTGCCGGTGCCCGGCCCAGGACGACAGCCACTCGGCGGCCGGAACCGTCCCGTCCAGCAGCAGTTCGACCGCCCCGCACCGGTCGAGCAGCGCCAGCCAGGACGCGTCGAACTCCTCGGGCCTGTCACCGCCGGTGGCGGGCAGCAGCGTCAGCAGGCGCTCCCGCACGGAGCGGTCCTCGGCCGCGACGGCGGCCAGGGCCGGCAGCGCGGTCTTCCAGAAGCTCCCCGCCGCGCGGTTCATCGGGCCGGTGTGGATGATCTCGGCGAGCAGCGACCGCTCCTCCGCGTCCGCGTCCAGCCCGGCGCCCTTCGCGAGGCGCCGCAGATCCTCCAGCATGCCCGCGTAGGGGGCGAGCCCGGCCGCGCACCGCTCCAGCGACACCGCCCTGAACTGTCCGTACGCCTCGGCCGCCGACAGCCGGACCGTCAGCGCCTTGGCGTGCTCGCGCAGCGCCTTGCCGGACAGCGCGCCCGCTCCGGCGAACTCCAGGAAGACTTCGCGCAACCGCTCCTCGTCCACCGCCAGCGCGTGCCGCTGCTCGGCCGCCCGCGCCTTGCCGAAGAACACCGAGGCCTGCTGCCGGGACTCGACGGCCAGGAAGAGCCGTGCCACCTGCTCGTAGTAGGTCGGCAGGAAATGCGGGACGGACCGGTCGAGCCGCTCGCCGATCTCGTCGAACCCCTCCTTCGCCAGCCCCGGCTTGGTGGCGACGAGTCGCGTGAGCCGCTCCATCTCCTTGACGACGGCCAGCGCGTGATGGCCGTTGGCGGGGTCGTTCACCAGCGCCCAGGCCGGGAAGCCCAGCGACCGCGGTTTCACCCGCCCGACCTCGGCGACCTCGGCGGCGCCGAACCCCAGATACTCCAGGGCGAGATCCTCGGCCGCCCCGATCGCACCGGGGACCAGCCGGACCACCGCGCGCTCGTCCAGCGCGGGATGGCCGTACGAACGCGCCGTCAGCCCATCGCCCCCGGCACCGCCGAGCGGCAGCACCGCGCCCGCTTCCAGCAGGTCTTTCTCCAGCCGCTCGCGCTCCGTAAGGCTCGCGTGCGCGGACGTCCCGGCCGTGGGCTTCCCGGCCGCGGACCCGTCTCCCGTGGACCCGTCTGCCATGGGCTTCCCGTCCGCCGTTGTCCCGGCCATGGACCCGTCCGCCGGTGTGCCGTCCACTGATGTTCCGTCCGCCGGTGTCCCGCCCAGGGGTCGCATGCCGCTCACAGCGCCTTCTCCTCGTCGCTCTCGACCACACGGCCCGCGTACACCAGCGCGGCCATCCGCTCGCCCTCCGACCAGGCGACCGGCCCCACTTCGGCGAGCGGCAGCCGCCGCCCCGCCGTGTCACGCCACTCCAGCGAGCCGGTCAGCGTCTCCGCTTCCGGGTAGTCGTCCCCCAGCCAGTACGCGGCCTCCAGCTGCCGGCCGTCCTCCACCAGCGGGCACACCGCCTGGCCGCCGCGCACGCGGTACCCGAGCGAGACCGCGCGGGCCGTGGCGTGCCGCAGCTGGGCGAACTTCCCGTCGGCGTACGCCCGCCAGTCCTGGGCCGTACCGCCCCCGCCCGTGTCGCCGGCCGGCTCCGGCCGCCGCCAGACCTCGCGGAACAACTGCTCGGCGCCCTGCTCGACCCCCAGCTCCGCCGCGAACTCCCGCAGCTCCGCCAGCTCTTCGAGCAGTACCGGATGCGGGATCAGTACCGTCTCCACCGCCGCCGCGCCCCACCACACCGAGTCACCGTCCAGATCGACGATTCCCAGCCCCCGCGCCGGATCGGCGTCCCGGAGAAATCCGGCACGTTCCGTGTCGGCAGAGCCGTCCGCCGCCACCGGTGCCACGACGAGATCCCGCAGCGCCGACTGCCAGGCCGCGTCCGGCCACACCCGGGCCAGCAGCGCCACCGGCACCGGCAGCGAGCGCACCAGCCAGGTGTCCACCTGCTCCCGGCACTCCCGTTCGTGCCGCTCCAGCCACTCGGCCAACTGCCGCAGCCGCACGACCTCCGCGTCGTCCCTGAGCTTCGGCGGCACCTGCTTCAGCGTGCGCCCCGCGGCGTTCCGGCACAGCACGCGCGTGCCGTCCAGCGCGACGGCATACCCGCCCGTTGTCTCGATCCAGCCCATGGCAGGACCCCTCCCCGACCTTCTGGTTCCGAACTGCCATCACAGTAAGTGAGGGGTCTGACAACGCCCCGCGCCGTCGGCGAGGTTGTGGAAAGACACCGTCACCACCGCGCAACCCCACGGCAATCAGGAACCGCCACGATCGGCGTATGACGCAGCCGGCACACCACCGCATGTCACCCCCACGACCCCCCATACGCCCACGGCCCCCCGCCCCGCCCGCGCGGGAGTTACCGGACGACGAGGGGCCGTTCCCCTTCGACACCGCGGGGCAGCTCCTCGCCCGGATCACCGAGCGACTCGGTCACCAGCTCAGCCATGTGGCACGGGACGGAACCCGCAGAGACACCTGCGGCGACAGGCCCGCCTGCCCCGGCCCCGCCCCCGCTCTCGCGACCACTTCCACTCCCGCCCCCGCGACCGCTCCCGCGTGTCGCGAGGCGACCGCTCCCGAGAGCCCCGCGGCGCCCGCCCCCGCGTACCCCGAGGCGTCCGGCGTTCACCCTTCGAGCACGGCCTTCATGACGCTCTTCGCGATCGGAGCGCCGAGCCTGCCGCCGGAGATGTCCGCACGGGAGATGTCCATGTCAGTGGGGTCGATGAAGACCGCGACCGCGACGGAGGCGTCGCCCTTCTGGCCGTAGGAGACGAACCAGCCGTACGGCACCTCCTTGCTGACATCGACCCCGCGCTGCGCGGTGCCGGTCTTCCCGCCGACCGTGACGCCGTCGATCAGCGCCCGCTTCGCGCTGCCCTCCTCGGCGGTGAACTCCATCATCTCCCGTACCTGTTCCGCGGTGTCCTCGGAGACGGCCCGGCTCTTCATGGCGGGCTCGTGCTTCTCCAGGGTGGAGAGATCGGGGCCGCGCAGCTCCTCCACGATGTAGGGCTGCATCAGCTTGCCGCCGTTCGCGAGGGCCGCCGTCACCATGGCCATCTGCATCGGGGTGCTGGTGAGACTGCCCTGGCCCATGCCCGTCAGCGCGGTCCCCGGCCGGTCGAGCTTCTCCGGGTAGAGGCTCTTGGTGGCCAGCATGTCCCCGAAGTCCTCGGAGTAGACGTCGGCGTTGAACCCGAACTTCTCCGCTGTCTCGCGCATCTTGGCCGCGCCGACCTTGGCCGCCGCGTCGAGGAAGACGTTGTTGCAGGAGTACTGCATGGCGGTCTTCAGCGAGGCCCTGTCGCACACCTCGTCGCCCGCCTCACTGCCGATCCTGTTGGTCGAGAGTGGCAGGGGATACGGGGAGACGGCGTCGGAAGGGGCGTCGATGTCCGTGATCACCCCGTGCTCCAGGGCCGCGGCGGCCGTCAGGATCTTGAACGTGGACCCGGGCGGATAGGTCTCCCGCAGCGCGCGGTTGGCCATCGGCTTGCTCTTGTCGGCGTCGAGCGCCTTGAACTTGTCGCCCTCCTTGAAGGACAGCCCCGCGAAGACGGAAGGGTCGTAGGAGGGCGTGGAGACGAGCGAGAGGACCTTGCCGGTCCGCGGATCGAGGGCGACGACCGCGCCCCGGGCGCCGAGGTCGGTCAGTCCCTTGTAGGCCGCCTTCTGTGCCTTCGCGTCGATGGTGGTGATCACATCACCGCCGCGTGGCTTCTCGCCGGTGAGGACGTCCAGGGCGCGCCCGAAGGCGAACCGGTCGTCCTGCCCGCTCAGCACCTCGTCGTACGTCTTCTCCAGCAGGGACATGCCCTGGGCCTGCGAGGCGTAGCCGGTGACGGGGGCGTACAGCGGCCCCTCGGTGAAGGTCCGGCGGTACGCGAACTCCGCGTCCGTGACCTCCCGCGAGCCGGTGACCGGCCGGTCTCCCACGATGATGTCCCCGCGCGGCTGCGAGAACTGCGCGATCTTCACCCGGCGGTTGTTCTCGTGGTTGGCGAGACTGTCGCTCTGGACGAACTGAAGCCAGTTGGCCCGCACCAGCAGGGCCAGTACGAGCACCCCGCAGAAGACGGCGATACGCCTCAGTGGCTTGTTCATCGAGCTCTCTCTCCTCTCCCACGCACCCGCGGGGTCGTCTCCACGCATGCGCACGTGGTCACACATTCGATCTTCCTGGTAAAGATGCGACGAATCACCCAGCGGTTCCGGCGAGTCGGCGACACCTGCCGCGAGACCCGCCGCGCGACGGACCGCGACGGCCCGAGACGGACCGCGAGTCACCGGCAGCCACGGGGAGCCACACCGGGAGCCCGCGCCCGTCACCCCCGCCCGTCACTCGCGCCGGTTACCTTCGGTGCATGACAGGCACCACGGGCACCACCACACCGCACCCCCCGGAACCAGCACATGGGTACGACGACGCGGCCACCGAGCGCTGGGCACCGGAACCCGACAAGCGTCCGGGCCGCACCGCGTTCCAGCGCGACCGCGCCCGCGTACTGCACTCCTCCGCGCTGCGCAGGCTCGCGGGCAAGACCCAGGTGGTGACCCCCGGATCCCGTGGCCAGGAGTGGGACGCCAGCCCCCGTACCCGGCTGACCCACTCACTGGAGTGCGCCCAGGTCGGCCGTGAGCTCGGCGCGGCCCTCGGCTGCGACCCGGATCTCGTCGAGGCCGCGTGTCTCTCCCACGACATGGGCCACCCGCCCTTCGGCCACAACGGCGAGCAGGCGCTCAACGACTTCGCCGCCGACTGCGGCGGCTTCGAGGGCAACGCCCAGTCCCTGAGGCTGCTGACCCGTATCGAGCCGAAACGTTTCGTACGGTCCGAGGCGGTGGCCCCGGCCCCGGCCACCCACGCGTCGGTGGCCGAGGGCGTCCGGACCGGAGCCGAGACCGGTGGTCCGGGCGATGGCGGCCTGATCAGCGTCGGCCTCAACCTCACCAGGGCCGCCCTGGACGCCGCGACCAAATACCCCTGGCCGCGCGGCGCGCACCCCACCGAGCCCGGCTCGGTGAAATTCGGTGTGTACGAGGACGATCTGCCGGTCTTCACCTGGGCCCGCAAGGGCGCGCCGGCGGAGCGCATCTGCTTCGAGGCGCAGGTCATGGACTGGTCCGACGATGTGGCCTACTGCGTCCACGACGTCGAGGACGGGCTGCACGCCGGCCATGTCGACCCCGCCGCGCTCACCTCCGCGTCCGAACGGAGCGCGATCTGGGAGGTGGCCATCGGCCGCTACGTACCGGCCGGCACGGACCCGCAGGAGTTGTCGGCCGCCCTCGACCGGCTGATGGCACAGGAGTGGTGGCCGCACTCCTATGACGGTTCCGCCGTCGCGCAGTCCCGGCTGAAGGACGCCACGAGCCAGCTCATCGGCCGGTTCTGCGAAGCCGCCGAGGGCGCCACCCGCCGGGCGTACGGTACGGGCCCGCTCACCCGGTACGCCGCCGAGCTGGTCGTGCCGCGCGAGGCCCGGTGCGAGTGCGCGGTCCTCAAGGCCGTCGCCGACCGCTATGTGATGCAGCGTGCCGAACAGGAGGTGCTCCGCGCCGACCAGCGGATCATCCTCGCCGAGCTGGCGGACGCGCTCACGGCCCGCGCACCCGAGGGGCTGGATCCGCAGTTCCGCGCGCTGTTCGACGCCGCCCGGGACGACCGGGCGCGCAAACGCGTCATCGTCGACCAGATCGCGTCGCTCACCGACGCGGCGGCCCGTTCCCTGCACGCGGGACTCACCGGCCGCCGCTCGGCATCGCTCTGATCCCGCTGCGTCCCGACGCGATCAGGCCGCGACACCGCTGAGTCCCGACGCGACCAGGCCGCGACACCGCTGAGCCCTGATTCCGCCCAGTCCTGACACCACTGCGCGATCACCGCTCACACGTGCGGCCCGCGCGGACCCGCCGGTGGTCCAATGAGTGGTGCTCCGATGGAGGTGGTGCAATGAATGGGTGACATGCGCCCCTCATGCCTCACGGCTCCTGATCATCGGTTGCACGAGAGTAGCCGGATCACAGCAGTGAGACATGCCCGTGGAGCGCTCCCTCTTTCGCCATCACGCTCCGTGCGGGACGCTCGCAGATGGCGGCAGCGCGAAGAGGAGGCATCAAGTGGTCGACGCACATCGGACATTTGTCATCGTCGGCGGCGGACTCGCCGGGGCCAAGGCGGCGGAAACCCTGCGCGCGGAAGGGTTTACCGGCCGGGTGATCCTCATCGGTGACGAGCGCGACCATCCTTACGAACGCCCGCCGTTGTCCAAGGGCTATCTGACCGGTTCCGAGGAGCGGGACAGCGTCTTCGTGCACGAGCCCGGGTGGTACGCCCAGGCCCAGGTGGAGCTGCATCTCGGCCAGACCGTCACCTCCATCGACCGGGACACCCGGTGCGTACATCTCGGCGACGGCGCCTCCGTACGGTACGACAAGCTGCTGCTGGCCACCGGCGCGGAACCGCGCCGCCTCGACATCCCCGGCACGGACCTGGCGGGCGTCCATCATCTGCGCCGCCTCGCGCACTCCGACCGGCTGCGCCAGGTGCTCGTCTCCCTCGGCCGCGACAACGGCCATCTGGTGATCGCGGGCGCGGGCTGGATCGGCCTTGAGGTCGCGGCGGCGGCCCGTGGCTACGGCGCCGAGGTCACCGTCATCGAGAGCGAGGAGACCCCGCTCCTGCGGGTCATCGGCCCCGAGCTGGGCCAGCTCTTCACCGATCTGCACGAGGAGCACGGCGTACGGTTCCACTTCGGTGTCCGGCTCACCGAGATCACCGGCCAGGACGGCATGGTCCTCTCGGCCCGTACGGACGACGGCGAGGACCACCCCGCCCACGACGTGCTCGCCGCGATCGGCGCCGCCCCGCGCACGGCTCTCGCCGAAGCCGCCGGCCTCGCTCTCGCCGACCGCGCGGACGGCGGCGGCATCGCCGTGGACGCCGCGCTGCGCACCTCCGACCCCGACATCTTCGCGGCCGGGGACGTGGCCGCCTTCCCGGTCTCCGGCTGGGGCGCCACGCCCGCCACCGACCGGGTACGCGTCGAGCACTGGGCCAACGCCCTCAACGGCGGCCCGGCCGCCGCCCGCGCCATGCTCGGCAAGGATGTCGTCTACGACCGGATCCCGTACTTCTTCTCCGATCAGTACGACCTCGGCCTTGAGTACTCCGGCTGGGCCCCGCCCGGCTCGTACGACCAGGTGGTCGTGCGGGGCGACGCCGGAAAGAGGGAGTTCTGCGCGTTCTGGCTGAAGGACCGCAGGGTGCTCGCCGGGATGAACGTGAACGTGTGGGACGTCACCGAGGACATTCAGCGCCTCATCCGTTCCGGGGCCCGGCAGGATCTGGACGCCCTCGCGGATCCGGGTGTTCCGCTCGGCTCGCTGAGCACCGACCCGGGCTGAGCACCCGGCCCGGTCATGACGGCCGTGGCGGACTCGGCGGACGCGGCTGAGCACCCGAGCCGGTCCCGGCGTACGCGGCGGCCGCGTACGGGACGGTCCGTGGGTGTCAGTACGTCCCCGTAGAATTCACGCGTGGCCGGCAGGATCAACGATGACGACGTGAAGGCGGTTCGGGACGCGGTCCCGATCGACGCCGTCGTGTCCGACTACCTCCAGCTGCGCAGCGCGGGCGGTGGCAACCTCAAAGGGCTCTGCCCGTTCCACGACGAGAAGTCCCCCTCCTTCCAGGTCAGTCCGAGCAAGGGTCTCTTCCACTGCTTCGGCTGCCAGGAGGGCGGGGACACCATCGCCTTCGTGATGAAGATCGACCATCTCTCCTTCTCCGAGACGGTCGAGCGGCTCGCCGCCAAGGCGGGCATCACCCTCCGCTACGAAGAGGGCGGATACAACCCGGCGAGCCAGCGCGGCGAGCGCACCCGCCTGGTCGAGGCGCACAAGATCGCCGCCGAGTTCTATGTCGAGCAGCTCTCAGGACCCGAGGCGGAGACCGGCCGTAAATTCCTCGCCGAGCGGGGTTTCGACCAGGCCGCGGCCGAGCATTTCGGCGTCGGTTACAGCCCCGTCGGCTGGGACCACCTCACCCGCTTTCTCCGCGGCAAGGGCTTCACCGACAAGGAGCTGCTGCTCTCGGGCCTCTCCCAGGACGGCCGCCGCGGCCCCATCGACCGCTTCCGCGGCCGGCTGATGTGGCCCATCCGCGACATCTCGGGCGAGGTCGTCGGCTTCGGCGCGCGCAAGCTGCGCGAGGACGACAACGGCCCGAAGTACCTCAACACCCCCGAGACGTCGATCTACAAGAAGTCCCAGGTGCTGTACGGCGTCGACCTGGCCAAGAAGGACATCGCCAAGGCCAGCCGCGCGGTGGTCGTCGAGGGATACACCGATGTGATGGCCTGTCATCTGGCCGGGGTCACCACCGCCATCGCCACCTGCGGCACGGCCTTCGGCGGCGACCACATCAAGATCCTCCGACGGCTGCTGATGGACAACGGCAGCGCCCGGGTGATCTTCACCTTCGACGGGGACGCGGCGGGCCAGAAGGCCGCGCTGCGCGCCTTCGAGGACGACCAGAAGTTCGCCGCCGAGACCTATATCGCCATCGCCCCCGACGGGATGGACCCGTGCGAGCTGCGGCTCGCCAAGGGAGACGAGGCCGTCCAGGACCTGGTGCACCCGCGTACGCCGCTCTTCGAGTTCGCGATCCGCCAGATCGTCTCCCGGTACGACCTGGAGACCCCGGCGGGCCGGGCGGCGGCGCTGGACGAGGCGGCGCCGATCGTCGCCCGGATCAAGAACGGCTCCTCGCAGCACGAGGTCGCGGTCCAGCTCGCCGGCATCCTCGGCATCCTCGACACCCAGTTCGTGGTCAAGCGCGTCGCGCAGATGGCGCGCTGGGCGCGCGACCGCGGCGGCCGGGGCCCGGCGCCCGCCCCCGAGCGCCGCTCGCAGCAGTCGCAGGCGTACGGGACGCAGGCCTCGCCGGGGCCCACGGGCCCCGCGCTCAACCTCCGCAGCCCCGCCCACCGCACCGAGCGCGAGCTGCTGAAGCTCGCCCTCCAGCGGCCCGAGCTGGTCTCCCCGGCCTTCGACGCCTATGGCGAGGACGAGTTCACGGCCCCGCCGTACGCCGCCGTGCGCCGCGCCATAGAGGACGCGGGCGGCGCCGAGCAGGGCCTGGAGTCCGCCCCCGAGTATCTGGCCAGGGTCCGCGACGCCGCGCCGAACGACGCCGTGCGCGCCATGGTCACCGAGCTCGCGGTGGAGGTCTTCCACGGCAAGACGATCGACGAGGTCTACGCGGGCCAGCAGCTCGTCCAGGTCAGGCTGCGCGCCGTCGACCGCCGCGTCCGCGACGTGACCGGCACGCTGACCCGGCTCGGCACGCAGTCCGATCCGGACCATTACGCGGCCGTCCAGAGGGAACTGTGGGTGCTTCAGCAGTACGGCCAGTCGCTGCGCAACGACGGCGCCGCCGCCCTGTAGAGGGCCTCCCGGGCTCCACGCGGTAACGGCGCGGTTACGTACAGGGCGCAAAAAGTCACCGCACGCCCCTCGTGGCAGCGATATGTCGTACCCCACACTGGGGTCGGTGCCTGAGTTCACCGGAGCGCGGCCGGCCTACCGACGGTGGGCGTCCCATCCCCGCGGATCCGCTCATCGTGTACGGGACGGAAGGCGGCCCGGCCGTCCTCGTCCCGCTGCCGTACGCCCCCGCCCCGAACCGGCAGCGATCACCTGGAGGTCGCCCCCCGTGCAGACCCAGACCCAGACCCTCTCCGAGACGTTAGCCGCGCCTCCTTCAGCGCCTCCTTCAGCGCCTCCTTCAGCGCCTCCCTCAGCGCCTCCTTCAGCGCCGCCACCGGCGCCCGCGCCCTCGCCCGCGTCCGCGCACGCCCCGTCCGCCGTGCCACCGCCGGCGCCCGCGCCCCCGGCCGGCCTCGCGCCCGCCGTCCCCTCGCAGAGCCGCGCCGCGCACCACCCCGAGAAGGCCGTCCCGGCGGCGGAGGCGGAGACCAGACCTCTCGCGCCTGCCGAAGAGCCCCTCACCGAGCACCCCGTGGAGGTGCCCCTCGTGCCCGAGCCCACGGGCCGGCCGGGCAGCCGTGCCGACACCGGCGGCCCCTCCTCCGATCTCTTCCGCCAGTATCTGCGGGAGATCGGGCGGATACCGCTGCTCACCGCCCTCGACGAAGTGGACCTCGCACGCCGGGTCGAAGCCGGCCTCTTCGCCGAGGAGAAGCTGAGCACCACCCCCGATCTGGACTCCCAGCTGGCCCTGGACCTCGACCGGCTGGTCGTGCTGGGCCGGATGGCCAAGCGCCGGCTCATCGAGGCGAATCTGCGGCTGGTCGTCTCCGTCGCCAAGCGCTACGTCGGCCGCGGACTGACCATGCTCGACCTCGTCCAGGAGGGAAACCTCGGCCTGATCAGGGCGGTCGAGAAGTTCGACTACGCCCGCGGCTACAAGTTCTCGACGTACGCGACCTGGTGGATCCGCCAGGCGATGTCCCGGGCGCTCGCCGACCAGGCGCGCACCATCCGCGTTCCGGTCCATGTGGTCGAGCTGATCAACCGCGTCGTACGCGTCCAGCGCAGACTCCTCCAGGAGCGCGGCTACGAGCCGACCCCCGAAGAGGTGGGCGCCCAGCTGGAGCTGGCTCCCGAACGGGTCAGGGAGGTGCTGCGGCTCTCCCTGGAGCCGGTCTCCCTGCACGCGCCCGTGGGGGAGGAGGAGGATGTCGCGCTCGGCGATCTGATCGAGGACGGCGACGCCGCGTCCCCCGTCGAATCGGCGGCCTTCCTGCTGCTGCGCCAGCATCTGGACGCCGTGCTCTCCACCCTCGGCGAGCGTGAGCGCAAGGTCGTCCAGCTGCGGTACGGACTGGCCGACGGCCGGCCCCGCACCCTGGAGGAGATCGGCCGCATCTTCGGCGTGACCCGCGAACGCATACGCCAGATCGAGTCCAAGACGCTCGGCAAACTCCGCGACCACGCCTACGCCGACCAGCTCCGCGGCTATCTGGACTGAGGCCGCGAGCGACGAGCCCAGGCCCCGTTCCCCTTATCCCGGAGCCCGCAGCCCGCAGCCCCGAGATCTGAAACGGGCGCCGCGCCCGTACCCACCCGAAGGCGGAAACGGACGCGGCGCCCGTGACACGTGACGCATGGCGCATCACGTCTGCCGACGACCCAACGGCCGCGCCGGTCAGTCCACTTCGGCGACCGCCTGCGCGAACTGGGCCGCGTACAGCCGCGCGTACGCGCCCTCCGCCGCCAGCAGCTCTTCGTGCGAGCCCTGTTCGACGATCGCGCCGTTCTCCATCACCAGGATCACGTCCGCGTCCCTGATCGTGGAGAGCCGGTGCGCGATCACAAAGCTCGTACGGCCGTGGGCCAGCCGCGCCATCGCCTTCTGGATCAGCACCTCGGTCCGGGTGTCCACCGAACTGGTCGCCTCGTCCAGCACCAGGATCACCGGGTCGGACAGGAACGCCCGCGCGATGGTGATCAGTTGCTTCTCACCGGCGCTGACCCCCGATCCCTCGTCGTCGATCACGGTGTCGTACCCGTCGGGGAGCGTACGGACGAACCGGTCGGCGTGGGCCGCCCGCGCCGCCTCCTCGATCTCCTCCCGGGTGATCTCGCGCGACGCGCCGTACGCGATGTTGTCCGCGATCGTGCCGCCGAAGAGCCATGTGTCCTGGAGGACCATGCCTATCCCGGACCGCAGTTCCGCACGCGACATCCGCGCCACGTCCGTGCCGTCCAGCGTGATCCGGCCGCCCGTGACCTCGTAGAACCGCATCAGCAGATTGACCAGCGTGGTCTTGCCCGCGCCCGTCGGTCCCACGATCGCGACCGTCTGCCCCGGCTCCACCGAGAGCGACAGATCGTCGATCAGCGGCTTGTCGGGCTCGTACCGGAACGACACATGCTCCAGGGCGACCCGGCCCCGCGGCTCGTGCAGCCGCTCCACCGCGGGCGCGTCGGGCTCCTGCTCCTCCGCGTCCAGCAGTTCGAAGATCCGCTCGGCCGAGGCGACACCCGACTGCACCAGGTTGGCCATCGACGCGACCTGCGTCAGCGGCATCGAGAACTGCCGCGAGTACTGGATGAACGCCTGCACATCACCGATCGACAGCGAGCCCGAGGCGACCCGCAGACCGCCGACGACCGCCACCAGCACATAGTTGAGATTGGAGACGAAGAGCATCAGCGGCTGCATGATCCCGCTGTTGAACTGCGCCTTGAATCCCGCCTCGTAGAGCTGGTCGTTCTGCTCGCGGAACGCCTCGGCCGACTCGTCCTGCCGCCCGAAGACCTTCACCAGGGCGTGCCCGGTGTACATCTCCTCGATATGCGCGTTCAGCGCGCCGGTGACCTTCCACTGCTGGACGAACTGCGGCTGCGACCGCTTGCCGACCTTCGCCGCCACCAGCACCGACAGCGGCACCGTCACCAGCGCGACCAGCGCCAGCAGCGGCGAGATCCAGAACATCATCACCAGCACACCGATGATCGTCAGCAGCGAGTTGATCAGCTGCCCCATCGTCTGCTGCATGGTCTGCGAGATGTTGTCGATGTCGTTCGTCGCCCGGCTCAGCACCTCACCGCGCGGCTGCTGGTCGAAGTACGACAGCGGCAGCCGCGACAGCTTCGCCTGGATCTCCTCCCGCATCCGGTACACCGTGTGGTTGATGACCCGGATGGAGAGCCGCGTCGACACCAGCATCAGCAGCCCGGCGGCGACATAGACCACCAGCACGATCAGCAGGACCTCGCCCACGGCGCCGAAGTCGATGCCCCGGCCCGGGGTGAAGTCCACCCCGGAGAGGAGATCGGCCGCTCCGTTGTCGCCCCTGGCCCGCAGCCCCTCGATGGTCTCCGCCTTGGAGACACCGCCTTGGGTCTGCCGGCCGACGACCCCCGCGAAGATGAGGTCCGTCGCCTGTCCGAGGATCTTCGGACCCACGACCGACAGCGCGACGCTCACCACTCCGGCGGCGAACATCCACCAGAGGGTGGTCCGCTCCACGGCCAGCAGCCTCAGCAGCCGCTTGCCCGAGCCCTTGAAGTCCATGGACCGCTGTGTGGGGCCCGCCATCATCATGCGTCCGCCAGGACCGCTCATCAGGCAGCCTCCGCCTCGGTCAGCTGGGAGAGCACGATCTCCCGGTATGTCTCGTTCTCCGCCATCAGTTCGTGATGGCGGCCCGACCCCACGATCCGCCCCTCGTCGAGCACCAC
The DNA here is from genome assembly GCF_055639435.1 of Streptomyces sp. NPDC039430. Lineage (NCBI taxonomy): Bacteria > Bacillati > Actinomycetota > Actinomycetes > Kitasatosporales > Streptomycetaceae > Streptomyces > Streptomyces sp. NPDC039430. The sequence goes on along the minus strand of NZ_JBVKAK010000001.1, from coordinate 586,872 downwards.
GATGCGGTCCGCGTCACGGATGGTGGAGACCCGCTGGGCGACGATCACGACGGTCGCCTCCGCGGTCTCCCGCGCCAGCGCGCCGCGCAGCGCCGCGTCCGTGGCGTAGTCAAGCGCCGAGAACGAGTCGTCGAACAGATAGATCTCCGGCCGCTGGACCAGCGTCCGCGCGATCGCGAGCCGCTGCCGCTGCCCGCCGGAGACGTTCGTACCGCCCTGCGCGATCGGCGCGTTCAGCCCGCCCTCCAGGGCGGCGACGAACTCCCTGGCCTGAGCGACCCCCAGCGCGTGCCACAGCTCCTCGTCGGTCGCGTCCGGATTGCCGTAGCGCAGATTCGTCGCCACCGTCCCGGAGAACAGATACGGCTTCTGCGGTACGAGACTCACGGTCTTGGCCAGCAGCACCGGATCCAGCTCGCGCACGTCCTGCCCGTCGACGAGCACCTCCCCGCCGGTCGCGTCGAACAGCCTCGGTATGAGCCCGAGCAGCGTCGACTTCCCGCTGCCCGTCGACCCGATGACCGCGGTCGTCTCACCGGGCCGCGCCACCAGCGACACCTCGCGCAGGACGGGCTCCTCGGCACCGGGGAAGCGGAACTCCGCGCCCCGCACCTCCAGATGCCCGTGCCGGCGCAGCTCCCGCACCGGGTTCCGCGGCGGCACGACGCTCGAACGGGTGTCGAGCACCTCTTCTATGCGCTCGGCGCACACCTCGGCGCGCGGCACCATCATGAACATGAAGGTGGCCATCATCACGGCCATCACGATCTGCATCAGATACGCGAGGAACGCGGTCAGCGCGCCGATCTCCATCCCGCCGCTGTCGATCCGGTGCGCGCCGAACCAGACGACGGCGATCGACGACAGATTCACGACCGTCATCACGGTCGGGAACATCAGCGCCATCAGCCGGCCGGTCGACAGCGCGACATCGGTCAGCTCGGTGTTCGCGCCCCGGAAGCGGTCCTTCTCGTAGTCGTCCCGTACGAAGGCCCTGATCACGCGGTTGCCGGTGATCTGCTCGCGCAGTACCCGGTTCACGGTGTCCAGCCGGGTCTGCATCGTCCGGAACAGCGGCCGCATCTTCCTGACGATGAGGCTCACGGATATCCCGAGCAGCGGCACGACGGCCAGCAGCACCGACGACAGCGGGATGTCCTGGCCGAGCGCCAGCACGATGCCGCCGACGCACATGATCGGCGCGGACACCATCAGCGTGAACGACATCAGGACCAGCATCTGGACCTGCTGGACGTCATTGGTGGTGCGGGTGATCAGCGAGGGTGCGCCGAAGTGACCCACCTCACGGGCGGAGAAGCTCTGCACCCGCCCGAAAATGGCGGCCCGCACATCCCGGCCGAGGGCCGAGGCGGTCCGCGCGCCGTAGTACACGGCGCCGATGTTGCAGATCACCTGGACGACACTGACGGCGATCATGATGCCGCCGAACTCCAGGATGTAGCCCGAGTCCCCCTTCACGACACCGTTGTCGATGATGTCGGCGTTGAGGGTGGGCAGGTAGAGGGTGGCGCAGGTCTGCAGCAGCTGGAGCGCCACCAGCAGGGCTATCGGTCTCTTGTACGGGGCGAGATGGGCTCGCAGAAGTCTCAGCAGCACGCGCAGTCTCTCGGGGTCGGCTCGGGGTGAAGATCGCGAGAACGGGGATCAGCCCCCATTTTGCGGTACCGGCCCTGCTGAGCCCCAAGGGTTTATGGCCAAGGACGGGTCAAGAACGGGAGCGCGCTCCGGCCGCCCTGCGGGCGCGCGGACGTCGCACCGACGGCGCACGGCGGCGCACCGCCCCCGGGCGCCTCGCCGACCCGGCCCACCGGCCCCCGACCGGACCACCGGCCCCCGGACCCGGCCCACCGGCCTCCGCGCGGCCACCGGCCCTGACCTGCCGACCCGCCCCGTCAGCTCCCGTGACCGTGCCCGAACGCCCCGGGGTGGATCTGCTCCCGCGTCGCCGTGTACTGCTGCCGTACCGCCGTGCCCACCGCCGCGTCCTCACCCGGCTCGAACACCTGGGCCGCCGCGCCCTGCCAGGCCGGCGGGTTGTGCGGGGACAGCGACCCCTGCGAGACCCCGAGCGCCCAGGCCGCCTGCCGCGCCGCGCCGATCGCGGTGTAGTCGGCGGGCTGCGGTACGACGACCTGCGCCCCGAAGATCGCCGGAGCCAGGGCCTGTACGGCGGGCAGCTCGGCGGCGGCGCCCAGCAGGAACACCCGCCGCACCTCCACCCCTCGCCCGCGCAGCACGTCCATCGCGTCGGCGAGCGAGCAGAGCATCCCCTCGAACGCCGCCCGCGCCAGATGCTCCGGCTTCATCGACTCGCGCCGCAGTCCGGTCAGCGTGCCCGCCGTGTGCGGCAGCTGCGGGGTCCGCTCGCCCTCCAGATACGGCAGGAACACCAGCCCCGAGGAGCCCGGCGTGGACTTGAGCGCGAGCTCCGACAGCTCGGCCAGCTCCGCCGTACCCAGCAGCTCCGCCGTACCGCGCAGCGCCCTGACGGCGTTCAGCGTGTGCACGACGGGCAGATGCATCCCGGTGGCGTCCGCGAAGGAAGTGATCATTCCGGACGGGTCGGCCGCCGCCTCGTGATGGACGGCCATCACCGAACCCGACGCCCCCAGCGACACCACGGCGTCCCCGACCGCGACGCCCAGCCCGAACGCGGCGGCCATCGTCTCACCGGTCCCCGCCGAGATCAGCAGCCCCTCGGGAGTGGTCCCGGCGGCGTCCGCGGGGCCGAGCACCTCCGGCAGCGCGGCCTGGTGCCCGAGCGCCAGCTCCACCAGATCAGGCCGGTACGCACCGGTACGCGCGGACCAGTAGCCGGTCCCGGAGGCCCCGCCCCGGTCGGTCGTCCTGCGCGCGGGCCGCCCCAGCAGCTGCCAGACCAGCCAGTCGTGCGGCTGGAGCACCAGCGCGGTGCGCTGCGCCGCCTCGGGCTCGGTCCGCGCCAGCCAGCGCAGCTTGGCCACGAGCTGGCTCGACTGCGGTACGGATCCCACGGCCTCGGCCCAGGCGTGCCGCCCGCCCAGCGCGTCGACCAGATCGGCGGCGGCGACCTGCGCGCGTTTGTCGTTGCCGACCAGCGCGGGCCGTACGGGGTTGCCCTGCCTGTCCAGCGCCACCATGCCGTGCTGCTGCGCCGCGACCCCGATGGCCTGCACACCCTCCAGCAGCCCGCCCGACGCGGCCTCGCCGAGCGAGAGCAGCCAGGCCTGCGGATCGACCTCGGTGGCTTTGGGCTCGACCGGATGGGCCGCGTACCCCTGCCGCAGCACGGCACCTGTGTCCGCGTCGCAGACCACGACGCGTGTGAACCCGGACGAACTGTCCAACCCGGCGACTATTCCCATGCCACCCGATTCTGCCCCACGCGCGGCACGAGGCGCGCTGCCGGGACGCCCGGGTGTCCGGATCCGGGTCAGGTATTGCTCGTACCCCAGTCGTCCTGGCCGTTCTGACTCCGCTCGCGCAGGGAGCGCACACGCTGGGCGACGGAGTCCGGCAGCTTGTCGCCGACCATGCCGTTCACCGAGTGGTACGCCTTGCCCGCGATCTCGCGGCCGTTCTGCGCGGCGGACTCGGCCGCGTTGCGCACCGCCGGATTCTGCGACACCTGGCGGGCCGACTTCTTGAGCTGCTCGTAGCGCTCACGGCCGGCACGGGTCCCCAGGACGTATCCGCAAGCCAGTCCCGCGATGAATGTGAGGCGGTACCGCATGGCTGCCACCCTTCCCTCTCGGCGTCGCAGTCCCCAGCGTCAGCGTCGGACCGTCGTTCTGTGCTCTCCGCCTACCCCGTCGGGGCCCGGGATCACCCGGCGTACCCCGGGTCGATACCGATTGGCAAAGCACCCCCCTGCTTGCGCTAATGTATGTGTCGCAGCGAACGCGCGCCGCCCGGGAGGACCGGGGAGGGTACGTTCGATGCAGACGCAGCAATCCCCTGTAGCTCAATTGGCAGAGCAGCCGGCTGTTAACCGGCAGGTTACTGGTTCGAGTCCAGTCGGGGGAGCGCGATCCCCTGTAGCTCAATTGGCAGAGCATTCGGCTGTTAACCGGAGGGTTGCTGGTTCGAGTCCAGCCGGGGGAGCGGTAGTACGAAGAGGGTCCTTCGGGACCCTCTTTCGTGTGTTCGTGATCACTCCCCGATGCTCCGCCAACTGGGCGTCGCGCCCCTTTTGGGTACCTCTTACGGATCTACTCCGCGGTTCCTGGAACCGAGCGGCGCATGGCGAAGTCCTCATGGTCAGAGGATGCCGACCATCCGAGGCAGGAGATCGTATGAGCGGCTATGCTGCGGCAGACGGCGCGCACAAATGTGCGCGACGCGCCGTTAGGGGCGGTAGCTCAGCCGGTTAGAGCAGCGGACTCATAATCCGTCGGCCGTGGGTTCGAGTCCCACCCGCCCCACGCATGCTTCTCCCAGGAGAACCGTTTCTACACTGGGGAAACGGGTGAACGTAGGTCGCCACTCCCGCGTGGCGATCCCCGTTCATTCGTTCAGACCAAGATCCAGTGGACACACAGTGGACGCGGGGACGATTCAGCGGACAGAAGCGCCCTTACGCAGCCTTCCGACGGGTGTTCGGAGCCCGGCGGGCGGCCCGGGAGGCTGCGGGCGGCAGGCCCGTGGGCAGCGGCCAGCCGCCCACGCCCGGGGACTCCGAGCGGGCGACCGTGAAGCGCGGGAGCGAGAAGTCCGACCGCTGCCCCTCCGGGTAGCGGTCGTTGAAGTTCTCCACCCGCACCAGTTCCAGGTCGTTGGTGGTGCAGTGATCCCGTATCCACTTCACGGCCGCGTTGGCAGCGTCCTCCTGGCCCCGCCCGGCCAGGGTGATCATGCCGAGGAGAGCAGAGCCGGGCTGGGCCTGTGCTCCAACGGCCCAGGTGCCATCTGACTGTCGTGCCCCGTGGGCGAAGAAGACGGCGATGTTGTTCCGCCGGGCTGTTTCGGGGATCGACAGCGGGGTGCGCACGATAAAGGGGATGTCGCGGGGAACGACGGCCATAACCGATTCGGCCTCGGCCCGCATCATCTCGGGCAGCACGCTGGTGTAGGTGTCGGAGGTGATCTGGCGCGAGGAGTGCCCCAGCTTCTCCTGGACCCCCTTGATGTCGTGGCCTGCGAGCAGGGACAGGGTGGCGGCGAGGTGTCGCAGGTCGTGCAGGCGGACCGGAGGTAGGCCGGACAGCTCCACGAGGCGGGAGAAGCGTCGGGATATCCAGTCGGGGTGCAGCTCCTCACCGTTCTCGTGCGTCCACACCCGGCCGCTCTCGACGTAGGCCGTGCCCCACTCCTGGCGCTTCCGGTCCTGCTTGGTGCGGAAGCTGACGAGGTTGTCGCCGGACTCTTGCTCGCGCTTGATCCCCCAGGACAGAGCTGAGCTGAGGGTGTCGTTGATGCGGTGCGTGGTGGCGGCGGAGGTGGTCTTCCGTAGCCCCTTTCCGCCCTCGCGGAGTGCCGCGTTCGAGTCGAGGAAGGCTCGACGGGCGATGCGGCGTTTCTCCTTCTGCACGTCGAACTGGCCTCATCCAGGTGGAGTACGTGCGCTCCTGGCTCCAGCAGGTCCCTGGCGATGCTCCGGTGTGCTCCTTCCCCCCTTTCTACGGCGGCGGCTACGAGAAGCTGTACGAGCCGTACGAGCCCGTACTCGATGCGGCGGAGACGTCCCGGGCCGCGTACAAGATCGGCAACAGCGCGACGGCGCTCGGCGTGATCCTTGCGGTGTTCGAGCGGCATCTGTCCGAGCTGGCCGAGGGCTGGTTCGACGCGGCGTCCGGTGAACCGGTCCGGGCGGGGACGGCGCCGCTGGAGACGGTGTTCGGGGTTCGGGACGTGCCGGTGGCGACGGCGGCCGTCGTACGGGCGGCCATCGACCGGATGGTGCAGGACGGCACCGTGCCGGAAGACGCGCCCTGGCGTGCCCTGGATGTTCGCGCTGGCGCGACACCGTAAAGGGGCTTGTTGGCCAAGACGGACGGGTTCGCCGTGTGTCGTCTACCGGCGGGCCCCGGGGACCGCCGTGCTGGGTGTGGGCGCCACCAATGTGAGCGGTACGGGGCTCCCCGCATGGGAGGACGGGGCCTGGCTGCCGGGCAGGTGGCCGGGGAACCACTGGGATCGCGTGATCTCCCCGTGTCATGCTGGTCGATCTTGTTGACTCGGCGCGATTGTGCGTTACATGGGGGCTGTTGTGTCATGGGCTACACCATTCCTGAGGGCGTCGACACCATGCTTGATGTCGTCGGTGTGGGATGGCCGAACGTTGATGAGGACGCCTACCGGGACATGGCGGACGCGCTGCGGGAGTTCGCGGACGATGCGGACGACGACGGGCACGCCGCTCATCAGCACATTCAGCGACTGCTTTCGAGCGGGCAGAGCGAGTCGCTGACGGCGCTCGACCTCCACTGGGCGAAAGTTCAGGGCAAGCACAAGGACTTGGCTGCGGCGGCCCGGATCGTCGGGGGTGCGCTGGACCGGGTGGCGGACATCATCGTGGCGCGGAAGATCGCCGCGGTGGGTGAGCTTGCGGAACTGTGCGCGACGGTGGGAGTCACGCTGGCGTTCGCCCCGTTGACAGCCGGCCTTTCGACGCTGCTGGCCGGAGCCAAGATCGCCGCCACCCGGATCGCGTTCAAGCGGATCCTGAAGGAGATGGCGGAGGAGGCCGTGGCGGAGATCGTCGCGACGCTCACGCAGCCGGCGGTCGCCGCGTTGGAGAACATCGTGGCGGACCTGGCGATCCAGACCGCGCTGAATGTCACGGGCGTACAGGAGGGCTACCACGCCGACCAGGCCACGCAGGCAGGCAAGGACGGACTGCGACTCGCTTCCGCCGACGGGGCGCGCGGCCTTGGGCCCGGCGGCGGTCCGGAGATCGACCACGATGCGCACGGCCGGACGGGAACGAAGCTCGCTGGTGTGCAGATCTCCATGCGGGACAAGGCGGGGAGCAAGCTCAGCAAGGCCAAGGGGCACCACGGGCGGGCCAGGGGCAAGGATGCACTGACGGCCGTCCTCGATTCCACCATCGAGAAGATGACGGAGAAGCTCGGTAAGGGGCTCAATGACCTGGGCGAGCACGTCGGCACGACCTTGCCCAAGGCCATCACGAAGAGTTCGGCCACGCACAGGGAGACGGACCAGGACATCCGCGAAAGGATCAAGAAGATCACGTCCGATGACGGCAAGGACGGCAGCGAGGGCGGCGGGCGTCGTGGCGGCGCGGACGGCGGGCAGCGGAGCCGTCCCGCATCGATGCGGGAAGCGCCGGACAGTTCCCGCGCGTTGGCGGTCTCTCTTCGCAAACGCCGCTGCGAGACCGACCCCGTTGATGTCGCGAGCGGGGACATGGTGCTCCCTCAGACGGATCTGGACCTGCCCGGGGTCCTGCCGCTGGTCCTGCGACGCACGCACATATCCGGCTACCGCTACGGCCACTGCTTCGGGGCCAGTTGGGCATCCACGCTCGATGAGCGGCTGGAACTGCTCGGCAGCGGCGCGGCGTGGGCACGAGCGGACGGCTCGGTGCTCATTTTCCCCACCCTGCCCGGTGATGAGGGTGAGGAGGTCTGGCCTCTCGACGGCGACCGTCTGCCGCTCACCTATGTGGAGACCAGTGCGCTGGGGGACATCACGTACGCCGTGAGGGACCCGCGTACGGCCCTGACCCGGCGATTCACGGGTAACCCCTACAAGTCGGGCGGCCTGTACTGGCTGCGCGAGACAGAGGACCACAACGGCAACGTCATACGGATCGGGCGTACCGGGGACGGTCTGCCGACCACGGTGGTCCATGGGGGCGGCTACCGCGTTCTGGTCTCGTGCGACCCGGAACGGGGCCGCGTCACCGCACTGGCGCTGCAGACCTCGGACGGTCCCGTCCAGGTGCGGTCCTTCGGCTACGACGGCGACGGCAATCTGGAAGCCGTCACCAACTCCTCCGGCTTACCACTGCTGTTCACCTACGACGCGGAAGGCCGGATCATATCCTGGACGGACCGCAACGACTCCACCTATCAGTACGTGTACGACAGCGTCGGCCGCGTCATCCGTACGGTCGGCCCGGACGGATTCCTCTCTTCCGCGTTCACCTACGAGGTCCACAGCGAGACCCGCCACGGCGTCACCCGCTACACCGATTCCATGGGCGCCACCACGGTCTTCCATATCAACGAGGCTTTTCAGGTGGTCGCCGAGACCGACCCCCTGGGACATACGGCCCACTTCGAGTTCGACGCCCAGGACGGGTTGCTGGCGCAGACCGATGCCCTGGGGCACTCGACCCGCTTCGAACGCGACGCCCATGGCAGCCTCGTCGGCCTTGTCGCCCCCGACGGTGTGCGCACCACCGCCGTGTACAACGAGATGCGGCAACCCGTCGAGGTCACCGAGCGCGGCGGTATCCGGCGTTCCTACGCGTATGACCAGCATGGCAACCGCACCGTCGTGATCGAGCCCACCGGCGCCCGCACGGAGTATGAGTTCAACGACCGCGGTCATGTGACCGGCGTCCGCAACGCGGTTGGCGACGTCACGCGAATAACCTCCGACGCGGCCGGTCTACCGCTGCGGATCACCGCGCCCGACGGTGCGAGTACCGTCTGCGCCCGGGATGCCTTCGGCCGCGTCACCACCGTCACCGACGCCCTGGGTGGCACGCTCCGCCAGGGCTGGACGGTCGAGGGAAAGCCCGCGTGGCGTGAGCTGCCCGACGGCGCCCGGGAGGAATGGACCTGGGACGCCGAGGGCAATCTCGTGGGCCACACCGACCGTATGGGCCGCACCACTTCCTCCACGGCCACTCACTTCGACCTGCCCGCCACCACCCGCACCGCGGAGGGAGGCGGCTACCGCTTCACCCACGACACGGAACTGCGGCTCACCAAAGTCATCAACGCCCAGGGTCTGGAATGGCATTACACCTACGACGCGGCCGGCCGGCTCGTGTCCGAGACCGACTTCGACGGCCGCACCCTGTCCTACGAGCATGACGCCCTCGGACGTCTGATACGCCGCACCAACGCCGCCGGCCAGAGCCTGACGTTCGAACGCGACGTTCTCGGCCGCGTCACCCAGCTGTACCACGACGACGGTTCCGTAGGCGTTTTCACCCGCGGGGAGACCGGCCACGTTTCACGAATAACCAACGCCCACGCCCGCATCGACCTCCAGCGGGATGCGGCGGGACGAGTCATCTCCGAGACCGTCAACGGGCGCACCCTGGCCTTCGCCTACGACGCTCTCGGCCGGCGCACCCACCGGCGCACCCCGTCCGGCGCCGGCAGCGACCTCGCCTACACCTGGGAGGGACTGGCCACCTACACGGCCGGAGACCACACCTTCCGCTTCGACCGCGACGCACTCGGACGCGAAACCGCACGCACCCTTGAGGACACGCTCACGTTCCGCCAGGACTGGGACGAAGTGGGCCGCCTTACCCGTCAGTCTCTCAACACGCCGCACGCCGACGTCCTGGAACGGACCTTCGACTACCAGGCCGACGGCTCCCCCCTCAGCATCGACGACAGCCACACCGGCCGCCGCAGCTACACCCTCGACGCGGCGAGCCGGATCACCGCCGTCCAGGCTCGCGGGTGGAATGAGCAGTACGCCTACAACACCGACGGAGACCAGACCCACACCGCCCTTCCCGCCCAGGCACCTGGCCAGGACACCACCGGCGCACGCGGCTACAACGGCACCCGCATCACACATGCCGGACGAAGGCGGTACCACTACGACGCCCAGGGCCGCATCACCCTGCGACAGACCACCACCCTCAGCGGGAAGACCCTCACGTGGCGCTTCACCTGGGACGCCGAAGACCGTCTCACCCACGTCCAGACCCCCGACGGAGCACGGTGGAGCTACCTCTACGACGCGCTCGGCCGCCGGATCGCCAAACAGCGCCTGGACTCCGAGAGCCACGTCGTCGAAGCCACCTCCTACTGCTGGGACGGGGCGCAGCTGGCCGAGCAGTACACCGAGGGCACGACGCTGGTGTGGGACTACGCGGGGCTGCGCCCGCTGGCGCAGCGCGAGTTCAAGACCGACAGCGCCCAGCAGGAGATCGACCGGCGGTTCTTCGCGATCGTCACCGACCTGTCCGGCAGTCCCAGCGAACTCGTCGCAGACGACGGGTCGCTCGCGTGGCGGGCCCGCAGCACCGCATGGGGCGCCACCCAGTGGAACCGTGACAGCACCGCCTACACCCCGCTGCGCTACCCGGGCCAGTACTTCGACCCGGAAACCGGACTCCACTACAACGTCAACCGCTACTACGACCCGGACCTGGGCCGGTACATCACCCCCGACCCGCTCGGCCTCGCCCCCGCCGTCAATCACTACGCCTATGTACCCAACCCCTTCACCCTGGCCGACCCGCTGGGCCTTGCGGGCTGCGAGGCCGACCCCACCTGGGGAGGGCGGGTCACCTTCACCCAGGACGAACACGGCCGTCCGTACGAGATGAACGCGACCATCACGAGAGACATGCTCGACGAAGGCACGGACGCGCGGAACTCGTTGAAACCCCCAGGGTTCATACACGGCACCGACTACAACCAGGCGCGAGGACACATGCTGGCGAATATGCTCGGCGGTTCCGGAGACACCTTGGATAACTTGTTTACTATCACACAAAACCCCACAAACAGCCCGCATATGAGAGACCTGGAACAGTCCATCTACAACGCCGTCGCGGACGGCGAAACTGTCACCTATAACGTCTACCTCGAATACACGGACGACAAGAAGGATTCCGTCCCGAAGTGGATTCAGATGGAGGCCCACGGAAGCGGCGACTTCCACCTTGACGCGCAGTTCGAAAACCCCGACCACGCCGCACAGCAACAGCGACGCCTCCGAGGAGCCCCGTGACCGCCATCGCTGCACTCACCCAGCTCTGCCCGCCCCCTCCGAGTCCACCTCCCCTCATCGACTGGAACGGGGTCGAGGCCGGCCTCGGCATGCGACTCCCCGAGGACTACAAACAGCTCGCGGCCACCTACGGACCCGGGGTCTTCTCCGGCTACATCCACATCTACCACCCCCATGGCGTCACCGAATGGGTCGACCTCACCGGCCCCATGCCCGCCAGAATCCGCGCGCAGCTCCAACTTGATTACGACCGCGGCACCCACCCCGTCCCGTACGATCCGCAACACCTGTTCGCCATCGGCGGCACCGACAACGGCGAATACCTTTTCTGGATCACCGACCCGCAAGGTGCCCCTGACACCTGGCGCATCGCCGTGAACGAGGCCCGTGGGCCACGCTGGTTCACCTTCGACGGCACCCTCACCGAGTTCCTCACCTCCGTCCTGAGCGGAGAGACAGCCGTCCCCCAGTTTCCCAAGGACCTCCTCGAACAGGCGACAAGCTTCGCCCCCTCGGAACCCACCCTCTGGAGCCCCACACAGGCCCCGACCAGGCCCCCCGTCGACACCAACACCATCCGGGAATGGGCACGCGCCAACGGGTATGAAGTGGCAGACCGAGGCCGTATCACCGCCGAGATCCGCGAAGCATGGGAGCAGGCCACCAGCAGCTGAGCTTGCTCATCAACTTGCCCGCTCTCCTCCATCCCGGGTTCTGGCGGAGTGAGGGCCCGAGGGATGAATTTGTTCCCCGGGAAGGGCTGAGAAGGAAAACACTGTTGTCGGCAGAGATGCTCAAAGGCCTTAAATTGTTCTTGGTATCCGTCTCGCTCTGGCCTCGGTAGCCGCCGATGCATGGTGAACGGCGTGCGTTGACGGAGAGGCGTGCGGCTCGCCCCGCGGGTGCGGAGGGAGGACTCAACTGTTCCTGCTGCTGGCCATGATGCTGCCGTCCGTGCCTGGTGGCGAGCACCTGGGAGTGGGGCATCAGTCGCCGGTCGACGGGCGTAGTCGAAGCGGCCAGGAATGGTGACTACCCCCGATCCGGCATTCTCCCGACTGGCCAGCACGCCGGCCGCTGCCGGGGATCTTGCTGACCGTGTCGGCACGACCCGGACTCGTCTGCCGTTTTCTGGGCGAACGGTGGCGGCTGGTGAAGTTCGGGACCGTGGGTGGGCGGGCAGTGGTCTCCAGGGTGTCAACGCCATCCCGACGGAGTTGCGCGCCGCTGGCTCGGTTGCGTCACGCCCGTCGGCCTCTCTGCGTGACCTGCGCTGTCATGGCTGGCCTGCGTCGAGCTCGGTCCCTGCCCGCAGGACAGTGCGAAGCCGAGGGCGGTCAGTACGGCCACCGTCCCGCTGGTGGCCACGGTCAGAGGCACCGCCAGTGAGGGGTGCAGATAGGTCACGTACGTAAGCCCGGTGAAGATCAGGGCGAGTACTGCGGCCAGGAGTAGCCACAGAAGCGTCTGATTCTGGTCCGGGGAGCCGGGTGAATTCATCGTTGCGTCCACCGCTTGGGGAGCTTAGGAGTCTGTCTCTGACATCGGGACCGGAGATCTGAGGTGATATGACGATCAGTCATCGGCGGTCGTCTCCGACGAGACGGACCCCCATGATCTGAACTATTTGGTTAGTAGCGACCCCGGAGATGAATACGCGCAGGGTAGTTCCTGAGAGAGCATCAGGTCCGTTTCAACGCTGAATCCAGCAGGGTTCAGCCCCTCGGTGTAGCACGTCTCCTCGCGCTCTTGGGCGTCGGTGGTCCGTGACCTGCCATCATGAATCCGATGATGTTCCCTTGCGGTTCGAGGGATGGCCCCTTTTTGGTTGGTAGTCATATGTGCTCCTCGCGCATGCGGGTTCACTATCGCCGGTGCTCATAGTGCTATTGAATTTCTGAATGCTGGCACCAGCGGAAGAGTTCCCGAAGGGCGATCGAAGAGACGATCATCCCGGGCGGGGTCATGTTCGACTCGGCGGGACCATCCCCGCGGGTGCGGGGAGCAGTGCCCGTCGAGACCGACCCGCACGACCGGATCGGGACCATCCCCGCGGGTGCGGGGAGCAGCCGGAGTCCCTGCCCCCGGCGGTGTCGATCGCGGGACCATCCCCGCGGATGCGGGGAGCAGATCGCCGTGACGACAAGAACGACCGGGTTGGCGGGACCATCCCCGCGGATGCGGGGAGCAGACATCGGGTGGTGGGCAGCGTGGCTCCGTGCTGGGACCATCCCCGCGGATGCGGGGAGCAGGAGACATTGGGTTCAGCAGTTCTGCGTTCACAGGGACCATCCCCGCGGATGCGGGGAGCAGACCCCTGACCCTCCTCCCCGCTGGGCCCGGCTGGGACCATCCCCGCGGGTGCGGGGAGCAGAGCACGTCATTCCCAAGGCTTCACGGTGCGGTGGGACCATCCCCGCGGGTGCGGGGAGCAGACCGGGCCCCCGCCGGTCGCTCCCGTTTTGAGGGGACCATCCCCGCGGGTGCGGGGAGCAGCAGCCGCAGCAGGCGGCTCCCGCGCTCCGGCCGGGACCATCCCCGCGGGTGCGGGGAGCAGACTTTGTGACCTGCTGCGTTACTCGCGGCGGGCGTGGTTTCCGAGCAGTTCCATCAATTCCGGCAAAAGGTGTATAGAGGTCAATTTGTGAGTCGCTGTGCTTGCGTGCGGCGGTCCGTCGGGTGAGGGCAGCGCCAGATGATAGGGGTTGCCCTGAACCACTGCGGGGATTTTATCCGGGACAGCGTTGTGTGCGGATGTTTTTCGTATATGGCCGTCTTGGTTGCTGGTTTGCCTGTATTCATCTGCCATGACGGTTGAGAGGGAGGAGCCTCGTGAGGGGCTTGGGGGCCGGCTCGCGGGACCGGTGCGGTCTGTGTGGGCCAAGCACGATCGGGGCACTGAGGGGTGGCTGCCGCTGTGGCGGCATATGGCGGACAGTGCGGCGGTGGCCGGGCTGCTGTGGGACAACTGGCTGCCCGAGAACGTGCGGGCGCTGATCGCCGAGGTGTTACCCAGCGGGGCGGGGGATGCCCGGCTGCTGTGCGTGTGGCTGGCCGCTGTGCACGACATCGGGAAGGCGACGCCGGCTTTCGCCTGTCAGGTCGACCAGCTCGCCGACCGTATGCGGGCGGAGGGCCTGGAGATGAAGACCCGGCGCCAGTTCGGGGAGGACCGCAGGATTGCTCCGCATGGTCTGGCCGGGCAGGTGTTGTTGGGGGAGTGGCTGGAGGAGCGGCACGGCTGGACGGCCAGGCGGTCCGGGCAGTTCGCTGTCGTTGCGGGGGGCCACCACGGGGTGCCGCCGGAACATGGTCAGCTCAACGATGTGTACGACCGGCCGCATCTGCTGCGTACGCCGGGGCCGAGCGGGACGTTGTGGCGGCGGGTGCAGGAGGAGTTGCTCGACGCGTGCTCCGAGGAATACCAGGTGGGGGAACGCCTCGGCGCGTGGCGGGTGGTCGCGCTGCCGCAGCCGGTGCAGGTGCTGCTCACGGCTGTGGTGATCGTCGCCGACTGGATCGCAAGTAACCCGGATCTGTTCCCGTATTTTCCGCAGGAGGCCCGCGGTGGTGAGGAGCGGGTGGCGGCGGCCTGGCGTGGGCTGCGGCTGCCGTCGCCGTGGCGGGCCGAGGAGCCTGTCGGGGACGCGCAGGAGCTGTTCGCTTCGCGTTTCGATCTGCCGCCGGGGGCGAAGGTCAGGCCGGTGCAGGAAGCCGCGGTCCGGCTGGCGCGTGAGATGCCGGTACCCGGTCTCATGATCATCGAGGCGCCGATGGGGGAGGGGAAGACGGAGGCCGCGCTCGCTGTCGCCGAGATCTTCGCGGCCCGCTCTGGTGCGGGCGGGGTGTTCTTCGCGCTGCCCACCATGGCCACCGGCAACGCGATGTTTCCGCGTCTGCTGGACTGGCTGGACCGGTTACCGGCTCAGGAGGGCGCCAGGCGTTCGGTTCTGCTCGCGCACTCCAAGGCTGCTCTCAATGACGAGTTCGCTGATTTGCTGCGTGCCGGCCGGCAGACGATCGCCGCTGTCGACGTGGACGCCGAGGCGGTGCGGTGGCGGCCGTCGGACGAGAGGCGGTCTGCCCCGGCCGAGCTGATCGCCCATGCCTGGCTGCGCGGGCGGAAGAAGGCGATGTTGTCGTCGTTCGTGGCCGGTACCGTGGACCAGCTGCTGTTCGCCGGGCTGAAGAGCCGCCACCTGGCGCTGCGTCACCTCGCGGTCGCGGGCAAGGTCGTCGTGATCGACGAGGCGCACGCCTACGACACGTACATGAGCGTCTACCTGGACCGGGTTCTGTCGTGGCTGGGTGCTTACCGGGTGCCGGTGGTGGTGCTGTCCGCGACGCTTCCCGCGGCCCGGCGCCGGCAGCTCGCGCAGGCTTACGCCGGTGCGGGCGGCGACGCCGCCGGCTTCGACACGGTGGACCAGTCCGTCACGTATCCGCTGCTGACCACCGTGACGCCCGGTCAGGCCCCGGTTGTGGAAGGTCCCGGGGCATCGTCCCGGGGCGGGGAGGTCCGTCTGGAACGGCTCGACGACGGCCCGATGGTCCTGGCGGACCGCCTGGCGGTCGAACTCGATGGCGGTGGCTGCGCCCTGGTCGTACGGAATACCGTCCGGCGGCTTCTGGAGACCGCCCGCGTGCTGCGTGAACGCTTCGGTGACGAAGCCGTGACCGTCGCCCACTCGTGTTTCATCGACGTGGACCGCGCGGCGAAGGACGCGGACTTGCTTGCTCGTTTCGGGCCGCCGGAGAAGGCTGATGGCCGGCGCCCGGTCGGGCCGCACATCGTGGTCGCCAGCCAGGTTGCCGAACAGTCCCTTGATGTCGACTTCGACCTGCTTGTAACCGATCTGTGTCCGGTCGACCTGATGCTTCAGCGGATCGGGCGCCTGCACCGCCACTGGCGGGGCGAGGGGCAGGCGGAGCGCCCCTCGCGGCTGCGTACGGCGCGCTGTCTGGTCACCGGCGTCGACTGGGGCGGGGAGGTGCCCGTGCCGGTCAAGGGATCGGTTGCCGTGTACGGGGCGTACGCGCTGCTGCGTTCCGCCGCTGTTCTGCTGCCGCACCTGGAGGGCCCGAAGCGGCCCGTGCGGCTGCCCGACGACATCAGCCCCCTGGTCCAGGGCGCGTACGCGGACACGTCGGTCGGCCCCGAGGAATGGTCCGGGGCGATGGCCGCGGCACGGGAGCGTCACGAGAAACATCGCGCGGACCAGGCCGGACGGGCGGAGGTGTTCCGTCTCGACGCGGTGGGCCGGCCCGGTCGGCCGCTTATCGGCTGGATCGCGGCGGGCGCGGGCGACGCGGACGACACCCGGGCCGGACGGGCGCAGGTCCGCGACAGCAAGGAGAGCCTGGAGGTGATCGTCGTGCAGCGGCGCGCCGACGGGTCGCTGGCCACTGTGCCCTGGCTCGCCCGGGGCCGGGGCGGGCTGGAGCTGCCTCAGGACCGGCCTCCGGCGTCGGCTGCGGCGCGGGCCGCGGCTGGCTGTGGGCTGCGGCTACCTATCCAGTTCTCGCACGCGGAGGTCATGGACCGGGCCATCGCCGAACTTGAGGAACTGTACGTACCGGCCTGGCAGGTGAAGGACAGCCATTGGCTGGCCGGCCAGCTCATTCTGGCGCTCGACGGCGACTGTCAGACCCGGCTGGCAGGCTTCTTACTCCGCTACAGCGAGACCGACGGCCTTGAGGTGACTGGTGACTGACTCCGGCGAACGATCTGCGGGGGGCGACGTGTTGTCGTTCGACCTGACGTCCCGCCCGTGGATCCCCGTGCTGTGGAGGGACGGAACCCAGAGCGAGGTGTCGCTGCGTGACGTCTTCGCGCGGGCGGACGAGGTGCGCCGTGTCGTGGGCGACCTGCCCACACAGGAGTTCGCTCTCACCCGTCTGCTTCTCGCGTTGGCTCACGACGCGCTGGACGGCCCGAGCGACACCGAGCACTGGGCGCGTCTGTGGGCCGACCAGGACTGCTTCGCGCCGCTGGCGGGCTATCTCGACGAGCACCGTGAACGGTTCGACCTGCTGCACCCGCACACGCCGTTCTTCCAGGTGGCGACGTTACGTACCGCGCGCGACGAGGTCTTCTCCCTCAACCGGATCGTGGCCGACGTGCCCAACGGTGAGCCGTTCTTCAGCTCCCGGATGCCGGCCGTCGGCCGTCTCGGCTTCGCCGAGGCAGCCCGCTGGGTCGTGCACGCGCACGCCTACGACACTTCTGGCATCAAAACCGGGATCGACGGTGACGAGCGGGTCAAGGGCGGCAGGGTGTATCCGCTCGGGGTCGGCTGGGCCGGCACTCTCGGCGGAGTCTTCGCCGAGGGCGAGACGCTGCGCCAGACCCTGCTGCTCAACCTGGTCGCCGCCGACACCAGCGGTGTGCGGTTTCGCGATGACGACCGTCCGGCCTGGCGGCGTGAGCCGTGCGGCCCCGGCCCGGCGGGCCGGAAGCGCCCGTCGGGCGTGCGCGACCTGTACACCTGGCAGAGCCGCCGGCTGCGCCTGCACTTCGACGCGGACGGTGTGCACGGTGTCGTTCTCGGCTACGGCGATCCACTGGCTCCGCACAATATGCACACCGACGAGCCGATGACCGCGTGGCGCAGGAGCCCCGCCCAGGAGAAGAAACGCGGCGAGCCGCTCGTCTACCTGCCGCGCGAGCACGATCCGGCGCGCTCGGCCTGGCGCGGACTTGAATCCCTCGTCGTAGGTCGGGCCGAGGCCGGAGGGGGCGCCGAAGCCGCCAAGGCACTGCGGCCGGGCATCCTGGAATGGATCGCCAGGCTGGTGACGGACGGCGAGCTGCCGCGCGGTTTCCTCATCCGGGCGCGCGTCATCGGCGCGGTCTACGGCACCCAGCAGTCCGTGATCGACGACGTGGTCGACGACCGCCTCGCCATGGCCGTGGTTCTGCTGCACCAGCAGGGCCGGGCGTATGCCCGGCAGGCCATCGACGCGGTGTCCGATGCGGAGAGCGCGGTCACCGCCCTCGGTGATCTCGCCACGGATCTCGCCCGCGCGGCGGGCAGCGAGACCGAAGGACGTCGCTCGGCCACCCGTGACCTGGGCTTCGCCACCCTGGACGGCCCCTACCGCACCTGGCTGCGGGACCTGACAGCGGCCGAGGACCCCGGAGCGCATCGCACCCGCTGGCAGCAGGATGCGTACCGGCATGTGCGGCGACTCGGTGACCGGCTCATGAGCGAGGCGGGCGACGCCGCGTGGGAGGGCCGGGTGGTGACGACGAAGAAGGGACCCGAGTGGCTCAACTCGGCCCTCGCCGACAAATGGTTCCGCTTCCGCCTCGGCAAGGCCCTCAGCGATCCGTTCCCCTCCGACTCCTCCCCGAAGGTGCCCGCATGACCACCGTCACCGTGCCCACGAGCACCCAACGCGTCGGACAGCTCACCGGCGAGATCATTCGCCCGCTGCAACGGGACTACCTGGTCGACCAGTCCTACGCCGTGGCGGCGCTGGCCCGGCTGCGTCGCGGAGCGGGCAAGGAGTTCTCCCAGGTGCCGGACCTGTGGGGGCTGGTCGACACCGGAGCCCTTCACGACCAGCCGACGGACGGCGGGCGGCCGCTGAGCGAGTACGAGCTGACCCGCGCCGAGGACGCCGTGCACGTGGCGCTGACGCTGTGGGCGCTGCACCAGCAGTCACGCGGCACGGCCATGCACCGGCCCGATCGCCGGTCCGCGCCCGGGGGACTCGGCGCCGCCGTGCGGCGGCTGATGCCGCCCGGCGAGATTACGGAGCCCGTCCGCAAGCGTTTCGTCCGCGCTGGCACCGCACCCGACCTGCCTGCCCTGGCCCAGCGTCTGCGGGACATCGTCGTGCTGCTGCGGGGCGCCGACATCCCCGTCGACTACGCCCTCCTGGCCGAGCAGCTCTACCGCTGGCAGGAGCCGGCCGGCCGCGACACCGTACGGCGTGCCTGGGGACGGTCGTTCCACTCCTACCGCGCGCCCCAGGAGAACGCCGCCGACGCTCCGGCCCCATCCGACGACGACACCACCGACCTCACGGACAAGGACGCCTCGTGAACCGCATCTTCCTCGACGTGCACGCGCTTCAGACCGTGCCGCCCAGCAATCTCAACCGGGACGACACGGGTGCCCCGAAGTCCGCCGTGTACGGAGGTGTGCCCCGCGCCCGCGTGTCCAGCCAGGCATGGAAGCGAGCCACCCGCACCTACTTCAGCGATGAGAGCCTCCTCGACCCGAGCGAGCTGGGCGTACGGACAAAGAAGGTCGCCGAAGTCCTCGCCGCCCGCATCACCGACATGGATCCCGCACTGAACGGGGCCGAAGCCCTCCGGCTCGCGGCCGAAGTGATCCACGGAGCCACCGGCTCCAAGATCGAGGTGCCCAAACGGAAGACCGACGCTGCCAAGGCCGACGCCGTCAGGGACGGCGCGGACGAGCCGGCACCGGAGTCCAAGTACCTGATGTTCCTCAGCGCCCGGCAGCTCGACGGTCTCGCCGCGCTGGCCGTCAAGGGCGCCGACGACATCAAGGCCTACCTCAAGGACAAGGACAACAAGGCGCACGCCCGGGAGGTCGCCGACACCCGGCACTCCGTCGACATCGCGCTGTTCGGCCGCATGGTCGCCGACTCCGCCGACTTCAACGTCGACGCCGCTGTCCAGGTCGCCCACGCCATCAGCGTGCACCGCGTCGACAACGAGTCCGACTACTACACCGCCGTGGACGACGAGAACACCGACGCGGAGTCGGGAGCCGGCATGATCGGCACCGTCGACTTCAACTCCGCCACCCTCTACCGCTACGCGGCCCTCGGCGTTCACCAACTCGCCAAAAACCTGGGAGAGGGACTCCGCGAGGAAGAACCACGCACGGCGCCGGTGCGGCGCGCGGTCGAAGCATTCGTACGGAGCTTCCTCGAATCCCTGCCGACGGGCAAGATCAACACGTTCGGGCACCACACCCTCCCCGACGCCGTGGTGGTGAAACTGCGCACCACGCGGCCCATCAGCTTCGTCGCCGCGTTCGAGGACCCCGTCACCGGTGCGAGCGGTCACCTCCGCGAGGCCGTGGCCCGACTCGCGGAGTACATCCCGGAGGTGGAGCGTGCGTACGGCGACGAGGAGTCCACCCTCTCCTGGGTACTGCGGGTCGGACCGAACACCGAGAAGCTCTCCGGCCTCGGCACCGAGACGCAGCGCCTGAGTGACCTGGTCCAGTTTGTCGGCCAGGCCGTCGCGGAACGCCTGGACAAGCGCGCATGAGCGTGCTGCTGCTCCGGCTGGCCGGCCCACTGCAAGCCTGGGGGGCATCGGCACGCTTCGTCCGCCGCACCACCGAGTCCGCACCCACCAAGAGCGGCGTCATCGGCATGCTCGCCGCCGCCCTGGGCCTCGACCGCGGTGACGACACCGGCCTGGCCCGGCTCGCCGCCCTGCGCTTCGCCGTCCGTATCGACCAGCCAGGCACGCGCGTAAGGGACTTCCAGACCGCCCACCATGCCGTCACCGGCAAATCCATGCCACTGTCCGAACGCTTCTACCTCGCCGACGCCGTCTTCGTCGCCGCCGTAGAAGGAGACCTCACTCTCCTGAACGAACTGCACGAAGCCCTGCGCACCCCGGCCCACCCGCTCTTCCTCGGCCGCCGCTCCTGCCCCCCGGCGCTCCCGCTGGAGCTCGGCATCCGCGACACCTGTCTCCAGCAGACGCTGCGCGACGAGCCCTGGCAGGCCGCCCCCTGGTACCAGAAGCTCCGCCGCACCGATCCCACCGTGCCCCTGGTCGTCCTGAGAGAAGCCGCCCCCGACGAGCAGCACGGGGACGAGCAGCGTGACCAGCCCCTCAGCTTCGCCGCCGAGCACCGGCGGCACGCGCTGCGCTCCGTGGTCAGCACCAGCGTGGACGTGTCCAACCCGCGCGCCGTGGCGGCCCGCGTGCCGGCCACAGTCCGCCCGGCACGACGGCACGAACCGTTCGACGCCCTGGAGGAAGAAAACCCCTGATGTATCTGACCCGCTTCCGTGTGAACACCGCGCGCCCCGGAGCCCGTCGCCTGCTCTCCTCACCTCAGTCGCTGCACGCGGCCGTCATGGCATCATTTCCGGCCCTGCTCCCGACCAGCACGAGCACCGGCGGCCCCCGGGTGCTGTGGCGTCTCGACCACAACGCCAAGGCCGAGGTCTTCCTCTACATCGTGAGCCCCGGCACACCGGACCTGACCCACCTCGTCGAACAGGCCGGCTGGCCTGCCGCAGCCGCCAGTCCGGACACTCCTGGCTGGCAAAGCCGCCCGTACGCCCCCTTCCTCGACCGCCTCACCACCGGCGGCCTCTGGGAGTTCCGGCTCACCGCCAACCCCGTCCACCACATCCGGCGCAAGGACGGCGAACCGACCAAACGCACGGCACACCTCACGCCCGTCCACCAGAAGGGCTGGCTCCTCGATCCCGTCCGTCAGCAACGCGCCGGATTCCGCGTCATCGAGAAGCCGCACGACAAACGGCTGCTTCCCGGCGGCACCACCGACAAGAAGTACGAACACCACGGAGACCGGTACGAACTGACCGTCCGTGACGAGCGCGCCCTGTCCTTCGCCAAATCGCGCGAAGACAGGTCACAGGCCCACCGGGTAAAAGTCGTGACGGTCACCTTCGACGGACGCCTCGAAGTCACCGACGCCGACGCACTGCGCCGCACGCTCGCCCAAGGGCTCGGCCGCGCCAAGGCATACGGCTGCGGACTGATGACCCTCGCCCCGGTCCCGAGCCCCCCGAAGCCGGAGGGGTGAGCCGGTGACAACAGTCGGCAAGCGTCCCGCGCTCACCCCCCGCCACCTCACCCGCACCGGTGAACGCGTCTCCTTCATCTACCTGGAACGCTGCACCATCCACCGGGACTCCAACGCGATCACCGCCGAGGACGCCGACGGCACCACCCACATCCCATCCGCCACCATCGGCACCCTCCTCCTCGGCCCCGGCACCCGCATCACCCACCAGGCAATGAGCCTCCTCGGTGAAACCGGCGCCTGCGTCGCCTGGGTGGGGGAACACGGCGTCCGCTACTACGCCGGCGGCCGGGCGCTGAGCCGCTCGGCCGCGCTCGTCGAGGCACAGGCCACCCGATGGGCCAACATGCGCAGCCGGCTCGCCGTCGCCCGTGCCATGTACCGTCTGCGCTTCCCCGACGAGAATCCTGACGGACTCACCCGACATCAACTCCTCGGCCGAGAAGGCGACCGTGTCAAAGACTGCTACCGCGCCCAGGCCGCCCGGACCGGCGTCCCCTGGCGTGGCAGGAAATACACTCCGGGCGACTTCTCCAGCGGCGATGCCGTCAACCAGGGCATCACCGCCGCCGCCCAATGCATGTACGGCATCGCCCACGCTGTCATCGCCTCTCTCGGATGCAGCCCCGGACTCGGCTTCGTGCACTCCGGCCACGAACTCTCCTTCGTCCTGGACATCGCCGACCTCTACAAAACCGAGATCGGCATCCCCCTGGCCTTCGGCATCGCAGCCGAATCAGAACAAGACGTCGGCCCCCGCACCCGCCGAGGCCTGCGTGACCACATCAACAAGAGCGGACTGCTGAACCGCTGCGTCGACGACATCAAGCACCTCTTGCTGCCGAACGGCGCGGACACGGGGGACACGCATGCCGCTGGCGAAGAAGACCGCGTCAGGCTCCAGAGCGACGGCGGCCACGAAGTAGCCGCAGGGCGCAATTACGGAGACGCCGACGAGGCGGTCATCTGGTGACCGTGATCGTCCTCACGAACTGTCCCGCCGGCCTACGGGGGTTCCTCACCCGCTGGCTCCTGGAAATCTCCGCCGGTGTTTTCGTCGGCAACCCCTCAGCAAGAATCCGCGACCTCCTCTGGGAGGAGGTTGAGCAGTACGCGGGCCAAGGCCGCGCCTTACTTGCCCATACCACCAACAACGAACAGGGTTTCACCTTCCGTACCCACGATCACGCCTGGCAACCCGCCGACCATGAAGGCATCACCTTGATCCGACGCCCGGACACCAACCCCCGCCCGGTAGCCGCCGAACCGCAATCCGGCTGGAGCAAAGCGGCCAAACGCCGCCGATTCGGAAGAGGCTGACCCGATCCGACGTCGCTTTTGAGGGAAATGTCGAATTTGATGAAAGTGCATCAGAACTGGTTTCCTCTGCGCTGAAACCCCAGGTCACGGAGTCTGCTCCCCGCGCCTGCGGGGATGGTCCCGCCGAGACCAGGTACGGCGGCATGTACAAGGCCTGCTCCCCGCGCCTGCGGGGATGGTCCCCGGGAGACCCGCATGTCCAGCACCGCAGACTTCTGCTCCCCGCACCCGCGGGGATGGTCCCGGAGCCCACCGCGGTCAGGAACTCATCGTCCGCTGCTCCCCGCACCCGCGGGGATGGTCCCGCGGTCTCGCCGTTCCGTATCGGGATTACGAACTGCTCCCCGCACCCGCGGGGATGGTCCCCGCATGCTGCCGCACAGGACGACGACGTCACGCTGCTCCCCGCACCCGCGGGGATGGTCCCTTCAACGTATTGAAATCTCCATACGTTGAAGGCTGCTCCCCGCACCCGCGGGGATGGTCCCGGGGCGAGGATGCCGGTGGCGAGGGGGGCGGCCTGCTCCCCGCACCCGCGGGGATGGTCCCGCGAGGAGCCGGGATCGGAGGGTGCGGCGTCCCTGCTCCCCGCACCCGCGGGGATGGTCCCTCGCCGACGATGTACTTCTGGCCCAGCGGGAGCTGCTCCCCGCACCCGCGGGGATGGTCCCGCCGTGACCGAGCACATCCACATGTCCGGCGACTGCTCCCCGCACCCGCGGGGATGGTCCCGCGCAGGCCCGGGGGCTCACGTCGTGGCAGCTTCTGCTCCCCGCACCCGCGGGGATGGTCCCTGTCTGCCGAGGTGGCCAGGGGTGTCGTAGGTCTGCTCCCCGCACCCGCGGGGATGGTCCCTGGAAGAAGCCAACGCACTCCAGTCTCTGGTGCTGCTCCCCGCACCCGCGGGGATGGTCCCACAGTCAAGGTCACACGCAATCCGGAGGGTGACTGCTCCCCGCACCCGCGGGGATGGTCCGTCGCAAGGCTGCGGCTGCTGGTGACCCAGCTTCTGCTCCCCGCACCCGCGGGGATGGTCCGATGCTCGCGGCTGCCGCCCGGAGAGGAATGGTCTGCTCCCCGCACCCGCGGGGATGGTCCCTGGCGGATCTACGGCGACTAGCAACGACAGGACTGCTCCCCGCGCCCGCGGGGATGGTCCCGAGGCCCTTGGCATCCGCACCATGCAGCGCGACCTGCTCCCCGCGCCCGCGGGGGATGGTCCCGTCCACCAGAACCTCGCCCTCAACGCGGCGGTCTGTTCCTCGCGCCCGCGGGGATAGTCCCAGCTCATCATGTCCATCCACTGTTCCGGCGTCCCCGCCACGACCGCTGACGGCATCTCACCGGTCTCGCGCCAGTGGCCGGCGCGCTCGGTCGACGGCGGGGCCGCTTTCGGATTGAACGTCAGCTACCGCTGGGGGAGGGCAGCGCCGGGCGCGGGTCGCGCGCGGCCTTCGAAGACCGCGTCGGGGGCCATCGGAGCGTCACTCAGAGTAATGCTCTGGGGGTGGCTCCGGTCTCCGTGTCAGCAGCGCTCACGGGTCGTGAGCGGTAGGGCAGGCGGGTGTGGTGGGCTGGGGGTATGCCGCGCGCGCTGAAGCCGATGCCCGATGTCCTGGTGCGTTCTTCCTCATGCGGTTCGCGTGGCCGGAAATGCTCGGGCGGCCTCCACGGAGTACCGGACCGGTCGCGACGGGGATGTCACGCATGAACCCTGACGGGAACTCAAAACGCTTCTCCGGAGCCGCTCTGCGTGGTAAAGGACTCATGCCTGACGCCGCCACTCTCCTCGACCGCTGCCGAGCTCTGGCCGTCATTTCAGGGATCAAGGAAGGCTGGCGCCACGACTGGGCCTACTACGGGCTCAACGCCGACGACGGCTCGCACTCCTGTCTGTCTGTGACCATGTACAGGGAGGCGAGGGCTTTCGACGTCCACTTCACCGACTCCGGCGTGCTCGTCCACGGTCATGATATCGGCTCCTTCCGCTCCTTCGACGGTCACGAGGAGGGCGACGACACATGGGCACGACTGGTGGAAGAGGTGCCCGAAGGCTTCAAGTCGTGCCGGTGGAGCGGGGGTTGACCTTGGCGGAGCAGGTTGTCACCGCCCTGAACCCCGACTGCACCCTCGCCGAGACAGCGGAGAAGGCCATCGCCATCGGATACCCCCAAAGCCCTGTCCCGCCCTCGGCTTGAGCGCGGCCCGGGGCTCTGCCGGGACGAGTGGGGGCTTCGGCGGCGGGCGCGTTGACAGATCCCGGCGCCGGTGACTGTAATGGTGCGCGTGTCGCGTGGTATCGGCCGAAGAGCAGTGGGCGGGCCGATCGCCATGGAGGCACCTTCACCGAGGGACGATGCCATGAGTTCTTACTCAGCACTCCGCGCCTGACGCATCCGACGCAGCGCTTCCGCGCGTCGTCCCTTGTCCTTCTGTCCTTCGCGGTGCCCGGCACCGCCGTACGACATCGATGTCCTTCTCCGGACGAGGGTCCGCGTGCGGTCATAGCGCGCCGTGCGCCGTATCGCGCGCACATCACGGTCATCCACCATCACCGCGTTCACCGCGGACCGCACACTTCTCTGGAGAGACGACACCGTATGCCCGCATCCTTCAATCAGGCGATCATCGACGAATTCCGGGCCAACGACGGCAAGGTCGGCGGCCCCTTCGAGGGCGGCGACCTCCTTCTGCTCACCACCACCGGCGCCAAGTCGGGGGCGGAACACACCGTTCCGCTCGGCTATGTCCGCGACGGCGAGCAGCTGCTGATCGTCGGATCCGCGGGAGGCGCGCCGCGTCATCCCGCCTGGTATCACAACCTGCTGGCCCATCCTCAGGTACGGGTGGAGATCGGTACCGAGACGCTCGAACTGATCGCCGTCCCCGCCGAGGGGGCGCGGCGCGACCGGCTGTTCGAGCGGGTCGTGGGCGTGGCGCCCGGATACGCTGACTACCAGTCCGGAACCACCAGGATCCTGCCCGTCGTGGTGCTCGAACCCTCGGGGGCCGAAGCGTCGGAGGGGCCGGCCGAGATCGGCAGTCTCGCCGACAAGCTGGTGCAGATCCATGGCTGGCTGCGCGGGCAACTGCGCCACCTACAGGCCGAGACCGAAGCGCACTTCGCCGCGCGGGCGGCGAACGGAGGCTCCGGCGAACCGCCGGCGCCGGGGATCGGTCTCCAGATCAGGCAGCACTGTCTGGCCTTCTGCCAGTCCCTGACGTTCCACCACACCAGCGAGGACGCTCACGCCTTCCCCGCGCTGGCCGCTCAGCACCCGCATCTGCGCGAGGCCATCGACCGGCTCGGCGAGGAGCATCGCGTCCTCGCGCGCGTCAAGGACGCCCTGCTTGCTCTGCTCGCCGACATCACGACCGCCGACCCCGAACGCTTCCGCGCCGAGCTGGCCCGGCTGTCGGCCGAGCTGGTGGCGCATCTCGACTACGAGGAGGAGGAACTGCTTCCCGCCCTGAGCGAGATCCGGTGGCCGCCGGTGCCGCCGCAGGGGCCCGAACCGGCCGGGGGCGGGGCGGGCTGACGGATGGTCGGGGGAGCGTTCCCCGTACGCGTTCGCTCCCTTGACTCGTCGGAGGCTCGCCCCATTACGAGGTCGACCGGGAGGCCGGGGACCAGATCGAGGAGATCTCCCCCGGCCTCGTCGACGTGGCCCTGACGAGCCGCCACTTCCTGGGGCGGGCTGCCCGGGGGCGTCCAGGTCACGCGGTGGCGTCCGGGCCCGGACGCCCCGGACGGCCCGGACGCCCCGGACGGCCCGGACGGCCCGGACGGCACCGAGCCCGGGGTCGACGCGTACGGGGGCGTGGGACGCGAGCCGTAGGGCCGGCCGGCGGCCCGAGCCCCTCGGATCCGGTCCCCGAGGGGCGGGAACGGGCCGCTCAGAGGGCCCGCGGTGTTCCCCCGACGGGCCGTGGCGGACTCCGGTGTGCACCCCCGTGCCATTCGTCCGCCGCACGCCGAGCGTCTCTGAGCGGCCTTGCTGCCCAGTTCACCAGACAGGCTGGGCAGCAACAGGGCGTGAACGGGGCGGATCACGGCAGCGGGTGACGTCCGGCCGCGCCCCGGCCTCCGTCCCCGCTCCGGCTCGCGCCCCGGTCCACGCCGCCCACCCCGCCCGTGTCGTCGGCCCTTCCGCGCCCGTTTCCGGCCCTCCCCCGGCGCCCGTCTCCGTCCACGCTTCCGCCCGCGTACTCCGTCAGCATGCGGACCACGAGACCGGCCGGGGCCAGCCCTCGTACGACCAGATGGATGTCCCAGGCCGCGCCGCGCGCCAGCTCCGCGTCGACAGCCGCCCACACCGCGCGGACGCTCTCCTCATACGGCAGCCCGCCCCGGCCGGAGCCGAGCAGCGGGAAGCACACGGACCGCAGCGGGGGAGCGAACCGCTCGTGTTCCTCCGCGAGCAGCTCCAGGGCGTGGGCCACGGCGCGGGTGACATCGGCGGGCAGGACGTCGTAGTCGTTGGTCCCGGCCCGGGGCACGGCGACGGCCGCGTGGTAGACGCGGCGTACGCCCTGGGCGGCGAGGGCGCCCGAGCCGGTGACGGCCACCGTGCCGGGCAGTACCGGACGGCCCGAGGCGCCCCGGGCGGCGGCCCACGCGCGCAGTTCCTCGTGGATCGGGTCGCCCAGCGTCTCGCCCGTCAGCCCGCGCAGCGCGCCGGCCCGGCGCAGGGAGGCGGCCACGGAGGACTTGTACGCCTCGGGCAGCGCCAGATACGTGTTGACAGGGGACACCACCACATCCACGTCACGCAGCAGATCCACCGGATGGACATGGAGCGTGACCGGCACGGTCCTGCCGTGTGCCGGGACGGTGAGGAGCCGGTGCGTACGGGCGGTCAGCGCCGGATCGTCTCCGTCCGCCGGGTCGCCGGCCGCCCGGTCACGGCCGCCCGGCGGGTGCCGCTCGGCGAGGGCCGCCCGCGCCAGCCTGCCCACCTGCTCGGCGACCTGGTCGAGCACCATCGCCTCCTGCTCCTTGCGGAAGCGCTCGATGCTGACCCCGTACAGCTCGGCCGCGCGCCGTCTGCGGTCGGCGCCCGGCCAGTCACGGGTGCCCGGTGTCAGACCCAGGGTGTATTCGGCGGCCTCCTGGAGGGTGCCGCCGCCGAGCCGTGACACCGCCAGCCGCAGCAGCCACTCCACCGACTGCGACTGCGACTGCGACTGCGACTGCGACGGGGACTGCGACGGGGACTGGTCGACGACCGCGGCCCGGCCGTCTTCCGCGGGGGCGAGCGCGAAGGCGATCCGGGCCAGTGACGGCACCTCAAGCCGGCGCAGCCGTACGATCCCGCCGCGCCGAACCGTCTTTATCTCCTCAAGGATCGAGGCATGATCGGGGACTGGCGTGAGCGGCATGGCCGCAACGATGGCACCGGGCGGCCCGTGCCCACAAGCGGCGCACCACGAAGAGCCCGCGGGCGCTCCGGGGACGGCGCGAACGGGACACTCGTATGATGCTCCCCTCGTGGGCACCGCACAGGTGTATGGGCGGCCCCGGACCGATACCGACCCGCATCCGACCCGCATCCGACCCGGATCCGACCAGCCAGGGAGCACCGTGTCCGTGCCCGTCACCACGCCCCGCGTCCTCTATGTCACCGACCTCGCCTACGAGGCCAGGGGACGCAGATACTGCGACGAGGACATACAGCTGTCGTCCCGGCTGCGGCGGGACTTCGCCGTGGCCCTGAGCCATCCTCTCGACGCCGCGCGGCTGATGGGGTCCTTCGACGCGGTCGTGGTGCGCAACAGCGGGCCCGTACTGCACTACCAGGAGCAGTACGACGCCTTCCGCGACCGGGCGGCGGCGGCCGGCACCCGGGTCTACAACCCGCTGACCGGACGGGCCGACATGGCGGGCAAGCAGTATCTGGTGGAGCTGAGCGCGGCCGGGTATCCGGTCATTCCGACCGTGGACCGCGCCGAGGACCTCGGGCGGCTGCCGCGCGCCGGGACGTATGTCGTCAAGCCGAAGGCGGGCGCGGACTCGATCGGCATGGAGTTCGCCGACGGGGACCGGCTCGCGGACGTCGCCTTCGGCGAGGTGCTGGTGCAGCCGCGCATACCGTTCCGCTACGAGGTCTCGTTCTACTTCATCGACCACGACTTCCAGTACGCGCTGTACGCGCCGGACCCCGAGCGGCGCTGGGTGCTCGCGCCGTACGAGGCCGGTCCCGCGGATCTGGCGTTCGCGCGGCGGTTCATCGAGTGGAACGGGCTGGAGCACGGGATTCAGCGCGTGGACGCCTGCCGGGCCCCGGACGGCGAGCTGCTGCTCGTCGAGCTGGAGGACCTCAACCCGTATCTGTCCCTGGACTCGGTGGGCGACGCGACCCGGGAGGCCTTCGCCACGCGGCTGACGGCCTCGCTGCGGGAGGTGCTGGGCTCCGCCGCCGGCGCGTGACCGGAGGGCGGGCCGGCCGGGGTGCTCGCCGGCTCAGCGGGGCGCCTCCCAGGTCATCGTCGTGCCCCGGCCGCCGTCCTCGCGCAGACCGTCGTCCGTGACGGTCAGCCGCACCCCGGTCCGTCCGTCGGCCAGCCGCGCCGTGGCGTCGACCTCCACCCCGATCGCCGTCACCCCGTCACGCCGGTGCGCGGCGGCGAGCGCGCCGCGCAGTTCGGCCAGCAGGCCCCGGCCCGCCGGTTCGCCCACGAGCGTGTCCACCGGTCCCGTGAAGCGCACCGACGGCCGGAAGCCCAGCACGTCCCCCGCGCCGCCCGTCTCCCGCAGCACCATCCCGCGCACGCTCGCCGGACCGTCGGCAGGGGGCTGCTGGAGCGCGAAGATCGTGGTCCTGACCTCCTGGATCGTGGAGTCCAGCTCGTCCACGGCCCGGCCGAGCAGCTCGTCCAGGTCGGTCGAGGCCGCGCGCCGCCTGGTCGACTCCAGCATCATCTCGGTGGCGAAGAGCCGCTGGACGACCAGATCGTGCAGATCGCGGGCGATCCGGTCGCGGTCCTCGAAGACGGCCAGCTGCTCCCGGTCGTGCTGCGAGTCCGCGAGCACCAGCGCGAGTGCGGCCTGCGAGGCGAACTGGGTGGCCAGCAGCCGGTCCACCGCGCGGTACGGACGGCCACCGCGCCTGCGCGGCAGCGCGAGGGTGCCGATCAGCTTGCCGCCGCTCTCCAGCGGCAGCATCATGCTCGGCCCGAAGCGCGCCCGCACATGTGTGGTCATCCGGGGATCCGTCGACGAGTCCTCGATGAACACCGGTTCCCCGCCGAGGAGTTGAACGAGTACGGGGGAGCCGGGCTCGATCGTGGTGCCGACGATGCCGGCGGGGTCGCCGACCGTGGACGCGGCGACGATCTCCATCCCGCCCTCCTCGGTCGGCTGGAGCACCACGCCCGCGTACGCGTCGGCGAGCACCCGGGCCGACTCGGCCACGGTGACCAGCGCGTCGGAGGCGTTCTCGCCGGTCAGCAGCGCGGTGGTGACGGCCGCCGCCCCCTCGATCCAGCGTTCGCGCTGCCGGGCCGTCCCGTACAGCCTGGCGTTGCCGATCGCGAGCGCCGCCTGTGAGGCAAGGACACGCAGCTGGTTCTGGTCCTGCTCGGTGAAGGAGCCGGTCCGTTTCTCCGTCAGATAGAGGTTGCCGAGGACCGTGCTGTCCAGTTGGAGCGGCACACCGAGGAAGGAGCGCATCACGGGGTGGCCGGGCGGTACCCCGGCGGACCGGGGGTCGGCCGTCAGATCGTCCAGCCGCAGCGGCCTCGGCTCCTTGATGAGGAGCCCGAGAACGCCGGTGTCTCCATCGGGGAGCCGTCCGATGCGCTGCCGGCCGGCGTCGCTCAGCCCCGCCGTGAACAGCTCCGTGAGTCCGCCGCGCTCGGGGTCGAGGACGCCGAGCGCGCCGTACCGCGCGCCGATCAGCTCGGCGGCGGTGTCGACGATGTGCTGGAGCGTGGCGCGCAGTTCGAGGTCGGTGCCGATACCGAGCACCGCCTCCAGCAGCGTGGGCAGCCGGGGCGCCGTCGCGCCGCCGTCACCACGGCGCTCGCCGCTACGGCACTCGTCCCCGCCGCGGTGCTCCTCGTCAGGGTGTTCCTCGCCGGGGCGCCTGTCGCCGGGGCGCTCGTCCTCGCCGCGGCCTTCACGGTCGCCGTGGGCCTCGCCGTCGTGGCTCTCTTCGCTCATCGCCCCGTCGCGCCGTCGTCACCGTCGTACTGGTCCCGCCGCGCTCTCAGTGGGCGTCGGCGTCGGCCATCGGGTTCAGGATCATCGGCTGGATCTTGCCCTCCAGCATCGCCCCGAGCCCGAGCACGGCGCAGATGTCGGGGCGCTCCGCGATGGCGACCGGCATGCCCGTCGCGTCCCGCAGCATCTGGTCGAGCCCCGGGAGCAGCGCGCTGCCGCCGACCATCATGATCCCCCGGTCCCCGAGATCGGCCACCAGATCGGGCGGGCAGTCGCGCAGCACCTTGCCGATGCCGTCGAGGACGGCGGTCAGGGGGGTGTAGATGGCTTCCCGTACGGCGGCGGTGTCCACCATCACCGAACGCGCCACTCCGGTCGCCACGTCCCGGCCGTGGATCTCCGTCTTGGTGGGACCGCCCTCGGTGAGCCCGTTGTTGCTGAGCGCCAGTTGCAGCGGGCGTACGGACTGGCTGGGCAGCATCAGTTCATGCTGGTGGCGCAGGTGCTGGATCACCGCGTGGTCGATGGCGTTGCCGCCGACGGGGATCCGTACGGCCGTGACGATCGAGCCGAGCGACAACACCGCGACCTGCGTGGTCGCCGCGCCGCACACCATGATCATGGTGGCGGTGGGCTGCTCCACGGGCAGTCCGCAGCCGACGGCCGCGGCGATCAGCGTGTCCACCAGCTCCACCCGGCGCGCGCCGAGGCCGACCAGGGTCTCGACGGCGGCGCGCTGGGCGAGCGGATCGCTGTCGTGCGGGGTGGAGGCGGCGGCGCGCAGCCAGGGCTTGCGGCGCAACTGGCGGCGGAGCTTGTCGCCCAGCAGATGCCGCAGCATGCGCTGCGCCATCTCGATGTCGATGACGGTGCCGCCGCTGATGGGACGGGCGACGCGGATGTAGTCGGGGGTACGGCCGGTCATCTGTTCGGCGAGGGCGCCGACGGCGATGAGCGCGCCGGTACGGGTGTTGACGGCGGCCGCGCTCGGCTCATCGACGACGAGCCCGGCCCCCTTCACAAAGACCCGGGTCCGGGCGGCCCCCAGGTCGACGGCGATATGGCAACGTCGCAACTGCTCAAGACTGACGGTCACGGCAGGTTCTCCCGAGAGCGCTGAGTGGATCACCGGCGGCCGCCGGCCCTGTTCGCATAGTGCGGCGCCGGGGCACGCCCCGCGCGCTGGGCTGCGCCAGACGGGCGTTCGGATTTGACGGCGTGCCAGGAAGCAGGGCGGGCATCCGTCGTGCGGCCGGTCGCACAACACGCCGTCCGCCCTGGACGGGGCGCGCCGGACAGAACCTAGTCGGACCAGCGTTGCAGCAGCCCCCAGGTGAACTCCGCGACGCGGGCACGGCCGTCGGGCGGTGTGAAGGCCAGCCGCATCCTGGTCGGGGCGGTGCCCTCCATCGGCCGGGCGGGCGGGAAGGCCCGTGCGACCTCGTCCACCGTGCAGCACCACGGACGCAGATCGTCCGCCGTACGCAATTCGGGGGCCGCCGCCCCCGGAGCGCGGACCAGCCATTCGTTCCAGACGGCGCCGCCGGGCGCCACCATCACCTCGAACCGCAGCTCGGGCCAGAGCGGCACGGGCCAGAGCAGGGCGTCGCACTCCAGATCGCCGATCACACGCCGGGAGGTCCGCTCCGGCGCGCCGAGTACGGAGCGGTAGCGGGACAGCGAGCCGCGCGCCCGGGGCGCGCGCACCATCGCCTGCCAGCGCCGGTTGGCCTCCCGCATACCGGCCAGGGAGACGCCCAGCTCGCGGCGGGCCTCGTCGACCAGCTCCGGCTGGTGATCGGCCATCCGGCGCAGCAGGACGAGCTGGAAGTCGAGCGGCCCGAACGGCCCGGTGGACGTCATACCGCCATCCTCCCCCGTGTTCGCGGGGCAGTCCCCAACCGGGCAGACACGAGCAGACGTGGGCAGACACGCCACGGATTCGCCACTTCACACACGATCCTCACAACCTCGCCACGTCAGCCGTGCCGCCGCCGCATAATCTGCGGGGCGCCATGGACTACTGCCCACAGTGTCGTCGGCACCTCAACGGCGCACTGATCTGCGCAGGATGCGGGACCCCCGCCGAGGAGCTGCGGCAGCACCGCCCTTTCCACCCCGGGTCGCACCACAGCCGCCTCCCGGGCGGGGACGACGGGCAAACCGAGGGTCACGGAGAGTACGGCGACGCGCCCGTGAGTGACTACGGGGTGAGTGACTACGGACTCATCGGTCACGACCGTCCGGACGACACCGCGCCGCGCCCCGACACCTCGCGCCGCAAGGGTTCCTCCCGCAGAGCCGGGCGGGGAAAGGGCGCGCGGGACAAGGCCCCGCGCCGTACCGGTCCGCGCCGGGCGCGCAGCAGGCGGGGCCGCAGGTTTCTGATCGCCACGCTCGGCGTGATTCTCGCGGCCGGCGCGCTGAGCCTGGCCGAACTGGCGAGGGAGTCGTCGCGCGACGACAACGCCACCGCCGTGAAGGAGGAGACGCCCGTCGACTTCGACGGCGGTCCGCAGGACACGGAGCGCCCGGTCGCGCCGGACGATCCGGGTGTCTCCACGACGCCGGGACCGGGCTCGGGAACGGCTACGAGTACGGACGGGACGGTACGCACGGACGGCAGCGGCGGTCCGAGGCCGTCGGAGGAGACGGGGGAATCGCCGTCGCCGTCCCGTACGCCCGAGACCGGGGAGACGGCCACGGACGGGCCCGAGACACCGGGGGCCGACGACCCGGAGTCCGGTACGACCGGTCCCGCGGAGCCGACGGACGAGCCCACGTCGGATGGCCCGACCTCGGCGGACCCGCCTCCTCCGCCACCGCCGCCCGCGCCTTCTCCCACACCGTCCGAGACCTGCCGCTGGATCATCTTCTTCTGCGTCTGACGGCTCTCCGGACGCGCCCGCGTCAGCCGGCGGCTCTCAGAGCACGCTCTCGCCCAGCATCCGCTTGAGCAGATCGCGCAGCACCCCGCGCTCCTGGTCGGACAGCGCGGCGAGCGGCTCGCGCGCGAAGTCCAGCGAGTCGCGCAGCCGGGTCGCGGTCGCGCTGCCCTCCGCCGTGGGCGCGGCGAGCTTCACCCGGCGGTCGGCCGGGTCGGGCCGGCGCTCCACCAGACCGCGCGCTTCGAGCCGGTCCACGATGCCGGTGACATTGGACGGCTCGCACTTCAGCTTCCGCGCGATCCCGCGCATGGGCAGGGGTTCAAGGGACAGCAGCCCCAGGACGCGCGCCTGCGCGCCGGTGAGGGAGTGCCGCGCCGCGGCCTGCTCGTACTCCTCGTAGTACCGGGCCACGACAGAGCCGATGAGTTCGACGACCTCAAGGGTGAGTGGGTCTCTTCGTGGAGTGGCCATGGACACCAGGGTACTCCGTTACTTGACATCATGAAATATTCATGAGCATTGTTGTTTCAGGTGGTGAAGCTTTTCTCGGATTCCCTGACCTGGTACCCGTGGCTCACCGCCGCAGAACCGTCTGAGGAGGCTCCGCACGATGACCGCACTTCCCGAGTCCGGCCGCGCCTGGTTTCTCGTGGCCCGCCCCCACGGCTGGCCCGAGCCGGGCGATGTCGCCCTGCGCGACGTCCCCGTGACCGAGCCGGGTGAGGGCCGGATCCTGGTCCGCAACCTCCACTTCTCGGTCGACCCGTACATGCGGGGACGGATGAACGACGTGAAGTCGTACGTACCCCCGTACCAGCTGGACAAGCCGATGGACGGCGCCGCGGTCGGCGAGGTCATCGCCTCCCGCGCCGAGGGGTTCGCCGTCGGCGACCACGTCGTGCACGGTCTCGGCTGGCGCGAGTACGCCGAATTCCCGGCCGAGCACGGCACCAAGGTCGACGCCTCGCTCGCCCCGCTCTCCGCGTACCTCGGTGTGCTGGGCGCGACCGGGCTCACCGCCTACGCGGGCCTCTTCGAGACCGCCTCCTTCAAGGAGGGCGACGCCGTCTTCGTCTCCGGCGCGGCCGGCGCCGTCGGCAGCCAGGCCGGCCAGCTGGCCAGGATCAAGGGCGCCTCGCGGGTGATCGGTTCGGCGGGCTCCGACGAGAAGGTCAGGCTCCTCACCGAGGAGTACGGCTTCGACGCGGCCTTCAACTACAAGAAGGGCCCCGTCAGGGACCAGCTCAAGGCGGCGGCGCCCGACGGCATCGACGTCTACTTCGACAACGTCGGCGGCGACCACCTCGAAGCCGCGCTCTCCACGCTCAACCCCCACGGCCGCGTCACGCTGTGCGGTGCGATCGCGCAGTACAACGCCACCGATCCGGCGCCGGGCCCGCGCAACCTGGCCCTGGCCATCGGGAAGCGGCTGCGTCTTCAGGGCATGATCGTCACCGACCATTTCGGTCTGCGGCCGCGGTTCGTCAAGGACGTCGCGGGCTGGCTCGCCTCCGGTGAGCTGAAGTACCACGAGACCTCGGTCGAGGGCATCGAGAACGGCTTCGACGCCTTCCTCGGTGTGCTCCGCGGTGACAACACCGGAAAGATGATCGTCACGCTCAACGGCCGGACGCACTAGGCTCGTCCCAGGCCGCCGCGGTCCGTGGGCGCGAGTCGCGGCGTACAACAGGAGGAACGCACCGTATGACCATCCAGAAGATCGATGTCCTCTACACCGCCGTCGCCACCGCGGAGAACGGCCGTGACGGCCGTGTCTCCAGTGACGACGGTCAGCTCGACGTCATCGTCAACCCGCCCAAGTCGATGGGTGGCAACGGCGCCGGCACCAACCCGGAGCAGCTGTTCGCCGCCGGGTACAGCGCCTGCTTCCAGGGTGCGCTCGGTGTGGTCGCCCGTAAGGAGAAGGCGGACATCTCCGGCTCGACGGTGACCGCGAAGGTCGGCTTCGGCAAGCTGGAGACCGGCGGTTTCGGCCTTGAGGTCGAGCTGGTGGCCTCCATCCCGAACGTGGACGAGGCCACCGCCAAGGATCTGCTGGAGAAGGCGCACCAGGTGTGCCCCTACTCCAACGCCACGCGCGGCAACATCAAGGTCGAGCTCTCCGTCGCCTGACGGATCGTTCGGCGGACTGCCTGGCCGCTGAGGGCCGTACCCCTGTCCGGGGTGCGGCCCTCAGTCATGTCGCACGCGCCATGTCCGCTCGCGCCATGTTCGCCGGTGTCGCGTCCGCTCGCGTCCTGTCCGTTTCCGACCGTTGACGCGGAAGCGCTTCGACTCTAGCTTCCCGTTCGCGGTCGTGACCGTGATTCGGCATGCCGAACGGCTCCTACGCCGAACGGCGCCTGCGCCACACCATTCCAACTCCCGCGCCCCCACCCCGCTTCGCACGCCGTAAGGAGAATCCGCGTGAGCCGCACCCCTCGCAGAACCACGCTCCTTCTGGCCCTGTCGCTCGCCGTCTTCGCCGCCTTCACCGCGTTCGTCCCCCCGCCCGCCAGTGCCGCCGACCCCTGGATCCAGTACTACGACGGCGACTACTACCTCCTCACGGCGTCCCGTACGTCGGAGCTGACCATGCGCACATCGCCCACTCCGGCCGGGCTTTCGACCGCGCCGAGCGTGCGGGTCTGGACGGACTCCGCCTCCTCGCGCTGCTGCAACATGGGGGCGCCCCGGATCCACTTCCGGGACGGCCACTGGTATCTGTACTACGTCGCGGGCCAGGGCATCGAGGACTACCGCCCCACCCAGCGCGTGCACGTACTGGAGAGCGCCGGCGCCGACCCCATGGGCCCGTACGCCTACCGGGGCCGGCTCGATGACGGCCGGCTGCCCGACGCCACCGCGCCGACGCCTGACGGTGGCCTCTCGCCGCCGGGCGCCGCGCTCGCCGGGGGCTCCGGCGAGCGCGCGGCCATCCCCACGGCGTACACACTCGTGAACCGGCGCAGCGGCAAGTGCCTGGAAGTGGAGGGCGGTTCGCGCGCCGACGGCGCGGATGTCCTCCAGTGGGCCTGTCACGGCGGCGCCCGTCAGCGCTGGCGCGTCGAGGCACTCGGCGATGACACCAGCCGGCTGGTCAACGCCGCCAGCGGGAAAGTGCTGGACACGGCGGCCTGTTCCGTCGCGGACGGCGCCGGTCTGCGCCAGTGGGCGTGGCTCGGCACGAGCTGCCAGTCCTTCCGTCTCGTCGTCACCGGCCAGGGCGGCTGGGTGCGGCTCGTCGGCGCCCGCAGCGGCAAGGTCGCGGACATCGCCGGCTGTTCGACGGCGGACGGGGCGGACGTACAGCAGTGGCCCTGGCTGGGCACCACCTGCCAGCAGTGGCGGCTGGACCCGGTCTGAACAGCTCCCCGGGGGAACGCCGCGGGGGCCGTCCCCGCACCGTGCGGGAACGGCCCCCGGCCGTCACGGCGTCACGGCGTCAGCGTGGCCGTGGCCGTGGCCGTGGCGCGCCGTGAGGACTCAGCCGGCCGCCCCCAGCAGGGCCCGGCCGACCTGTGAGAACAGCCCCTTCGGGTGGTCACGGAACAGCGGCTCGGTACCGAACAGCACCACGGACCCGCCCTTCGCG
Organism: Streptomyces sp. NPDC039430; assembly: GCF_055639435.1. NCBI lineage: Bacteria > Bacillati > Actinomycetota > Actinomycetes > Kitasatosporales > Streptomycetaceae > Streptomyces > Streptomyces sp. NPDC039430. The sequence continues at coordinate 549,222 of NZ_JBVKAK010000001.1, read as the reverse complement.
GACGTACCGCTGACGATCGAGGCCCGGCCCGCCGCGGCCGAGGGGCCGCCCGTACCGTCCTCCTTCGCGCGCCAGTGGCCGGACACCAGCGGACTGCCGGTGCCGTACGACTGGTCGGCCCGCACCCCGGGACCGAGGTCGGTGAACCACAGCGGCGAGTAGACGAAGGTGTGCGCGGGGGCGCCACCGGTGATCGGGCCACCCGCGTTGGCCACCCGCACCACACCGTTCGCGTCGCCGTTGCCCGCGACCGGCTTGGCCGCGAGCAGCCCCGCGGCGGTGTTGAAGGCCGCCCCCGTCGAACCGAGCGTGACCACGCCCGCCCCCCGGGAGAGAAAGCCGTCCAGGGCCGCGCGCGCGGCCGGGTTGAGCGCGCCGTACTGGAGGCCGGAGGAGACGTACAGGACATCCGCCTTCGACCAGTCGAAGCCCGCGTTCAGTGTCGCGGTCGACACCGGCAGCACCTCGAAGCCCATCTCCCGCAGGGCGAACTGCTCGCCCGGCGTCACCGCCGCCGCGACGCGCGTACGGGCCACCGTCCCGGAGCCCTTCTCCTTGGTGGCGGTGAAGGCGACGCCGTGACGGTCGGCGAGGACGGCCGCCTGACGCCGGGCCGAGGCCGGTACGATCGCCGAACCGTCCGCCGCCCCGCGTACCTTCACGCCCTGCCCGAGCAGGGAGTTGAGGGCCGCCAGCTCCTTGGCGTCGTCCAGGCGCAGCCGCAGGTCGCCCTGACCCGTCACCGCCCCGGTCGGGGACGCGGCCAGGACCGGACGCGCCGGGATGTGCAGCCCGCCGCCGGCCTTCTGGACCTTGTCGACGCTCGCGCCCCACAGCAGCCCGAGGCTCCACCCCGAGATGTCGTACATCGTGGAGACGTCCGCGCTGATGTCCCGGCCCTCGTCGAGGATCACATTGGCGATCCCGCGCTTGGCCTGGTGCATGTCGACGATGTACGAGCCCGCCGGATACGAACGCCCCGCCAGCCGGAAGCCGGTAAGGGCGCGCTCCACCCGTACGTCATTGGCGACCAGATGGTCCACCAGCCGGGCCGCCGCGGTCGCCGAGCGCTGCCCCTGGCCCGCGGGGATCACATACGCGCGGGGGAAGGAGGTGGTGTACACGTCCTCGGGCCCGATGCCCGGCACGCCCGGCACGGTCTCCTCGGACACCGGCCGCTGCGCCTCGCCCGCCGCGCCCCGCCGGAACGTCTCGATCTGGTCGGCGATCACCGACGTACGGTGGTCGAGCGTGTAGTCGAGGGTCGCGCGCATCACCGCGCCCGCGATGTCGGTGTTGATCGCGGAGCGCCGGCGCAGCTCCTCCACCGGCAGGGTGTTGTAGTCGTTGTTGTTGACGCGCATCGGGAACTCGACGGTGTGCGAGGCCACCGCGCCCTGGAACGCCATGTACTGCGGGGTGAAGATCGGCGGCCAGTCGTCCCAGCCCTCCTGCTGGTCGCGGAAGGGGATGACGGGCGGCTGGACCCCGTCCTCGCCGGGGGTGTAGCCGAGATCGTTCACCGCCTTCTCCATGCCGAGGGCGTTGGCGTAGCTGTTCTTCAGGAAGAGGTCGTACTCGTAGTTCTCGCCGTGCGGCGGCGTCGTCGGCTCGATCAGCGTGCCGTTGACATAGCCGTGCAGGTCCAGCATGACGGCGGGCTGCTTGTCGACCGCGATCTGCCGGATGGCCCGCGACTCGGGCTGCGAGGCGGTGATGAAGTCGCGGTTGAGGTCGAAGCCGTTGCCGTTGGCGCGGGTCCCGGCGATCCGGCCGTCGGGGTTGGCGGTCACATTGAGATAGATCCGGTTCTTGGCGAGCAGACCGGCCGTCCTGCCGTCCTTCGCCTTCGCCAGCTCCTCGATGAGCTTCAGGGCGGCGTCGGTGCCCTCCCACTCATTGCCGTGGATGTTGTTGTTGATGAAGACCGGCGTCTTGTAGGAGGACTTGATCCGGCGGTCCTTGGCGGCGGCCGCCGGGGAGTCCTCGATCAGCTCGCGCATCCGCTCCTGCTCGCGGGACTCGCGGGAGCTCTCGGGCGCGGTGACGGTGACGAGATACAGCTCATGGCCGGCCGCGGACCGGCCCGCGACCTCCACGCTGACGCGGTCGCTCAGCTTCTGCAGGGCGTTGAGCCGGGGAGCGAGCGAGTGGTACGGGGCCAGGCCCAGCTTGATCGACTTGTCGGCGGGGTTCTCGGGCGGCGCGTCGAGGACCGTACGCCGGGGGTAGCCGCCGTCCTTGCGCAGCGCGGGAGGCGTGGGTGTACCGGCGGTGTCGGTGGTGCCGGTGGTTTTCTGGAGCGCCGCGGCGGTGGTGTCGGGGCCGCCGCTCTCCCTGACGGGGTGCGGCCGCTGTGTGTCCCGGCCGGGGGCGGCGGTCGCGGGGAGCGGAGCGAGCAGCAGGGCGCCGGCGACGGCGCTGACAGCGGTGGTGAGCAGGACGGGTCTGGGTATCCCCATGCGTCTGTTCCTCCGGGTCTTCGGAAGTGACGGCAATGTCAGAGGCGGGCGGCGGGCGGCGGTCGATCACAGCGGAAGTGATCGCCGCGGAAGTGATCGCCGCGAAGGCGATCACGTGGAGGTGATCCCATCAGAGCGATCAAAAATGATCGGTGGCGATCGACGTTGATCGGTACGCAGGGTCTACCGGTTACTCACGCGAACATCAAGAGGGGTCCATATACACCCGGTAGGCTGCGTCCATGCATGATCTCGGCGCCGGCTTCGGCTACTTGATGAAAGGCCAGCGCTGGGTCGCGGGCCACGGCCGGTGGTTCGGATTCGGACTGCTGCCCGGTTTGGTCACCTTGGTCCTGTACGCGGGCGCGCTCGTCGGCCTCGCCTACGGCGCCGACGATCTGACGGCCTGGGCCACCCCCTTCGCGGACGACTGGTCCTCGCCCTGGCTCGGTCTCTTCCGGGGCTCCCTGACCGTGCTGCTCTTCGCGCTCGGGCTGTTCCTCGCGGTGATCACCTTCACGGCCGTGACGCTGCTGGTCGGCCAGCCCTTCTACGAATCGCTCTCCGAGGCGGTCGACCGCGCGGAGGGCGGCGAGGTCCCGCAGTCCGAACTGCCGCTCTGGCGCGACCTGTGGATCTCCGCCCGGGACAGTCTGCGGATCCTGGTACGAGTGGCGCTGTACGGCGTGCTGCTCTTCGCCCTCGGTTTCATCCCGGTCGTCGGGCAGACGGTCATTCCCGTACTCGGCTTCTGCGTCTCCGGCTTCTTCCTGGCGGAGGAGCTGACGGCGGTGGCGCTCCAGCGGCGCGGTGTCGAGCTGAAGGAGCGCCTCCGGCTGCTCAGGGGCCGCCGGATGCTCACCCTCGGCTTCGGTGTCCCGCTCACGCTCGCCTTCCTCGTCCCGTTCGTGGCGGTCTTCCTGATGCCGGGCGCGGTGGCGGGGGCGACCCTGATGGTGCGCGAGCTGACGGCCGAGCCGGAGGACGCGGCCCCGGACGACGACGCGGCGAACGGCGGGCAGGGCACGCGGCGGCCGGGCGTACCGCTCGCCATGGACAAGTAGGAGACACACGGCGGTCGACAGGCGCAGCGCCGTCCGATCCGGCAGGGGCCGGGGCCGGACGGCGCTGTGCGTTCCGCCTCCTCTACGCCTCAGGTGTCTCAGACGAACCAGGAGACTCAGGAGGCTTCGGCGGCCACCGTGACGATCGCCCGCAGCTGCGCGATGATGTCCAGCCGGTTCTGTACGAACTCCGGGTCCGTCACGGTCCCCGTCGCCGGATCGGTGTTCCCCGCCCCGAACTGGAGCACCGGCGTGTGCACATGGCCGCCCGGAATGTCCAGCCCCAGCCGGTCGCGGAGCAGCGTCGCGCGGTACGCGATCTCATTGGACAGATAGTCGCCGCCGCCCCCGGCGCGGGCCGCCGAACCGGGCGTCGGTCCGTCCGGCCGTACCACCGGCGCCGTCCCGCCCGCCGGGACCTCGGTCACGGACGTGTTGTCGTACACCGGGAAGCGGCCGGTGTCCGCCGCCACGATCGAGCGGTACGGGAGGCTGGTCGTCGTCCACTGCGGCTGCGACGCCGGATCGCTCACCGGCACGAGTCCCGTCTCCGAGACGTTCTCGTTGTCCCCGAACCCGCCGCGCCAGGCGCCGTTGAAGCGCTCGACATCGATCCGTCCGACGCGGCCCTGGCTGACCGTGGTGAAGAGGTCGGCCCGCGACAGCGGCCCGCGCAGGGCCTGTTCGACGGTGCCGTCGGCGAAGTCCCCCCAGCGGACCGGGAAGACGGCCGTCTCGATACGGGCGGGCCCGTCGGCGGTCCTGATCACCGTGCCGTCCAGCGCCAGCGCCGTCGCCCCGGACGGGTTGCTGATCCGGATGTCGCGGTCCAGGGTGAACGGATCGAAGCCGGTCAGCACGATCCGCTTGACGCCCTTGGCGGCGCCGCGTGCCGGGAAGTCCAGGGAGTCCTGGCCGCGCGAGGAGCGCTCCAGCTTCCCCAGCAGCGCCGTCCGCGCGCTCTCGGAGAGGCCGAACTCCGGCTGCCACTGCCGCAGTTCACGGGTGAGCGCGAGCCGTGCCCAGTACAGCGGCCGGTCGTCGTCCCGGCTCAGATCACCGCGCGCGGGCCCCCGGCCCTGCGCCCGGTCCACCGCCCGCTGCCACAGCCGCGCACCGCTCCGCACGACGGCCCGCTCGGCCTCGGCGTACGAGTCCGCGCCGCGCAGTGACCGTACGAAGTCCGGCGCCACCGTGTCGAAGCCGCTGCGCCGCAGGATCTCCTGGGGTACGGCGAGGTCCAGCCGCTGTTCCTCGACGGTGGCAGCGGCGGTGACGGACCGGGCGGGGGCCGGCTGAACGGCGAGCGGCTGCGCGGCGGCCGGCGGCGGCGGGGCACCGAGGGCGAGCGCGGTGGTGGTGAGGAGTACGAGCCCGAGCAGTTCGGGGCGTACACGTATGTGGCCCAGGGGCCTCATGAGTCTCACGGGGAGTCCTTCCGTCGGGTGGCGGAAGTATCACCTCCGGACAGGGCGGATGACCATGGGCCCCCTGAACCCGGCGTGCGACGCGCACACGCACACGGACCGACGTGCGGTCATGTGCTGGGACCACTCCACCCGGCCGGGATCGCTGTGCGACCATCCGCTGAGAGACGGAGAGACTTCGACGAGGAGGTACGGCAGTGGCAGACGCATCCGGCACCCCGGCCGGTCACGCGCGCGAGGCGGCCGTCGAGGCGGCGCTCGGCAAGCTGGACCTGGACGCCAAGGCGAGGCTGCTGGCAGGCCAGGACATGTGGTCCCTGCCCGCGCTCCCGGAGATCGGGCTGGCGTCCCTGGTGATGTCCGACGGTCCGATCGGGGTCCGCGGGGTGCGGTGGACGGCGGACGACCCGTCCGTCGCGCTGCCGTCGCCGACCGCTCTCGCCGCCTCCTGGGATCCGGAACTGGCCCGCCGTGCGGGCAGACTGCTCGCGCAGGAGGCCCGCCGCAAGGGCGTGCACGTACTGCTGGCGCCCACCGTGAATCTGCACCGCTCACCACTCGGGGGCCGCCACTTCGAGGCGTACAGCGAGGACCCGTACCTCACCGGCGAGATCGGCACCGGCTATGTGCGGGGCGTCCAGGACGGCGGAGTCGGCACCACCGTCAAGCACTTCGTCGCGAACGACGCCGAGACCGACCGCTTCACCGTCGACAACATCGTCGCCCCGCGCCCGCTGCGCGAGCTGTACCTCGCCCCCTTCGAGGCCATCGTCGCCAACGCCCACCCCTGGGGCATCATGGCCGCGTACAACCAGGTCAACGGCTCGACGATGACCGAACACCGCTATCTCCAGAACGAGGTCCTGCGCGGCGAGTGGGGCTTCGACGGCTTCATCGTCTCCGACTGGCTGGCGGCGCGCTCCACCGTCGGCGCCCTGCTCGGCGGCCTCGACGCCGCGATGCCGGGACCGCGCACGGTCTACGGCGAGGCGCTCGTCGCCGCCGTCCGCGCCGGTGAGGTGACGGAATCCGCGGTCGACGACGCCGTACGCAGGGTGCTGCTCCTCGCCGCCCGCGTCGGCATCCTCGACGGCGCCCCCGCGGCCGTCACCGCCCTTCCCGCGCCGGTCGACGGCGACGCGCTCGCCCGCGAGATCGCCCGCCGCTCCTTCGTCCTCGTACGCAACGAGCCACGCGCACCCGGCAAGGGGGCCGGAGACGACGGCGCCGGCCACCCGGCCCTGCCGATCGATCCGGCCCGGACCGGTACCGTCGCGCTGAGCGGCGCCCCGGCGCGTGATGCCCGGGTGCTCGGCGGCGGCTCCGCGGTGGTCTTCCCCGACCATGTGGTCTCCCCGCTCGACGGCCTCACCGCCGCCCTTCCCGACGGCGCCCTGACCTACTCCATCGGCGCCGACCCCAGCGACGAACTCGCCGACGCGGGCACCGGCTTCGAGCTGACCGCCGTCTGCCGCGCGGCGGACGGACGGATCCTCGGGACCTCCACCGTCCCCGGCGGCCGGGTGCAGTGGGCGGGCAGCGACCTGCCCGACGGCGTCACCCACGAGGAACTGCACACCGTCGAGCTGACCGGCACCTTCACCCCGCGCGAGAGCGGCGAGCACACCTTCGGCACCCGCGGTCTCGGCGGCTTCGTCCTCACCGTCGGCGGCCGGGTCCTCTTCGACGCGACGGAGGAACTGGCCGTCGCCTCCGACCCGTTCGAGACGTTCTTCGGCCGGCCCGTGGAGCGCGCCCGCGCGGCACTGACCGAGGGCGAGCGCGTCACGGTCTCGCTGCTGCACACCGTCCACAAGATCCCGGACGCCCCGATCAGGGCCGTCGCGTTCTCGCTGCTCCACCTCGGCCCGCGGCACGACCCCGACGAACTGATCGCCGAGGCCGTCGAGGCGGCCCGTACCGCGGACACGGCCGTCGTGGTGGTCGCCACCACCGAACGCGTCGAGTCCGAGGGCTTCGACCGCGAGAACCTCAGGCTCCCCGGCCGCCAGGACGATCTCGTGCGCGCGGTCGCCGCCGTCAACCCGAACACCGTCGTGGTCGTCAACACCGGCTCCCCGGTCGAACTGCCGTGGCGCGAGGACGTGGCGGCCGTCCTGCTCAGCTGGTTCCCCGGCCAGGAGGGCGGCGCCGCACTCGCCGACGTGCTGCTCGGCGCGGTGGAGCCGGGCGGCCGGCTCCCCACCACCTGGCCGGTCGCGCTGGCGGACGTACCGGTCTCGGCCACCACCCCGGCCGACGGTGAACTCCACTACAGCGAAGGCGTGTTCATCGGCTACCGGGCCTGGGAGCGGTCGGGCGTGGCCCCCGCGTACCCGTTCGGCCACGGCCTCGGCTACACCGGCTGGGAGTACGAGACGATCGCGGCCACCACGGACGACGCGCGCGTACGGCTGCGCAACACCGGTATCCGCCGGGGGCGCGAGGTCGTCCAGATCTATCTGGCCCCGGTGGACGACACCGTGGAGCGCCCGGCCCGCTGGCTGGCCGGCTTCGCCTCGGTCGAGGCCGGACCCGGCGAGACCGTCGAGGTGCGGATCCCGCTGCGGCGCAGGGCCTTCGAGATCTGGGACGAGGAGTCCGGCTCCTGGTCGCTGGTCCCCGGCGCGTACGAGGTCCAGGCGGGCCGGTCCGTCGCCGACCGCCGGCTGAGTTCCCCGGTGGAGGCGCGGGCGTAGCCGGCGAGAAGGACGGGACGCCGGGAACGTACGCGACATGACGGCCCCGGGACGGACCTGACACCGCCCCGGGGCCGACCCGTACCTCCTCTACCGGACGCCGAAGCCGAACGTCGTGGTCGAGACGAACACCTCACCCGGCCGCAGCACCGTGCTCGGGAACGCGGGCCGGTTGGGGGAGTCCGGGAAGTGCTGCGTCTCCAGGGCGATTCCGTCCCCGGGACCGTACGGGTCTCCGTCGAAGTGGTCGCCGGTGTAGAGCTGCATCCCCGGCTCCGTGGTGGTCACGGTCAGCACCCGGCCCGACACCGGGTCGTACAGCTCGGCCGCCGGATCCGTCCCGTCCAGCACGAAGTTGTGGTCGTAGCCCGGACCCACCGGGCGCGGCACGCGGAAGTCGAAGCGGGTGCCGTCGACCGGCTCCCGCTTCCCGGTCGGCACGGAGGTGTCGTCCACCGGCGTGATGTGCCCCGCCGCGACGCGCAGTTCGTGGCCGGTCGCGGGGCCGCTGCCCGCGCCGCCCAGATTCCAGTAGGTGTGATTCGTCGGATTCACATGCGTCGGGGCGTCCGTCACCGCGCGGTAGTCGATCCGCAGCGCACCGTCCGCGTCCAGCGTGTACGTCGCCGAGATGTCCAGCCGGCCGGGGAAGCCCTCCTCGCCGTCGGGGCTGATCCGCGAAAGACGCACCCCGTGGTCCCCGGCCGGCTCCGCGTCCCACACGCGCCGGTCGAAGCCCCGCTCACCGCCGTGCAGACTGTTCGGCCCGTCATTGGCCGCGAGCCGGCAGGTCCGTCCGTCGAGGGTGAAGGCCGCGCCCCCGATGCGGTTCGCGTACCGGCCCACCAGCGCCCCGAAGTACGGCCCGCCGGCGCCCAGATAGCCCCGGAGATCCGGGAAGCCGAGCACCACATTGGCGACGGTGCCGTGCCGGTCGGGTATCTCGACCGACTGCACGACGCCGCCGTACGTCAGCAGACGTAGCCGGGTACCGGCCCGTTCGAGGGTCCAGCGGTGGACGGGCGTACCCTCATCGGTCGCACCGACGCGCTCCGTGTTCATGGCAGTCACGATCGAGAACCCTACGCCCGCGAGCCCCGGGAAAACCCTGCCGGGGCCCCCGGCCGCTGGTTCCCCTCGCCTCACCGGCCGGCGCTGATCTCCTGCTGGACCTCCGGCCTCGGCTCGTAGTCGCCTCTCAGGACGAGCCGCAGATACGTCGCGGCCCCGCGCACGTACTCGTCGTCCGCCGTGACGGCGAAGTCGAGGGCGTCCAGGGCCTCTTTCGCGTACGCGGCGGGGATGTACGTCAGCGCGTTCACGGCCTGGAGCCGTACGCGGGCGTGGGTGCCCGCGGTGATGATGCCCGACAGGTACGGGACCGCGGTGTCCGGGCGGTCGAGACGAGCGAGAAGTTCCGCTGCCGCGATCTTCACCTGCGGAGTCTCGCCGGGGTCGGCGAGGACCCTCTCCAGGGCTTCCGGGACGCGCCTGCGCTTCAGGTCGCGGGCAGCGGGCGTGGCGAGCATGAGCAGGCCCTGGCCGGCCCAGTACCGGACAACCTCGTTGGTGTCGGTCAGGGCATGCAGGAAGGTGCCGATGTGCGCTTTCTCGCGGCGGATGGCGAGGTCGGCGAGGTGCTTGACCCGGCGGATCGGGAAGGCGCCGGGGACGCGGGAGGCGTCGTACCCTTCGGCGGCCGAGCCCTCGGGGACGAAGCCGTTGTCGTGGAGGGCGAGGATATGCGTGTCCAGCGCCCTGGACAGCCGCTCCCGCACCGCCGAGTGCCGAGGGCTGTCGATCAGATCGCGCACCTCGTCGGGGTCGGCACGCAGGTCGTACAGTTCCTCGGCGGGCTTCTCGCCCCACCAGCGTTCCTGGCCCTTGGTGAGCGTGCCGGCCAGATGGGCCTTCTCCCAGTCCAGATACCCGAGCTGCTGGAACATGAAGGCGATGTGCTGGTTGTAGATGCGGTGCGGGGAGTAGTTGCGGATGTACCGGTAGCGGGTGTCGCGGACGGTGCGGACGAAGTCGTAGCGCTCATCCATGCGATTACGGCCGCCGAAGGCGTACGACGGGCGATGGCGGGCCTTCAGCAGCGAGGTGCCCTCCATGTACGCGGGCACGTCGACTCCCGCCAGATCCAGCACTGTTGGCGCGTAGTCGAGCGAGGTGACCGGGGAGTCGACGACCGAGCCCGGTGTGGCCGGTGCCAAGTGCCGCCATTTCTCGGGAAACCTGACGATCAGGGCGGTGCGCAGTCCGCTGTCGCGGGCGTACCGCTTGGAGCGGGGGAGGACGCCGCCGTTGTCCGAGTAGGAGAAGACGATGGTGTCGTCGGCGAGGCCCGAGGACTCCAGCTGCTCCAGCACGGCGGCTATCTGGCCGTCGAGCCGGGTGATGTTGTCGAAGTAGTGGGCCCGGTCGGCGCGGATGTTCTCCGTGTCCGGGAGGTACGCCGGCACGGAGACGTCGGCCGGGTCGTGCACTCCGCTCGGCCCGGTGACCCACAGCGTCGATTCGTGCGTGATGGAGAAGTTGAGGACGGAGAAGAAGGGCTGGCCGGGGGCGCGCCCGGTCCAGGACGCCGTGGAGCCGTTCGCGTCCCACAGCTCGGCGAGGTCGTACGCGGTGTTGTAGTCCGTCTTGTCGTTGTTCGACGTGTAGTAGCCGGCCTCCCGGAGGTACGTCGGAAAGCCCGCCAGCCAGTCGGGGCGCTTGCCCAGGGCGCGCATCTGGTGCGCCGGGCCGCAGCTCTCGGCCGACTTGCCGGTGATGATCGAGAAGCGGGTGGGCGCGCACACCGGGTAGGTGGAGAAGGAGTTCTCGTAGCGGACGCCCTCCGCCGCGAGCGCGTCCAGGTTCGGTGTGACGGCCTGCCGGTCGCCGTAGGACCCGAGGAACGGGTTGTTGTCCTCGCTGACCAGCCACAGGATGTTGGGCCGCTGGGCGTGGGAGGCCCGCGCGGCCGGGGCGTGCATTCCGGCGGTGACGGCGCCTGCGGCCGAGGCGGCGAGGACACTTCTGCGGGACGGATATGTGCTCATGGGAAGCCTTTCACCGAAGGGAGAGCTCACGCGGCGACGCGGAAGCCGATGTTTCCCACGGAACTGTCGGGGGTGTTGGAGGAGCGGGCCGCGACACGGTAGCGATGGCAGTAGGAGTCGTGGCACATGTGCGAGCCACCACGCATGGCGCGGGCCAGGCCTTCCGGCGGGCCCGCCGGATCAGTGCGTGGGCCGGTGACATGGAAGTCGCGGCTGAACCAGTCCGCCGTCCACTCCCACACGTTGCCGACCGTGTTGTAGAGGCCGAAGCCATTGGGCCGGAACGCTTTCACGGGCGCCGTGGACCGGTATCCGTCGTCTGCCGTGTTGACGGTGGGGAAGGAGCCGCGCCAGATGTTGCACAGGTGACTTCCGCCCGGAGCGAGTTCGTCGCCCCACGGATAGCGCCGCTGCTCAAGGCCGCCGCGCGCCGCGTACTCCCACTCGGCCTCGGTCGGCAGCCGGGTGCCGGACCAGGCGCAGAAGGCGACCGCGTCGTTCCACGAGACGTGCACCACCGGGTGGTTCTGCCGGGAGCCGATCGAGGAACCCGGCCCCTCCGGGTGCTTCCAGGTGGCGCCGTGGACAGCACGCCACCACGGTGTGCCAGGGACGCGCGGGGAGGCGGCGCGCAGCTCGGCCGGGAGGAAGCCCTCGAAGACGTAGGAGAAGGCGAAGCGTTCGGCATCGGTGACGTACCCGGTGGCCTTCACGAAGGTGGCGAACTGTGTGTTGGTCACGGTTGTCGGAGCGATCCGGAACGGGCTCAACTCCACTTCCCGGAGCGGTCCTTCGCCGTCGGCCGGGTAGCCGACGACATCGTCGGTACCCATGAGGAAGCGGCCGCCGGGCAGAGCGAGAAGCCGCTTGGCGACACGGCTGTCCGAGGCCGCGCGCGGAGCGGGAGCGGTGAGCGAGAGCGTCGTCCGCTCGCGAGCGGGGGCACAGCAGGACTTCGGCTTCTGGGGTGGCATGACGATGTCCTTCGCGTCGTGGAGCAGGTTGCCGTCGGCAACGAGCGCCACGGTGAGGGCCTTGAGGAGGGCATGAGAGGACCCCGGGACGGGGTCGGGAGGGTGTGGCGGCAGGGAACGGCGGTCAGTCCCCGGGGGCGGGCGTCAGCCTCGCGGAACCGGACAACACAGAGCGCTCGCCAGCCGTCCGAAGTCGACATGCAGGCGAGCGGTAAGGATCTCGTTCATTACCACACCCGGCACCCTAAGCGGGGCGTACGGTACCGGGCAACAGCACACGGACCGCAGTCCCGTAGGGCGGACACCGCCGCCCTACACGGGCGGCTTCACGGCCGTCACATTGCGGTACGCGATCTCCGCCAGCCGGCTCTGCCCGTCCTTGCTGGGATGGAACCAGTCCCAGTGGCTCAACTGGTCGCCCGTGAACCGGAAGTCGAAGACCGCACCGCCGTCGTACCGGCAGCGCGGATCCTTCGCGCACACGTCCTTCAGCACGTTGTTGTACGCCACGACCCGCTCGTACACCATGTTCCGGCGGTCCTGCGCCCGCTTGCTCATGTCCTGCGAGTCCCCGAGCATCGTGGCGCAGATCCCCAGCTTCCAGATCTGCCGGCCCAGCGGATTGCCCCGGCCGGTCGACCAGAGCCGCTTCAGATCCGGCACGCTCGACACATACACCTGCGCCTTGGGCGCCCCGGCGCGCAACTGGCGCATCGACGCCTCGAACGACTTACGGAAATCGGTGACCGGTGTCATCTGTCTCGCCGTGTCCTGGCAGGCGTCATTGGCGCCCACCATGATCGTGACCAGCTCGGGCTTGTTCTGCGCGGCCTGCGCCAGCTGGCCCGGGAGATCGGACATCTTGGCGCCGGTCGCGGCGTGGTTCCAGCTGCGCTCCTTCGCCGCCGGAGCGCCCAGCAGCCGTAGGGCCAGGCTGCGTACCTTGCTGTCCGTGCCCGTCGACCAGGACACCTCCGGGCAGTCGGCGAGCACCACACACGCGTCGAAGCCACGGGTGATGGAGTCACCGACCGCCGCCACCGACGCCGGGGCGCGGTTCCACAGGGGCGGGCGCGCGGAGGGGGCGGCGCGCTCGGCCTCCGCGTCGGACGAGGATCCGCCGAAGACGCCGCAGCCGGCCAGCAGACCGCTCACGGCCAGTAGAGCGGCCGTCGCGGCGGCTGTTCCGGCGCGTCGGCGCGCCGTCCGGGCCGGGCCGCGGCCCCCGCTCCGACCGCCGCTCCCGCTCCGGCTCCGAAGGCTCTTCCGCATCAGAGTCCCTCCCGTTGGCGTCCTCTTTGGCATCCTTTTGCGAAGTCTGGCGTCGTCAGGCATCCGGTGGCGTCCTGCCGAGTGAAAGCTTCGCGCATATCGCCCCCGGGACCGACCGTACGTCACCGCGGGCACCCCGCCGCACGGTAGTTTTTCCACGTCGAACCAGAGGTGTCCGTTCTCTTGGCTCCGGTAAATTACATCACGTCACATGCTGTCCCTTTTGCGGAGTTTCACTCCCGATGCTGTTTACTGAGGCCGCTGGGAAAGGCGAACCTCGTCCCACACTGGAGGTCCCGGTGACGACACGTGGAGTTCTGTACATTCACTCCGCACCACGCGCGATGTGCCCGCACATCGAATGGGCGGTGGCCGGAGTGCTCGGTCTGCGAGTCCAGCTCGACTGGATCCGGCAGCCGGCGTCGCCGGGCACCTGGAGAGCCGAGGTCTCCTGGAAGGGCCGGGCGGGCACGGCCTCCGAACTCGCCTCCGCCCTGCGCGGCTGGCAGATGCTCCGCTTCGAGGTCACGGCGGAACCCTGCGCCACCGCCGAGGGCGAGCGCTACAGCGCCACGCCCGATCTGGGCATCTTCCACGCCGTCACCGGTATGCACGGCGACATCCTGGTCCCCGAGGACCGGCTGCGCGCCGCGCTCGCCCGCTCCCTCCAGGGTGAGACCCAGCTGGCGGCGGAGGTCGCCAAGCTGCTCGGCAAGCCGTGGGACGACGAGCTCGAACCGTTCCGGTACGCGGGCGAGGGCGCCCCGGTCCGCTGGTTGCACCAGGTCGTGTGAGCGGGCGGGGCCCCCGCGTCCTACCGTGGTCCCATGGCTGATCACCTCGCAGTAGCTGTCCTCGGCACCGGCATCATGGGCGCCGCGATGGCCCGAAACCTCTGCCGCGCCGGACATGACGTCCGTGTCTGGAACCGCACCCCCGCCAAGGCCGAAGCGCTGGTCGCCGATGGCGCGCGGGCCTACGCGACTCCCGCCGAGGCCGTCGCCGACGCGGATGTCGTCCTCACGATGGTGTACGACGGCCCCGCCGCCGTGGAGGCCGTGACGGCCGCCGGTCCGGGTCTGCGGCCCGGCGCCATCTGGCTCCAGACGACGACCGTGGGCGTCGAGGCCATCGCCTCACTCGCCGATCTGGCCCGGCATCACGGACTGGTCTTCGTCGACGCGCCCGTGCTCGGCACCAGGGCGCCCGCCGAGAGCGGCGACCTGCTGATCCTGGCCGCGGGCCCCGGGGAGGCGCGCGGCCCGCTCGCGCCCGTGCTGGACGCCATCGGCAGCCGTACCGTCTGGCTGGACGAGGACGGTTCCACCGGCGCCGCCAGCCGCCTGAAGCTCGTCTGCAACAGCTGGGTGCTCACTCTCACCAACGGCGCGGCCGAGGCGCTCGCCCTGGCCAAGGGCCTCGACGTGGACCCGCGGTACTTCCTGGAGGCCATCGCCGGGGGCGCGCTGGACTGCGGTTATCTCCACGCCAAGTCCGCCGTCATCATGGACGGCGACTACACCCCGAGCTTCTCGGTCGCCACGGCGGGCAAGGACGCCCGGCTGATCGTGGAGGCGGGGGAGTCGGCGGGCGTACGGCTCGATGTGGCGGCGGCGTCCGCCGAGCGGTTCCGCCGGGCGGAGGCCCAGGGGCACGGTGACGACGACATGGCGGCGACGTACTTCGCGAGCTTCGACGGCTGAGGCGCCGCCGCTCTTTCCCTCTGCCTCCTTCCGCCTCTTCCGCCCAAACCCCGTTCCCCCGATGGTGTGTTCGTCCCGCCCGTCCGGGCGTGTCGTTGTGTCCGGCTGAGACCCTTCGGATACAGCGACTTCGGGTGCGGGGGGCCTTCATGGACAGGGGACGGACAGGGGACAGGGGGAAGCGGTGTGACCACACCCGGCACGGTCTGGGGTGCCTTCCAGCCGCTGGGAGGCACCCTCGTCAACGATCCGGCCGTGGTCGCCCGCCCGGACGGCCGGCTGGTCGTCCTCGCCGAGGGGCGGAACCACGCGCTCCTGTTCATCCGGCAGAACAGCGATCCGGGCTGGTCCCCGTGGACGGAGTTACCCGGGGCCCGGATCAGCGGGGTGCCCGCCGCGATCCTGGGCCGTGACCGGCTGATCCGGGTCTTCTGGCGCACGCCGGGCGGCGAACTGTTCGCCGACCGGCTCCCGGGGACGCCGGGGATCCCGGGCGAGTCCGGCGCTCACCCGGTCAAGGTGGCCGACGGCGTCGCGGGTGACCCCGCCGCGGTCCTCAACGCCGACGGGCGGATCTCGGTGTTCTGCCGGGGCGCGGACCACACGGTCCGGTCGGTCAGCCACACCTCGGTGGCGTACGCCGTCTGGGCCCCCGCCGCCACGATCGGCGCAGCGGCCGAGGGTGTCCCGTGCCCGGTCCTGGCGGCCGACGGGCGGGTGGCGGTGTTCGTCCGGGGCGGTGACGGCGAGCTGTGGATCTCGGAGCAGCGGATCCCCGACACCACCAGCGACTGGATTCCCTTCGAGCGGTTCGCCGGGACGCCGGCCCTCTCCGACCCGAAGGCCGCGCTCGACGCGGACGGCCGTATCCGGGTCTTCTGGCAGGGCCCGGACGGAGCGGGCCGCTTCCTGGGCCGGCAGGGGGACTACGCCGCGTGGAACCCGGAGGGGCTGCTCAAGGGCGCTCTGGCGGGCGCGCCGTACCCGTTCCGCTCCCCGCTCGACGGCCGTCTTCGGATCTTCGCGGCCGGCCCCGACCGCGCGCTGTGGGCCGCCGGGCAGAAGACCGTCAACAGCGACCAGTTCACGGACCTCGCCTCCCTGAACGGCGCTCTCGCGGGCGCCCCGGTCCCCGCGTGCCACCGCGACGGCCGGATCTCCGTCTTCGTCCGCGGCACCGACGGCGTGCTCCGGTACGTGACGCAGAACCGCCCGGACAGGGCCTAGGCCTCGGGCCCCGGCTCCGGGCCTGTGCCGCGCGGAGGAAACCGAAGACGCCCGGCCGGGGATCCCGGGCCGGGCGTCTTCGCGAAGGTTCGCCGGGAACCGCCGCGCGATCAGACCGTACGCAGCGCCAGCACCACGTTGTGGCCGCCGAAGCCGAACGAGTTGTTGATCGCCGCGATCGTGCCGCCGGGCAGCTCGCGGGGGCCGTCGACGACGATGTCCGCGACGACCTCCTCGTCCAGGTCGTCGACGTTGATGGTCGGCGGGGCCTTGCGGTGGTAGAGCGCGAGGACCGTGGCCACGGTCTCGATACCGCCCGCGCCGCCCAGCAGATGGCCCGTCATCGACTTCGTCGCGGAGACCGCCACATGGTCGAGATCGTCGCCGAGCACCCGGCGCAGCGCCTTGATCTCGGCGACATCGCCCTGCGGCGTCGACGTGGCGTGCGCGTTGAGGTGCATGACCTCGGACGGCTTGAGGTCCGTCTGGTCGAGCAGGTTCTCCATGGCCTTGGCGATACCGCGGCCGGTGGGCTCGGGCTGGGCGATGTGGTGGGCGTCCGAGGACAGGCCCTGGCCCAGCAGTTCGCAGTAGACGCGCGCGCCGCGCCTGGCCGCGTGCTCCGCCGACTCCAGGACGATCACGCCCGCGCCCTCACCGAGGACGAAGCCGTCGCGGCCCTTGTCGTACGGGCGCGAGGCCTTGGTGGGCTCGTCGTTGTTCTTGGACATCGCCATCATGTTGGCGAACGCCGCGATGGGCAGGGGGTGGACGGCCGCTTCCGTACCACCGGCGACGACCACGTCGGCGCGGCCGGTACGGATCATCTCCACCGCGTAGCCGACGGCCTCGGCGCCCGACGCGCAGGCGGAGACCGGGGTGTGCACGCCCGCGCGGGCGCCCACTTCCAGGCTGACGTTGGCGGAGGGGCTGTTGGGCATCAGCATCGGCACGGTGTGCGGGGAGACACGGCGTTCGCCCCGCTCCTTGAGCACGTCGTACTGGTCGAGCAGGGTGGTCACGCCGCCGATGCCGGAGGCGATCACGGTACCGAGCCGGTCGGGGTCGACCGAGGGGTCCTCCCCGGCCCTGGCGGTGTAACCCGCGTCCGCCCAGGCCTCCCTGGCCGCGATCAGCGCGAACTGCGCCGAGCGGTCCAGTTTGCGGGCGAGCGGGCGGGGCAGGACATCGCCCGGGTCGACCGCGGCGACCGCGGCGATACGGACCGGCAGTTGGGCGAAGCGTTCGCCTTCGAGAGGGCGTACTCCCGAGCGGCCCGCGAGCAGACCTTCCCAGGTCGTTGCGCTGTCGCCACCCAGTGGTGTGGTTGCGCCGATACCGGTGACGACCACGGTGCGATTGGTCGAGTTCACTGGAATTCTTTCTCCACGTGTAGAGGGTGCTGAATTTTTACGGCGCCACCACCGGGTGGCGGATGCCGCGCGATGGGTCAGCGCGAGAGGTCAGGCGGTCAGGCGGCCTGGTGCTTCGCGATGTAGTCGGCGGCGTCGCCAACCGTCTTGAGGTTCTTGACGTCGTCGTCCGGGATCTTCACGTCGAAGCGCTCTTCGGCGGCGACGACGACCTCGACCATGGACAGCGAGTCGACATCCAGATCGTCGGTGAAGGACTTGTCCAGCTGGACGTCCTCGACCGGGATACCGGCGATCTCATTAACGATCTCGGCGAGACCGTCGACGATCTCTTCCTGGGTGGCGGCCATGTTGGCGCTCCTTCGATGTTGAGCAGAGGGATATATCGGAACACGCTCCGGAAAGATCCGGTGTGCCTAGGGGAGGGTAACGACCGTCGCGGCGTAGGCAAGACCCGCCCCGAAACCGATGACGAGCGCGGTGTCGCCGCTCTTCGCCTGTCCGGTCGCCAGAAGCCGCTCCATCGCGAGCGGAATCGAGGCGGCCGAGGTGTTGCCGGTGGTTTCCACGTCACGCGCGACCGTGACATGCTCCGGCAGCTTCAGAGTCTTCACCATCGAGTCGATGATCCGCATATTGGCCTGGTGCGGAATGAAGACGTCCAGGTCGGCGGAGCTGATTCCGGCGGCGTCCAGCGCCTGCTGGGCGACCTTCGCCATCTCGAAGACGGCCCAGCGGAAGACCGCCTGGCCCTCCTGCGTGATGGCGGGAAACTTCTCCACCGTGCCGTCGCGGTAGGCGTCCCACGGCACGGTCTGCTTGATGGTGTCGGACTTGTCGCCTTCGGAGCCCCAGACGGTGGGGCCGATCATCGGCTCCTTGGCGGGTCCGACGACCACCGCGCCCGCGCCGTCACCGAACAGGAAGGCCGTCGCGCGGTCCTCCAGATCGGTCAGGTCCGAGAGCCGCTCCACGCCGATGACCAGCACGTACTCGGCCGAGCCCTCGACGACCATGCCCTTGGCCAGGGTCAGTCCGTAGCCGAAGCCGGCGCAGCCCGCGGAGATGTCGAACGCGGCGGGCCTGCTCGCGCCGATCTTGTCCGCGATCTCGGTCGCGATGGCCGGGGTCTGCTTGAAGTGCGAGACGGTGGAGACGATCACACCGTCGATCTGCTCCGGGGTGATCCCGGCGTCGGCGATCGCCTTGCCGGACGCCTCGATGGACATCGCGGCGACCGTCTCCTCCGGAGAGGCCCAGTGGCGGGTCGCGATGCCGGAGCGGGAGCGGATCCACTCGTCGGACGAGTCGATCGTTTCGAGGATCACCTCGTTCGGCACGACGCGCGTCGGGCGGTAGCCGCCGACGCCCATGACGCGCGCGTACGGGGCGCCCTTGCTGGGCTTGATCTTCGACATGCTCTCTGACTCCTATTCAGCCGTGGAGGAGTGCTCGGCGATCAGCGCGCGGGCCGCGTCGAGATCTTCTGGTTTCTTCAGCGCCAGGGTCTTCACACCGGGCAGCGCCCGCTTGGCGATACCGGTCAGGGTGCCGCCGGGGCACAGCTCGATCAGCGCGGTCACGCCCCGCTCCTTGAAGGTCTCCATGCACAGGTCCCAGCGGACCGGGTTGGCGACCTGGCCGACCAGGCCCGTCACGATTCCGGAGCCGGTGGAGACCGTCCGCCCGTCGCGGTTCGAGACGTACGGTACGACCGGGTCGGCGACGGAGACGGAACGCGCGGCCGTGTCGAGCTTCTCGACCGCGGGCGCCATGTGGTGCGTGTGGAACGCGCCGGCGACCTTGAGCGCCACCACGCGCCGTACGCCCTCCGGCTTGTCGGCCTCCAGCGCCGCGAGCTGCTCGCGCGTGCCGGCGGCGACGATCTGGCCCGCGCCGTTCACATTCGCGGGGGTCAGCCCGAGCTTGTCCAGATGCGCGAGGGTCGTGTCCGGATCGCCGCCGAGCAGCGCCGACATCCCGGTCTCCGTGATGGCGGCGGCCTCGGCCATCGCCATGCCGCGGGCGCGTACGAGCGACAGGGCCACCTCGTCGGAGACCACACCGGCCAGCGCCGTGGCGGCCAGTTCACCCACACTGTGGCCGCCCGTGACACCCACGTCGCGCGCCACGTCCTCCGTGGTGGGGAAGAGCTGGCGGGCGGAGAGCAGGGAGGCGGCGACCAGCAGCGGCTGGGCCACGGCCGTGTCCCTGATCTCGTCCGCGTCGGCATCCGTGCCGTAGTGGACCAGATCCAGGTCAATGGCGGCTGACCAGGCCCGCAGCCGGTCTTCGGCGCCGGGCAGTTCGAGCCAGGGAGTCAGGAAGCCGGGCGTCTGAGCGCCTTGGCCGGGAGCGACGAGTACGAGCACCCTCACACTCTCTCTTGCGATGGGTCTTCACCGCCCGTGGGGAGGGGAACGAAGAACCGCTGGGGTAATTGTTGAAGTACCACAAAAGTCTAGGTCTGCGTATCCCCGCCGGCCAAGCGCCCCAGGATCAGGGCAATCCGCAGCGTGAACGCGGACCTTACATCGGAGGGTGACCATCCGGTGACGTCAGTCACACGTCGAAGCCGGTAGCGCACGGTGTTGGGGTGCACGAACAGCATCCTCGCCGCGCCCTCAAGACTGCTCGCCTGCTCCAGATAGACACTCAGAGTTTCCAGCAGCGCGGATCCCGCCTCTTCGAGCGGTCTGTAGATCTCCTCCACCAACTGCTCGCGCGCGGCGGGGTCGGAGGCGATCGCGCGCTCCGGCAGCAGATCGTCGGCGAGCACCGGGCGCGGCGCGTCCTGCCAGGCGAAACACGCCTTGAGGCCGGCCGCCGCGGCCTGCGCCGATTTGGTGGCGGCCAGCAGATCGGGCATCACGGGGCCCGCCACGACGGGGCCCGCCGCATAGGGGCCGATCAGCGCCTTGGCGACCTGGAGCGGGTTGTCGCTGCCGCCCGCGATCACCACGAGCCGGTCGCCGAGCACCCCGGTGAGGACCTGGAGCTTGGCGTGCCGGGCCGCCCGGCGGATCGCCTCCACGGTCAGTTCGCTGTCCCCGTCCGGGGCGGTGCCGAGCAGGACGCAGACATGCTCGGGGGAGTTCCAGCCGAGGGCCGCCGCCCGGGAGACGGCGCCCTCGTCGGCCTCCCCGGAGAGCACGGCGTTCACGACGAGCGACTCCAGCCGCGCGTCCCACGCGCCGCGCGCCTCGGCGGCCTGGGCGTACACCTGCGCCGTCGCGAAGGCGATCTCCCGCGCGTACACGAGCAGCGCCTCGCGCAGCGCGGACTCGTCGCCCGGGGCCGCGACCTCCTCGATCGCCGTCTCCATGACCTCGATCGTGGTCCGCACCATCTCGACGGTCTGGCGCAGGGTGATCGCCCGCGTCAGCTCGCGCGGTGCCGTGCCGAAGACATCGGTGGAGATGGCCTGCGGGGTCTCGGGGTGGCGGAACCACTCGGTGAACGCGGCGATACCGGCCTGGGCGACCAGCCCGATCCAGGAACGGTTCTCCGGCGGCATCGCGCGGTACCACGGCAGCGTCTCGTCCATGCGGGCGATGGCGTTCGCGGCGAGCCGTCCTGAGGACTGCTCCAGCCGGCGCAGCGTCGCGGGGTGCGGATGGGGTTCGTTCGAGGGTTCGGCCACGGGGTCAAGAGTGCCCTATCGGAGCCACCGCCTGCGGGGCCGGGGTCGGCGGGCGTCTCGTGCCCGCCCCGCCGGAGCGCCTACCGTGAAGCCGTGATTCTCGTACGGTACGCAGCGCAGCGCCATGTCGGCGGCGACCCCTCGGCGGGCATCGAATCCCTGCACGCCTTCTCCTTCGGGCGCTTCTACGATCCGGACAATCTGCGCTTCGGCGCGGTCCTCGCCTGCAACGAGGAGCGGCTCGAACCCGGCGCCGGGTTCGACGAGCACCCGCACAGTCACACGGAGATCGTCAGCTGGGTCGTCGAGGGCGAGCTGACGCACCGCGACTCGGCCGGACACTCCACCGTCGTACGGCCGGGGGACGTCCAGCGGCTCAGCTCGGCCGCCGGGGTGCGGCATGTGGAGCGCAATGACGGCGACCGGCCGCTGGTCTTCGTGCAGATGTGGCTCGCGCCGCTGGAGCCGGGCGGCGAGCCCGCGTACGAGGTCGTACGGGGCATTGCCGACTCCACGCCGTACGCCCTGCCGGGGGCCGGGGCCATGCTGCACGTGCGGCGCCTGCGGGACGGCGAGCGTTCGGCCGTGCCGGACGCCCGCCATGTGTACGTCCACGTGGTGCGCGGTGAGGTACGGATCGACGGCGCGGACGACCGTGCGGACAGCGGTGCGGACGGCGCGGCGGGGCCCGCGCTGGGGCCCGGCGACTCGGCGCGGATCACGGACGCGGAAGGGCTCGGACTGACGTCGGGCCCGGCGGCGGAGGTACTGCTCTGGGAGATGTCGGGCTGAGCGTCCGGGCCGAGGGCTCCGGACGGCGGCTCAGGCCGACAGCTCGGCGAGGACGGCGTCGGTGAACGGCGGCCAGGCCTCGACCGCCCACGGCCCGAAGTCCCGGTCGGCCAGCGCCACACAGGCCGCCCCCGCGTCCGGATCGACCCACAGGAACGTACCGGACTGCCCGAAGTGCCCGAAGGTGCGCGGCGAGGACGAGGTGCCCGTCCAGTGCGGGGACTTGGTGTTCCGGATCTCCACGCCGAGACCCCAGTCGTTGTTCTTCTGGAAGCCGTAGCCCGGCAGCACCCCGGACAGCCCGGGATGGACCACCGTCATCGCCTCCAGCACGGTGCGCGCGTCCAGCAGCCGGGGGGCCTGGAGCTCGGCGGCGAACCGCGTCAGATCGTCGACGGTCGAGACCGCGTCCCTGGCCGGCGACCCGCCCTCGGGCAGCGCGGTCGAGGCCATGCCGAGCGGCTCGAACACGGCCTCGCGGAGATAGTCGGCGAACGCGATCCCGGTGGCCTTGGCGATGTGTTCGCCGAGCAGTTCGAAGCCCGCGTTGGAGTAGAGCCTTCGGGTGCCCGGCGCGTTGGCCACGCGGTGTTCGTCGAAGGCGAGACCGCTGGTGTGCGCGAGCAGATGACGGACGGTGGACCCCTCGGGCCCGGCCGGCTCGTCCAGCTCGACGGCTCCCTCCTCGTACGCCACCAGCGCCGCGTACGCGGCCAGCGGCTTGGTCACGGAGGCGAGCGGAAAGCGCCGCGCCGTCGGGCCGTACGACCCGACGACGGTGCCGTCCGCGCGTACGACGGCGGCCGCGGCGTTCGTCACCGGCCAGTTCTCTGTCATCGCCAGGCTCTGCATGGCTACGAGGTTAGCGAGAGCGTCAGCCGCATCGAGGGGTCGGGGGTACGGACGAAGCCGAGGGACGCGTACAGCGGTTCGCCCTCGCGGGACGCGCGGAGATCGACCCTCCGGACGCCACGGGTCCGGTACCAGTCGAGGAGCGCCTCCACGCAGGCCCGCGAGTAGCCGCGACGGCGCAGGTCCGGGTCGGTGGCGACGCTGAAGACATAGCCGGTGGTGCCCGTGGGGTTGCCGGGGCTGCCGAGCCGGTACTCGATCGTGCCGACCGCGCACGCGGCCAGCCCGCCCGGCGGTCCGGGACGGTCCACGACGCAGGCCATCAGATCGCCGCCGGGACCCGTGAGCCTCTCGCGCAGGGACCGCTCCGCGGCGGGCTGCCAGCCGATGTCCGGATCAGGACCCCGGTGCGAGTCGAGCATCACCTTCCGCAGACGGACCAGTTCGGCGGCGTCGCCGGGGACGGCGGGGCGTGCGAGGTTCATGCGACGGGAGACTAATCCGCGGCCGCCGGAAACTCGCCGACTTTTCCGCTTGCTTCGAGTGCACTCGAAGGATCTAGCGTTGACGGTATGACGCTGACGGAGAGCACCCCCGTACGGACGGCCCGCGTGGACGACTGCGCAGCGGCGCCGCGCCCGCATCCGCGGCCCGACGGGGCGGCGCGCTACACGATCAGCGA
This sequence comes from Streptomyces sp. NPDC039430, assembly GCF_055639435.1. Taxonomy (NCBI): domain Bacteria; kingdom Bacillati; phylum Actinomycetota; class Actinomycetes; order Kitasatosporales; family Streptomycetaceae; genus Streptomyces; species Streptomyces sp. NPDC039430. Next base: position 526,005 of record NZ_JBVKAK010000001.1, on the reverse strand, counting down.
GGTCGCCGCCTTCACCGGACTCTCGGCGCACACCCTGCGCTGGTACGAGCGCATCGGCCTCATGCCGCATGTGGACCGCTCCCACACGGGGCAGCGCCGTTTCAGCAACAAGGACCTGGACTGGCTCGCCTTCGTGGGCAAGCTGCGGCTCACGGGCATGCCCGTGGCGGACATGGTCCGGTACGCCGAGCTGATCAGGGCAGGCGAGGACACGTTCGAGGAGCGGCAGGAGCTGCTGGAACGGACACGCCGTGATGTCCACCGGCGGATCGCGGAGCTACAGGACACTGTCGCCGTACTCGACCACAAGATCAGCTTTTACGCGGGCGCCCGCAAGGCGTCGGAGAGGGTCTGAACCCCGATGAGTGACAGCAAGATCGAGAAGGTGCGGCTCGGAACCGGCGGACCGGAGGTCGGTGCCCAGGGGCTCGGCTGCATGGGCATGAGCCAGTCCTACGGACCGACGGACGCCGACGAGGCGCGGGCCACGCTGGAACGCGCCCTGGAGCTGGGCGTGACGCTGTACGACACGGCGGACGTCTACGGGGCCGGGGAGAACGAGAAGTTCATCGCGCCGTTCGTCCGGGAGCACCGGGACGAGATCGTCCTCGCCACCAAGTTCGCCCTGAGCGTCGACCCGGCCGACCCCACCAAGCGGACGATCCGCAACGACGCGCCCTATATCCGCCAGTGCGTCGAGGGAAGCCTGCGCCGCCTCGGCGTCGACCACATCGACCTCTACTACATGCACCGGCGCGATGTGAACGTCCCCATCGAGGAGACGGTCGGCGCGATGGCCGAGCTGGTGCGCGAGGGCAAGGTCACCCACCTCGGGCTGAGCGAGGTCACCGGCGGCGAGCTGCGGGCCGCGCAGGCCGTGCATCCGATCGCCGCCCTCCAGTCGGAGTGGTCGCTGTTCAGCCGCGACATCGAGGCGAACGCCGTACCGGCCGCCGCCGAGCTGGGCGTCGCGCTCGTGCCGTACTCCCCGCTCGGCCGGGGCTTTCTGACCGGCGCGTTCGTCCACGCCGACCAGGAGCTGGGCGCCGACGACTTCCGCCGCCAGCAGCCCCGTTTCACCGGTGCCAACGCCGCCGCGAACGCCGCGCTGCTCGACCCGGTACGCAAGATCGCCGAGGGCAGGAACGCGACGCCGGGGCAGGTCGCGCTGGCCTGGGTGCAGCAGCAGGCCGGGGTGCACGGGCTGACCGTCGTACCGATCCCGGGTACCCGCAAGCGCGGCCGGATCGAGGAGAACACCGCCGCCACGCGGCTCATCCTCACCGAGAGCGAAATGCGGCTGCTGGAGCCGATCGCGGGCCAGGTGGCCGGCGGCCGGTACACCGACATGTCGTTCACCTCGGCCGGCCGCGAGTAACCGGCCGCGGGCGGCGGAGCGGTCCGACGCCCCGCACGGGCCGGGACCGGACCGGCGCTCACGCCAGGCCCAGTGCGAAGACCGCGAAGCCCGCCGCCAGCAGCCCCGCTGCCGCGCGGCGGGCCTTCGACGCGCGCGTCCCGGTCTGCCACGGGGCGTCGAAGCGGCGCGCGTACCACCCGATGAGGACGAGCAGCGTCGCGAAGAGCGGCATCCAGGTCAGCCGGGCCACGATCCAGCCGAGCGAGTCGGGGGACGTCGTCAGGCCGGCCACCGGCCCGAGGAAGGACGCGGGCACGGCGGCGGCGAGCATCGCCGTCTGGTGCCAGCACAGGATCGTCATCGCGCACAGATTGATGACGACGACCGGCGCCCACAGCGCGGGCCTGCTCAGCAGCCGCCCGATCCGGTCGCGCAACAGGATCGCCGCACCGCTCTGCGCGGCGGCGAGGGCGAGCACCAGCAGGGACGGCGGATGCGAGTTGGTACGGGTCTCGCCGGGCACACCGACCATCGAGGCCGGGTAGTGGAAGACGACCAGCAGCGCGGCGAAGAGCAGCGTGCCGCCGATGAGCAGGACACGCGCCCCGCGCCGGCCGATCCGGCCCTCGCCCCAGGAGACTCCGAGCTGATACGCGAACAGCCAGCCGGGGAGGATGTTCACCATGCTCAGCCAGGACGGCATGGTGTCGGCGTAGGGGCCGTAGCGCAGGACATCGACGACGGCGACCGAGACCAGCAGGGGAGCGGCGGCCCAGCCGCCCATCGTGTGTGCGGCGCGCACACAGTACGGGGTCAGCGCGGTGACGACCGTATAGACCCCGACGAACCACAGGGGCTGGATCACCAGCGTCGACCCGGTGCGCAGGGTGGTTTCGGGCACGCCGAGCGCGTAGAGCAGCGGCACCGCCGCCGCCCAGACGGCCGTCACCCCGAGGACGGGCCTGCCGAGCCGCACCACGCGCTGCCGGAGCCAGGCGGCGGTCGTGGAGGTCCTTCTGCGGTACGAGAGCACGGAGGCGTATCCGCCGACCAGGAAGAAGATGCCCAGCATCTGGAGCACCCAGCTGACCGGCGCGAAGCCGCCGAAGGCGGCGAGCGGGCTGGCGTTGTGCAGCGCGCCGCCGGCGTCCAGGGTGAAGCCGCCGAGCAGCCAGTGACCGGTGGGTACGGCGAGCAGCGCGAGCGCGCGCAGCCCGTCGATCGCGCGGTCGCGGTGGGCGGGGGTCCGTGCCTCGATCTTCTCGATCGTGCTGGCGAGCGTCGTCATCATCGGGCCTCTCCCTGGGTGATCCGGCCCTGGGCGATGGCGGCGAAGGCGCGGAGCGAGTCCGTGCCGGGAGCGAAGTAGCCGGTGTGGCCCTCGGCCAGTTCGGCGGGCACCCGGCGGGCGCCGAAGGCCGGAGCGGCCGGATCCTGGCCATGGCCCAGGCCCGCGATCTCGACATGGGGGACCTTGGAGATCCAGTCGGAGGAGTCCTTGGCGGCCCAGACCCGTGCGCCGGTATGGAGGTCCGCCCTGTGTCCGGCCCGCATGCCAGGGGCGCCGAGCACCACGATGTCGGTGGCGTTCACCTCGGAGGCGGCGAGCCCGCACACCACGGCGCCGTAGCTGTGGCAGAACAGCGCGGGCTTCCCGGCCCCGGCCGCCGTGAGCCCCTGGGTGAACCGGGCCAGCCGGCCGGCCCCCGCCTCGGCGAGATCGCCGGTGGCCACGTCGAGCCCGAACCCGACGGGGGTGGTGTAACCGGCCCACGCGATCACGGCGGTACGCCCGCCCGTGGCGGCCCGCAGCGAGGCGGCCATGCCGGCGGGGGTGCCGTACGGATCGTTCGTACGGTCGAAGGTCGCCGCGTCGATGTCCGAACCCGGAACGACGACGGACACATGGCGGGCGGTCGCCAGATCCCCGTACACCTCGGCGACCTGGCCCCGGCCGCGCGGGTCGAAGGCGAGGATCCGCCGGCCGGGCTCGGCGAGCCGCTCGTACCGGGGGTCGTGCTCGGCCCGTATCGCGCGGGAGTTGGCCTCGTAGCGCAGTGCGACCGGCGCTCCGTCGAGATTGCCGACGACCAGCGGATGGCGGCGGACGAGCCGCTCGCTCTGACCGGGCGTCAGCGTGGCGAAGAAGCGGGCCACTTGGCCGGGCGTGGCGCTCGCCGGGTCGGGCAGTGCCCGGCCGAGCGAGTCGTCCGCGCGCCAGGCGGCGCTTCCCACGGGCGGTCCCGTGACGGCGCGTTGACTGCTGCCGGAGGCCCAGCCCGCTGTTCCCCCGACCATGGTCGTCGCCAGTGCGGCGGCGACCAGGGTCCTCGTGTAGCGGCGCATTCCCGTCTCCTTCTTCCCGCTCGTCCCTGTGGTGGCGAGGAGGAAGGTAGGAAGAGGGTGGGTGGCCGGACGTCACACCGGAGAGCCAACCGCCATGTCATACCGGGGTAGCGGGGGTGCCGGTCCGTGCCGGTGCCGAGGGGTGTGCGGGGCCGCGCCGGTGCGGAGAGGCGTGCAGGCCGTGCCGGTGCGCGGGCTGTGCCGGGTCGTGCCGGTGTGCTCGGGATGTGCGGGGCCGTGCCGCTGCGCGGTGCTGTACGGAAGCCCCCGGGCCGGACGTGTCAGGCGTCGCCCGGGGTGACCAGGCCCGACTCGTACGCGAAGATCACCGCTTGCGCGCGGTCACGCAGCGACAGCTTCGACAGGACACGGCCGATATGGGTCTTCACCGTCTGCTCGGCGACCACGAGATGATCGGCGATCTCCTGGTTGGACAGCCCCCGGGCGATCAGTTCGAGCACCTCGGTCTCCCGGGGTGTCAGGCCGCGCAGCCGCAGCGAGGGGTCCTTGCGGCCACGGGCCGGGCGCTGCTGGGCGAAGTCGGCGATCAGCCGCCGGGTCACGGACGGCGCGAGCAGCGCCTCACCCGCCGCGACGATCCGTACCGCCGCGATGAGATCGGCCGGCGGCGCGTCCTTGAGCAGGAAGCCCGACGCACCGGCGCGCAGCGCCTCGTAGACATAGTCGTCGACATCGAAGGTGGTCAGCATCAGCACCTTCGGCAGGTGCGTCACCCCCGTCGGCGGGTTCAGCAGTTCGCGGGCGGCGGCGAGTCCGTCCATCTCCGGCATCCGGACGTCCATCAGGACCACATCCGGGTGGACGGAGCGGCTCACCTCGATGCCCCGGCGGCCGTCGGGTGCCTCACCCACCACATCGATATCGGCTTGCGCCGACAGCAGAGCGGCGAACCCCGCGCGCACCATGGCCTGGTCGTCGACGATGATCACGCGGATGGTCAAGGAGCGTCCTTCTGGGCCGGACCGGCCGGGCCGGTGGAGTAGGTGGAGTCGATGGGGGCACTGGGGCCGGCGGATTCCGTGGAGCCGCCGGAAGGGGCGGACGCGGCGGACGCGGCCGGCGGAGCGGATGCGGCAGGCGGAACGGGCGCGGCCGCCGGGGCGTTCGCGTCGGTCAGCGGGAGCCGTGCGGCGACCCGGAAACCACCGTCCGGCAGCGGTCCGGTGTCGAGCGTGCCGCCGGTCAACCGTACGCGCTCGCGCATACCGATCAGGCCATGGCCCGTTCCGCTGGTCTCCAGCGGTGAAGTGCGTTCGGCGCCGGGGCCGTTGACGATCAGGACGGTCAGCCAGTCGCCGTCGGAGACCACCGAGACCCGGGTCGTCGCGCCGGACGCGTGGCGCACGACATTGGCGAGCGCCTCCTGCACGATCCGGTACGCGGAGAGGTCCACGGCCGGCGGGACGGGCCCCAGCTCGGCGGGGAGCGACACCTCGGCCGGCACCCCCGCCCGTACCGTCGCCTCGACCAGCTGCTGCACCCGGTCGAGGCCGGGCTGCGGGGTGCGCTCGCTCTCCGTACCGTCGCTGCGGAGGACCGTGAGCAGCCGTCGCATCTCGGTCAGGGACTCCCGCGCGCTCGCCGCGATGGTGGAGAACTCCTCGCGCGCGGAGTCCGGCAGTCCGTGGATCCGGTACGGAGCCGAGTCCGCCTGGACCGTGATCACCGACATGTGGTGGGCCACCACATCGTGCAGCTCACGGGCGATACGGGCGCGCTCCTCCAGCAGGGTGCGCCGGGAGCGCTCGGCCTCGCTGATGGTCTCCTGCTCCACCAGCCTGCGCTGGGCGTCGCCCCGTTCCCGCAGCGCCGCCGTCACGACGAGGACGACGCCGCTCAGGACGAACAGCAGCAGATGGGTGCCGTCGCTGCGGTTCTGCGAGATCAGCTCGAAGAAGAACCCGGCCGCGCCGGTCGCCAGCCAGACCGCGAGCAGGGTACGGCGTGATTCGCGCAGCCCCAGGCAGATCATCAGCACCAGATAGCCGACGATCACCGTGGGGGGCCATGGCCAGGAGCGGCCCGCGAGACCTTCCGCGCTCTGGAGCAGGATCGCGCCCACGACATCGGCGGTGAAGATGATCCACCAGGCCTGGAGGGGCCGGCTCACGGCGAGCAGCAGCGGCGCGGTCTGCGCGGTGGCCAGCGCCCCTGACCAGCCGCCGCCGAGCCGGTAGTCCCCCACGAGGACCGTGGTGGTGGTCGGCAGCAGGCTCACGGCGAAGCCGAAGAGCACCACGTACGGCGCGAACCGCTGCCACCGCTTGGGCGCCCGCGCGAACAGCGGTTCGGTGGACTGCGCCGGCGTGCGCAGCGCACCGAAGAGAGCGCGCGCCGCGTCACGCCACGGGGCGGGGCGCGGTGGCGAGGGCGGCGACGACGGCCGGGGAGGCGACGAGGGACGCGGCGGGGCGGCCGGCCGGGGCGGCGGCGATGCGGGGGTACTCATGACCCGTTCAGCCTAAGCAGCACCGTACGGCCCGGCGTCATACCGAGGAGTCGGTCCTGATGTCATACCGCGGTATGACGCCATGGTCCGGCGCGGGCGCTACTCCGGACGTGCCCGTCCAGATCACAGCTCCGCCAGCAGTTCGGCCTTCTTCGCGCTGAACTCGTCGTCCGTCACCAGGCCCGCGCGGTGCAGCTCGCCGAGGTGCCGGATCCGCTCCGCCACCTCGGCCGGGGCGCGGCGGGCCGGAGTCACGGCGTGGACCGGAACGGCGGCGCGGCCCGTCGCCGCCGCCTGGACCGCCTCAAGCACCGCCGCCGCGAACGGCAGCGACTCGTGCACCGGTCCGTAACCCGGCCCGAAGACGACGGTCGCCGGGTCGTGGTCCGCCGGGGCGGGCCGCGGCGGCCGCGCCGAGCACGGGTCGTCGCGCCGCAGCAGCCGCAGATAGCCGTCGAAGCGTTCCGGGGAGCGCCACTCGACGCCTCGCAGCTCGCCGACCGGAAGAATCTGGTCGCCCGCCTTCCACTTGGCGGAGGAGGCGCCCGTCCAGAACCAGCGGAAGGACACCCGGTCGCCGTCGAAGGACGCCTTCGCGTCGTACGCCTTGAACTGGAGCGGTGGCTCCGGCGCGGTCACCAGATAGCGCTCGGCGGGCTCTTGGCCGTCCCGTACGCCCCCGGTCCCGGTGCCCGTCCCGCGGACCCGGGCGAGCGAGGCCCGCAGCTCGTCCGCGTAGTACTCGGCGAGGGTCTCGCGCTCGGCCGGCAGCAGCAGCCGGTACGGATCGCCGCTCGCTCTCAGCTGCCCGGCCGCCGCTTCCGTGAGCGGGTCGGCGCCGGCGCGCGGCACAGCGTGCAGCACCACCGTCCCGCGTCTGCCGGGAGTGAGCGTCACCGATGACAACGCCTCGTGGGGGACGCGGCGTTCGCCCAGCGCCTGAAAGAGCTTCGGCGTCCGGATCCCCCGTTGGAAGCGGATGAGCACGGAGTCGCTTTCGAACTCCCAGGTGGCATGGATCCCCTGAAGCACATCACCCATGTGCTTCATCGTAGGCGGCGGGCGCCCGCGCGTCGCCTGCCCCAACGGGGGAATTCTACGCGCGTCAGCTCGGAGGTCCGCCCTCGCGCCGTCCCCGGCCGTCGGTTCTCAGTCGGTGTCCGCGATGCCGCTCCGGCAGGTGTCGGCGCCGTCCGCGCAGCTCACCGCGGGGTAGGAACCCACGCCGATCTCCGCGAAGTTGTCGAGGCTCTCCGTGCCCGGCCGGAAGTAGCCGGCGTGACCGATCGCCCCGCGCGCCGAGATCACCCGTGCCCCGAAGCCCCGGGCCACCGGATCGGCGCCGTGGCCGAGACCGCCGACCGCCATATAGGGGACGTCCTGGATCCAGTCGTCACGGTCCCGCGTGGCCCACACACGCGCCCGCGTGCGCAGCTGCGCGGCGTTGCCGACCCGCATCCCGGGACTGCCCGCGACCGCCACGTCCGTCACCCTGCCCGGCAGGGCGTGCGCGGCGACGCCGCACAGCACGGAGCCGTAGCTGTGGCAGAAGAGCGAGACCCGCGACGTCCCCGGCAGCGCGGCGGTCAGAGCGGTGAGCCGTACGGCACCGTCCTCCGCCAGCTTGCCGATCGCCGCGTCCACACCGAGACCGGCGGGCGCGGTGTAGTCGGCCCAGGCGATGACGGCGGTGCGGGTGTCCGCGTCGGCGCTCCGCTCGGCGGAGAACAGCGACTCGGCCATGCCCGCCGGCGCGCTGTACCAGCGGTTGGTCCGCTCGAACGTCAGCACGTTGGTGTCGACTCCGGGAACGATGACGGAGACGCGTTCCGCGCGGTCGAGGTCGCCGAGGACCTCGGCCGCCCGGCCTTTGCCCGACGGATCGAACGCGAGGATCTGCCGGTCGTCGCCGAGCATCGACTCGAACCGGTTCATCCGGCGCCCCGCTTGCCGCCGGCCGTCGTCGGACAGTCTGGTGTCGCGCATGCGGCGCTCCTCCACCGTGCGCGCCCGCATCAGGGCGATCCGGTTGGCGCGGTACCGCAGGGTGACGGGGGCGCCGTTCAGGTTGCCCACGACCAGCGGGTACCTGGCGGCCAGCCGTTCCTGCTGTCCTCGGGTGAGGGAGGCGAAGAACGCGGCCAGCCGCTTCGGCGACGCGTCGGGACTCGGCAGATGGCGGACGCCTATCCGGCCCCTTTCCCACGCGCTGAGGGCGAGCTTCAGGGGCTCACCGGGACCGCGCCGGTTCGCCACGGCTGTCCAGCCGGTGGATGTCAGCATCACGAACACGACGGCGAGAGCGAGGAGAGCGCGCCATGCGTTGAGGGTGGGTGAGGAGTCGAAGGAAGTCACTACCGCTCAGCCTAGGACGAGCGCGGAGGCCCTCGTGACGAGGGTGAGTCAGCTCACGCGCCAAGGAGGATTGGACCGAGAGTAACCGCACCGAACGCCTAGGCGGCGCTACGCTCCGGCGCGTCGCGCGGCTGTCGTCAGGCGGGTCCGCGTTCCGTATCGCGCTGCGGCGTCCGCCAGTTCCCGGCGAGTGCGGGGCTCAGCTGGTCGAGATGGGCCCTGGTGATCTCCTGGAGCGCCTCCACGCGGGCGTCCCGGCCCTGTCCCCAGAGCCGGCCGGTCACCCGCATGACGCCGGTGAACGCGGCGACGGCGACCCGCGGCCGTGGATCGGTGTTCACGTCCAGGCCCTCGCGGTCCGCGATCAGTTGGGCGATCCCCTCCTCCAGCTCCGCGGTGCGCCGGAGATGAACGGCGATCAGGGCCGGAGTCGACTCGATCAACAGGCAGGTGCGCAGATACAGCTCGACCGGGACGATGGCTTCGAGTGCCTCGCTGACGGAGTCCCAGGCCGACTCGACGGCGTTGCGCATCGCCTCGAACGGGGTCTCCTCGGCGGGCCGGGCACGCAGCGAGTCGAAGAACTTGTTCTCGACCAGGTCCACGACGGCGAAGGCGGCCTCCTCCTTGCTGGCGAAATAGCGGAAGAAGGTGCGCTGGGACACCTCTACGGCGTCCGTGATCTCATCGATGGTGGTCTGTTCGTACCCCTGGGTGGTGAACAGTTCGAGCGCCACCCGCAGCAGGGCCTCCCGGGTACGGCGCTTTTTGCGGGCACGCAACCCGACGATCGTGTTCTGCCCGGGGACCAACGCAATATCCTCATTCCACTGCTTTTTACTACTTTTTGTTGTTCAGTTTCAGTGTGGCTGTGAGCCACGTGACAGTTACTTGCTTACGAAATGGTTTGTCAACTGTCAGTGGCTGACACTAACGTTCGCGGTATGACTAGTCAGACCACTGTCGACAAGGCGCCGCCTTCGCCGGAACCCGCGGGGCCGACGACGTCCAAGGGGCTGCGCGGCCACCCCTGGCTCACGCTGTTCTCCGTGGCGATCGGCATCATGATGGTGGCGCTCGACGGCACCATTGTCGCGATCGCGAACCCTGCCATTCAGAAGGACCTCGGCGCCACTTTCGCCGATGTGCAGTGGATAACCAACGGCTACTTCCTCGCGCTCGCCGTGGCGCTGATCACCGCGGGCAAGCTCGGAGACCGGTTCGGTCACCGTCAGACCTTCCTCATCGGCGTCATCGGGTTCGCCGCCTCCTCGGGGGCCATCGGCCTGTCCGACAGCATCTCCCTCGTGATCATCTTCCGGGTGCTCCAGGGGCTGTTCGGCGCCCTGCTGATGCCGGCCGCGCTCGGTCTGCTGCGCGCCGCCTTCCCCGCCGAGAAGCTCAATATGGCCATCGGTATCTGGGGCATGGTCATCGGTGCCTCCACCGCGGGCGGCCCCATCCTGGGCGGCGTGCTGGTCGAGCACGTCAGCTGGCAGTCGGTCTTCTTCATCAATGTGCCGATCGGCGTGATCGCCCTGATCGTCGGCGGGCTGATCCTGCTGGACCACCGGGCGGAGAACGCCCCGAGGTCCTTCGACATCCTCGGCATCGTGCTGCTCTCAGGGGCCATGTTCTGTCTGGTCTGGGCGATCATCAAGGCGCCCGTCTGGGGCTGGGGCGACGGCAAGACCTGGCTCTTCATGGGCGCCGCCATCCTCTCCTTCGTGCTCTTCGCCTTCTGGGAGACGAAGGTCAAGGAACCGCTCGTACCGCTGGCGCTCTTCCGCTCCGTACCGCTCTCCGCCGGTGTCGTGCTGATGACACTGATGGCGATCGCCTTCCTGGGCGGCCTTTTCTTCGTCACCTTCTATCTCCAGAACGTGCACGGCATGAGCCCGGTCGACAGCGGTCTCCATATCCTGCCGCTCACCGGCATGATGATCGTCGGCTCGCCCCTCGCGGGCATGCTGATCACCAAGACGGGGCCGCGGATCCCGCTGGCCGGCGGCATGGCGCTGACCGCGGTCGCCATGTTCGGCATGTCCACCCTGGAGACCGGCACCAGCAGCTTCACCATGTCGATCTGGTTCGCGCTGCTCGGCCTCGGCCTGGCGCCGGTCATGGTCGGCGCGACCGAGGTCATCGTGGGCAACGCCCCGATGGAGCTGTCCGGGGTGGCGGGCGGAATCCAGCAGTCCGCCATGCAGATCGGCGGCAGCCTCGGTACGGCCGTACTCGGCGCCGTCATGGCCTCCAAGGTCTCCAACGACCTGCCCGGCAACTGGACCGGAGCCGGTCTGCCGCCGCTCAGCCCCGCGCAGGCCGAGCAGGCCGCCGAGGCGGTCCAGGTCGGGGTGGCTCCGGTGGCGCCGGGCACGCCCGCCGCGATCGCCGAGAAGATCACGGACGTCGCGCACGACACCTTCATGTCGGGAATGGGGCTGGCCTCCCTCGTCGCGGCCGGTGTCGCGGTGGTGGCGGTCTTCGTCGCCCTGCTGACGAAGCGCGGCAGCAACGCGGACGCCGCGGGCGCGGGGGTGCACATCTGACGTCAGCCCCAGGCTGACCCGACGTCAACTCAGCGCCCACGACAGCCCCGCCGGAACCTTCCGGCGGGGCTGTCGCCTATCCGGGTGGACGCCGTGGTTTCCCCTTCCCATGGCCAAGCGCCGCAGGTCAGAGTGCGGTTGACCGATTTCGCACCACACACGGGGACCGACCCATATGCGCAAGACCACACTCACAGCCATGTCCGCCGGGGCGCTGGCCGTCGCCGCCCTGCTGCCTGCGACCGTCGCCGAGGCGGCGCCGCCCCGCCTCGGCGACTGCGCCACCGGCGAGTTGTGCCTCTGGCCGAAGGAGGACTTCCGGGGCGCGCGGCAGACGTACGAGCTGTCGGCCACCGACATCGACAGCTGTGTGCCGCTCCCGGCGGGCACCAGCGCGCAGTCGCTGGCCAACCGCACAGGGCGGAACGTGACCACCTATCAGTCCGCCGAGTGCGCGGAGACGGGGGAGTTCGAGACGTACCCGGGCAAGGGCAGCTGGATGCCGCGGTCGCCGTACCGGGTACGGGCCTTCAAGATCTGGGAGCGCTGACCGGACCGGGAAGGTACGGAAAGGGCGGACCGTGAACGGCCGGACCGGAAAGGCCGGACCGTGAGAGAGCGGAGGGCGGCCGGACCCCTGGGTCCCGCCGCCCTCCGGCTGTCTCAGGCGTCGCCGCCGGCCGCGCCCGGGTCGGCCGCCGAGGCGTCCAGCAGCTGGTAGCGGTCCACCGCCTGCTTCAGCACCGAACGGTCGACCTTGCCCTCCTTGGCCAGCTCGGTGAGCACGCCGAGCACGATCGACTGCGCGTCGATGTGGAAGAAGCGACGGGCCGCGCCGCGCGTGTCCGCGAACCCGAAGCCGTCCGCGCCCAGCGACTGGTACGTGCCGGGAACCCAGCGCGCGATCTGATCCGGTACCGATCGCATCCAGTCGGAAACCGCCACGAACGGTCCCTCCGCACCGGACAGCTTCTGGGTCACATACGGGACGCGCTGGTCCTCCTCCGGGTGCAGCAGATTGTGCCGCTCCACCTCGACGGCCTCACGGCGCAGCTCGTTCCAGGACGTCGCCGACCAGACATCGGCCCGTACGTTCCACTCCTCGGCGAGGAGCCGCTGAGCCTCCAGCGCCCAGGGCACCGCCACACCGGACGCCATGATCTGCGCCGGGATCGAGCCCCGCTCACCGCGCCGGTAGCGGTGGATCCCCTTGAGGATGCCCTCCACGTCCACATCGGCGGGCTCGGCAGGGTGCTGGATCGGCTCGTTGTAGACGGTGAGGTAGTAGAAGACGTCCTCGCTGTCGGGGCCGTACATCCGGCGCAGACCGTCCTGGACGATATGCGCGATCTCGAAGCCGTAGGCGGGGTCGTACGCGACACAGCCCGGGTTCGTCGAGGCCAGCAGATGCGAATGGCCATCCGCGTGCTGAAGCCCCTCACCGGTCAGGGTCGTACGTCCGGCGGTCGCGCCCAGTACGAACCCGCGCGCGAGCTGGTCGGCCATCTGCCAGAACTGGTCGCCGGTCCGCTGGAAACCGAACATCGAGTAGAAGACATAGACCGGGATCAACGGTTCGCCATGCGTGGCGTACGCCGAGCCCGCCGCGATGAGCGAGGCCGTGCAGCCCGCCTCGGAGATGCCGTCGTGCAGCATCTGGCCGGTCGGCGACTCCTTGTACGCGAGCAGCAGCTCACGGTCCACGGACTCGTACTGCTGGCCCAGCGGGTTGTAGATCTTGGCGCTCGGGAAGAACGAGTCCATACCGAACGTGCGGTACTCGTCCGGCGCGATCAGCACGAAGCGCCTGCCGATCTCCTTGTCCCGCATCAGGTCCTTGAGCAGCCGGACGAACGCCATGGTGGTGGCGATCGACTGCTGGCCCGAGCCCTTCTTCACCGCCGCGTAGGTCTTGTCCCCCGGCAGGTTCAGCGGCTTCGCCCGTACGACCCGGGTCGGTACGTACCCGCCCAGCGACTTACGGCGGTCATGCATGTACTGGATCTCTTCCGAGTCCCGGCCGGGGTGGTAGTACGGCGGCGCGCCGTCCTCCAGCTCCTTGTCCGCGATCGGCAGATGCAGCCGGTCGCGGAAGCCCTTGAGGTCCGAGACCGTCAGCTTCTTCATCTGGTGGGTCGCGTTGCGGCCCTCGAAGTTCGGCCCCAGCGTCCAGCCCTTGACGGTCTGCGCCAGGATCACCGTCGGCTGGCCCTTGTGGGCCTTGGCCGCCGCGTACGCCGCGTAGACCTTCCTGTGGTCGTGACCGCCGCGGCCCAGGTGCAGGATCTGGTCGTCGGTCATGTTCTCGACCATGGCGCGCAGCCGCTGGTCGTCGCCGAAGAAGTGTTCACGGATGTACGCGCCGGTCTCGGTGGCGTACGTCTGGAATTGCCCGTCCGGCGTGGTGTTCAGCCGGTTGACCAGCACACCGTCCCTGTCCTGCGCGAGCAGCGGATCCCAGGAGCGGTCCCAGACCAGCTTGATGACGTTCCAGCCGGCGCCGCGGAACTGCGACTCCAGCTCCTGGATGATCTTGCCGTTGCCGCGCACGGGACCGTCGAGACGCTGGAGATTGCAGTTCACGACGAAGGTCAGATTGTCCAGGCCCTCACGGGCGGCGATGGACAGCTGGCCCAGCGACTCGGGCTCGTCCATCTCGCCGTCGCCGAGGTACGCCCAGACATGCGAGGAGGAGGTGTCGGCGATGCCGCGCGCCTCCATATAGCGGTTCATCCGGGCCTGGTAGATCGCGCCGAGGGGGCCGAGGCCCATCGAGACGGTCGGGAACTCCCAGAAGTCCGGCATCAGCCGCGGGTGCGGATAGCTGGACAGGCCGTACGGAGCCTTCGACTTCTCCTGGCGGAACGCGTCGAGCTGCGTCTCGCTCAGCCGGTCGAGCAGGAAGGCGCGGGCGTAGATACCGGGGGAGGCATGGCCCTGGAAGAAGATCTGGTCGCCGCCGTCACCGCCGTCCTTGCCCCGGAAGAAGTGGTTGAAGCCCACGTCGTAAAGGGAGGCGGAGGAGGCGAAGGTGGCGATATGGCCGCCGACGCCGATCCCCGGGCGCTGCGCGCGCGACACCATCACGGCCGCGTTCCAGCGGGTCGCGTTGAGGATCTTGCGTTCGGTCTCCTCGTTGCCGGGGAAGAACGGCTCGTCCTTGGTGGCGATGGTGTTGACGTAGTCCGAGCTGCGCATCTCCGGCACAGCCACACGCTTCTCGCGCGCCCGCTCGATCAGTCGGAGCATCAGATAACGGGCGCGCTCACGGCCGCGCTCGTCGACAGCGGCGTCGAGCGAGTCGAGCCACTCCTGGGTCTCTTCGGGATCAAAGTCCGGGACCTGGCTGGGAAGGCCGCCAATGATGATCGGGTTGCGATCGGATCCGGAAGCCACGCTTTTCCTTCGCTGTTTGGGTCGTATCGTGCCCTGCACGCGATCGCTGCGGTGCACGCCGTCGGGTTACTGCTGCTACGCGGGCCCGGGACCTGGGTGTCTCACCGGAGCCCCCGGGGCACGGGCACGTACGCCGCCCTCCATCGTGTACCGCGGCGGCGGAAACGTCATCTCTACCGAGCGGTAACCCGTGCTCCACGGGAAAATACCGCGCCCGTGCCGGGATTCCACGGTGGTCAAATCGCAACCTTACGCCCACTCCGGCCATGCGTTTCGTTCGGTCGTTCGGACCTGATTGACGTACCGAAGCGGCATAACATGGCAGAGGATGAGAAAACGTACGGCCTGTGTCACAGGGTGCGAGGTCGAAGTGACAGGAGATGCGACGAAGGAGCCCGGAACGTCACCGTTTCGGCGGTCTCGGCGGCCGGGTACTTGCGCGATCCGCCCCGCCCGTGTGGACAATGGCCAATGCCCCGCGTACGCGCGGCCGAAGCATTTATCCGAAACATGATCAGGAGGCAATCCGTGAGCGCGACCGCGGACCACGCGGAGGAACGAACCAACCTCGCCGCACGGCTTGGGTTCGAACCCGGACAGGTGGTCCAGGAGCTCGGCTACGACGACGACGTCGACCAGGAGCTCCGCGAGTCCATCGAGGCCGTCATCGGCCAGGACCTTGTCGACGAGGACTACGACGACGTGGCCGACGCCGTCGTCCTGTGGTTCCGTGACGAGGACGGCGACCTTACGGACGCGCTGGTGGACGCCATCGGTTTGATCGAAGACGGCGGAGTGGTCTGGCTGCTGACGCCCAAGACCGGCCGTGACGGCTACGTCGAACCGAGCGACATCAGCGAGGCGGCCCAGACCTCGGGCCTGTCCCAGACCAAGAGCGTGAGCGCCGGCAAGGACTGGACCGGCGGCCGTCTCGTCACTCCCAAGGCGGCGAAGACCAAGCGCTGACTCCGAGCGCCGAGCGCGCAAGACGCAGCAGCCGACAGCGAGCAGCCCGAGCTGCGAGCAGCCTTGAGGGCCCCCGCCGACTCCGATCGGCGGGGGCCCTGTGCGTAGGGTGGTCGGGAGACAGTCAGAGCCACAGCCTTCGAAAGGACGTGCATCCATGGCGATCGAGGTCGGCGCCCCCGCCCCGGACTTCGAACTGAAGGACAACCACGGGCGGACCGTGCGACTGTCCGACTTCCGCCGCTCCGAGGACGGTGCGGACAGCGGCAAGAACGTGGTGCTGCTCTTCTACCCCTTCGCCTTCACCGGTGTGTGCACCGGTGAGCTGTGCGCCCTGCGCGACGAGCTGCCCTCGTTCGTCAACGAGGACACCCAGCTGCTCGCCGTCTCGAACGACTCCATCCACACCCTGCGCGTCTTCGGCGAGCAGGAGGGCCTGGAGTACCCGCTCCTGTCGGACTTCTGGCCGCACGGCGCGGTCTCGCGCGCGTACGGCGTCTTCGACGAGGAGAAGGGGTGCGCGGTGCGCGGGACCTTCATCATCGACAAGGACGGCGTCGTGCGCTGGACGGTCGTCAACGGTCTGCCGGACGCCAGGGATCTCGACGAGTACGTCAAGGCGCTCGCCGCGCTCTGACCGGTCCGCCCCATCCGGACCGGCACCCCGAAATCGCGCGGCGACGGGGAACCGGTCACTAGGATCCAGTCGTTGATCCGATGCCAACGCCTCAGGGGACGCGCGACCCGCGGCAGCAGCCGCAGAGCCGGGCCGCCGGCCCCGAGAAACCAAAGGGAGGACTCGTGGGAGTCAGCCTCAGCAAGGGCGGAAACGTCTCGCTGACCAAGGCCGCGCCCAACCTGACCGCGGTCACCGTGGGTCTGGGCTGGGACGTCCGTACGACCACCGGCAGTGACTTCGACCTCGACGCCAGCGCCCTGCTGACGAACGCCGAGGGCAAGGTCGCCGTCGACGGGAACTTCATCTTCTTCAACAACCTGAAGAGCCCCGACGGATCCGTCGAGCACACCGGTGACAACCTCACCGGTGAGGGCGAGGGCGACGACGAGGCGATCAAGGTCAATCTGGCCGCGGTCCCCGCCGACGTGGAGAAGATCGTGTTCCCCGTCTCGATCTACGAGGCGGAGAGCCGCCAGCAGTCCTTCGGCCAGGTGCGCAACGCGTTCATCCGCGTGGTCAACCAGGCCGACAACAACGAACTCGCCCGGTACGACCTGAGCGAGGACGCCTCGACGGAGACCGCCATGGTCTTCGGCGAGCTGTACCGCAACGGCGCGGAGTGGAAGTTCCGCGCCATCGGTCAGGGGTACGCCTCGGGCCTGCGCGGTATCGCACAGGACTTCGGCGTCAACGTCTGAACCGCCGGGCCTGTCCCCACCGGACACGCCTGGGTATCTTCGAGCACGGCGCCGCACGCTCAGTGCGGCGCCGTACGCGTCTCGCATGCGGGGTGGTACGCGTCTCGCATCGGTACGGGCACGAGCCGCATGAACAGGGTTTGAACGGGCAGGACGTCAGGCGCGTCCTGCCCGCAGGACGGCAGCACATCATTTCGGGGAGGACTCACCATCATGGGCGTCACACTCGCCAAGGGAGGCAATGTCTCCCTCTCCAAGGCCGCACCCAACCTCACCCAGGTGTTGGTAGGGCTCGGCTGGGACGCGCGCTCCACCACCGGAGCCGACTTCGACCTCGACGCCAGCGCGCTTCTCTGCCAGTCGGGCCGGGTGCTCGGCGATGAATGGTTCATTTTCTACAACAATCTGACCAGTCCGGACGGATCCGTGGAGCACACCGGTGACAATCTGACCGGTGAGGGCGACGGCGACGACGAATCCCTGCTGGTCGACCTCTCCAAGGTGCCTGCTCACTGCGACAAGATCGTCTTTCCTGTCTCGATCCATGACGCGGACAATCGCGGTCAGACGTTCGGGCAGGTCAGTAACGCGTTCATCCGCGTGGCCAACCAGGCCGACGGCCAGGAGCTCGCTCGCTACGACCTCAGCGAGGACGCCTCCACCGAAACCGCGATGATCTTCGGCGAGCTCTACCGCTATGGCGCCGAGTGGAAGTTCCGGGCGGTGGGACAGGGGTACGCGTCAGGGCTGCGGGGCATCGCTCTAGACTTCGGGGTCAACGTTTCGTAAAGCAGTGCGCTGCGCGGGGGAAAACCCGTTAATCACCAGATGGGGTAGCCAGTGATCCTGAAAACCTTCGGCTGGTCGTTCGCCATCACGGCGCTCGGCCTCGCCTTCGCGGCCTGGCAGTGGGGGTGGGAGGCGTTCGGGATCGTACTGATCCTGTCCATCCTTGAGATCTCGCTGTCCTTCGACAACGCGGTTGTCAACGCCGGGGTCCTGAAGAAGATGAATGCCTTCTGGCAGAAGATCTTCCTCACCATCGGCATCCTCATCGCGGTGTTCGGTATGCGGCTGGTCTTCCCCGTCGTGATCGTCGCCATCAGCGCCAAGGTCGGGCCCATCGAGGCCGTCCAGATCGCGCTGGACAACCCCGACCGGTACGAGGCCCTGGTCACCGACGCCCACCCGGGCATCGCCGCCTTCGGCGGAATGTTCCTGCTGATGATCTTCCTCGACTTCATCTTCGAGGAGCGGGACATCAAGTGGCTGGGCTGGCTGGAGCGCCCGCTGGCCAAGCTCGGCAAGGTCGACATGCTGTCGGTCTGCGTCGCGCTGATCGTGCTGCTCGTCACGGCGCTCACCTTCGCCACCAACGCGCACACCAGCACCGGATACCAGGACAAGTCGGCCACCGTGCTGCTCGCCGGTGTCGCCGGTCTGGTCACGTACCTCGTCGTCGGCGGTCTCTCGGGCTTCTTCGAGAACCGGCTGGAGGAGCAGGAGGAGCAGGAGCACGAGGCGGAGGAGAAGGCCAAGGCCGAGGGCAAGCAGGTCTCCGCGGTCGGTCTCGCCGGCAAGGCCGCGTTCTTCCTCTTCCTCTACCTGGAGGTCCTGGACGCGTCCTTCTCCTTCGACGGTGTCATCGGCGCCTTCGCCATCACGAACCAGATCTTCTGGATGGCGCTGGGTCTCGGTATCGGCGCGATGTACGTACGTTCGCTCACCGTCTACCTGGTCCGCCAGGGGACCCTGGACGACTACGTCTACCTGGAGCACGGCGCGCACTACGCGATCGGCGCGCTCGCCGCGATCCTGCTGATCACCATCGAGCACTCGATCAACGAGATCATCACCGGTCTGATCGGCGTGCTTCTCATCGGCGCCTCCTTCTGGTCCTCGATTCGCCGCAACAAGGCGCTCGCGGCCGGGGAGGGCGACAAGGACGCCGACGACGACAAGGCGGCGGTCCAGGTCTGAGCCGGTGCTCCGGTGAGCCTTTGGTGAGCCGGTCCTCCGGAGGGTGACGCGGAGGGCAATCAGGGAACGCTCTGAACGGGGCGGCCGAGAGGCGCGAGCCTGCCGGCCGCCCCGTTCTTCCATGTGATCGTGGCGAGTTGAGAGTGGACGACAGGAGTGGGGTGGGCATGGCCTTCTGGGACAACCTGTGGCAGGGACAAAGGGCGACGCAATTCGATTCGGGCAACGCCGCGTCCAACTCCATCGAGCTGACCAAGCGGAGGCCGACGGTCTCGCTGACCAAACAGGGCGCGGCCACCGGCAATCTGCGGGTGAACCTCTCCTGGCAGATGCGCACCTCCGATATCGAGGGACGCTCCAGGCAGAGCGGGCGGCTGCTGTCGAACCCCCTCAAGCTCTTCAAGCCCGAGGTGGTGCAGGCCCATACGCAGGGCATGGTCAATGTGGACCTCGACCTCGGCTGCATGTACGAGCTGACCGACGGCAGCAAGGGCGTGGTCCAGCCGCTGGGCAACTTCCTCGGGGATCTGAACGATCCGCCGTACGTCAAACTCAGCGGTGACGACCGGTTCGGCGCCGCCTCGGGCGAGACCCTCTATGTCAATCTCGACCACCGGGAGTCGATCAAGCGGCTGCTGTTCTTCGTCTACATCTACGACCAGACGCCCGCCTTCGACCGCACACGCGCGCATGTGACGCTGTACCCCAGCAATGGCCCGCGCATCGAGATCGATCTCGACGAGCACGCGCCGCAGGCCCGCTCCTGCGCGGTGTTCTCGGTGGAGAACGTCAAGGGCGACCTGGTGGTGCGCCGCGAGGTGAAGTTCGTCTACGGCTTCCAGGCGGAGCTGGACCGGCTGTACGGCTGGGGGCTCCAGTGGGGGCGTGGCTACAAGACGAAGACCTGAACCGGTGCGGGTGCGGGCACCCGCACCGGCTGCTACGGGCGGATGAACTGCGGCCCCATGGGGGGCAGCCGGAAGTTCGGATCGGGGGCGGGCGCGGCGGCCGCGGCCGGCTGCGGATAGCCGTACGCGGGCCGCGGGGACGACACGGGCTGGGGATAGCCGTACGGCGGCTGGGCAGACGGCAGGGGAGGCTGCGGGTACCCGTACGCAGGCTGTGCGACCGGCTGGGTGGGCGGCAGCGGCGGCGGAGGCGGCAGCGGCCTGTCCGGGGCCACGGCCACGGTGGCCTCCTCGGAGGCGGCGGGCGCCGCGTCCGCCGCGGCCTCTTCCGTCTCGTCCACCAGAATGCCGAACGCGGTCGCCAGGCCGTCCAGACCGGTCGGATATCCCTGGCCCACCGCGCGGAATTTCCAGCCACCCCCGCGCCGGTACAGCTCGCCGCAGATGATCGCGGTCTCCTCGCCGGTCTCCGGCCGGATCTCGAAGACGGCCAGCGGCTCGCCGTCGGCCGCGGCCGCGTCATAGAGCAGGATCCGCAGATCGGTCACATGATGGAAGCTCGCACCATCGGAGGAGGCCGCGAGTACCACCTGGTCGACCGAGGGGTCGAGCGCCGCGAGATTGGCCTCGACGGCATCGGTCAGATCGTCCCCGACCTGTTTCTTGGGCAGCCGCCGCACCAGCCCGGAAGGGTGGCGCGGCTGGTTGTAGAAGACGAAGTCCTCGTCGGAACGGACCCGGCCGTCGTGCCCGAGCAGCAGGGCGGAGGCGTCCACAACGGGCACCCCGGTACCGGGGGACCAGCGCAGCACGGCTCGTACGGCCATGGCATCGAGGGGGACGTTCGAGCCCTTGAGCATCGCGTGCGTCATACCGCCATCCTGCCTTCCCGCCGCCCGCGGGGACAACGCGGGCCCAGAGTCAGATCCGCTCCGTCCGGGCCATGGACGAGAACCGGACGAGTAACCAGGATTTCATGTACCGGGGGAACTCTTGACACCCGCCCATACGTACTATTACCGGCCACATGACCGACGGGCCATCACGGCAGTACGGGGGATTCACATGCGTCATTTCGGGCATATCCCGACCGCTGCTCGGCAGGCACTGTTCCACCAGGAGCCGTGCGAGTTCACCTCGGACTCGCCCGCGCGGTTGCTCTCGGCCGCCCTCGGGGCCACGCTCTACAGCCCGGCCACCCGGCCTCGGCTCGCCGACGACGTGCTGAAGCAGACCGGGCGCGGAGTCGTATCCATGGTGCTCTGCCTGGAGGATTCCATCCATGACGACGAGGTCGAGGACGCCGAGACCAATCTCGTCCGGCAGTTCGCCGACCTCGCCGAGCGGGGTGTCGCCACCCCGCTGCTCTTCATTCGCGTGCGTGAACCGGGACAGATATCCGACCTGGTCCGGCGCCTGGGGGAGTCGATCCGGCTGCTGTCCGGATTCGTACTTCCCAAGTTCACCGAGGAGCGTGGGACGGCCTTCCTGGAGGCGCTCACGGAGGCGGAAGGCGCCTGTGGCCGCGCGCTCTACGCGATGCCGGTACTCGAATCGCCCGAGCTGCTGCATCTGGAGACCAGGACCCGGACGCTCACCGGCATCGCGACCGCCGTCGACAAGTACCGCGACCGCGTGCTCGCGCTGCGACTGGGCGTGACCGATTTCTGCTCCGCGTACGGCCTGCGCCGGTCGCCCGATATGACGGCGTACGACGTACGCATCGTGGCCGGGGTCATCGCGGACGTGGTGAACGTGCTCGGGCGTGCCGATGGATCGGGCTTCACGATCACCGGCCCTGTCTGGGAGTACTTCCGGCTCCAGGAGCGCATGTTCAAGCCCCAGCTGCGGCGCAGCCCGTTCCTCGAAGGCCGGGCCGAGGAGCTGCGTACCGCCCTGATCGAGCACGACCTCGACGGGCTGCTGCGCGAGATCGAGCTGGACCGGGCCAACGGGCTGCTCGGCAAGACCTGTATCCACCCCTCCCACGTCCCGCCGGTGCACGCGCTCTCCGTGGTCAGCCACGAGGAGTTCAGTGACGCCCGGGACATCCTGCGGCCGGAGCGTGACGGGGGCGGGGTGCTGCGCTCCGCGTACACGAACAAGATGAATGAGGTGAAGCCTCACCGCGCCTGGGCCGAGCGCACCCTCCTGCGGGCCGAGGTCTTCGGCGTCGCCCGGGAGGACATCGGCTTCGTGGAACTCCTCACCGCCGGCCTCGGCGCGTGAGCCTCCCGGAACAGACCACTCGGACCGGGCAGGCCGGACCGTCGTCGAAGGAAGAGAACGTCACTATGGTGTGGTCGGGCACATGGGTCGCCGAGCGGCTCGGCGTCGAACTCGACGGCGGCGAGGGGCTGCGGGATCTGCTGGGCCTCGCGCTGCGCCGCAACCCCAAGCGGGCCCACCTCCTCGTCTCGAACGTGCTGGGCAAGCACGTGCCGCAGCGCCCCGCGGTGGTGCACGGAACCGGCGTCGGGCTGGGTGAGCGCGTACGCGGCCTGCTCGGCGCCGAGGTGGACCGGGCCGTGGTGCTCGGCTACGCGGAGACCGCGACCGGACTCGGCCACTCCGTCGCCGACGGGGTGCGCCACGCCCCGTATCTCCACTCCACCCGGCGGCCCGTCCCCGGTGTCCCGAGGGCGGGCGGCTTCGAGGAGTCGCACTCGCACGCCACGTCCCATCTGCTGCTGCCCGAGGATCCGGGGCTGCTCGCCTCCGACGGTCCGCTGGTCCTCGTCGACGACGAGTTCTCCACCGGCAACACCGTGCTCAACACCATCCGCGCCCTCCACGAGCGCTACCCCCGCGGGTGGTACGTCATCGTCGCCCTGGTCGACATGCGGTCGGCGGCCGACCAGGGGCGGCTGGCGGAGTTCGCCGAGGAGATCGGGGCCCGCGTCGACCTGGTCACCCTGGCCTCCGGTACGGTCCGGCTCCCGGACGGCGTGCTGGAGAAGGGCCGGGCGCTGGTGGCGGAGCACGAGGCGGAGGCCCTCGCGCCGAGCCCGGTGGACGGCGTCCCGGCCACCGGGGCTTCCGAGGGCCTCGCGGCGCCCGAGGCCGATGCGACCGCCGTGGTCCAGGCGTCGCCCGAGAGCCACCCGACTCACGCGACCCATGCGACCCATGCGACTGGCGTGGTCCGCGTGGCCCTGGAGTGGCCGGCCGGAGTCCCCGACGGGGGCCGCCACGGCTTCACCCCCGCCCACCGGGCCGCACTGGAGGCCGCGCTGCCCGGCATGGCCGCCGAGGCGGCGGCCGGGCTGGGCGACGCCCGGCGCGTGCTCGTGCTCGGCTTCGAGGAGCTGATGTACGCGCCCCTGCGGCTCGCCGAGGCGCTGGAGCGCTCCAGCGGCGCCGAGGTGAGGTTCTCCACCACCACGCGGTCGCCGGTGCTGGCCGTGAACGACCCCGGATACGCGATCCGCAGCCGGCTCGTCTTCCCGGCCCATGACACCGCGGCCTTCCCCGACGGCGACGGCGCCGGAGACCGGTACGCCTACAACGTCGCGGGCGCCGGTTTCGACGCCGTCGTGGCGGTCGTCGACTCCCTGGCCGACTCTCCCGAGCTGCACGCCCCCGGCGGCCTGCTGGCCCAGCTCGCCGCGCACATACCCCGGGTGGTCCTGGCCGTGATCCCCTCGTACCTCCCCTCCTCCGCGCGCCCCCCGCGCTCCCCGCACGACGCCGAACGGCAGGAACCCGCCATGCTGCCCGAGCCCCTTCGCGGCCCCGCCTTCTCCTCCTACGCGCCCGACGACGTGGGCTGGCTCCTCCAGGACCTCTCCGAGGTGGAGCTGGAGGCCCCGACGGAGGAGCGCGAGGAGGCCATCCAGAGCGGTGGCGCGCACTACGCCGAATCCCTGCCCGTCGAATACCAGCCGAGCGCCCAGTACCAGGAGCTCTTCAAAGCGGCGCTGGAGACCTCGGCGGCCCGGATCGCGCGAGCCGTCGGCACCGTCACCGAAACGGTCCTCGCCGAGCGGTCCCCCCGCCCCGTCCTGGTCTCGCTGGCCCGCGCCGGCACGCCGGTCGGCGTCCTGATGCGCCGCTGGGCCCAGCACCGGCACGGCCTGGACCTGCCGCACTACGCGGTCTCGATCGTGCGCGGCCGGGGTATCGACGCCAACGCGCTGCGCTGGCTCGCCGCCCACCACGACCCCGCCGATGTCGTCTTCGTCGACGGCTGGACAGGCAAGGGCGCGATCACCCGCGAACTCGCCCAGGCCCTCGAAGAGTTCGGCGGATTCAACCCCGAGATCGCGGTCCTCGCCGACCCGGGCGGCTGTGTGCGGACCTATGGCACCCGCGAGGACTTCCTCATACCCTCCGCCTGTCTCAACTCGACCGTCTCCGGCCTGATCTCGCGTACCGTCCTGCGCGCCGACCTGGTCGGCCCCCATGACTTCCACGGCGCGAAGCACTACCGCGAACTCGCCGGCGCCGATGTCTCCGGCCACTTCCTGGACACCGTCGCGGCCCGCTTCGACGAGGTCGCCCCCGCCGTCGACGCCGACGTCAAGGAGCTGCTCTCGGCGGACCGCGCGCCCACCTGGGAGGGCTGGGCGGCCGTCGAGCGGATCAGCGAGGAGTACGGCATCCACGATGTGAACCTCGTCAAGCCCGGTGTCGGCGAGACCACCCGCGTCCTGCTGCGCCGCGTCCCCTGGAAGATCCTCGCCCAGCGCGACGCGGGCGCCGACCTCGATCATGTCCGGCTGCTGGCCGAGCAACGCGGCGTGCCCGTCGAGGAGGTCGACGACCTCCCGTACACCTGCGTCGGACTGATCCACCCGCGCTACACCCGGGGCGCCACCGGCGCGGACGGCAAGGCGGTCGTCGCGCCGTGACCCTCTCCCACGCCCCGGGCGCCCCCGCGCGGCCGTCCGTCCTGGTCGCCAGCGATCTGGACCGCACCCTGATCTATTCGGCCGCCGCGCTCCAGCTCCCGATGCCGGACGCCGAGGCTCCCCGGCTGCTCTGCGTCGAGGTGTACGAGAGCCGACCACTGTCGTATCTGACCGAGACGGCCGCCGGACTGCTCGACGGGCTCGCCCGTACCACCGTCTTCGTACCGACGACGACCCGCACCCGCGAGCAGTACGGCCGTATCCATCTGCCGGGCCCCGCGCCGCGGTTCGCGATCTGCGCCAACGGCGGCCATCTCCTGGTGGACGGAGTGTCCGACCCGGTCTGGCGGGCCCGGGTGGACGGCCGGCTGGCCGACGAGTGCGCCCCCCTCGCCGAGGTACGCGCCCATCTGCTCGCCGCCGCCGACCCCGCCTGGCTCCTCAAGGAGCGGATCGCCGAAGACCTCTTCGCCTATCTCGTGGTCGACCGCGCCCTGCTCCCCGAGGGCTGGGTGAAGGAACTCGCCGCGTGGGCCGACGGCCGCGGCTGGACCGTCTCCCTCCAGGGCCGCAAGATCTATGCCGTACCGCGACCGCTCACCAAGAGCGCCGCGATGCGCGAGGTGGCCCGCAGGACCGGCGCCGAACTCACCCTCGCCGCGGGGGACTCGCTGCTCGACGCCGACCTGCTGCTGGCCGCGGACCGCGCCTGGCGCCCCGGCCACGGCGAACTCGCGGACAGCGGCTGGCACGCCCCGCATGTCGACGTACTCCCGCAGACAGGTGTCGCGGCGGGAGAGGAGATCCTCCGACGCCTCACCCGCGCCGCCGCCCCTGGCCCGGCCTGATCCGGCGGGCGGGGCGCCCCGCCCGGCCATGAAGCCGGACAAGAGCGCCGTACCGCTCGGCTTTGACGAGCGATCAGATGTGCTCCACCGGCCGGCCGTCGCCGCCGGGGAGCGGCGTCCACAGCCGAGCGCACCGCCCCTGACCTGGGAATGAATCAACCGCACGGGGCTTTCCCGCCGACCGCGGTGCGTGTGCGCGCCCCCCGCGCGGTCCACGCCGGGAGCGTTCACGGCTGTGACGCGCGGTCCGCGCGCGTAGATTCCCTGCCGACCAGAGAGCGCGCCCATCACCCGCGGCCGGCCTGTCCGCGACACCGTCGCCACGCCGGCCGGCCAGGGGCGTCGCACCGACGGCGTGATCTCAAGAATGGAAATCCCGGACAGTGATCCGTCACGCTTTACCTCGCCGCGGCGCGCTCGCGCCGCTGGCCCCCCTCGCCGCGGGACTGGCCCTCGCCGGCGCCCCGGCTCCGGCCGCCGAGGCCCGGCGCGTACGGCCGTCCGCTGGGCGCGGCGGGCGTGGCGATCACCGCCCTGCCCAACGGATCGACGTTCACCCTGGTCGGCGCACGGTGACCCGCTTGTCCTGATCCCGGCGCGCCGGCTCCGGCATCGGCACCGGCTCCAGCCCCCGGGGCCGACGCGCCCGACGGATCGGCCACCGCGGCGGATCAGCCGCAGCAGCCACCACCGCAGCAGCCCCCGCCGCCACCGCCGGCCGCCGGAGCGGGGGCGCCGCCCTTCGCGGTCCCGCCCACCGCCACGGTGGACAGGAGCTTCACGGTGTCGTCATGTCCCTCGGGGCACGCGGCGGGAGCCGCGGACTCCGACATCGGCCGGCTGAGCTCGAAGGTGTCACCACAGGAACGGCAGCGGTACTCGTAGCGAGGCATGCGCCCAGAGTAGGGCCTGTCACGGCACAGCCCTCAGCCGACGCCGACCTGGCCCTGACGGCCCCTGGCCCTGAGGCGCTGTTCGCGCTCCGCCTGTTCCGGATGGCGGGCCCGCCAGTACGGATTGTCGTGCGGCAGCCCGCCGCTGACCCTTCCGTACATCCCGAAGAACATGAGCAGCACACCGACAACGAAACTGAACAGCACGTTCTGGAGCTGGAAGGCCAGGAAGTTGTAACTGGTGTCCAGCAGAGCGAGATTGACGAATCCGCTGGCAATGAAGAGGACACCGAGGACCATGTTCAGGGTCGACGCGGTATTGCCGCCGATCACCATGCCGGCCAAGAGGATCAGCCCGACGCAGATGGACAGCACGCTCAGCGTGCCATTGGTGTTCAGACCCGCGACCGTGGCGCCGCCGGTGCCGAAGAATCCGATCTTGTCGATCAGCCCCAGGACGCCGAAGACCACCAGGAAGAGCCCCATCAGCCCGGCCCCGACGCGGTAGACCTGATTGAGCCGGTGATCGACGGGGAGCCGCGCGTCGAGCCTGACGTGCTGCCCCCGGACCGGCGGATGAAGCACTCGCGTGGCCATGGGCGGCCTCCTTCGGCGGTCGCGGTCCTTCACCCCAGCATCCGCCCGTCACGAGCCGCCGACAACTCAGGTGCCGTGCCCGGCGCCCCGCTCCTCGCGGATATCCGAGACCACCTGGGCCACGGTGTGCCGTACGGCCTCGGTCTCGGTCAGGAAGTGCCAGTAATCGGGATGGCGGCCCTCCAGCGCGGCCACCGCCCGGTCCAGCCTGGCCACGGACTGGTCCAGCGGACGCGCGTGACGGGGCTCGGGCGTGTTCCGCCCGCTCATGGCCAGCCGCTGGGCGTCCCGGATCGCGAACCGGGTGCGCTCGATCTCCTGCTGCGGGTCCTTCGACACGGCGTTCAGCCGCCGCAGCCGGTCACCGGCGGCGGAGACCGCCTCGTCGGTACCGTTCAGCAGCGCCCGCGCGGTGCTGAGCAGCGAGGTCGCGTCGGCCCACCGCTGCTCCTCGCGCGCCGTGCCGGCTTCCTTGAGCTTCTCCTCGGCCTGGTGAACGCTGGTCGCCGCGTGGTCGGGGACCTGCTGGAGGTCCTGCCAGCACGCCGCGGTGAACCGCCGGCGCAACTCGCTGAGCACCGGCTCCACCGTCCCCGCCCGGGTCGTCAGGGCCTGCGCGCGGGTACGGAGCGACACCAGCCGGCGGTCGATCTCCTGGGCCCGCTCGGGCAGCCGCGCCGCCTCGGCCCGTACGGCCTCGGCGTCGCGCAGGACCCGGTCGGCGCGCTGGAGCGTCTCCGCCACGCCATGCTGCCCGGCGCCCTGGTTGAGCTTCGTCAGATCGGGCCCGAGCGCGGCGAGCCGGGCGGCGAGATCGTCCGCCCGCAGACCGGAGGCGCGCACCGCGTCGAGGGCGTTGCTCGCGGCGAGCAGCGCCTGCCGCGCCCGCTCCACGGCGGGGGCGAGCCGCGCCAGCTGTGTCTCGGCCTTGTCGAGCAGCGGCCCGAGGCCCTGCTCGAACCGGTCGAGATCGCCCTTGACGCGGACCAGCTCGTCCTTGGCCTTCGTCAGCTCGTTGCGCGCCTTGGAAGCGGCGGACGGCTCCAGATCGTCGCGGTCCAGGTCGTGCGCGTCGACGGCCTCGATATAGCCGTGGCTCACCTCGTCGATCCGCTGCCCCAGCGCCGCGAATCCCTCCACGGCCCTGCGGGCGCCCGGCGAGCTGTCCACCGCCGTGATCGTCTCTATCGAGATCCGCAGATCCCGCTGGGCCGTGTCCAGCTCGTAGAAGGCGGCCGCCGCGGCGTCCTTCGCCGCCTGCGCGTCCGCGCGCTGGCTCTCGCCCCTGCCGCCGAACCACCTCCGCGTACCCCCGCCGGCGAAGGTCAGCGGCAACGCCGCCACCACCAGGGGCACCGGCAACAGCATCAACGTGAGGACATCACGGACGGCACTCGCTTTCGCTTTCGCTCTTGCGTGCGGCTGCGCGTGTGTCGCCGTCACATCCCTCTCCCGTGCCGAGTTCACCCTGCCTGGTTCATTGTCCCACCAGGTAGAGACGAACACACGGGCCGGTTAGTTCGCGCTTTTGACGGTGATCTTTCCGTTGCCGGTGCGGGCCTTGAGGACATGGGCGCTGCTCTTGTCGGTCGGTACGCCGACCTCGACCGAGCCGTTGTCGGTCGACGTGGTCACCGCGTAGGCGGTTCCCGAGCCGGGCAGACGGATGTCGGTCCGGCCGTTGTCCGTGGTGGTGTCCACCCTGTCCGGTACGACGGCGAACCCGAGCCGGATCGCTCCGTTGCCCGCCTTCGCGGTCACGTTCCTGGCGGAGACGTCCTCCGTGGTGATCTTTCCGTTGTCGCTCTCCAGATCGAGCGGTCCGCTGGAGTCCCGCACCGTCACCGCGCCGTTGTCCGAGGTCAGCTTCAGAGCGGTGGTGAAGCCGGTGGCGGTGATCTTCCCGTTGTCGCCCTTCAGCGTCACCGCCACCCCGCGCGGCACCTTCACCTTGTGCAGCGACTCGCAGTTGCTCGCGACGGCCCTGCACTTCACCTTGAGCGTGAGCGTGTCGCCCGTCATCTTCCAGCTGGCATGGGGCCCGCTGCCCATGAACACCCAGCCGTCGACCTGCCGGGTCACCTCGACATCCTTCACATCGGCGGGGACGAGCTCGACCGCCGCGTTCCCGGTGTCGACCGTGAGCGTCTTCCCCTGGAAGGGAAAGGACTTGGTCTCGACGGGGGCGTCGGAGGCGTTCGCGCTGCCGCACCCGCTGACGGCGAGCGCGACGAGCACGGCTCCGCCGGCGGCGAGAAGCGTACGAGAGCGGTGATGGCGTGTGGCCACGATGATCGTCCCCCAGAGAGTCCTGTAGCGCTGCCGGAGCCTTCGGGCCGATGTCTCTCGGCGCGTCCTGGCTGTGCCGCGTCCTGGCTGTCCCCCCACCGTACGAACGGAAACCGCCGCGGCCGATCCGGCCGCCCACCGTCTCCGTGGTGGGGATACCCCCCGTACGCCGCGCGCTCCGGTGGTGCCCCCGGGATACGGTTTGCGGCTCCGCCCTGTGGGCCATGTACGCTGTTGCCTCATCCACGGGTGCGTAGCTCAGGGGTAGAGCGCTGCTCTTACAAAGCAGATGTCGGCGGTTCGAAACCGTCCGCGCCCACAACATCACCAGGTCCCTGACCTGGAGCGGAACCCTCTTTCGGGGGTTCGGAAGCGGCCCCGGGCTCCTCGTCCGGGGTCTTTCGCGTGAGCGATGCGTGAGCGGCCGTGTCAGCGATCTTGCTTGGGCGCTGAAGCGGGACGAGCTTCGCCGCCGCCTCCGCCACCTCTTTGTCGACTTGCGGCAGGAGATTCAGATACGTATCCGAGGTGATCTGAATCCCCGAGTGCCCGAGCGTCGACTTGATGCAGTGAAGATCGCCGCCCCCTGCGTGCGTCAGCGTGGCTGCGGCGTGGCGCAGGCCGTGCAGCCGGACCGGACCGGACCGGGGGGAAGGGCGATCTCCTCACCCAGCTCCGTCAAGCGGTCCGTCACGTGCGACGGACGCAGCCAGCTCCCGTCTTCCCGGGTGAACACCCGTCCGGTGTTCGCCCATCCGGCGCCGGCCTTCTTCTTGTCGGCGGCCTGGCGTGCACGGTGCTCGTGCAGCACCTCTACGGTGACCGGGTCCAGGGATATGGTGCGCGCGCCTGCGTCTGTCTTCGTACACGTCCCAGCCGTTCTGTACGAGTGCCTTCGCCACCGTCAGTAGATCTGCGTCCAGGTCTATGCCAGTTCAGCGCATGCCGCACGCCTCACCGCGGCGCAAGCCCCGGAACGCCACCAGGCGGAAGAGGCTGTACAGCCGGTCCGTGGCCGCGTGTCCGAGGAACCGGCCGATCCGCGTCGGAGTCATGCTTACGGCCTACGAGTACCTGGCCTTTTGGCGCGCGGTTGTCGTGATGCGTCTCCTTGACCGCGCTGTCCCACTCGCCGGCGGTGAAGGGCAGACGGTGTGTGGTGCCATCGATGCTCACAGAGACCTCGGCCGACTGGTACTCCGTGTATCCGTTCTCATCCCCCGTGTGGCAGCGTCCCGTCAGAACGCGGTCAGTCGAGGCCACGTATGTGGAGTTGGACTCCTTAATTCTGTCTGACCAGGACCTGTTGCCCACGGTGGTGGCGTGTACGCCCTCGGAGGTCACGACGACCAGGGTGGCGTAGTGGTACGTGGTGTCAATGCCATCGAGACGGCCGGGGGCAACACTTCCACCTTCACCCGGGTTACCTTCCCGACGCCCTTCCCGGCTGGGTCCGAGGTCATCGTGCTGCCGCTGACCCAGACGTTCAACGGCCCGGACACCCCGGGCATCCGTGTCCACGACGTCACCGAGAAGGGCTTCCTGATCCGGCTCAACGAGGTCAGGGTCAACGCCGGCGTCATGAGCGACGGCAAGCACACCACGGAACAGGTCGGCTGGCTGGCCACCACCGTCTGACCGCCGTCGCCACGGGTGAACCACTGAGCGCGTGGCGGGCCAGTGCCAAACCGGTCCGGCCCCGCTCGTCATGGAAGCGTGGCGCGGGAAGCTCTCCCGCGGAGCATGATGCGGCCCCCAGCCCTTTCGGCTGGGGGCCGTTACCGTGTCCGGGCCTTCATGCGGTGCGCTTCGCCTTGTTCAGGGGTGAGTACCCCGACGCTGTGGAGGCTCCAGGTGGCGAGTCGAATGGATGCGCCGGCCTATCGAGAAAACGTGGCGGGTTCACAGTCCAGGGCGACCAGGGTGTTCCGGCTGACGTCGGCGCCGAAGAGGATGAGGCGGCCGGCGGCTTCGGGGTCGCTCGCGGTGGTGAGACGCCGACAGGACTGATCTCCGGCCGGGCGAGGGCGTGCGGGTCGTGATGGCCGGTGTCCGGTGCCTCCGGTGCGCGGGGACCCTCGCGGCGTGGGCGGGTGGCGCGGGGCCGGGGTGACGCACCAGTGACCCGGTCGCGGCGTTCGGCGTAAGCGTTCACATGACGCGCCTTCACTTTTTCATCACGACTTGATCACCCCTCGCGCACTCTGCCCACGTGTGGCCTTCCTGCACCGTTACGTTCGTCCCTCCACGAACACCCTTGGGGGGACGCATGTCGCAGAATCACCAGCCGCCGTCGGGCCGGCCGCCCCAGCCGCCCACCGGCCCCAACCCCTATCTCGTGCCCGCGACCCAACCGGCACGACCCAAGTGGACGCGGAAGCGGATCCTGATCCCGGCCGCGTTCCTGGTGTTTTTCATCGGCGTGATCGCGGGGACCGATGCCCCCGCTCAGACGGAGAAGGCGGCCGGCGCCAAGGCGGTACCCGAAGCGACCGTGACGGCAACGGCGACAGTCACCGCCACGCCCGCACCCGCGGCCACCGCGACCGTGACGGCCAGTCCGAAGCCGGCGCCCACCGTCACGAAAACCAAGACCGTGCGTGTCACCGTCGCCCCGGATCCCGGCAGCGGCGGCAGCGGCGGCGGCAGCGACGACAACGGCACGTCGGGTGGCGGCGGCTCCACGTACTACGCGAACTGCACTGCGGTCCGAGCCGCAGGAGCCGACCCCGTTTACGCGGGAGACCCCGGGTACGGACGCCACCTTGACCGTGACGGAGACGGTGTCGCCTGCGAATAGCGCCGTGGAAAGACGAAGCCCCCCGCCGCCCGGCACGAGGGGGGAGTCCGACGGTTGTGGCGGCGGGTCCGTCATCCCTCTCCCACGGGTGCTGACGCCGTGTCGGATCCGGGCCGGATGCCTGCGGGACCACCGGTCTCCGGCTCGGACACGGTGGGGACGGCGGAGGCCGGGAGGGCTTGGGCGGCGTGGGCGTAGCGCGTGGCGAGGTTTCCGAACGCGGTGGCCAGTTGGGGTGGGCCGATGACCTCGATATCGGTGTCGAAGCGGCCGATGGCGGCGGCGAGTCCGGTCCATGACCAGGAGCCGAGGATGAGCCGGCAGTGGTGCGGACCGAGTTCCACGACGATGCCGTCCTGGGCGAAGGGCGCGACTTCGGCGGCCGGGAGGTGGAGGATGACTTCGCCTCGGCAGGGCCAGTCGGTGGTGGTGCCGTCGTTGCCGCGGAATCGGCTGGTGACGAAGGTGGAGACGTCGCCGCCGGGGAGGTCGCGCGGGGCGAAGCGGGGGCCGGTGGGTGTGCGGGGCCGGACGCGGTCGACGCGGAACGTGCGCCAGTCCTCGCGGTGCAGGTCCCAGGCCACCAGGTACCAGCGATGACGCCAGGTGACCAGGTGGTGGGGTGCTACGCGGCGGGCGTCATCGGCCGGGGTGCCCGGACCCGGGGCGTAGTCGAAGCGCAGTTCCTCGCGGGCGTGGATGGCGCGGCCCAGTTCCGTCAGGACCTGAGCGTCGACCCGAGGGGTGTCGCCGGCCGCCGAGGGTGGCTGGACCGCGGTGATGTGCAACAGGTCGATGCGGTGGCGCAGGCGGGGCGGCATGACCTGGCGGAGGGTGGCCAGCGCGCGGGAGGCGTCTTCGGCGACGGTGGTGCCGGCTGCCGCGGTCCGCAGCGCGACGGCCAGGGCGACGGCCTGCTCGTCGTCGAACAGCATGGGCGGCAGGTGGGTGCCGGCCTCCAGGCGGTAGCCGCCGGCCGGTCCCTTGACGGTCGTGATCGGGTAGTCGAGTTCGCGCAGGCGGTCGATGTCACGGCGCACCGTGCGCGAGGTGATGCCGAGACGCTCGGCGAGATCGTCGCCGGACCAGTCACGGGGCGTTTGAAGGAGTGAGAGCAGCGCGAGCAGCCGGGCGGACGTTTTATGCATGACACCCATCCTCCCTGGAGTACCGGACACACCCTGTCCTCTACCTCTGCCATCGTGGCATACGAGCCGTTCGGGAGGCATGACCCCTGGTCACGGCAGCCGCCGCCCGGCATCGACGGCCCGGCGGCGCACATTCGTCACACTGAGGCAAGGAGCAGGTCATGTCCGTCACGACCACCACTCACCTGAACTTCCGGGGCACCGCGCGTGAGGCGCTGGACTTCTACCAGTCCGTCTTCGGCGGACGTACCGTCGCGGTCACCTACAAGGACGCGGGCGCCGTACGGAACGAGAGCGAGGCGGACTGGGTCATGTGGGGCGAGGTGGCCGGTGACAACGGCTTCCACGTCATGGCCTACGACGTGCCCTCGCAACTGCCCTGGAACCAGGGCGAGAACCCGTTCTTCGTCTCCGTGCGCGGAGACGAGGCCGAGGAGATCAGCGCCCTGTGGGGCAAGCTCGCCGAGGGTTCGACCATCGTGAGTCCGCTGGAGCCCGCGCAGTGGGCGCCGCTGTACGGCATGCTCACCGACCGCTTCGGCGTCACCTGGGTCCTGGACGTCACCGCCCCGTACAACGGCTGAACCGGCCGGCCGATCTGACACGCCCACGCCGTCCGGGCCGCCGCCGCACGGGCGTCCGGACGGCGCGGGCACCGAACACGTACGGCAGCGGAAGGAAACGGGTCACCGTGAGGATGCGGAAGCTGGGACGGACCGGCATCGACGTCAGTGCCTACTGCCTGGGCACCATGGTGTTCGGCAAAATGGGCAATCCGGATCACGACGACTGCGTGCGCATGATCCACCGGGCGCTGGACGCGGGCGTCAATTTCGTCGACACCGCCGACGTCTACGGCTACAGCGAGACCGAGGAGATCGTCGGAAAGGCCCTCAAGGGACGTCGCGACGAGGTCGTACTGGCGACCAAGTTCAACGGACCGATGGGCGAGGGCCCCAACCGCGGTGGCAGCTCCCGGCGCTGGGTCGTCCAGGCGGTCGAGGGTTCGCTGAAGCGGCTGCGGACCGACTACATCGACCTCTATCAGATCCACCACCCCGACCCGTACACGGACATCGAGGAGACCCTCTCCGCGCTCACCGACCTCGTACGGGCCGGGAAGGTCCGGGCGATCGGCTCGTCCAACCTGCCGGCCTCGGAGATCGTCGAAGCGCAGTGGGTGTCCCAGCGGCGTGGACTGCACCGCCCGCGCACCGAGCAGCCCACCTACTCCATCCTCAACCGCGCCATCGAGCGGGAGATCCTGCCCGTCTGCCACCGCTACGGCCTGGGCGCCCTGGTATGGAGCCCGCTGGCCATGGGCCTGCTCACCGGCCGCTACCGCAAGAACGCGCCGCGGCCGGACAACGCCCGCATGAACTGGGTCTCCCGGCACCTCACCGACGAGCGCAAGCTCGACGCGGTCGAGCGGCTCCTCACCCTCGCCGACGAGGCCGGCCACTCCCTCACGCACCTGGCCATGGCCTTCGCCACCAGCCATCCCGACGTCACCTCCGCCATCATCGGCCCGCGCACCATGGACCAGCTGGACGACCTGCTCGCCGGCGCCACCCTCACCCTCGACGACGGCGTTCTCGACAAGATCGACGCGATCGTCCCGCCCGGCACCGACATCGGCCCGCTGGACGTCTCGTACGTACCTCCCTCCCTCACCCGCCCCGACCTGCGCCGACGCCCGTCCCACGAGCGAGCCGCCGCGTGAGAACGGCATGACCGTCCTCGGCGCTCGTGCCCGCGCCACCCTCGCCCGCGGACGCCGGAACCGCCATCCGTCCGCGGGCCGTAGGACGGATGGCGGCCGCCCCGGGCGGGGCTCGTCGTCCCGTCCGGCACACATGCTCGCCAGTCGCCCAGTCGCCCGCTCATCCAGTCACCCGCTCACCCAGTCACCGAAATCAGTTCGGAAAACTCCGAGGATGTCCATGAAACTGCTGTTCAGCGCGACCCCCGCCTTCGGTCACATACTGCCCCTGGTCCCGCTCATGCGGGCGGCGGCCGGTGCCGGCCATTCCGTGGGGCTGCTGTCGAGCGCGGGGTTCCGGGCCGCGGCCGGCGAGGAACTGCCGTCGGAGGTGGAGTTCCTGGCCGCGGGCGTGATGCCGGAGGTGTTCTCCGCGGACGCGGGCCGCCGTACCGGTGCCGACGTGTTCCATCCGACGCCCTCGACCATCGGTGAGATCTTCGGCGGCTCGCGTGTCGACCTCGCCGTCGAGGAGAGCATCGAGCAGGCCACCGCGTGGGCTCCGGACCTGGTCGTCGCCGAGCCGTTCGACGCGGTCGGTCCGCTCGTCGCCGCCCGGCTCGGCGTCGGATGGCACAAGGCCGGCATCGGTCCGGCGCTGCCCGCCGTGATCACCGACGAGATCGAGCGCGTGGCCTCGGCCCGCTACGACCGGCTGGGCCTTCGCCCGGTCGCCGCGTCGAGTTACCTCGACCCGTGCCCGCCGCAGTTGCAGGACCCGGACTGGTCCCCCGTCACTCCGGTACGGGCTGTCCGGCCCCAGGCCCACCGCCGGCCGGAGGACGCCGCGCTCGACCTGCCCGGCTTCGGCGAGCCCGGCAAGCCGACGGCGCTCGTCACCCTGGGCACGATCTTCTCCGACCCGGACACCCTTTCCGTGGTGGTGGCGGCGGTCACGGAGGCCGGGGTCAACGTGATCGCCACGCTCGGCTCGTCCCTGCGCCATCCCACCGCGAGCACGACAGCCCCCACGGACTCGGCGCATGTGCGGTACGTGCCCTTCGTCCCGCTGGACCAGCTGCTCGGCAAGGCCGACCTGGTGGTGGGCGCCGGAGGTGTCGGCACAGTCGTCGCCACCCTCGCGCACGGCCTCCCGATGGTCCTCTGGCCCCAGGGCGCCGACCAGCCCATCAACGCCGCCCGCGCCGCCGCGTCAGGAGCCTCGATCACCGTCGACTCGGCGGCCGGCATCACCCCGGCCGTGGCGGAGCTGCTCGGACATGACGCGTACCGCGACCGCGCCCAGGACATCGCGGCCGACATCGCCAAGCTCCCCCCGGCGGCCACCGTGATCGCGGAGATCACGAATCCGCAGTCGTAGCGGACGGCCGTAGCACCGGAGGGAGCCCCGGCCGCGCACGGCCGGGGCTCCCTCGCTACCTGCAGGGACGACCGTGGGAAGGCGCGGTAAAGCGGCGCGAGGGCCGGTCGAAGCGGCCGTACGGTCGTTGCCGAACGTGGTCGCGTCCGGGACTATGGGGCAACGTGCTGGTCAGAGCGCCCGGGAGCCTTCCGGATCGCGTGAGCGGCGCGAACACATCACCGGCCCCGGCGTGTCCGGACGGCCGTGGACGAAGGGTTCGATCGCCATGTGTCAGGTGCCGAAGCGGACGGTCGCGTGAGTACGAGCACCGGGGTCCTCGTACGGCCGCTGACCGCCGCGCACGCCGCGCAGGTGCTGGCGATCTACCAGGCGGGCATCGAGGAGGGCGACGCGACCTTCGAGACGGCCGCCCCCTCCTGGGACGCGTTCGACGCGGGGAAGCTGGCGCAACACCGTTTTGTCGCGCTGGCGCCGGACGGCGAACTGGTGCTGGGCTGGGTCGCCGTCGCCATGGTGTCCGGGCGGTCCGCCTACGCCGGGGTGGTCGAGCATTCCATCTATGTCCGTCCCGGGGCCCGTGGCCAGGGGGTCGCGCGTGCGCTGCTCGACGCGCTGATCGCCTCGACCGAGGCGGCCGGGATCTGGACCATTCAGGCCGGCGTCTTCCCCGAGAACGCCGCGAGTCTGGCGCTGCACCGGCGCGCGGGCTTCCGGACCATCGGCACCCGCGAGCGCGTCGGCCGTCAGCACGGGGTCTGGCGGGACGTACAGCTCATCGAGCGCCGCAGCCCCGTCGTCAGCTGAGCGGGCCGGCCGGATTGGTAGCTACGCTGGCCGCGTGGCAGGCATGCGCGTCGAGCGTCTCGACCATCTCGTCCTCACCGTCGCCGACATCGAGGCGACCGTCGATTTCTATACCCGGGTCCTCGGTATGGAGCCGGTCGTGTTCGGCGGCGGGCGGCGCGGGCTGGCCTTCGGGCAGAGCAAGATCAACCTGCATCGGGCGGGCCACGAGTTCGAGCCCAAGGCCGAGCGGCCGACTCCGGGCAGCGCGGACCTCTGTTTCGTGGTCGCGGACCCACTCGAACGGGTGATCGCCGAGTTGGCGGTGCGGGGAGTCCCTGTCGAGGAGGGCCCGGTGGAGCGCACCGGTGCGCTGGGGCCGTTCGTCAGCGTGTACGTGCGCGACCCCGACGGCAATCTCGTCGAGCTGAGCCACTACCCCGGCTGACGGGCTCCCTGGCGGCGCCTCCGCGCGCCGACGTGGTGAGAGACCGGCGTCCGTGGGCGCACACTGGGGCCATGAGCAACTACCAGGGGCCCGCGACTCTCGTCGCCGGTGACTCCGAGATCGCGGTCGAGGCCACACTGAGCGCGAGCCTGTCGGGCGAGGTGCGCCAGTGGGGCGGCAGCGTACAGACCGGGGAGGCGGGGGAGGCCCTGCGAGCGGCGCTGGACAGCGGCGACGTACGCATCCGGTTCCCCGACGGCCAGGAGAGCGCCGTCGTGGCCACGCATACGGCCATCGGCAGTGGCCGGCTGAGGGTTTCGGGCAGCGGCACGATTCCGTTCTGATCCGATCCGTTCCGATCCGTTCTGATGCCGGGAGGGGCGGCCGCGGCCGGTCCGCGCCCGCTCGCCGCCGTCCGTCATGGTCGCTTCCGTCGCAGGTCAGGACCGTCCTGTTCGGGGGCCTGACGGGCGCACACCGCATCGGTCACACTGGAACCATGTGCCGCAGCATCAAGACCCTCCGCCCGCCCGTCCTCCCCGAAGAGGCCACCGAGGAGGACATCCGCGCCGCCGCCCTCCAGTACGTGCGCAAGGTCTCCGGCTTCCGCGCGCCCGCCGCGCACAATCGCGAGGTCTTCGAACAGGCCGTCGCCGAGATCGCGGAGTCGACCGCGAAGCTGCTCGGGGGGATCGAGGTACGGGGCGGAGCGGCCCGTACGGCCGCTCGGGCGGCCCACGCGGCCGACGCCGCTCAGGCAGCTCAGGCGTCCTAGGCGGTCGCCGGGCCCGTCGCCGGGCGCCGTATGACGTACGCGGCGAGCGCGCCCGCCACGAACAGCGCCAGTACGGACACGCCCGCGCCGATCCAGGTCGCCCCGAGCCACTGGCCGCCGAAGTAACCGAGGCCCGCGCTGTAGCCCGTCCACGCGACGGCCGCCAGCGCCGACCAGGGCAGGAACTCCTTCACCTTGCGGTGGGCCGCGCCCGCGCCCAGGGAGACCACCGAGCGTCCGGCCGGCGCGAACCGGGCGATGACGACCAGGATTCCGCGGCCCCCGGCGAGTGCCCCGCCGAGACGTTCCTGTGCGGTGGTCAGGCGGCGGGAGCGGGCGATGGCCCGGCCGAGCCGCTCACCGCCGCGCCGGGCGAGCCGGAAGGCGGCCAGATCGCCGAGTACGGACGCGCTGAACGCGCAGAGCATCAGCAGAAGCAGCGAGGGCACTTCCTCCGGCACCTGCGCCACCGTGCCGGCCGTGCCCGCGCCCGCGGTCGTACTGGCCGCGACCGTGGTGGTACCGGCCGCGGCCGCGGTGGCGGCCGTGATCACCAGAACGCCGCTCGGCAGCACCGGAAGGAACACGTCGAACAGTACAGAGAGGGCCACGACGGCGTAGATCCACGGGCTGCCCGCCAGCGACCCCAGACTCTCCAGCACCTACGTCACTTCCCGCCCGGTCCCGTCGACAGCGCCTCGGTGTCGCGGGGGAGCGGCGGTGGCGGCTGCGGATCAGCCAGCGTACGCGTGTGCGGGAGCGGTGGATCGACCGGGTCGGGCCGGACCCGGCGAGGACCCCGTGTGCCGGTGCCCGGACCCGGCGGGCGGTCCGGGCACCGGGCGGGTCCGGTGTGGATCAGGCGGCCACGGCCGCGCGCTGATCCCGCCTCTCCTCCCCGGACCCGCCCCCGGAGCCGCGCGCGCCGAACAGCTGGTCCAGAGCGAACGCGCCCGGTCCGGTGAAGACGATCAGCAGGAACGCCCAGCAGAACATGGCGGCGGGTTCACCGTTGTTCTCTATGGGGAAGAGGCCGTCGGCCTGATGCACGTTGAAGTAGGCGTACGCCATGGAGCCGGAGGCCAGCAGCGCGGCCACTCTGGTGCCGAGGCCGAGCAGCACGAGGGCCCCGGCCACGAGTTGGATGACGGCGGCGTACCAGCCTGGCCAGGCGCCGGCCGGCACGGTGTCCTTGGCGAAGTACCCGAAGAGCGAGGCGGCGCCGTGGCAGGCGAAGAGGAGCCCGACGACCACGCGGAAGAGGCCGAGCGCGTAGGGCTGGGCGTGGTTGAGACGTGCGTACATGGGGGGTGCACTCCTTCGATCATTGGTCTGGACCGATGAGAATCTCCTTCCTCACGTTAGGGACGCCTAATCGATGCTTGCAAGTTCAACATTCAGCTGAGGATCAATTCGCGTCGCGTATTCGGGGCGCGGTATGTCCGGTGTCTGCAAGGTGGCACGTGCCACCGCGTCGGAGTCCGAGAGCATCACCGAGTCGACACCGGGGCGCGCTCCCGCCGCCGTCACCCAGTGGACTCCTTCCGTGGGGACCCCGAGCGCGAACCTCCGCGGGTGGGCTTCCCCCCGACGGTCTATCAGGCGGTATGGACGGCGCGTTACATCCAGCCCACCGGTTTCGTAACCGCCGACCCGGTGCGGCCGGCACTGACCGGTCTTCAGGAGCCGGGAGAGCAGCGGGTCGCAGCTGCGCCTGAGATCCGGTTCCGGAAGCCGGGCTTCCACGAGCGTCGTGGCGTGGATCAGCGACCCCGGGACGTCGGGGGACTCGGCGGTGAACACGCCGTCCACCGTCCGTACGGTCGTCCCCGGGCCGATCACGTCCAGCACTCCCGCCTCGATCAGGGCCGCCATCTCCTCGATACGGCGGCGCGGGGGCCCGATGGAGAGGAAAGCGTTCAAAGGCGTGTACCAGCGGTCGAGATGATCGCGCCGGGAGGTGCCGGAGAGGCCGGCGTGGTCCACGATCTGCCGTACTTCGTTCCGGAGATCGCGCAGCACGTCCAGGGCCGCCTTGACCGGGCCCGCGACATTCCCGAGCGCCGCCTGGGCCGCGTCCTCGCGGAGGTGGGCGAGCAGCCAGGCGCGGTGATCGGCGGGATCGCGGAAGGTCTCCCCGTGGTACGGGCGCGAGATCCGGTCCCAGGACCAGCGCTCGGCGGGGGCGATCCCCGCGTCGTCGAGGACGGCGCTCTCCTGCGGGCTGCCGTGCGGCGCGGCGAGGAACCGGTCGAGGACGCGTTCCCACGACGAGCCCGCCGGGCGGGCGGACGTGCGGAGCACCGCCGCGTAGAAGACCGCCTCCACCTCCTTGGCGACCAGCGGCCATATCTCCCGGCGGAAGTCCGGCGGGTCGCCCTCGTCCGCGCGTTTGCGGAACACCGCGATCACATCCGGGGTCAGCAGCAGCGGGAGATGCCGGCCGGAGGGTCCCTTCGCGTTGTCCCCGCGCGCCTGGTACGGGACACCGCGCCGTGAGCCCGCGTACAACTGCGGTTCACGCCCCGACGGGTGGTATACGAGAACGCCGTCGGTGTCGCGCGTGAAGAGGCCGCCCCGGCCCGCCGTCAGCAGCGCCATGTGATCGAAGAAGTTCAGCCCGAGTCCGCGCAGCAGCACCGGTTCGCCGGGGGCGACCGCCGAGAGATCGACATCGGCGGGGTTGGCGGGCGGCAGATAGCGGAGCCGGTGACGGACCGCGTACTCCGCGAGGGCCGCCTGGGTCTGGCCGGAAACCACCGGTAGATGGCCCTGGGCGAGCACCACGGCGCTGAGGCCGGAAATCGTCGTGCCATCGTCGAGGTAGAGCGTTTGGGTGGGCCGGTGCGCGGTGGAACTACCGGGTGTTTGGGGTGAAACGGCCGAGGCAGACGGGTTTGACGCGTCCCGCGCCACGCTGTCGTTGTCGTCATCGAGCCGGATCGCGCGGGCCCGGTGAACGATGACCGTCACGCTCGCCGGAGCGTTCGCTACCGTCCTGTGGAAGGCCCATTCCAGATATCGGCCATAGGCGGCACGGCTCGGATAGTCGTCGGCGCCGAGCCGCTCCTCCGGCCGGGACGCGGCCCACTCGTACAGACTCGGACCCGGGAGTATCGGACCCTCGCACGCGACGCTGTCGTCGGTGAAGACGGTCACCTGTGAGGCGACGGTGTTCATCAGCAACTCGGCGGACTGGTCGGTGCGCCAGACGAGCCCCGCGCCCGGGGGTGCGGGGTCGATCAGATGCACGGTGAGCGGCACGTCCGGAGCCAGTTCGGGTACGGACGCGCAGAGTCTTTCGAGGACCGAGGTGCCACGGGGGCCGGCGCCGACGACTGCGAGAGAGCGGGGCAGGGGCTGCCGTACATCGCACAAAGCTGTGACTCCCGGGGCGGGTGGGGTACTGGAAGCGAGTAGTCCGCTCATCATGCCGCTCGTGCATGGCGAGTTCGAACCCTTGGGTGAAACATCACGCCGTGTGGGAATGATCACGGCAACGTTGTCGGCGGAACGGGGAACCGCCGTCGGGCCCCTGGCGTCGAACAGCCGTCAGGGGCCCTGTCAGGGAGTCAAGGACCTTTCCTGTACGGTCACCAGCTCCGCGCCGGGCGTCCGGC
This sequence comes from Streptomyces sp. NPDC039430, assembly GCF_055639435.1. Taxonomy (NCBI): domain Bacteria; kingdom Bacillati; phylum Actinomycetota; class Actinomycetes; order Kitasatosporales; family Streptomycetaceae; genus Streptomyces; species Streptomyces sp. NPDC039430. Next base: position 484,155 of record NZ_JBVKAK010000001.1, on the reverse strand, counting down.
CCGCCGCGGAGGCGCGCCCGTGCGCGCGGGCCTGTTCCAGGCGCAGATCGGCGGAACGGCCGCGCAGCGTCAGGGTCATCAGCTGGTTCCCGAACCAGGGGCCGCCCGTTTTACGCCAGTTGACGGACGACCGCGCGACCCGCCCGTGCCGGACCAGTACATGCCCCAGCCGCCTGGCCAGCCCGCTCCAGCCGAAGCGGAAGCCCAGCTTCATATAGCCGGGGATGGAGTTGTGCACGGGTGAGCAGGTCAGCTGCACGACCCGCGCGTCCGGGCCGTGCGAGCCGTCGGGGCCGTGCGGGCCGCGCGAGCCGTCCGGGCCGTGTGAGCCGCGCGAGCCGTCCGGCCTGTCGGACGAGCCGCCGGGGCTGTCCGGGCCGCCGTCCGTCGTCCAGGAGGGCTCGGCCACATACGCGTGGTGCACATCGCCGGACAGGACGCACACCGTCGCCGGGGCGTCGGGGCCGCTGCCCGCCTCCGCGATCAGCGCCGCCAGCTCTTCGAAGGAATCGGGGAAGGCGGCCCAGTGCTCCAGATCGGCCGCCCTGCGCAGCCGCTCGCCGAACCGCGCCCAGCGGGGGCCGCGTTCGCCGCCGCAGAGGGCGGAGTCCCAGGACTCGACGTCATGGATGAAGGGCGGCAGCAGCCAGGGCAGTGAGGTGCCGATCAGGAGGTGGTCGTACGGTCCGCGCGTGCCCGCGCCGTCGGGGCGTCCGCTGTGCGTGTCCCGGCCGTCCGCGCTCCGGCCCCTGGGGCTCTGCCCGTCGGCGATGGCCCCGCCCTTCGGGCTTCTGCCGTCCAGCACCTGGTCGCGTACCCAGCGCGCCTCGGCCTCGTCCAGCATCGCGCGGTCCCGCTCCGCCAGCACCCGGGCGGCGCGGGAGTCGACCATGAGGAGCCGGGTGCGCCCGAAGTCGCGCCGGTAACTCCAGCGCGCGCACGCCGGATCGCGGTCGGCCTCGGCGGCGAAGCGCCGCAGCAGCTCCGTGCCGTCCGGTTCCGCGCGTACCTCCGCGTACAGCGTGTCCGCCGCCAGCTCGGCGGGGGAGAGGTTGCCGAGGTGCTGATAGACCCAGTACGACATCAGGCCGCCGAGGACCCGCTCCTGCCACCAGGGCTTCGCCCGCGTGTCGGCCAGCCAGGCGGCGCTGGTGTTCCAGTCGTCGATCAGATCGTGGTCGTCGAAGATCATGCAGCTGGGCACGGTGGACAGGAGCCACCGTACGGCCGGGTCGCTCCAGGACTCGTCGTAGAGGTGGGTGTACTCCTCGTAGTCCGCCACCTCCGCGCCCGGCGGCTCGCTCAGATCGCGGCGCTCGGCCAGCCGCCGCCGCGTGGCCTTCGACGTCTCGTCCGCGTACACCTGATCGCCCAGGAGCAGCAGGACGTCGGGGCGCGCGGCGGCGGGGTCGCCCGCGATACGGGTGGCGAGGGTGTCGAGCGCGTCCGGGCCGATCGGGTCGGGCTCGTCGTGCGGCGGTGACGCCCAGCGGCAGGAGCCGAAGGACACCCGCAGCCCGGCGGCGGGCACGGCCGGGGTGCGGATCGTGCTCGGCGGGAACCGCGAGTCCTCGGGCGGCCAGACACGGCGGCCGTCGAGCAGCACCTCATAGGGAGTGTCGGTGCCGGGAGCCAGGCCCGTCACCGGGATCAGCGCGTAGTGGTGGCCGGCGATGTGGAACGTACGCGAGGTGCCGTACGCGCCGTCCTCACAGCGGACCTCCGCCGTGGACGGCCGGTCGGCCTCGACCCATACGGTCGCGGTGCCGCCGCCGTCCCCGTCGACGTACCGCAGCAGTGGTCCCAGGCGCAGCCGGGTCATAAAAGCCTCCTCCGTCGCCCCGTACGGTACGGAACGACCGTACGGAGTCGACGGGAGGGACCACGGGACGGGTGAAGTGGTTGCTCAGCAGCCGTTCAGGGCGCTCTGGAGGGCGCTCTTCTCAGCGGAGTCGATCTTCAGGTTGTAGTAGTACTTCACGTGCACCCAGGCGCGGACGTAGGTGCACTTGTACGCGGCGCGCGACGGCATCCACTTGGCCGGGTCCTGGTCGCCCTTGGACTGGTTCACGTTGTCCGTGACGGCGATGAGCTGCGGGCGGGTCAGGTCGTTGGCGAAGGCCTGCCGCTGCGCGGTGCTCCAGCTGTTCGCGCCGGACTTCCACGCCTCGGAGAGCGGCACCATGTGGTCGATGTCCACGTCGGACGCGGCGCTCCAGGTGGCGCCGTCGTACTCGGAGTACCAGGAGCCGCTGACGGCGGCACAGCTGGAGTCCTGCTGGACGTTCGAACCGTCGCGCTTGAGCACGACCTCGCGGGTGTTGCAGGCGCCGGACTGGGTGATCCAGTGCGGGAACAGGTCGCGGCTGTAACCGCTGGAGGAACCTTCCGCCTGAACGGTCAGCTGGCCGAGGTAGCTGCGCGCCGTGGAGGCGCTGACCGGGGTGGGCATGGCGGCCTGCGCCGACGGGGCGGTGAGCAGGGTGGTGGCGGTGGCGAGTGCGGCCGTGGCGGCGAGGACGCCGGCACGGGACATTCGACGCGCGTAGACACCGGACATGTGAACTCCCTTGGAGTGGGGGAACCTGACGGGACCATGCGGGGCGGTACGGGTGGTACGGGTGGAGCCGTGGGGGGCTGGGCCATGCGGTACCTGGGCCGTACGTACGGGACCGTGCGGGGCCGTGGGCCCGGCCGCCATCGTGGTCGCGGTGGGTTTCCGGAAGGTGGGCTTCAGGTAACAGAGTGACGACATGAGCACGTCACATCAAGGGGTCAGGGGAATCGGCTCTTCCTGAGGGGTGGGCAATTGTGTTCTATCCGGGCGAGGTTGGTGAGATCGGCGCGGGGCGGTACGCCGGGGCGCGGCCGGCCGCGCGGGGCGTGCGGGCGGTACGGAGCGGGCGTGCGGTACGTGGCGTGCGGGCGGTGCGACGCGTGCGGGCGGGGCGCGGCGTGCGGGCGGTGGCGGTACCGGTGCGTGGGCGCCGTACGGGCCGGTACGTCGTGGCGCGGCCGGGCGCGGCATAGGGTGGGCCCGTGCTGCTGCGGGTCGATATCACGTTCGGGGTCGTGCTCGGCGCGCTGCTGATCGTGGCCGTGGCGGTGGCCGCGCTCGCGCGACTGGGCCGGGCCCGCGAGATCGCCGTCGCCGGGGTCAGGGCCGCGGTCCAACTCGGCGTGGTCTCCCTGGTGATCGGCTGGGTGGTCGGCGCCGTACCGCCGTTGCTCGGCTTCGTCGCGCTCATGTACGCCGTCGCCGTACGGACCGCCGGACGCCGGGTCACCGGCAACAGGACCTGGTGGTGGGCGGCCGTGCCGATCGGGGCGGGGGTGGCGCCCGTCATGACCGTGGTGCTGCTCACGGGGGTCGTCCCGGCCAAGGGCATCGCGATCATCCCCATCACCGGCATCCTCATCGGCGGCGCGCTCACCGCGACGGTGCTGGGCGGCCGGCGGGCGCTCGACGAACTGCACGCCCGGCGTGGGGAGGTGGAGGCGGGGCTCGCCCTCGGGCTGCTGGACCGTGACGCCCGGATGGAGGTGGCGAGACCGGCCGCGGCGGACGCGCTGCTGCCGGGGCTCGATCAGACGCGGACGGTGGGGCTCGTGACGCTGCCCGGCGCCTTCGTGGGCATGCTGCTGGGCGGCGCGTCACCGGTACTGGCGGGGGCGGTCCAGCTGTTCGTGCTGGTGGCGCTGATGGCGGTGCAGGCGGTGGCGGTCGGCGTGGTGCTCGAACTGGTGGCGCGGGGGCGGCTGCACCGGGACGGGTGAGTCCGGTGCGTCACGCCCCGCTCCCCATCCCGCTCCCCATCCCGTTCCGCACCCTCGCGCGATACCCGGGCTCCGGACCCGCGGATGGGGTCCGGAACGGCCGGATCAGCCGAAGCGCAGCGCGATCTCGCCCGACGGCAGCGCCTCCACCCGGAGCCGGGTGAGGTCCTCGACATGCGCGTCCGGTGACATCGACTTCGCGCGCGGGCCCACGCCCACCACGCGCATGCCGGCGGCCCGTGCCGCCTCGATGCCGGCCTCGGAGTCCTCGAAGACCACGCAGTCCTCCGGCGCGAAGCCGAGGGTCGCCGCGCCGAGGAGGAAGCCCTCGGGGTGCGGCTTGCTGGCGCTGACGTTCTCGGCCGTGACGCGGGTCCTGGGCATGGGGAGGGCCGCCGCCGTCATCCGGGCGTCGGACAGGGCGACGTTCGCCGAGGTGACCAGGGCGTGCGGGAGTTCGGCGATGGCGGACATGAAGGCCGGGGCGCCGGGGATCGGGACGACCCCCTCCGTGTCGGCGGTCTCCTGGGCGAGCATGACGCGGTTGTCGGCGTAGTTCTGCTCCATGGGGCGGTCCGGGAGCAGGACGGCCATCGTGGCGTACCCCTGGCGGCCGTGGACGACCTTGAGGACCTCCTCGGGGTCCAGGCCGTGCTCACGCGCCCACTGACGCCAGCAGCGCTCGACGGAGGCGTCGGAGTTGACGAGAGTGCCGTCCATGTCGAGCAGGAGGGCGCGGGCGGTCAGGACGGACGTCGTGGGGGAAGCGGTGGCCGTCATCGGCGGACTCCAGAGCGCGGAAGCAGAGACAAGCGGGACGAGCGGGGCGGACGGGACGAGCGGGGCGGGCGGAACGGGCGGTGTGAGCGGTGTGAGCGGTGTGGGAGCGAGACAAGTGGCTCCGCCCGTCGGTCAGGGTGAACGGGCGGAACCACTTTGTTTCGTCATTATACAAAGCGGGTCAGTGGCGGCGACCGGCACCCCGGGTGTCGGCCTCCAGGGCCCGCCGGGTGTCCGGCCCGTAGACGCCCCGAGGATCACCGTCAATCTGTTTGTACGACTGATAGAGCGTGACGGCACCCGCAACGCGGTCGTCGTACCGGCCGTCGGGGTCGCCGTGGAAGAGCCGGATCTCCGCCAGGCGCCGCTGGAGCCTCACGACCTCCGGCCCGGAGTCGCCCGGCCCGAGCGAGGTGCCCGCCGCTGTCCGCTCGGGCTCCCGCGACGGCTCGTTCACGGGCTTCGGGGCGGAGGGCGACGCCGCCTTCGTGCCGGCCGGCCGTGAGGCGCTCGGGGCCGGAGCGGCCGGCGGCGGCGCGGCGGCCGATGGCGTCGCCGACGGGGTCGGGGTCGGTTTCGCGGTGGGCGTCGCCGGCGGCGAGGTGCCCTCCGGGCTCATCGACGGCAGCCAGGTGTGCGCCGGGTCGGGACGCGCCCGTGCGTCTCCGGCGTCCTGCGAGAGGACCTTCCCGGCGAACGCCACGGTGCCGATCACCGCCACCGCCGCGGCGCCGATCGCCACCGCCCGGTACGGCTTGCGCCGGACGGGCGGCGGCGCCGGATGATCCTCGCCTGTCCCAGCCGGTGCCGGGTGTGGTGGTGCGGCGGTGCCGCCCGTCGGCGCGAGCGGCGGCAGCGGGCCCGCCGTACGGAAAGACCGCGGCGCCTGCGACTCCGCGTCGAACTTCACATACGGCCGTATCCGCAGCGGATCGAAATCCTCGGCCGCCGCGATCTCCGCCGCCCGCTCCGCCGCGTTCCCCGCCGCCGCTTTCGCGCCCCCGCAGTCGCAGCCGGGTCTGTCTTCCGCGGCCCGCGGCGTACCGCATCCGGGACAGAGCTGTCCGGTCAACGTGGGTCCCCTCCCCTTCAACTGCCGCCGATTATGCAGCCCGTATCCGAACGGAGTGCGACGCCCGGGCGTCCCGGTGGGACCTCGGCGCGCGTGAGGGGCGCGCGAGACGCGTGAGGAGCGGTCGCCCAGTACGGCATAACGGGACAGAACGGCGCGAAGCGGCCAGGATGGAGATCCGGCGAACCCGAGGAGATTCCCCATGGCTCAGAAGGAGATACCCCCATGGCCCAGGAAGTGAGTGCCCCGGCCCTGAGTCCGGTCCCCGGCGAGGGCCAGAACCCGCGCGGGGTTCTCGTCGCCATCGGCGCCCTGCTCCTCGGCCTGCTGCTCGCCTCGCTCGACCAGACCATCGTCTCGACCGCGCTGCCGACCATCGTCAGCGACCTCGGCGGCCTGGAGCATCTGTCCTGGGTGGTCACCGCCTACCTGCTGGCCTCGACCGCCGCCACGCCCCTCTGGGGCAAACTCGGTGACCAGTACGGCCGCAAGAAGCTCTTCCAGATCGCGATCGTCATCTTCCTCATAGGATCCGCGCTCTGCGGCATCGCCCAGAACATGCCCCAGCTCATCGGCTTCCGCGCGCTCCAGGGGCTGGGCGGCGGCGGACTGATCGTGCTGTCGATGGCGATAGTCGGCGATATCGTCCCGCCACGCGAACGCGGCAAGTACCAGGGCCTGTTCGGGGCCGTGTTCGGCGCGACCAGCGTGCTCGGCCCGCTGCTCGGCGGCTTCTTCACCCAGTCGCTCAGCTGGCGCTGGGTCTTCTACGTCAACCTCCCCATAGGCATCGTCGCCCTGCTCGTCATCGCGGCCGTTCTGCGCGTTCCGGTGCGCAGGACCGCGCACACCATCGACTACCTCGGCACCTTCCTGATCGCGTCCGTCGCCATCTGCCTCGTGCTCGTCGCCTCGCTCGGCGGCACCACCTGGGCGTGGGGCTCGCCCGAGACCATCGGACTCGCGGTCCTCGGACTGCTGCTCCTCGCCGTCTTCGTACGGGTCGAGCGGCGCGCGGCCGAACCCGTACTGCCGCTGCGGCTCTTCCGGCTCAGGACCTTCACGCTCGTCGCGCTCATCAGCTTCATCGTCGGCTTCGCGATGTTCGGCGCGATGACCTATCTGCCGACGTTCCTCCAGGTGGCGCAGGGCGTCAGCCCCACCCTGTCCGGGGTGCACCTGCTGCCCATGGTGCTCGGGCTGCTGATCACCTCCACCCTCTCCGGTCAGATCGTCAGCCGCACCGGCCGCTGGAAGGTCTTCCCCATCCTCGGCACCGGCATCACCGCCGTCGGACTCCTGCTGCTCCACCAGCTCACCGAGTTCACCGGCACCTGGGTGATGAGCGTCTATCTCTTCGTCTTCGGCGCCGGGCTCGGCCTGGTCATGCAGATCCTCGTGCTGGCCGTCCAGAACTCCGTCAGCTACCAGGATCTGGGCGTCGCCACCTCGGGCGCGACGTTCTTCCGCTCCATCGGCTCCTCCTTCGGCGTCGCCATCTTCGGCACGGTCTTCAGCAATCTGCTCAGCGGCAAGATCAGCGCCGCGCTGGCCGGCCAGACGCTGCCGCCCGGTGTGGGACCGGCCGACATCTCGTCCGACCCGCACGCCATCGGCCGGCTGCCGGCCGCGCTGCGGCCCCCCGTACTGCACGCGTTCGCGACCTCCATCACCGATGTCTTCCTGTACGCCGTGCCGGTCGTGCTCCTCGCTTTCCTCGTCGCGTGGTTCCTCAGGGAGGACAAGCTGCGCGGCTCGGTGACCGCTCCGGAGATCACCGAGACCCTGGCGTCCAACCCCGTCGAGCGCTCCTCGCGCGACGAGTGCGCCCGCGCCCTGTCGCTCCTCGGCACCCGTGAGGGCCACCGGCGGATCTACGAGACGATCACCGCGAAGACGGGGTTCGACCTGCTCCCGGCGGCCAGTTGGCTGCTGCTGCGCATCAGACGCCAGGGCTCGGTCGAACCCGCCCTGCTCGCGGATGTCACGCCCGTACCGCTCAGGACCATCACCGACGCGTCCCGTCAGCTGGAGATCCGGGGCCTGGCGCGGCGCGAGGGGCTGGGGCTGACGCTCACCGGCCGGGGCGCGGAGGTGGCGGAGGTTCTGGGGAAGGCGCGCGAGGATTCCCTGTCGGAGCTGCTGGGGGACTGGTGGGGGCCCGACCGGCCGACGGACCTGGTGGCGCTGGTGCGCGAGCTGACCAGGGAGATGTGCGGCTCGGACGGCGAACGGCCACGCGTCCCGGCACCGCCCGGGGACCATGTCGCGCGCCCGCCCGAACGCCCGTCGGACCACGTCGCCCGACCGCCCGTCTGACGGAGCGTGCGACGGGCTGTCCGAGGGCTGTCCGGGCGCCCGTCCGGCCCTCCTCCGGCGGCCCGTTGCCCGGCGCTGTTGTCACCCGGCTGTTTGAGGACCGGAATCCGGGCAACCCGAGGGGAAGAGCGATCCGTCACCCACGGTGCCGTGTCGTGTACGACGAGCCCTGGCCCAGCCGAGCCGGAACAGGAAGGCAGTCATGTCCACCGTACTGATCGTCGCAGCCCTGACCGTGGCCCTTGTGAGTGTGGTGGCCGCTGTCCTGTACGCGGGACTCGGCAGGAGGGGAGGCGGACGCGGCAGGAGGAGCGGACGCGGCGGACTGAAGCGCCGGTTCGGCCCCGAGTACGAGCGCGTCCTCGCCCGGCACGACGGTGACTCCAAGGCCGCCGAGCGTGAACTGGCCGCACGGGTCGAGCGCCACGGCGGCCTGCGCCCGCGCACGCTCGCCGGGGAACGGCGCGAACAGTACGTGGCCCACTGGGCCGGTCTCCAGGAGCGCTTCGTCGACTCCCCGCGTGAAGCGGTCACCGGGGCCGACGAGTTGATGGTCCGGCTGGCCGAGGAGCGCGGCTACCCGGCCGGCGAGCGCCGCGACGACCAGTTCGACGCCCTCTCCGTCCATCTTCCGCATGAGGTGGACGGATACCGGGTGCTGCGTCACATGGCCGGGGACGAGGGGCGCGCCGCGAGTACGGAGGAGCTGCGCGAGGCGATCGTCGGCGCGCGTGCGCTCTTCGAACGGCTGATCCTCGCCCACGCCGAGGACGGCGCGGTGGACCGCCCCCGGCGCGTCGGCCGCGACCGCGACCTCCTGCGGAGCTGACGCGGAGGCCGACGGCAACAGACTCGGAGGCGGCGGGCAAGGGACGGCCCGCCGCCTCCGTCCTCGTGTTCCCGGGGCCCGGTCGCCCGGACCGGGTCAGTCGAGCACGCGGGCGAGCGCGAAGCCGTCGTACCCCTTGGTGCCCACCGTCTGCACCGCGGTCGCCGACAGCCGCGGGTGCTCCGCCATCAGTTCGATCGCGCGCCGCGTGCCCAGCACGGCGGCGTCGGTGCTGTCCGCGTCGGCGACCGCCCCGTTCCGTACGACGTTGTCGACGATGATCAGGCTGCCGGGACGCGCGAGCTTCAGCGCCCACTCCACATAGTGCGGATTGTTCTTCTTGTCCGCGTCGATGAAGACGAGATCGAAGGGGCCCGCGTCCTCGGCCGCGAGAACGGGCAGCGACTCCAGCGCGGGTCCTGTCCTGACCTCGGCGATCTTGTCGAGGCCCGCGTGCGCGAGATTGGCGCGGGCCACCTCCGCGTGGGCGGGGTCGTACTCCAGCGAGATCAGCTTTCCGTCCTCCGGCAGCGCGCGGGCCAGCCAGATGGTGCTGTAGCCGCCGAGCGTGCCGATTTCGAGGATCCTGCGCGCGCCCTGGACGCGGGCCAGCAGGTGCAGCAACTTGCCCTCGTTCGGGGCGACGCTGATGGCGGGCAGACCGGCCGCCTCGCTCGCGGCGAGGGCGGCGGTGAGCGCTTCGTCGGCGGGTACGAGCTGATCGGTGAAGTAGCGCTCGACCGCGTTCCACTGCTCCTGGGACATAGGGGCCTTTCGTCGGTGCGGGAGGTGACCGGGTCCGGAGTCCGGAGTCCGGAGTCCGGAGACCGGAGACCGGAGATGGGGACGGGAGATAGGGGACAGGGACAGCGGACTCATTGTCCGTCGTCGGCCCGTCTCGTTGTCCCCGCAAGTCCGGAAATCATGGGCGTCAGGACAAAACATGGATGACAGTCAGGCGAAGAGGGGGTTGCCTGAGTCTTCCCGACGGGGCAGTGCGAGGCTCTATGCCTCAGGGACGGCGTTATCGGACGGGAGGGTCGGCGCGGCGTGGTGAATGCGGAGCACAGCGTGCACGGCGGTGCGGCGGCGGGTACGGCGGGAACCGGTTTCGGTGCGGCCCGCGCGGCTCTCTGGCTGGTCGTCGCCGTACTGGCGGTCAGACAGGCGGCGGCGGTGCTCCGGCATCCGCCCGGTGAACGGCTGACCGATCTGGAGACCTGGATCGGTGAGAACGGTGTGCTGCATGTGACGGGCTCGCTGTACGACACCGGGAGGTTCACCGGAACACCGTTCGCCGGCCTCGTGCTCAAACCGCTGGCGCGCTCGGCCGAACAGAGCCTCGGGATCGCGTGGACCTTCGGGACGCTCCTCCTGGTCGTCGCCCTCGGCCTCGTCGCGGCCCGTGCTCTCCCCGGCCGGGTGTCGCGCCGTACAGGACTGCTGGCCGCGCCGGTCGCGATCAGTCTGCTGATGCTGTCGCTGCCCGTACGCAACAGCTTCTCGCTCGGGCAGACCAGCATCATCCCCGTCCTGCTGGTGCTGCTCGGCTGCTTCGTCGCCCGGGGCGAGCGCGCCTCCGGTGTGCTGACAGGCATCGGCGCGGCGCTCCAGCCCGCCATACTGCTCTTCGTACCGCTGCTCTGGCTGACCGGCCGCAAGCGCGCCGCCGTGACCACGACCGGGGTCTTCGCCGCCGGTACGGCGGTGGCGTGGCTCGCGATGCCGGGCGACTCCTGGGCGTACTGGTTCCACCATGTGGCGGGGGCGGGCCTCGGTGAGCGTCCCGACAGTCTCGCCAACCAGTCCCTGCACGGCGCGCTGCTCAGGATCGGCCTCGAAGGGCCCCTGGAAGTGGCGCTGTTCGCCGTGCTGGCCGCGGCCGTCGTCTTCCTGGGGCTGCGGCGCGCGGTCCGTTACGCGCGGGACGGGCAGCTGCTGCTGGCCGTCGCGCTGACCGGCTGTGTCGCGATCGCCGTCTCGCCGACCGCCTGGCAGCACCAGTTGCTGTGGGTGCTGCCCGCACTGGTCGGCCGGGTCGGTATCCGGGCCAGGGACCGGCTGGTGTGGCCGGCGGTGGTGGTGCTGGTGATGACGCTGCCGGGGAAGATGCTCCTGCCGAACGTGGGCGTGCTCGTGCCCCTGCGGGAGAACGCCCCCCTGGTCGCGGCACTCGCGGCGGCCTGCGCGGTGCCGTTCCTGACCCGTACCGCGCCGTCGTTCGACAAGCCCGTCCCGAACGAGTACGCGCGCCCCGTGCCCGCGCGCTGGGCCCGGATCCCGCTGGTGCCGTTCTGGAGACGGCTGTTCAGCCGGCCGAACCTGCTGCTCGAAGTGCTCGCCATCCGCGTCGGTTTCTCCGTCTACACCCAGATCCGGCTCGCCGCGACGGGCGGTCGCGAGACCGCCGAGGAACACGGCCGGCAGATCCTCTCGGTCGAGCGGGCGCTCGGGATCGACATCGAGCGCTGGGTCAACCACACGGTCGTGGAGGTGAGGTGGGCCGAGAGCTTCTTCAACTTCTACTACTCGTCGTTCCACTTCCTGGTGCCGCTGGCGATCCTCGGCGTGCTCTACGCGCGCCGCCCGGCGGACTACCGCTGGGCGCGCTCCTCGCTCGCCTTCGCCACGGTGCTCGCGCTGGCCGGCTTCTGGCTCTATCCGCTGGCGCCGCCGCGGCTGATGCCCGGCCTCGGCTTCATCGACACCGCGCACGGCCCGCAGGATCTGACCAACCCCGACTACGGGGCGCTGACCTCGCTCACCAACCAGTACGCGGCGATGCCCTCGCTGCACTTCGGCTGGTCGCTGTGGTGCGGCGTGGTGATCGTCGTCCTGGCGCCGAAGGGGTGGATGAAACTGCTCGGGGTGCTCCACCCGCTCTTCACGGTGTGCGCGATCGTCGCCACCGCCAACCACTGGGTGCTCGACGCGGTGGGCGGCGCGGCGGTGGTGGGGGCCGGCTTCGGGCTGACGTATCTGCTGGCGGGCCCCCGGAAGCTGCTGCCACGGGCGACGGCGCCCGCGAAGGCGGATCCGTTCCCGGAGGGGGAGGGACGCGCCGGACGCGTCGGTACGAGTGGTACGAGTGGTACGAGTGGTACGGACGACGGCGCGGAGCGGCGGGCCCCGGCCGGCTGAGGCCCCTGGCCGGGGACCGTGCCGAGCGCGCGAGCGCGCGCACCGGGCTCAGGCCCCGGCCGCCGGGTCCTCGAACCGCGCCTCCGCCTCGAACGCGGCCCGGCGCGTCGCCCTCCGCAGCGCCTTGAGCACCGTCGCGCCGATCGTCAGGGTCAGGACGACCGTCAGCGCCGCCCGGCCCAGGTCCCAGCCGAACGACGTCGCCGCGCAGTACGCCAGGAAGCGCGCCAGATTGTCGTGGACCGGATCGCCCGGCTGGAAGGAGACACCGGACGAGAGCCCGCCGAGATAGGTCCACCCCTGGAGGTTCATGACCGTGCCGTACGCGAACGCCGCGCACGCCCCGTACAGCGCCAGCATCAGCAACTCGGCGCGGCCCCGCAGCCGGTCGGGGCCCGGCAGCAGTCCGGCGCCCATGGTGAACCAGCCCATCGCCAGCATCTGGAACGGCATCCAGGGCCCGACCCCGCCGGTGAGCAGCGCGGACGCGAACATCGTGACCGAGCCGAGTACGAAGCCGAACCCCGGTCCGAGGACCCGGCCGCTCAGCACCATCAGGAAGAACATCGGCTCAAGTCCCGCCGTACCGGCCCCCAGTGGCCGCAGCGCCGCCCCGACGGCGGCCAGCACCCCCAGCATCGCCACGGCCTTCGCGTCCAGCCCGGAATCGGCGATCGTCGCGACGACGACGCCGACGAGGAGCGGGAGCAGCGCGGCGAAGAGCCACGGCGCGTCCTGGGAGTGCGCGAGTCCGGACGCGCGGTCGGCGAGCAGCGGCCAGCCGAAGGCGACCACCCCGATCGCGCCGATGAGAGCGAGCGCGCAGACCGCGCGAGGGCCGAGCCGTACGGCACGCGCCCGGGGCGTGCGGGCGCGGGGCGTGCCAGGGCGTGGAGTACGGGCCCGGGAGGCGCGGGCCCAAGGTGTGCGGGTCCGGGGCGTGCCCGGCCCGGGGACCGGCGGCGTCATTCCGTCCCCTCCGTTTCCCGGGCCGAAGCCTCCGCCGGCCCCGGGGCACCAGAAGCCCCTGTGGCCTCCGGGCCCTCGGAGGCCGTCGCCGCCAGCGCCGTACGGACCTGAGTCACCGTCAGCCACTCCCGTGGCGCCATGACCTTCGCCACCTGCGGCGCGAAGGCCGGCGACGAGACCACCACTTGGGCCGTCGGGCCGTCCGCCACGATCTCGCCGTCGGCCAGGATCACCACCCGGTGCGCCAGCTCCGCGGCCAGCTCCACGTCGTGGGTCGCCAGGACGATCGCGTGCCCCTCGGCCGCCAGCGCGCGCAGCACCCCGACGAGACGGGCCTTCGCCGCGTAGTCCAGGCCGCGCGTCGGCTCGTCCAGGAGCAGCAGCGGCGGCCGTCCGGTCAGGACGACCGCGAGGGCCAGCGCCAGCCGCTGCCCCTCGGACAGATCGCGCGGATGCGTCGCGTCCGCGACCTCGGGCAGCAGCTCATGGACGAGTGCGCGGCACCTGCCGGGCGCCGCGCCCGCGTCGCCGTCCGCCGCCGCGCACTCCGCCGCGACCGTGTCGGCGTACAGCAGATCGCGCGGTTCCTGCGGTACGAGACCGACGTGCCGGATCAGTTCGCCCGGCGGGGTGCGGTGCGGGGCGCGGTCGCCGACGAGGACGGATCCGGCGGCCGGCGCGACCATCCCGACCAGGGTGGACAGGAGCGTGGACTTGCCCGCGCCGTTACGGCCCATCAGCGCGACGGTCTCGCCGGGCGCGACGGTCAGCGACACCTCGCGCAGCGCTTCGGTCCGGCCGCGCCGCACGGCGAGACCGGTCACGACGGCGAGCGGGCCGGTGCGGTCGGGGGCGCTCTCCGGCTCCGCCGTCACACGGCGGCGCAGGAGTCTGCCGAGCGGGGTACGGGGGGCCGTCGCCGCCGGGGGAGCGACCGTCCCCGTACCCCCCACCGGCTCGGGCTCCCGTCCCGCCAGCCGCTCCCGCAGACCCGCCGCCCTGCGCCGCGCGTCCCGTACGGACAGGGGCAGCGGCCGCCAGCCGGCCAGCCGGCCCAGCGCCACCACCGGCGGATACACCGGCGACACCGCCATGATCCGCTCCGGGTCCCCGACGACCGGGGGCTGTCCCGGGCCCGGCAGCAGGATGACCTGGTCCGCGTACTGCACCACCCGCTCCAGCCGGTGTTCGGCGAGCAGGACCGTCGTACCGAGATCGTGCACCAGCCGTTGCAGCACGGCGAGGACCTCCTCGGCCGCCGCCGGGTCGAGCGCCGACGTCGGTTCGTCGAGCACCAGCACCCTGGGGTGCGGGGTCAGTACGGAACCGATCGCGACGCGCTGCCGCTGCCCGCCCGAGAGCGTGCTGATCGGCCGGTCGCGCAGCTCGGCCAGGCCCAGCAGGTCGAGCGTCTCCTCGACGCGGCGCCGCATCACATCCGGCGCCAGACCCAGCGACTCCATGCCGTACGCCAGCTCGTCCTCGACGGTGTCGGTGACGAAGTGCGCCAGCGGGTCCTGGCCCACGGTGCCGACCAGATCGGCGAGTTCGCGCGGCTTGTGGGTACGGGTGTCCCGGCCGCCGACGGTCACGCGGCCACGCAGCAGACCGCCGGTGAAGTGCGGGACGAGCCCGGACACCGTCCCCAGCAAAGTCGACTTGCCGACTCCGGAGGGGCCGACGAGCAGGACGAGTTCGCCCTCGGGCACGGTGAGATCGACCCCCGCTATCGCGGGCGACCGGGCATCGCCGTACGTCACCGACACCTGCTCGAACCGGATCACGGCGCCGACTTTCTCTGTGCGGGAGGTTCCGCGGGGGAGGGGGTGGGTACGGGCGCGACGAACGCGGGCAGCAGCCCGAGCAGCGTCCCCGCCGCGGGCCAGAGGGGCAGCACCGGCGCCACCAGCGGGACGACACCGGGGTGCAGCGCCGCGGGATCGACGGCCCCCGCCCGGATCATCAGCGCCGCCACGGCCGCGCCCGACCCGGCCACCAGCCAGGCGCGGACGCCCCAGCGGTCGGGGCGGTAGCGGGTACGGACCGAGCGCCGGCCGCCGAGCCGCAGCCCGGCCAGCGCGGCGGCGAGCCCGGCGGCCAGCAGCGGCAGCCCGTAGCCCGCGCCCTCGGCGGCGAGCAGCGCGTACGAACCGGCGCAGACGCCCAGCAGCCCGCCGAGCGTGAGCGCGGTGGTGGTGTGCCGTACGGCGCGCGGCACCTCGGCCGTACGCCCGTAGCCGCGGGCGTCCATCGACGCCGCGACCGCCACCGAACGCTCCAACGCGCCCTCCAGAACCGGCAGTCCGATCTGGAGCACCGCCCGGACGCCGCCGGTGGGCCGGCCGCGCAGCCTGCGGGCGGTACGCAGCCGCCCGACGTCGGCGACCATGTTCGGCGCGAAGGTCATGGCGACGACGACGGCGACCCCGGCCTCGTACAGCGCGCCCGGCAGCGACTTGAGGAGCCGGGCCGGGCTGGCGAGCGCGTTCGCCGCGCCCACGCAGATCAGCAGCGTGGCCAGCTTCGCGCCGTCGTGCAGCGCGAAGACCAGCTGCTCGGCCGTCACCCGGCCACCGATCCGTACCCCCGCCGCCCAGTCGGGGAGCGGTACTTCGGGCAGGGTGACGAGGAGGCGTTCACCGGGGACGGGAGAGCCGAGGACGACCGAGAAGAGCAGCCTGATGACGATCACGGCGAGCCCCAGCTTGATGAACGCGCCGTACGAACGGGCCCAGGGCGCGTCGGTACGGCGGGCCGCCACCACATAGCCCGCGACCCCGACCAGCAGGCCGAGCAGCAGCGGGTTGGTCGTACGGGACGCGGCGACGGCCAGCCCGAGGGCCCAGAGCCACCAGGCCCCGGCGTGCAGGGCGTTGGAGCGGTTCGCCCCGGGCGCGCGGAGCGACGGCGCGCGGAGCGGAGGCGACAGGCGGGAGGCGGCTGCGCCCCGACGTGGGGTGTGGCTCATCGCGCAGGACTCATCTCGTACCGCTCATGGCGCTCATCCGCGCCGACGGCGGGCCTGCCGAAGACCGGCGGCGGCGAGGACGACCACGGCGGCGGCTCCGGCGAAGAGTCCGGCCGACGGACCGCCGCCGCCTTCTCCGTCACTCGTACCGCCCGCCGCCGGCGCGGACGTCCGCGTGGTCGTTCCGGAAGGCTCCGGCGTTCCGGAGGGATCCCGCGGCGCCCCGCCGCCCGCCACCTGCTCGCCGCAGCCCGACGCCGGATATCCGGAGATGGCGCAGAGCAGCGCCTCGCTGTTGTAGCGCAGCGGCTTCGCGACCGCCGCCAGCGCCTCCGCGCTTGTCGCGTCCTCGCCCACCCGGGCGCACTCCGCCCGGAGCGCGGGCGGCTGCTCCCCGTCCGGGGCGTCGGCGCCCGTACCGGAGTCGATGACGACGGCGATCCGCTTGTGGCCGTCCCGCGCGGGGGTGCCCTCGCACACCGCCGCGAAGTCCGGTGTCCCGCGCGGCCGGTCCGCGTCCGCGCTGTCCGCGCTCACCGCGAAGCGGAAGCCGTTGACCGCGCCGTCGGCGGGCCGCGCCGTCGCCGGGCCCTGGCTCGCGTACGTCCACTTCGCGCCGTCGCTCTCCCAGAACGACCAGTAGCGGTAACCGGCCGCCTGGGACGTCCCCGCCCCGGCGACGACGGCGCCGAGGGCGAGAACCACCAGACAGACGACGGTACGGAGACCTACCGGGGCGGAGGCGGCGGAGGCACGGGCGCGTATCACGGCCGGGCGGTCTTTCCGCGGACACTGATCCGGAAGCCGATGTAGCCGGCCACGACCAGCCCGATCACGATGAGCCACAGGACGGCGCGGCCGCCCTCGTCGACGCTCGTGCTCGCCGCTGCGGCGGGCGAGGCCGGTACGGCGATGGCCTTCGGCGCGGGGCCGGTCGCGTTCAGCCGCTCCACGAGGTCGATCCCGCCGAAGTTGCGCGGATCGGTGTCCGTGGCGTGGGCGGCCAGGATCAACTGCGCGTAGGCGGCCGGGCCGTTCTCCTGCGCCCAGGCGCCGCTGTTCTGCTTCAGCCACTCCAGCGCCCGGTTGGCCTGGTCCCCGTAACCGGTGGCCGTCAGGGACACGACCGCTTCCGCCGTGTTCCCGAAATCGGGCAGCGGCGCGCTGTCGTCGGCGCCGGGCATCGGCGGCTGGTCGAGATGGCCGGTGGCCGCGAGGACGGACGCCAGATAGGCGGCGCCGTTACGGGCCGCGCGCTCCGGCGAGAGGTCGGCCTCGGGGACACAGGACGGCGCGGGGCCCGCCTTCACGGGACCGCTCACCAGCCGCTTGCCGACCCCGGCGAGCACGGCCGCGGCGGTGGCGTCGTCGTTGGCGGACAGCTTCCCGGCCGCGTCCGGCTGGTAGGCGAAGGCACCGGCGTCCGCGCCCGACGCGGTGCCGCACGGGATCGACAGCCCCACCAGCGCGTCGTAGGCGTTCTTCCCCTCGGCGGACCGTACCGACGAGGGCCGTACCCCGGCCACGGTCATCGCGCCGATCACCAGCGAGGTGGAGTTGGCGTCGCTCGGGGTGCCGGGGGTGTAGCTCCAGCCGCCGTCCTTGTTCTGTACGGACCGCAGCCAGGCGATGCCCCTGGTCATGGCCGGCCGCTGCCCGCCGAGAGAGGAGAGCGCCTGGATGGCCGCCGAGGTGGAGTTGGAGTCGACCGCCGTCTTCGCGTCGCAGGGCCTGGCGGGATCGGGACGGTACGCGGGGAACGCGCCGTTGGCGCACTGCTGGCCCTTCAGCCAGGCCACCGCCTGGTTCGCGGGCCGGACATGCGCCGCGAACTGGCCCAGCATCGCGAGCGACTGCCGCCAGACCCCGTCGTACGTCGGGTCCTTGTCGCCGTACAGGCCCGGCGGGAGCTTCACAGGCGCGGGCGCGGCCGGAGACGGCTCGGCCGGTGAGGGAGCGGGCGCCGGATCGGCGGACGGGGACGCGCCGGGGGCGGCCGGCACATCGCCCCCCGC
This sequence comes from Streptomyces sp. NPDC039430, assembly GCF_055639435.1. Lineage (NCBI taxonomy): Bacteria > Bacillati > Actinomycetota > Actinomycetes > Kitasatosporales > Streptomycetaceae > Streptomyces > Streptomyces sp. NPDC039430. Next base: position 466,285 of record NZ_JBVKAK010000001.1, on the reverse strand, counting down.
GACGGCGGCCGGAGCGAGCGCCACACAGAGCACGGCGGATGCGGCGAGCGCCGCTGCGCAGCGGCGAACGGTGGTCATGGCGGGCGGGGCCTCTCCTGCGGGAGCCGGGCGCGGGCACACCAGCGGCCCCTCCCGGCAGCGTATTCCTCGACGATGCCGGCCACCGGCGGCTTCCGATGGCACGAGCCGGTCACGACCGCGTACGGGGCATTCCGGCTCGCCGCCGGGGAAGGCGGCTCACGGCTGCGGGTCAGCGCCGGTTTCGCACCGGCTTCCCCCCATACGGGCATGATGACGACTCGCCCACTCTACCGGCCTCCGTTCCCCCTTCCCCGGCAGGATGCCCGGGGAGCGGCCCTCGCGGACGGCCCGGTGTTCCCGGCGCCGCGCCCGGCCCGATGCCCGAGACGCGACCTGTTCTCCGACAACCAGGTTAAATCCGGCGAACAGTCGGGAAACACTTGTCATTTGGTGGCCGCGGAGTCTTGTTGCGGCTCTGTCTACGCGCGTATCTTGAGCCGACTTTCAGGGTTCTCATACTTCGTGCGCTTCTCATACGTCTCGTGTGTCTCGCACGTCTCCCACACATCACGTTCGCAAGGAAGAGCTGACCGTGTCCCCATCCATACCCCCGGCCCTGCGTGGCCGGCGTGCCAAGGCGATCGCCGTGGCGCTCCCCGTCGGCCTGGCCGGATCGCTCATCGTGCTGCCGTTCACTGCTCAGGCGACGCCGTCCCCGGACGCCGTCATCTCCGAGGTCTACGGCGGCGGCGGGAACTCCGGTGCCACTCTGACCAGCGACTTCATCGAGCTGGGCAACGCGGGTGACGGTCCCTTCGACCTCACCGGCTGGTCCGTCCAGTACCTGAGCGGCTCGCCGACCTCCAGCTCCAAGTGGCAGGTCACCGAGATCAAGGGCGCCATCCCCGCGGGTGGCAGCTATCTCGTCGAGGAGGCCAAGGGCTCCGGCGGCGACACCCCGCTGCCCACCGCCGACGCGACCGGCACCATCGCCATGTCGGCGAGCAGCGGCACCGTCGCGCTCGTCCGCTCCACCACCCCGCTGACCTGCCTGACCGCGGCGGACTGCGCGGCCGACACGACCATCAAGGACCTGGTCGGCTTCGGCACCGCCACCGTCCGGGAGGCCTCGCCCGCCACCGGCGCCGACAACACCCACTCGGTGGCCCGCAACGCGACGCTCACCGACACGGACACCAACTCCGCCGACTTCAGCGGCGCGACGCCGGCGCCGCGCAACAGCGCGGGCGCGGGCGACGGCGGCGGCGAGCCGACTCCCACCCCCTCGCCCACCAACACCACCCCCGGCGAGCTGCGGATCCACGACATCCAGGGCACCACCCGGATCTCCCCGCAGGCGGGGAAGACCGTCACCAACGTGCCGGGCGTGGTCACCGCGATCCGCGCCACCGGCTCCTCGCGCGGCTTCTGGATCCAGGACACCGCGCCGGACAAGGACCCGGCCACCAGCGAGGGCGTGTTCGTCTTCACCGGCTCGGCCACCCCGCAGGTCAAGGTCGGCGACTCGGTCCTGGTCACCGCCAAGGTCACCGAGTACTACCCGGGCGGCCAGAGCTCGGGCGCCCAGTCCGTCACCGAGCTGACCGGCGCGACGACCGTCGTGCTCTCCTCCGGCACCCCGCTGCCGGCGGCCGAGGTGATCGACTCCAGGACGCTGCCCGAGACGTACGCGCCGAAGGTGAAGGGGCTCAGCATCGAGCCGCTCGCGCTGAATCCCGGCAGATACGCCCTGGACTGGTTCGAGTCCCGTGAGGGCATGCTGATCCGGATCGGCGACAGCCGGGTCGTGGGCGCCTCCAACACGTACGGCGAGACGTGGGTCACCACCAAGCCCAAGCAGAACCCGACCCCGCGCGGCGGCACCGTCTACCCCTCGTACGACGAGGTGAACTCGGGCCGTCTGCTGGTCACTTCGCTGACCGGCGAGAAGCCCGGGGCCAACGTGGGCGACACCCTGACCGGTACGACCGCCGGTCCGCTGGACTACTCCGGCTACGGCGGATACGGCCTTCAGGCGAGCACCCTGGGCAAGGTCAAGTCCGGCGGTCTCAAGCCGGAGGTGGCGAAGAAGGGCAAGGCCGACGAGCTGTCGGTCGCCACGTACAACGTCGAGAACCTCGACCCGACCGACCCGCAGGCCAAGTTCGACCGGCTGGCCGAGGGCGTCGTCAAGAACCTCGCCACCCCGGACATCGTGAGCCTGGAGGAGATCCAGGACGACAACGGCGCCAAGGACGACGGCACGGTCACCGCGGGCGAGACCCTCGCGCGGTTCGTCGCCGCGATCCAGGCGGCGGGCGGCCCGGCGTACGACTGGCGCTCCGTCGACCCGGCGGACAAGACCGACGGCGGTGAGCCGGGCGGCAACATCCGTAACGTCTTCCTCTTCAACCCGAAGCGGGTCGGCTTCGTGGACCGGCCCGGCGGCGACGCCACCACCGCCACCGAGGTCGTGACCACCGGCAAGCACGGCAAGGACATCACGCTGTCCGTGTCCCCGGGCCGGATCAACCCGGCCTCGGACGCCTGGAAGAGCAGCCGCAAGCCGCTGGTCGGCGAGTTCACCTTCCGCGGCGAGCAGGTCTTCGTGATCGGCAACCACTTCAACTCCAAGGGCGGCGACCAGCCGACGCACGGCGTCTTCCAGCCGCCGACCCTCGGCTCCGAGACCCAGCGCCTGTCCCAGGCGACGGAGGTCCACGACTTCGTCTCCGGCCTGCTCGCCAAGGACAAGAAGGCCAAGGTCGTCGTCCTCGGCGACCTGAACGACTACCAGTTCTCGAAGCCGCTCACCACCCTCACCCGGGGCGGCGTCCTCATCGACCTGATGGACAAGCTGCCGGAGAACGAGCGCTACAGCTACGTCTACGACGGCAACTCGCAGACCCTGGACCACATCCTGGTCAGCCCCGCCATCAAGAAGCCCGACTACGACGTGGTGCACATCAACGCGGAGTTCGCCGACCAGGCGAGCGACCACGACCCGCAGGTCGTCCGCATCAAGTGAGCCGCATCAAGTGAGCCTCGTCGGGTGAACCCGGCCGGGTGAGCCGGCTCCGGCCGGACCGTGGGGGGGGGGGGGGGGGGGGGGTGGGCACAAGCGTGGTCTCCGCCTCCTCTCAGAAAAAGACGGGGGGAGGGAAGGGGGTGGGGAGGAAGGGAGGCCGAGGGGAAAAGGGTGTACG